>NZ_JBIXJV010000004.1:0-68236 GCF_052871705.1 Stenotrophomonas sp. LARHCG68 | reverse complement strand
CTTTCTTGTTAGCGGTGGCTTTCAGGCTTGGACAGTCGGGTGGGGTAACCGGCGGCGGGCGCCCGGGGGGCGCCCGCGGGGGGATCACTTCGGTGCCAGACGCACGGCACCGTCAAGGCGAATAGTCTCACCGTTGAGGTAGGTATTGCCAATGATGTGGCCGACCAGGCTGGCAAAGTCGGCCGGCTGGCCCAGCCGCGACGGGAACGGGATGGAGGTGGCCAGCGATTCCTGCACGTTCGAGGGCATGCCATCGACCATCGGGGTCCAGAACACGCCCGGGGCGATGGTCAGCACGCGGATGCCGAAGCGCGACAGCTCGCGGGCCATCGGCAGGGTCATGCCGACCACGCCGCCCTTGGAGGCGGAGTACGCGGCCTGGCCGATCTGGCCTTCATAGGCGGCCACCGAGGCGGTGTTGATGATCACCCCGCGCTCGCCATCGGCCGAGGCCTCGTTGTGCTGCATCAGGTCGGCCGCGGCCTTGGCCACGTTGAAGCTGCCGACCAGGTTGACCATCACCGTGGTCTGGAAATTGGCCAGCGGCATCGGGGCCTCGCGGCCCAGCACGCGGCCGGCGCCAAGGATGCCGGCGCAGTTCATCACCACGTTCAGCCCGCCCAGGAAGTCCCTGGCGGCGGCCAGGTTGGCGGCCACGCCGGCCTCGTCGGTGACGTTGGTGGTGAAGTAGCGGGCATTGTCGGCGCCCAGTTCGGCGACGGCGGCCGCACCCTTCTCGTCATTGAGGTCGAACAGGGCGACCTTGCCGCCGTTGGCGACCAGGAACTGGGCGACGCCGAGGCCGAGGCCGGAAACACCACCGGTGATGACAGCACGCACGGAGGACAGCTGCATTGGAACGATCCTGCGGAAAAATGGACCACCGATTCTAGCGGATGCGCCTGCTCCGCCCAGAGGGGCAGGCCGGCTGGCCGTTTCAGCGCAGGCGCAGGGCCAGTTCCCCCGGGGACAGGCCCGGGGAGAACAGGAAGCCCTGGCCGACCGGCACGCCCAGCTCCAGCAGGAACTGGCGCTGGGCCTCGGACTCGATGCCCTCGGCCACCAGCCCCAGGCCCAGGCTGCGGGCAATGCCGCAGACCGCCTCGCAGACCGCCACGTCGGAACGGTTGCGTGGCACCCCGCCGATGAACAGCTGGCTGAGCTTGAGGCCATGGATGGGCAGGTTGCGCAGGTAGTTCAGGGCGCTGTAGCCCTCGCCGAAGTCGTCGATGGTCAGGATCACCCCCATCCCGCGCAGCTCGGCGAAGGTGCGCAGGGTGGCCGGGGCGTCCTCGATCAGGACCCGTTCGGTGAACTCCAGCTCCAGCGCGCTGCCGGGCAGGTCGAAGGCCTGCAGTGCCGACTGGACCTGGTGCGCCAGCCGGTCGCCGCTGAACTGGCGGTAGGAGACGTTGATCGCCACCCGCACCAACCCCAGCCCCTGGTCGCGCCATTCGCGGATCTGCTGGCAGGCCTGGTGCAACACCCAGTCGCCGATCCGGACGATGTCGCCGGTGTTCTCGGCATGGCTGATGAAGATATCCGGGCGCAGCTCGCCCAGTTGCCGGTCGTGCCAGCGGATCAGCGCTTCGCAGGCGACCAGTTCGCCGCTGCGCAGGTCCACCTGTGGCTGGTACACCAGCCGGAACTCGTCGCGTTCCAAGGCCTTGCGCAGGCGCCGTTCGATCTGCAGGCGGTCGCGCTGGCGCCGGGCCAGCTCCGGCGAGAACGCCTGCCAGCCATTGCGGTCGCGGCGCTTGCACTCATACATGGCCAGGTCCGCGTTCTGGATCAGCTGCTGCGGGCGTTGCCCATGCTGCGGCGCGCGGGCGATGCCGATGCTGGTGGTGACCGCGAACTCGTCCTTGCCGAACTGGAAGGGCGGCACGAAGGCGTCGGTGATGGCCTGGGCCAGTTGCTCGGGGCGTTGTGGCAGGTCGCGGGCATCGCAGGTGACCACGAATTCGTCGCCACCGAAGCGGGCCAGCAGGCCCTCGGTGCCGATGGCCTGGCTGATGCGGCGGGTTGCCTCGATCAGCAACTGGTCCCCGGCATTGTGGCCGAGCACGTCGTTGACGGTCTTGAAGCGGTCCAGGTCGATGTACAGCACCGCCACGCCGGCGTGGGAGGGGTTGCTCAGGCGCGCTTCCAGGTCGGTGAGCGCGGCATCGCGGTTCATGATGCCGGTCAGTGGATCGGTGCGGGCCTGGTTCTTGAGCGTTTCCTCGGCCTGCTTGGATTCGGTGATGTCCTGCAGGGTGCCGGCGATGCGGCTGGAGGCCAGGTCGCCGGGCTCGACCTCGCCGATCATGCGGATCCAGAAGCTGTGCCCGTTCGCGCGCTGCCCCTGCAGCTCCAACTCGAAGCCGGCACGCTGCTCGACCACCCGGTCCATGGCCTCGCGCAGCAACTGGCGCGACCCCAGGTTCAGGCAGCCGAGCAGGGTGTCCAGGTCCTCCGGCGGCTGGGCCTGGCCGAGGATGCGCTGGGCTTCGCCGGTCAGGTACAGGCGCTTCTGGCCGCGGTCCCATTCCCAGCCGCCGATGTGGGCCAGGGCCTGGGCGCGATCGAACAAGGCATGGTCGCGCTTGAGTTCGGTGATGTCGCTGAACAGCGAGAACACGTGGTCGGGCAGGTCGCAGTTGGACGAGAACACCGGCACGGTGGTCATCGAGATCCAGATCATGCGGCCGTGCGGCCGGTGGTACAGGCCGACGATGGTGCTGGGGATGATGCGTCCGTCGCGGAACGCGCGTGCGACCGGCCATTGCTCCATGCCCAGGCGGCGGCCGCGCTCGTCGACGGTGATCCACTCATCGGCATCCACCGGTGCGCGGGCCGGCAGGTGGTTGGTCAGTTGCAGGATGCGGTGCGCGGCGGGGTTGGCCGAGAGGATGTTGAAGCTGCGGTCGAACAGCATCACTCCCTTGTCGATGGACTCCAGCAGCAGGCGGTAGCGCGTTTCGGCCTGCCAGCGCCGGCTCAGGTCGCGGGCGACGGCGACGATGCACTGCTGGCCGTCATGCTCGAACACCGCCGAATGCACTTCCACCGGGAAGCGGCTGCCGTCGCCGCGCATGTTGGTGACTTCCACCACGTAGGTCTCGCCGCGGTGGAGGGTTTCCCAGACCGGCTCCAGGTGGTCGGCGGGCAGGTCGGGGTTGAGCAGTTCGATGGGCTGGCCGACGATTTCCTCGCGGGTCCGGCCGTAGGCCTCGATGCCGGCCTTGTTGAGGTCCAGCACGACACCGGTGGCGCTGAGGATGCTGACCGGGTCGGGCACCGCATCGAACAGCGCCTCGTAGCGGCGCTGGGCGGCGTGCCGCTCGGTCATTGCCTCGCTGAGTGCGGCGCGGGCGGCGACCAGTACCTGCTGCAGGGCAAGCGGCAGCGGCTGGTGCAGGGCCTGGTCCAGCCCGGCGAGCGCATCGACGTGGGCGGCGGGGTGTTCCCCCTCCGCGTGGACTATGCGCTGGCCGGTTCCGGTCATGACACTGTCAAAGCCTTTCCTGTCTTGCTGCCTGTCTGCCGGCCCAGCCGTTCGGCGAGCCAGTTCCCCGTGGCGGCAAGCGCCGGCAGATCGACGCCGGTGCTCATCCCCATACCGTGCAACATGTAGACGACGTCCTCGCTGGCGACATTACCACTGGCGCCACGCGCATAGGGGCACCCCCCGGTGCCCGCGACCGCCGAATCCACCACCCGGACCCCCACGTCCAGGCATGTGGCGATATTAGCCAGCGCCTGCCCATAGGTGTCGTGAAAATGGATGGCCAGGGCGTCGACCGGCAGTTCGGCGGCAACCGCCTGCAGCATCGCCCGCGCTTTCAGCGGGGTGCCCACGCCGATGGTGTCGCCCAGCGAGATCTCGTAGCAGCCCATCGCATGCAGGCTGCGCGCCACGCGCACCACGTCGGCCAGCGGCACCTCGCCCTGGTAGGGGCAGCCGAGCACGGTGGAGACATAGCCGCGGACCTTGATGCCATCGGCCTTGGCGCGGGCCAGCACCGGCTCGAAGCGACGCAGCGATTCGTCGATGCCGGCATTGGTGTTCTTCAGGTTGAATTGCTCGGAGGCGGCGGTGAACACCGCCACTTCCTGGACCCCGACCGCCAGCGCGCGCTCGTAGCCTTGTTCGTTGGGTACCAGTACCGGGTAGTTCACGCCGGGGCGGCGCTGGATGCCGGCAAACACCTCGGCGGCGTCGGCCAGCTGCGGCACCCATTTGGGGCTGACGAAGCTGGTGGCCTCGATGCTGCGCAGGCCGGTGGCCGAGAGCCGGTCGATCAGCGCGATCTTGTCGGCGGTGGCCACCTGCTGCTTTTCATTCTGCAGGCCATCGCGCGGGCCTACTTCCACGATGCGGACGAAATCGTTCATGGCGTTGCGATACCTGCGGTCACGGGGAGGCCCAGGCGGGCGGGCGCTTCTCGAGGAAGGCGGTCAGGCCTTCGCGGCCTTCATTGGAGGCGCGCAGCGCGGCGATCAGGCCGGCGTTGGCACGGTCCAGGGCATCGCGGTCACCGCCGGCGGCGGTCACTTCACGGACCAGGACCTTGGCCGAGGCCGCGGCGACCGGGCCGGCCTTGGCCAGCAGCGACAGCTGGGCGTCCACGGCCGCGTCCAGGGCCTCGGCCGCGACCACCTGGTGGACCAGGCCGATCTGCGCGGCGGTGGCCGCACCGAAGTGCTCGCCGGTGGCGAACCAGCGGCGCGCCTGGCGCGGACCGATGGCCGCGATCACATAGGGCGAGATCACCGCCGGCAGCAGCCCGAGGCGGCTTTCGGTCAGGCCGAAGCGGGCACCTTCGGCAGCGATGGCGATGTCACAGCAGGCCACCAGGCCGACGCCACCACCGAACGCGGCACCGTGGACGCGGGCGATGGTCGGCTTGGGCAGCTCGTCCAGGGTGCGCATCAGCCGGGCCAGGGCCAGCGAGTCCTGGCGGTTCTCGTCCTGGCTGGCGCTGGCCATCGCGCGCATCCATTGCAGGTTGGCGCCGGCCGAGAAGGAGGCGCCGGCCCCCGAAAGGACCACGGCGCGCACCGTCGGGTCATTGCCGACGGTTTCCAAAGCGGTGGTCAGGGTCTGGATCAGCGCGGCGTCGAATGCGTTGTGCAGTTCCGGGCGGTTCAGTTGCAGGGTCGCGACGGCGCCCTGGCGGTGTACGAGCAATGCATCGCTCATCGGGAAAGCCTGAGTTGAACGGTAAGTGCGCGAATCATAGCGGTGCAGGACTGGGACGCCATGACGCGACGCGGCGATGCTAGAATTGATAACCATTCTTATCAACTCCTTAGAAGGGCCCATTCAGTGACGTTGTCCGAGTTGCCGCTGCATGCCTCCGCCAAGGTTGAAGACGTACAGGACCTGCATCCCAATGACGCCATTGCGCGCCGCCTGCGTGAGCTGGGCTTCGTGAACGGCGAGGAGGTGCGCCTGGTGGCGCGGGGCCCGGTCGGCGGCGAGCCGCTGCTGTTCCAGGTGGGTTTCACCCGTTTTGCCCTGCGCCGCAGCGAAGCGGCCCGGGTGCGCGTGCGTACTGAAGGAGTATCGGCATGAGTGGGGCAGTGGCACGGCTGGCGCTGGTCGGCAACCCGAACAGCGGCAAGACCGCCTTGTTCAACCAGCTGACCGGTAGCCGCCAGAAGGTGGCCAACTACACCGGCGTCACCGTCGAACGCAAGGAAGGCCGCATGCGCGGCCCGTCCGGCCGCGAGTACGCGGTGCTGGACCTGCCCGGCGCCTACAGCCTGCACCCGGCCAGCCTGGACGAGGCGATCACCCGTGACCTGTGCCGTGGTTTCTACCCCGGCGAGGCCGCGCCGGATGCGCTGATCTGCGTGATCGACGCGACCAACCTGCGCCTGCACCTGCGCTTCGCGCTGGAGGTGCGTGAGCTGGGCAAGCCGATGATCGTGGCCCTGAACATGGTGGATGCGGCGCGCCGTCGCGGCATCGAGATCGACGTGCCGGCGCTGGAAAAGGCACTGGGCGTGCCGGTGGTGGAAACCGTCGCGGTGCAGCGCAACGGGGCCAAGGCCCTGGTCGAGCGCATCGACGGGCTGGTGCCGCAGCTGGCTTCGCAGCCCCTGCAGCAACCAGTGGAAGCCGGCGAGCACCACGCCCAGGTGCGCGCCATCCTGGAAGCGGCGGTGCGCATGCCCAGCCGCACCGGCAAGGTCGACGACACGCTCGACCGCTGGCTGCTGCACCCGGTGTACGGGCTGCTGACGCTGGCGGTGGTGATGTTCCTGATCTTCCAGGCGGTGTACGCCTGGGCGACCCCGCTGATGGACGGCATCGAGGCCGGCTTCGGCTGGCTGGGTGAGTTCGCCGCGGCCAATCTGCCGGAAGGGCCGCTGAGCAGCCTGCTGGTGGACGGCATCATCGCCGGCGTGGGCGGGGTGATCGTGTTCCTGCCGCAGATCCTGATCCTGTTCTTCTTCATCCTGGCGCTGGAGGAGTCCGGCTACCTGCCGCGCGCTGCCTTCCTGCTGGACCGGATGATGGCGTCGGCCGGCCTGTCTGGGCGCTCGTTCATCCCGTTGCTGTCCAGCTTCGCCTGCGCGGTGCCGGGCATCATGTCGACCCGCTCGATCCAGGACCCGCGTGACCGCCTGGCCACCATCCTGGTCGCGCCGTTGATGACCTGTTCGGCGCGCCTGCCGGTGTATGCGCTGCTGATCGGCGCGTTCATCCCGGCCAGGACGGTGTGGGGCGTGTTCAACCAGCAGGGGCTGGTGCTGTTTGCCCTGTACGTGGCGGGCATCCTCAGTGCGCTGATGATGTCCTGGACGATGAAGAAGTTCCGCCGCGACAAGAGCGAGCACCCGCTGATGCTGGAGCTGCCGTCCTACCGTCTGCCCAACCCGCGTGACCTGGCGGTGGGCCTGTACGAGCGCGCGATGATCTTCCTCAAGCGCGTGGGCGGCATCATCTTGGCGCTGACCATCCTGCTGTGGTTCCTGCTGTCCTTCCCCGGCGCGCCGGAGAACGCGACCATGCCGGCCATCGACTACAGCTTCGCCGGCCAGATCGGCCATGCGATGGCGGTGATCTTCGCCCCGCTGGGCTTCAACTGGCAGATCTGCATCGCGCTGATCCCGGGCATGGGCGCGCGCGAAGTGGCGGTGTCCTCGCTGGCCACCATCTATGCGCTGTCCGCGGCCGATGACGATGCCGCCATCCAGGCGCTGACCCCGGTGATCAGCGACGGCTGGACGCTGGCGACCGGCCTGTCGTTGATGGTGTGGTTCATCTACGCGCCGATGTGCATCTCGACGCTGGCCACCATCCGCCGCGAGACCAACTCCTGGAAGCAGATGGCGTTTGCCACGGTGTACCTGTTCGCGGCGGCGTACCTGGCCGCGCTGGTGACCTACCAGGTAGCCAAGGCGCTGGGGGCAGGCTGATGGACAGGGGCATGCTGCTGCAGTACCTGGTCATCGCGCTGGCTGTGCTGGTCAGCGCCTGGGTCGTGCTGAAGAAGCAGTTCCCCGGCGTGGTGCGGCGCCTGCGCGGTGCACTGGCGCTGTGGCTGGTGAAGCCGGCGCATTCGCAACGGTTGCAGGAGTGGGGGCGGCGGCTTGCGCCCCCGCCCGCCAATGGCGGCGGTGCCTGCGGTGGTTGCAGCAGCTGCGACACCAAGGCGCCCAAGCAGCATTGAACCGAACGCCGGGCCTGCCCGGCGTTCGTGTTTCCAGGTCAATCTCGGACCAATCCGCCATCGACGACCAGGTTCTGCCCGGTCACCGCGCGTGCCCACGGTGAGGCGAAGAACAGCGCGGCGTCGGCGAACTGTTCCGGCGTGGTCACCTCGCGCAGCGGGGTGTTCGCGGCGATGTAGTCGAACACCGCCTCCGGGGTGGCCGCGCTGGCGTCGGTGGTGCGCAGCAGGCCGCCGGACACCATGTTGACGGTGATGCCGTCCGGCCCGAGGTCGCCTGCCAGGGTGCGGGTCAGCGAGAGCAGGGCGGCCTTGGCGGCGGTGTAGTCGTGATAGGGCACGACCGGGTTCTGGAACAGGTTGGTGCCGACGTTGATGATGCGTCCGAAGCACCGTGCCCGCATGCCGGGCAGGGTGGCCTGCACGGTGTTCAGCGCGCCCTGCACGCTGCCTTCGAACTGGCGGTGGAAATCCTGCCACCGGATCGTGTCCGCCTTGGCACGGGCATCGCCATTGAACGCGAAATCGACCAGCGCGTTGTTGACCACGACATTGATGGGCTGGCCGAAATGGGCGGTGGCGGTGGCGACCATGGCATCCACCTGGACGCGATCGCGGACATCGGCGCGCAGGACCAGCGCGCGTGGGCCCAGCTCCCCGGCCAGTGCCTCGGCGGCGGCCTGGCTGTGGCAATAGTTGAGGACGACGCTTGCCCCTTCGGCCGCGAACGCGCGCGCCAGCGCGGCCCCCAGGCCGCGGCCGGCGCCGGTGATCAGGACCCGTTGCTCGGAGATATTCATGGGTGTTGCAGACCGTTGGTTCGAAGTGCGCGCAGGGTAGCAGGCGCTATACAATCAGCGGTCTTGCAGGATGCAGACCAAGGGGGCTTGGATGAAGTTTCTGGTATCGCTGGCCGTGGTGATCGCGGCGGTGGTGGGGATTTACCAGTGGGGCGGGAATTCGCTCAGTGAAAGGCAGGTGCGGGCGTTCTACGAGCGCGCCGACGAGGCCATGGCAATCGCAGACGACAAGGCGCTGTGCGAACTGCTGGCCGAGGACTACCAGCAGTCCGTGGTCATGAAGACCGAGAACGCGCAGTCCGAGCGTTCGCTCGGCAAGAAGGAATACTGCGCCGAGCTGGCCCGGACGATGGACATGATGCGCCAGTTGCAGGCGCAGCTGGGGCGCATCCCGCTGCGCCACCAGCAGACCATCAAGAGCATCACGCTCTCCGAGGACGGCAGCACGGCCAAGGTCGAGTTGTCCTCGGTGCTGGAGATCCCCGGCATGCGGATGGTCAGCCGTGGGCGCGACACGATCGAACGCAACCGCTGGAAGGTGCTGGTGACGCGCAGCGTGGCGGTGGTGCACGCCGGTGCGAATCATTGATGCAGGCCTGCGGCTTGTCGCAGGTCGGTCGCAGGCGTTAGTTTCCCCGCCATGAACAACACTCCGATCCGTCTGTTGATACACGGCGCCTCCGGGCGCATGGGCCAGGCCCTGCTGCGCCTGGCTGCCGAGGATGCATCCCTGCAGGTTGTCGCCGCCGTGGTGCGCAAGCCGCCGACCCAGCGCGTGGTCGAGGGCATCCCGTACTTCGCGGCCAGTGAGCTGGCCGGCGTGCCGGCGTTCGACGTGGCCATCGACTTCAGCCTGCCGGAAGGCTTTGACCCGGTGCTGGCGTTGTGCGCCGAACGTGGCGTCGGCCTGGTGTCCGGCACCACCGGCATCAGCGACGCGCAGCAGGCAGCGTTGAACAGCGCGGCAGGGCGCGTCGCGCTGGTATGGGCAACCAACTTCAGCCTGGGCGTGGCAGTACTGGCCGAGCTGGTCGAGCGGGCCGCGCAGGCGCTGCCTGGCTGGGACTGCGACATCGTCGAGTCGCACCACGTGCACAAGAAGGACGCTCCGTCCGGCACCGCGCTGACGCTGGGCGAGTCGGCCGTGCAGGGCGGGGCCGAGCCGCGCTACGCCAGCCTGCGCGCCGGGGACATCATCGGCGAGCATTTCGTCCAGTTCACCGGGCTCGGCGAGCGGGTGGAGCTGGTGCACCGGGCCACCAGCCGCGACATC
The DNA here is from genome assembly GCF_052871705.1 of Stenotrophomonas sp. LARHCG68. NCBI lineage: Bacteria > Pseudomonadati > Pseudomonadota > Gammaproteobacteria > Lysobacterales > Lysobacteraceae > Stenotrophomonas > Stenotrophomonas sp. LARHCG68. The sequence continues at coordinate 58,493 of NZ_JBIXJV010000004.1, read as the reverse complement.
TTCGCCCGTGGCGCGCTGCATGCCGCCCGGCAGCTGGCCGGCCGCGCGGCCGGCCGTTACCGGGTCCGCGACCTGCTGGGCTGAGCCGGCGGGGCGGGGGTCAAGCTGAATACGCCTCAGTACGTGCGTTCGTTGGCTTTCTGTTACGGCTGAAACCCTTGGGAATGGCATCACGGGGCGCTGGCGCTGGCGCCCCCTTGGCCTTACAATTCCCGCTCGCCGAAACACGTCAGCCGGACCGGTTACAGACCGCCGTCCGCGCTTTTTTGCAACCGGTTTTTGCCGGCGACGCAGGCGTGGCTTCGGAGTCCCCCGGTAGCCAAAGTGAGATTCCCGTGACCCAAGCCGCAATCCTCGTGCTCGAAGACGGCACCGTATTCGAGGGCGAATCCGTAGGCGCGCCCGGCCTGTCCGTGGGTGAGGTGGTGTTCAACACCGCCATGACCGGTTATCAGGAGATGCTGACCGATCCGTCCTACGCCCGGCAGATGATCACCCTGACGTATCCGCATATCGGCAACACCGGTATGAACGACCAGGACGACGAGGCCAGCAAGGTGTGGGCCGCCGGCCTGATCGTCCGCGACGTGCCGCGCCGCCCGAGCAGCTGGCGCAACCAGGTGTCGCTGCAGGACTGGCTGATCCAGCGCGGCGTGGTGGCCATCGCCGGCATCGATACCCGCAAGTTGACCCGCATCCTGCGCGAGCGCGGCGCCCAGAACGGAGCGCTGATGGCCGGCGACATCGATGTGGAGAAGGCGCTGGAAGCCGCCCGCAAGTTCCCGGGCCTGAAGGGCATGGATCTGGCCAAGGTGGTCAGCACCGACAAGCCCTATGGCTGGGCCGACGGCCAGCTGGACCTGGACCGCAATGAGTTCGTGCGCGCCGCGCCGAAGTTCAAGGTGGTGGCGTACGACTTCGGCGTGAAGACCAACATCCTGCGCATGCTGGCCGAGCGCGGCTGCGAGCTCACCGTGGTGCCGGCGCAGACCCCGGCCGCCGAGGTGCTGGCGATGAATCCCGATGGCGTGTTCCTGTCCAACGGCCCGGGCGACCCGGAACCGTGCGACTACGCCATCGCCGCGATCAAGGCGTTCGTCGCCGCGAAGGTGCCGACCTTCGGCATCTGCCTGGGCCACCAGCTGCTGGGCCTGGCCTCCGGTGCCAAGACCATGAAGATGGGTCACGGCCACCACGGTGCCAACCACCCGGTGCAGGACATCGACAGCGGCCGGGTGATGATCACCTCGCAGAACCACGGCTTCGCCATCGATGAGAGCGTGCTGCCGGCCAACGTGCGGGTCACCCACCGCTCGCTGTTCGACCAGACCATCCAGGGCATCGCCCTGACCGATGCGCCGGCGTTCTCCTTCCAGGGCCACCCGGAAGCCTCGCCGGGCCCGCACGACGTGGCGCCTCTGTTCGACCGCTTCATCACCCTGATGGAAGAGGCCAAGGCCTGATGCGCGCCATCGCGCTGATCGCCGGCCTGCTGCTGGCCACCTCCGCGGTGGCGGCACCTGCTGAGCGCAAGGACGTGGGCGAGATCATGCAGGCGCTGGGCATGAGCAACCTCGCAGGCAGTGCCATCGGCCCGTTGCTGGCACAGCTGCCGGGCATGCAGGACCAGGATGCGGCTGGCATGGCCTGCGCCTCCACCCAGGTGTCCCGGCTGATGGGCGAACAGTTCCAGCAGGGCATCGCCGACGCCTTCGGCGACGACGGTGCGCAGCTGGTGGGCGAGTGGAAGCAGTTCCTGGCCACGCCGGCCGGCACCGACATGGCGCGGACGTTCCGCGCCACCGCCGCCGCGGCCGCCGCCGGCAAGGAACCGGCCGACCCGGGCGTGGACGAGGCCACCAAGCGCAAGATTGCCGATTTCATGGGCAAGCCGGCCTTCCAGCGCTTCATGCAGGCCTTCAACGACAACGAGCCGCCCGCTGACTTCAGCCAGCGGATCGTCGATGCCCTGCAGCGCGAGTGCAAGATCGCGCTGGACCCGGAACAGATTTCCTGATCGACAGCGTGCGATCACTTCCCCCAGACACGCTGTACTGACTTAGAGAAGACAATGCCAAAGCGTTCCGACCTCAAGACCATCCTCATCATCGGCGCCGGCCCGATCGTCATCGGCCAGGCCTGTGAGTTCGACTACTCCGGCGCGCAGGCCTGCAAGGCGCTGCGTGACGAGGGTTACCGCGTGGTGCTGGTCAACTCGAACCCGGCCACGATCATGACCGACCCGGAGATGGCCGACGCCGTCTACATCGAGCCGATCAACTGGCAGACCGTCGAGAAGATCATCGAGAAGGAGCGCCCGGACGCGCTGCTGCCGACCATGGGCGGCCAGACCGCGCTGAACTGCGCGCTGGACCTGGCCGACCACGGCGTGCTGGAGAAGTACAACGTCGAGCTGATCGGCGCCAAGCGCGACGCCATCCGCATGGCCGAGGACCGCGAGCTGTTCCGCGTGGCCATGCAGGAGATCGGCCTGGAGTGCCCGAAGGCCGCCGTCGCCCACACGCTGGAAGAGGCGCTGGAGATCCAGACCCGCGTCGGCTACCCGACCATCATCCGCCCGTCCTTCACCCTGGGTGGCAGCGGCGGCGGCATTGCCTACAACCGCGAAGAGCTGATCGAGATCGTCAACCGCGGCCTGGAGCTGTCGCCGACCACCGAAGTGCTGGTGGAAGAATCGGTGCTGGGCTGGAAGGAGTTCGAGATGGAAGTGGTCCGCGACACCGCGGACAACTGCATCATCGTCTGCTCGATCGAGAACCTGGACCCGATGGGCGTGCACACCGGTGACTCGATCACCGTGGCCCCGGCGCAGACCCTGACCGACAAGGAATACCAGCGCCTGCGCGATGCCTCCATCGCCGTGCTGCGCAAGATCGGCGTGGACACCGGCGGCTCGAACGTGCAGTTCGGCATCAGCCCGACCACCGGCCGCGTGGTCGTGATCGAGATGAACCCGCGCGTGTCGCGTTCCTCGGCGCTGGCTTCCAAGGCCACCGGCTTCCCGATCGCCAAGGTCGCCGCCAAGCTGGCCGTGGGCTACACGCTGGACGAACTGAAGAACGAGATCACCGGTGGCCTGACCCCGGCCTCGTTCGAACCGTCCATCGACTACGTGGTCACCAAGATCCCGCGCTTTGCCTTCGAGAAGTTCCCGGCCGCCGACGCGCGCCTGACCACCCAGATGAAGTCGGTGGGCGAGGTGATGGCGATGGGCCGCACCTTCAAGGAGTCGCTGCAGAAGGCGCTGCGTGGCCTGGAAACCGGCAAGATCGGGCTGGACCCGACCGGCCTGGACCTGGCCAGCGAAGACGACATCGCAACGCTCAAGCGCGAGCTCAAGGCCCCGGGACCGGAGCGCCTGTTCTACGTCGGTGATGCACTGCGCACCGGCATGAGCGTGGAGGACGTCTACGGCTTGTCGCACATCGATCCGTGGTTCCTGGACCAGATCGAGGAAATCATCGCCGACGAGAAGCAGGTGCAGGCCGAGGGCATCGACGCGCTCGACGCCGCGCGCCTGCGCGTGCTCAAGCGTGCCGGCTTCTCCGACGCCCGCCTGGCCCAGCTGACCGGCACCAACGAAGCCGCCATCCGTGCACTGCGCCGCGCGCACAAGGTGCGCCCGGTGTACAAGCGCGTGGACTCGTGCGCGGCCGAGTTCGCCACCAGCACCGCCTACCTGTACTCGACCTACGAGGACGAGTGCGAGGCCGCGCCGACCAACCGCGACAAGATCATGATCCTGGGCGGTGGCCCGAACCGCATCGGCCAGGGCATCGAGTTCGACTACTGCTGCGTGCACGCCGCGCTCGCCCTGCGCGAGGACGGCTATGAAACCATCATGGTCAACTGCAACCCGGAAACCGTCTCCACCGACTACGACACCTCCGACCGCCTGTACTTCGAGCCGCTGACGCTGGAAGACGTGCTGGAGATCGTCGAACTGGAGCAGCCCAAGGGCGTGATCGTGCAGTACGGCGGCCAGACCCCGCTGAAGCTGGCACGAGCGCTGGAAGCCAACGGCGTGCCGGTGATCGGTACTTCGCCGGACTCCATCGACCTGGCCGAGGACCGCGAGCGCTTCCAGAAGCTGGTCCAGGACCTGGGCCTGAAGCAGCCGCCGAACCGCACCGCGCGCACCGCCGACGAGGCGCTGGCGCTGGCTCGCGAGATCGGCTTCCCGCTGGTGGTGCGCCCGAGCTACGTGCTGGGCGGCCGCGCGATGGAAATCGTGTACGGCGAATCCGACCTGGCGCGCTACATGCGCGACGCGGTCAAGGTCTCCAACGACTCGCCGGTGCTGCTGGACCACTTCCTGGACGCGGCCGTCGAGGCCGACGTGGACATCATCTGCGACAAGGACGGCAACGTCCTGATCGGCGGCGTGATGGAGCACATCGAGGAAGCCGGCGTGCACTCCGGTGACTCGTCCTGCTCGCTGCCGCCGTACTCGCTGTCGGCCCAGACCCAGGCCGAACTGCGTCGCCAGGTCACCGAGCTGGCCAAGGCGCTGAAGGTGGTCGGCCTGATGAACACCCAGTTCGCGATCCAGACCGACGCCGACGGCAACGACGTGGTGTTCCTGCTGGAAGTGAACCCGCGTGCCTCGCGCACCGTGCCGTTCGTGTCCAAGGCCACCGGCATGGCGCTGGCCAAGATCGCCGCCCGCTGCATGGCCGGCAAGACGCTGGCCGAGCAGGGCGCGACCGAGGAAGTGGTGCCGGACTACTACTCGGTGAAGGAAGCCATCTTCCCGTTCGCCAAGTTCCAGGGCGTGGATCCGATCCTCGGGCCGGAGATGCGTTCCACCGGCGAAGTGATGGGCGTGGGCCGCAGCTTCAGCGCCGCCTTCGCGCGTGCGCAGGAAGCCGGTGGCATCAAGACCCCGCCGCTGGGCAAGGCCTTCATCTCGGTGCGTGATGCCGACAAGCAGCGCGTGATGCCGGCGGTGCAGGGCCTGGTCGAGCGTGGCTACTCGCTGGTTGCCACCCGTGGCACCGCGGCGTGGCTGCAGCAGCAGGGCTACACCTGCGAGGTGGTCAACAAGGTGGTGGAAGGTCGTCCGCACATCGTGGACAGCATCAAGAACGGCGAGATCGTCTACATCGTCAACACGACCGAAGGCCGTGCCGCGATCAACGACTCGTTCTCGATCCGTCGCGAGGCGCTGCAGAACCGCATCACCTATTCGACGACGGTTGCAGGTGCCAAGGCATTGGTGCAATCGTTGGAATTCCGCGGCACCGGCCCGGTCTGGTCGCTGCAGGAACTGCACAAGGAGTTGAATGCATGAGAGCCCCGATTACCCTGAAAGGCGCACAGCGCCTGCGCGAGGAACTGGATCACCTGAAGTCGGACAAGCGCCCGAAGGTCATTGCGGCCATCGCCGAGGCGCGCGAGCACGGTGACCTGAAGGAGAACGCCGAGTACCACGCCGCGCGCGAGGAGCAGGGCTTCATCGAAGGCCGCATCAAGCAGCTGGAGGGCGAGCTGTCGCATGCCGAGATCATCGACATCACCAAGCTCAACGCCGGCAGCAAGGTGGTGTTCGGTGCCACGGTGACGCTGGCCGACGTGGAGTCCGACGAGGAAAAGCGTTACCAGATCGTGGGTGACCTGGAAGCGGATATCAAGCTGGGCCTGATCGCCATTTCCTCGCCGGTGGCGCGTGCGCTGATCGGCAAGAACGAAGGCGACAGCATCGCCATCGATGCGCCGGCCGGCCAGCGCGAGTACGAGATCGTCAGCGTCGAGTACCTCGACTGACGATGGCCAAGGCCACGCTGCTGCTGCCTGCGCGCAGCCGTTTCCCGGCCGGCGCATTGCCGGCACCGGTGGCCGCCGCGCTCGGGCGGGCCGAACATGGGCTCGCCGATGCAGGAGAGTCGGCGCAGCTGCGCCGGCATTTCGACATCGCCGCCGACACCTGGTCGGCGGCGGCATTGAGCCGCCACGCCGATGCCGGCGATGCCGCCGGTGCGTTGTGGCTGCGCGCCGACCCGGCCAACGTGGCGCCGGACATGCAGGGCGCACGGCTGATGGCATCGGCCGAGACGCTGCGCCTGGAGCAGCCCGATGCGGACATACTGTTGCCCGCGCTGCAGCCGTTGTTCGCCGGGTTCGGCTTCCAGCTGGACGCCCCCACGCCGTCGCGCTGGTACCTGCGCCTGCCCGAGGACACGCCGCTGCCGGACTTCGTCGACCCGGACGTCGCGCTGGGCGATGACCTGTTCCTGCACCTGCCCGAGGGCGAGGCCGGCCGCCAATGGCGGGCCCTGCTGACCGAAGCGCAGGTGGTGCTGCACCAGCATTCCTGGAATGAGCAGCGCATCGCGCAGGGCAAGCGCGCGGTGAACTCATTGTGGTTCTGGGGTGCCGGCCGGCTGCCGGCGTCGGTACAGACCGCGCATGCGCAGGTGCGCAGCCGCGACGCGCTGTTGCAGGGCCTGGCCAAGATGGCCGGCGTGCGCGTGGGCGGGGAACAGACCGTCGATGCGTTGGTCGACCTGCGCCAGTTGCGTTCGCTGGAGCAGCTCACGCGTGATGCGATCACGCCGTTGCTGGAGGCGATCAACCGCGGTGAGCTGCAGGAGCTGCGCCTGGATTTCGAGGACGGCACGCATTACCGCATCCATCGCGGGCAACGGTGGCGCTTCTGGAAGAAGCCGGTGGCGACGTTGGCCGATGAGTGATGCCGTGAAGATCGTCCGGCGCGACGTGCTCGACGCCGGGCAATGGGATGCACAGACGCTGCCCCTGCTGCAGCGGATCTACGCGGCGCGTGGTGCCCGCTCGGCGGAGCAGGCGCAGCCGAAGCTGGGGCAACTGCACGCACCGGAGTTGCTGGGCGGGATGCAGGCGGCGGTTGAACTGCTGGCCGCGGCGATCGCCGGCAACAAGCGCATCCTGGTCGTCGGTGATTTCGATTGCGATGGCGCCACCGCGTGTGCGGTGGGCGTGCGTGGCCTGCGCCTGCTGGGCGCGCGCGACGTGGTGCACGCCGTGCCCAACCGCATGGTGCATGGCTACGGCCTGTCACCGTCGTTGGTCGAGGAGCTGGCCGCGTTGCAGCCGGATCTGCTGGTCACGGTGGACCATGGCATTGCCTGCCATGCCGGCGTCAACGCCGCCAAGGCGCTGGGCTGGCAGGTGCTGGTCACCGACCATCATCTGCCGGGCGAGAAGCTGCCGCCGGCCGATGCCATCGTCGATCCGAACGTGGATGGCGATGCGTTCCCGAGCAAATCACTTGCCGGTGTCGGGGTGATCTTCTACGTGCTGATGGCGTTGCGTCGCCATCTGCGCGGGCAAGGGGCCTTTGCCGGGCAGCCCGAGCCGGACCTGCTGACGCTGCTGGACCTGGTCGCCGTCGGCACCGTGGCCGACCTGGTCGCGCTGGACGAGAACAACCGTGCGCTGGTGGGCGCGGGCCTGCGCCGGCTGCGCGCCGGCAAGGGCTGCGTGGGCCTGCGTGCGCTGATCGAGGCCAGTGGTCGCGATGCACGTCGACTGACCGGCAGCGACATCGGTTTTGCACTGGGTCCGCGCCTCAATGCGGCCGGGCGCCTGGAGGACATGGCGCTGGGCATCGAGCTGCTGTTGACCGAAGACCCCGCGCAGGCCCGTGAGATCGCGGCGTTGCTTGAAGAGATCAACGCCGAACGCCGTGCCGTGCAGCAGTTGATGACCGACGACGCCGAGTTGGCCGTCTCGCGTGCACTGCTGGCCGACGACGGGCAACGCCCGGTTGCCGCCTGCCTGTTCGATGCCGAATGGCATCCGGGCGTGGTTGGGCTGGTGGCCTCGAAGATGAAGGATAGGCTGCACCGGCCGGTGATTGCATTCGCGCCGTCCGAACCGGGCAGTGCAGCATTGCGTGGCTCCGCGCGCTCGATTCCCGGTTTCCATATCCGCGATGCACTGGCGGCGATCAACGCCACTCATCCGGGCTTGATGGAGAAGTTCGGCGGCCATGCGATGGCCGCTGGCCTGAGCCTGCCGCGCGAGCGGCTGGATGCCTTCAAGGCCGCGTTCGAACAGCAGGTGCTGGCCACGATTGACCCCGCCGCCCTGCAGCAACAACTGCTCAGCGACGGCGAGCTGTCGGCATCGGAGCTGGACTTCACCCATGCCGAAGCGTTGCGTCTGGCCGGGCCGTGGGGCCAGGGTTTCGCCGAGCCGCTGTTCGATGGCGCGTTCGACGTGCTGGAGTGGCGCGTGCTGAAAGAGCGGCACCTGAAGCTGGTGCTGCGCGCGCCAGGGGGCAACGCGAAGATCAGTGCGATCCATTTCAGCGGCTGGAAGGGCGCTGACCCCGGTAGCCGTGTGCATATCGCCTACCGGTTGGTCGGTGACGACTACCGTGGTGGTCAGGCCATCCAGTTGATCATCGAGCATTGCACCCCGGCAGAAGCGCCGTCCCCGTAGGCACGCCTTCAGGCGCGAAGCCGGGCAATTCCGGGCATACGGAGCCTTCGCTACTGCAGGCGTCTCAGCTTCGCCGCCAAGGCCGCTCCTCCGACATTCGGCTTCTACGGGCGGTCGGGTACCGCCGCCGCTGATGCCGCGCTGCCATTGAGCGGGTGCAGGCCGAACAGCGGGCGCAGGATGCGGCCGCGGCGTATCAAGGCATAGCCGGCCAAGCACAGGGCGAAGGTGGCTCCAACCAGCAGCATGGCCTCAAGCGCGGGGGCAATCTTCAGTGGCTTCAGTGCATGGGCCAGTACCACGATCACGGTCTGGTGCAGGATGTAGACCGGGAACACCGCCATGGTGAGGTAGCGCAGGGCGCGGCTGTCGGCATGGCGCCAACGGTAGGCGAAGCCAAGCAGGGCGGCGATCGCGCACCATTGATCGGCCGCCCAGGCCAGTCGCAACCACAGTCGCAGCGCTTCGGGAATGGGGTGCGCATCGTCATATCCGGCGAAGTACCACGCATGGACGAGGGTGGCATAGCAGGCGGCGGCCACCAGCAACGACACCCACCGCAGGCGCTGCAGCGCTTCCCAGAAGCGGCTGTCGAACGCGGCCAGGAATCCGATCAGGAACACGCTGAAGTACTGTGCGTGGCTGTACCAGTCATCGATCAGCGCGTGGGTCTGCTCGAAGCGCTCGACCATCAGCAGGCGGGCCGCCGCGAGCACGGCAACCGGCAGCAACAGCGCGCCCCACCCCGACAACATCCGACCGAGCGCCGCACTCAGGCGCTGCAGCGCCGTCGCTGGCAGCAGTCGCCACGCCAGCCATGCCAGCACCGTATAGCTCCACAGATAGGGCAGGAACCACAGGTGGTTCCAGGTAGGCAGCCGCAGGCAGTCCCCGTCGGTCCCGCAGAACCCGTGGTACCCGCTCAGGTACCTGCCGTAGAAGGCCAGGTACGACTCGGCGTAGCCGCCTGGCAGCTGTTCGACCACCTGCAGGTAGGCCTGCGGTGGAACGATCACCAGCATCCCGAACAGCAGGGGCAGCAGCAGTTGGCGCGAGCGGCGGCGGAAGAACCCGCTGGCGGGGCCGCGCAGCATGTAGGCGGTGGCCACACCGGAGATCAGGAACAGCAGCGACATGCGCCAGGGACTGCTCAGCAGCATGAATGGCTCGGGGCCTTCATTGGCGAACGGACTTTTGACGTGCCACCCCCAGCTCACGTAGTACATGCCCACGTGGTAGAGCACCAGCAGTCCAAAGGCGATCACCCTGAGCCAATCCAGATCGTGGCGGCGTTGCATGGTCCAGTCCCGTTGGAAGTGGCGTGCATCAGAGCACTGCCTGCGTCCGTCGGCGCAGGCCAAGTGATTGATGGAAGGGGATTTGGGACGGGTGGTGGCAACGAGGGGACGAGCCGCGGCAGCGTGTCGCGCCAGCTCCCCTAGAATGCGCGGATGGAACAACGACCTGCTCTCGATGCCTTCACCCGCTTCCGTCCATGGCGACGCCGAGTGGAGGTGGTGTTCTGGTTGCTGGTGGTCCTGCTCAACTGCAGCGGCAATGCGATCACGACATGGATGGATGCCAATCGCTCTGGCCGGCCGCCGATGGAGGCGTGGGAACCGTGGGTCTGGGAGTTCTCCAGCGGCCTGGTCTGGCTGTTCGTGCTGGTGCCGGCCATCGTCTGGCTGACCTCGCGCTTCCCGCTGCACCGAGACAGCTGGCGGCAACGATTGCCGGGGTACCTGTTGGCCAGCGTGCCGGCGTCGCTGCTGCACGTGCTGGCGATGTTCGGCCTGCGCATGCTGGTCTACCGGCTGATGGGCGAGCAGTACCGGGTCCACAGCTGGGGCCAGGAACTGCTCTATGAATACCTGAAGGACATTCGCACGCTGGTGGTGATCGTCGGTTTCATCGAAGGCTATCGCTTCCTGCTGCGCCGGCTGCAGGGCGAGGCACAACTGCTGGCCGAGCCGGACGAAGGTCCACCGGTGGAGCCCATCGAGCGGCCGGAACGGCTGCTGGTGCGCAAGCTTGGAAGGGACTTCCTGATCGCCACCGAGGACATCGAGTGGGCGCAGGCCGCCGGCAACTACGTCAACCTGCGGGTGAAGGGGCATGACTATCCGCTGCGCATCACCATGGCCGGCCTGGAAGAGCGCCTGGCCGGCGGACGCTTCATCCGGGTGCACCGCAGCTGGATGGTGCAGATCAAGCACCTGGTGTCGATAAGATCACTCGACGGCGGCGAAGCGGAACTGCAGATGGATGACGGGCAGGTAGTGCCCTGCAGCCGTCGTTACCTGCCGTCGGTGCGGCAAACAGTGGGCGAGGGCGCAATAGCGCCGGCCGCAGGGTTGCCGGGCCGGTGAAACCGTGACGGTGCGCGAGTCCTGACGCCGGAACGGGGCCACTCGATGGATGCGTGCGGCCGGGCCAGGCATCCCTGGGATCAGGCCCCATCACGTGAGCAGGCGCACTCCGGGTGCACCAGAGGCTCGTCACATCACCGGCCTCCCGGGGCCAGATCAATACGGTTGGCCGTGCCCATGACCCCCCACGCAGCACACGTTCTCAAAGACCTTCGGTCCAGGCTCCGCCCTGCGGCAGTCGCACGGGTCGGTGGCTTCAGGCCCCCGGAAGATCCGACCACCTCCTGGTTCTGCCGGGCGGTCGGCTTGCCCGGCGAGACGGTTCCGCAATGGCAGGGCGAGCCGATGTTCCCCCTCCTGCAGGTACGGGTGTCCGAACTCCCGGTGGTCCCCGAGGCGCTTGCGGGCATCGCACTGCTGGTGCTGTTCCTGAATCGGCACGAGTACCCGTTTGACCGTCCGCACGGGGAGGGCTGGCTCATCCGCGAGTACACCCGCCTGGAGGGGCTGGTCCCCCTCCAGGCCGATACCGGGCCGTTCCGTCCTTTTCCCATTGCCTGGAATCGCGTCGACGATGACGCGCCGGGCTGGGAAGATGCGTGGGAGTTGGTCGACCTGGGGCCGGTGAATGACGACGAAGCGGCGAGCAACGCCTTCTTCAACGCCTTCTCGCGGTACGGAGGCACCAAGTTCGGTGGCTATCCCACGGAAATCCAGCATGGCGTAGGTCTGCAGGACTACGTGTTCCAGGTCGCTTCGGAAGAGAAGGTCGGCTGGATGTGGGCCGACAACGGCCGTGGCTACTTCTTCCGCACCCCGTCCGGCGATTGGCGCTGGGCGTGCCAGTTCTACTAGACGCGGCGGTTCATTCCCCCAAGGCGGGTTCACCTCGGACGTTGCGAACGTCTGCAGGGGGCATTGTGCGGGGCAACACCATCGGTGATGCCGACGGCGCTCACGCGCAAGGCGTGACGATCCGTTCTGATGAATGGGGATGAATCGACGAAGTCACGAGGGCCAGTCGATGCACAGCGGCATCAATATTCATGCGCCCGGTTCACTTTCGGTGGATGCGCGAGTCACCTTCAGACGGACGATACGCGTTCAACGGCTGCGATCTATCGTGATGAATGAGGGTTTCAGGCAGGAACGCTGCCGATTCACGCACTTTCACGACGCATCGATGTACGCCAACGTCAGCTGAAAGCAGGTTGCGGGCTCCGCAAAAAACGCCGCTATATTCCAGACTCCCCAGACGAAGGAGGGAGTGGAATGTTTCTGACCAAACAACAGCTGGTGATGGCACGCAGGCTTGGTGTGGCGATTCTCGTAGCCGGGAGTCTTGCGTCCTGTGCAACCTACAAAGAGGAGTTTGCAGGGATCAACTCGCGCCTGGACCAACTTGATGCGAAGGTGCAGGGCGCAGCGCAGAGTGCCGAATCGGCCAATCAGTCCGCGCAGCAGGCAAACCAACGGCTGGATCAAATCGAGGGCCGCGTCCAGCAGCTCGAAAGGGCCCCGCGCCGTACGCCGCGTGGCTGATCCCCTTTTCCGCACGCGATTCATGACGAACATCTGAATCCAGGATCCGGTGGCCGTTGCTGGCCACTGGTTTCCTTTCCATCGCGCAATCCTCATTCCAAGGAATCGTCCCATCCGTACGCACGCATACCCCGCAATCCGAGCCATTTCCGTGGCAATGGCGCTGGCGTTCGTGAGCATCGGCGTGGCCAGCGCCAAGGATGACGTGGCACCGCCGGTTGCGGCAGTCGACCAGCTGCCGCCGGGCCAGGCCGTGTCCGAGACGGTGATTGAACTCGCAGGCTGGGTTGTCGCCAGCAAGGACAACCAGGGCTACCCGTTCGCGATCATGGACAAGGCCGCTGCACAGGTCCTTGTGTTCGGCGGCGATGGCCGTCTTCGTGGTGCAGCACCAGCCCTGTTCGGTTCGGCGACCGGCGATCACACCGCGCCCGGCGTCGCCGGCCTCGCGCTTCGTGAGATCCCGGGCCGGGACCGCACCACGCCCGCCGGTCGCTTCGTGGGTGGCTTCGGCCCCTCGATCGACGCCGGGCGAGTCCTGTGGGTGGACTACGACTCCGCGGTTTCCATCCATCCCACGGCCACCGGTGTGCCGGCCGAACGGCGCGCCGAGCGTCTGGCTTCGCCTTCCCCGGACGACAATCGGGTCACCCACGGCTGCATCAACCTCTCGCCCGAATTCTACGAACAGGTCGTCCGCACGACGTTCGAGCGGGGCGGGGTGTTCTACATCCTTCCGGACAAGGCATCGCTGGCCGAAACCTTCCCGGAGTTCGCGCAAAGCCGTGCAACGGCGCCGCACGACGACGGCAAGCGCGAGCGGTCCGCGGGCCGATAAGCGCGTCAACGCGTTGTCGTTGGCGTGCCCGATAGCGGCGCGCTGAAGTAGCGTTGCCGGTTGCCCTGACTCGGGTCTTGCGGCCCACGCTGCAGGCTCATTCAGGATGCTTCAGCGGAGCAGCATGTCCCGTTGAGATGCCTGTATCCCCAACGCCGAAGCCGCGCTGGGATTCGCGTATCGGTGGCAGTATCCTGCCTGCATGCGCCTGCTCGTCCTGGAAGATCAATCCGATTTGCGCGAGTCCGTGGCGGGCAGGCTGCGCGCGCAGGGCCATGCGGTGGACGAAGCAGGCGACCTGGCAGAGGCGGAATCTTTCGTGCAGTCCTATGCCTACGATGTTCTGCTTCTTGATCGCAGCGTGCCAGACGGTGACGCCTTGGGCGCGCTGCTGCGCTGGCGCCAGAGCGGTATTGTTGCGCCTGTGCTGTTCCTCACTGCACGTGACTCGATCAAGGACCGGGTGGAGGGCTTCGCCGGCGGTGCCGACGATTACCTGGTCAAGCCGTTTGCGATGGACGAACTGGTCGCGCGCGTCAGTGCAATCGGCCGTCGTGGCGGCATGATCCGCCCCAGCACGATCCACATCGGCGATCTTGAAATTGATCTGGCCCGGCGCGTGACGCGGCGGGGCGGCATCGCTTTGCCGTTACGGCCCAAGGAATTCGCGTTGTTGCAGGTGCTGGCCGAGCGGGCAGGGCAGGTGGTGTCGCGGCAGGACCTTCTCGCGGCCTGCTGGGGCGAAGACCAGCAACCGGCATCCAATGCCGAGGAGGTGCTGATCGCGGCCCTGCGCCGCAAGCTCGGCAATCCCCCGTTGCTGCGCACCGTGCGTGGAACGGGCTATGTGCTGGAGACTCCCGATGTCGCGCGCGCGTGAGCGGCTGTTGCGTCGGTTGCATCTGCGTCTGACGGCGATCTGGAGCCTGGCCTGGTTATTCTGTGTGATCGCCTTGTGCGTGGTCGCGATCCTGACGCATGCCCGGCTGACCGAGCTCGATATCACCTCCACGCTGCGGCTCCGCGCGACCGCCGTGTATGGGCTGACCTGGTTCGATGCCAATGGCAGGTTCCATGACGAGGTGCTGCGCAAGGAGGCGGGTGTGCTTGATGGTGGCGCAGACGTCTGGGTGGTGAGCCAAGGCGCACCTGCGATGGTGCTGCTGCGTCCGGATCGCCCTCGGTTCGAACTGGCCGACGTCACGGCCATTGCCGATATGGCGACGCGCGACGGTACCGATACGGTTCACGAAGGCCGGGATCGACGTGGTCGCCCATTTCTGTTGTATGCCAAGGAAACCTACGATGAGCGTGATCGCCCTGCGGCCATCATCCTGGTGTTGGGTGATCCTGCCGCGCGTGATGCTGCGCAGTCCGCCTTTGTGCGCTCGACACTGTTGATCGCGATCGGCTTTGCGGCGTTCGGGATACTGGTTGGCTACTTCCTTTCGCGGCGTTCGATGCGTCCGGCGATCGCGTCCTTCGAGCAGCAGGAACGCTTCCTTTCGGCCGCGGCACACGAACTACGTACGCCGGTTGCGCGATTGCAGGCATTGTGCGGGACCGCCAGGGATGGGCGGGAACCGCCCACGCAGGTACTCGAGAAAGTCGAACGGGTGGCTGGCCAGACCACACGGCTGGTGGACAAGCTGCTGGTGCTGGCCCGCCTGGATGCCGTTGATACGCCGGTATCGAAGGAGCCGGTGCGTCTGGACCTGCTGGTTGAATCCGTACTTCCGGAGGATGCGCAGGTGGACCTCCACGCGACCGAGTCCGTAGTGAACGCCGACGTCAATCTGGTCCAGATCGCAGTCCGCAACCTGATCGACAACGCGCTGGTGCATGCGGCGAATGCCGGGACGAACGAGGGTGTTCGCGTGACCGTGGTGGGCAGCTCCGTCGTTGTCGAGGACCGCGGCCCGGGTTTTCCCGAGTCACTGCTCGAACGCGTCGGCGAGCCCTTCATGTCTGGTCCCAACAGTCCCGGCAGTGGCCTCGGGCTGTCCATCGTACGACACATCGCGCAACTGCATGGCGGTGAACTGCGCCTTGAGAACCGGGATGGCGGTGGGGCCCGCGTCGAACTGCGCCTGTAGTAGCCGGGATCGGGACCGTCAGCTGGATATCAGGTTGGCTCTTTAAGGTAGGCCCCGTCCAACGGCACTCCGCCGTTCGCAGCCCACCACCGAGTGCTCCGCATGTCCACTTCCGCCACGACCCGTACCCCATGGTTCTCGCTGATGACCAGCCTCCTCCTCGCCGCTGCCTGCACACTCCCGGGCACCGTCCGGGCCCAGTCCGGTTACATGCCTGACGAAACATCCCCCCACGAAGGGACCTGGTTGCAGTGGCCGCATGATTACACCTATGGCCGTGCCTACCGCGACCGGATCGAACCCACCTGGGTGGCGATGACGCGGGCATTGGTGACCAGCGAGAACGTGCACATCGTCGTCTACGACATTGCCGAGAAGGCCCGCGTGCACAATGCGCTCCAGACCGCGGGCGTGTCGTTGGCCAGGGTCGACTTCCTGGTTCGCCCCACCGACGACGTATGGGTGCGCGACAACGGCCCCATTTTCGTCTACGACCGCGACGACAAGCTCACCGTCACTGACTGGGGCTTCAACGGCTGGGGCTACGACGCGCCGTACCGGAAGGACGACCGCGTGCCCGGCGCAGTGGCGCGCACGTATGGACTTCCCAGCGTGGACCTGAACGATGTGGTGTTGGAGGGCGGTGCGATTGAGGTGGACGGGCGCGGGGTGTTGCTGGCCACGCGCAGTTCCACGCGCGAGCCCAACCGTAACGCAGCGCTGAGCCAGTCCGAGTTCGAGCAGGTGCTGCGCGACCAGCTGGGCGTGGCCAAGTTCATCTGGCTGGAAGGCGCTCCAGGTGGCAAGGAGGACATCACCGACATGCACATCGATGGTTTCGCCCGCTTCGGGACGCGCGACACCATCGTCACCATGAGTCCTGCCGATCTGCGCGAATGGGGGCTGTCGGACGCTGACATTGCCACCTTGTACCGCGCCACCGATATCGACGAGGCGCCTTACCGCTTCGTGCAACTGCCGCTGACCCTCCGCGACGTGGTCACCGGCTACGGCTACAAGCTCGGCTACAAGGGGTCCTACGTGAACTACTACGTCGGCAACACCGTGGTACTCGTTCCGGAGTACAAGGACCCCAATGACGCAGTCGCCAGAAGCATCCTCCAGCGCCTGTATCCGGACCGTACTGTCGTGGGCATCGACGTGCGCAACCTGTACCGCAATGGTGGCATGGTGCATTGCGTTACCCAGCAGCAGCCCGTGGCGCTGTGATGGTGTAAGGGTCCCTTCATCCGATGATCGCGGGCGTGTGATCAAGGCGGCGCGTTCCGTTGCCGGTTCGCAGCGTCGGTAACGAGGTGTTCCACGCTGGCGGCGTGGGACAGACGGCTTGAATCTCGACGAATGCAGAGGAGCTGATACTGGCCGTGCTTGGGGCGCTGAAAGGAGGGCTGCCCCTTCGCCCTGTTCGATGAGTTGCATGCTGGCGGCCGACCATGACGATTTACGCCTGCCAGTGCAGCGTCGTGGTGCTTCGAAATGAATGTTTCGGGTGAAGGGTGGATGGTTCAGAGTGGAAAATTTCGACCCATAGCCGGCATCAGACCTTCTACAGGTGCGAGCTTGCGGTGGTCAATGAGCCCTCCTCTGGGTCTGATTGTAGGCTGACTTGATAGCCGGACCCGGCGGCCCTAAGATCGAGCCGTATCAAGGGGAAAGCCCGTCATACGGTGCTTTGGGGATAAGTCGCATAACCGGGCTCGCGGGTCCGTCCATTAGGTAGTTTGGGCCCATGTGGAAGATATTCCCAACCTTGGCGCTATTGATCGCCGGTTGCTCGGCAGAGTCACCGCCATCTTCCATACCTGCCGCTCGTAGCTCTGACCCTTGCTCCACTGAGGTAGTCGAGCCAATCAATGTTTCCTTGGTGGCGCTACTTGCTGATCCGGAGCGCTATGAAGGTCGATCCGTTGCGGTTATTGGCTTCTTGCATCGGTCCTTGGAGCACTCCGCGATCTATCTCCATCGCGAGGACTACGTGCAGGCCATTACGCCCAATGGGCTGTGGGTTAGCGGCGCTACTATTCCTGAAGCATTGAACGACCGCTACGCCCGCATCGAGGGGATTTTCACCACAACTGAGACCGGCCACTTGAATCAGTGGCCAGGTGCCATCTGCAACATCGGACGGGCGACACCCTGGGGGCGGGATGTGCCCTAACAATTCATTCAAGCCGAACCGGCTTCGCCAGTCGGCTTAACTCAGGCATTGAACGTCCGCTCTTGGTCGCTACCGGTCCGCTTCCATGCGAGACGCACAGTCTTGGCCCGTAAGCCCCCTACTTCATCGCAGAATAGAAAAAGGTCGAATTGCGTCTTTCTGCTTCGCTAACAAGGGCGCGAACTGAGGTGGCACTGTTTCGGCATCTACTGAAATTGCCAGTGCCAGGCCTAAGGAAGGACTTCTGCATTTCGAAGAACTCCAAGTCGCTCAACGTCTAGAGGATCCACCTTCCCCTCAGCGAGGTAGAACTTCCCCTTCACCACGACCCTCGAATCAAGATTCCTTTGATTGAGATCGGATGCTGTTTCGTTCCCGTATATGACGATGGACGAGACGGATTCACCATCTTCCATTGCTTCTTTTGTTGGAAAAACGAGGGTGACGTCGCCAGCGGTGCGAGCCCATGCAGAGAACGCCACATCTCGACCATCAAACTTCTCCGGGTGTGCCATCAAGTAAATATAGGGAATGACGCATACTCGCTCAGTGCGGGAGTTTCCTCGATATTTGCAAGCGTCGAAATCTTGCGTCACACCGCATCCTGAAAGTAGGAATAGGCTTAGGCAAATCGTCGAAACTTGTCCAATACTCATTCGGGCACCTGATAATTGCAATTTATTGCGGGTATGTATGAATTGGCGCTGTTTCGTCGTTCCCGGATCATGCCGCCCTCTGCGTGTCCTCTCGACTGCCGATGGCATCTAGCCTGACCGCGCCTCGGCTCAGTCTATCGGGGCTGGCATTACGTCGGTGCCGGGATCGCCAATCGCCAGAGGCTGCTGACTTCGCAGATCCGTTAGCGATAGCTGGAAAAAGAATCTACTCATCGCGAACATCCTGATCCATAAGGTCTAGCTTGATCTCCAGCTTGCTCGCTGATTTTCCGTGGCTGGATATCCTGGTCAGGAGTGAGTGAAAGCCACGGGGATGCGAGACAGAGCCCTTTAAGGAGTAATGCCTCGTTTGGATCTCGATATGAGCCGTCCTGATTCTGATAGGCATCTGAATGGTTGGCTTCGGTGGGAAGCAGATATCAGCAGCGGCCAACCAACGGCCATGAAAGCCTAGGCGATTCAACTACCTGTTGGGCTCGAGCCTGCTTGGCCTTCATGGGCGTCGGGAGGCTGAGGTGCTTCGCGTTCTTTGGGCGATCTGATGAAGGGTTTTGCAGTCATGCAGCCGGGATCAGGCTTTTTGATGATGCGGGCAAAGCCATCCGGTGTCATGCAGCGATACCAGATGTCCAGCTTCAGTGCATCCGTGGGAGGAGGCGTGGGGGATGCGCCGAGGCAACCGCGAGGGCGCAGAGTGAACCGATGACAGTCGAAAACACGGGGAAGGCCTCGGCGGCAGCCATGCGAGCGGATGCCAGCATCGTAGTCTCGTCCTGAGGTGCGTGTGAACCGGGAAACGTCCTGACTTTTTTGCCAGCGGAAGCTGGCAGCGTCTTCTGGGCAGCAATGGCCATCGATGGTTTCGAGAAGCCGCACAGCTGATGCAGGGGGTATCGGGTGATCGGTTGCCAAGGCACGCATAGCGGGTGAATCGCTGGGGCTGGGCGATTGCGTCTAGAATCCGGTAGAAGCCGCTTCACTGGATGTGCAATGAGAATCTCCGTCGCTGCAACGATCTTCTTCTGTTGTTTCTCCCTGTCGGCCGCTGCACAGGACGCGGCCAACGGTCCGCCCCGGGGGGATATCGCGAAGGCAGTTGGATTCGACCTCTCCAGGCGAACGGAGAATGCGCTACCGGTGTTGTCGGCATGGGTGGAGGTGGTTGATGCAAGGGCGCTGGACTACGACTGCTCCGCGAGATTGGATGACCTGGTGGAGTGCGTGGTTACCGGCAGCTTTCAGGGCGTTCTCAGCCTGAACGGAAGCGCGACCTCCGCAGAGCCCAGAACGTTCGTAGTGAAGAAGGCGCTGCGCTTCAGGAAAGTTGAGGCGGCTTGGGCTTTCATCGATGCCGAGGATATCCAGAGTCCCCCGGGCAAGGGATGAGGCCCGGTCCATGCGTCATACGCCCATCAGCACGGCACCGCAGATTTCTGCGCGTTGGGTGTTGAGCGGGCTGGCATCGTGGTGCATGCCAAAGGGCTGCGGATCGCGATGGGTTCCCTGCGGCAATTCGGCAGGACGCTGAATCATCTCCACGGAAAACAGGACCTCCGCATCATGTTTCTTTACTACGGCATCAGTCTCGTCCTCAGCATGTTGGCGTTGGCGGCCTGGTTGATCGTTGCGGTGACGCATGTGCCTGTCCATCAAAGCGATGGTTCCGGGCCCGACGGCGTCGTCATTCTGCTCTACCTGTCACTTTGGCCCGTTGCTCTACTGCTGGTGCACTCCGCATTGCTGGCATGCCTGGTACGGGACAGGAACCCGGCAACGCTCATGCAAGGCCGCTGGGGTCTTTCCCTGCATGGCGTTCTGGGTGCCGGCTTCTTCCTCTACGCGCTGCACCTGTTCCATCCCGGCTGAATGCTGCACGGATGTTATCCAGTGGGACGAGGGCGGACGGGCCCGAATGCTGGCACGGATCACCCTCCGTCGTGCCAGGGTTTGGCCGGCGAAATCCATCCCGGCAAGCACCGGGAATCGTTCACATGGGTTGATCTATAGTCCGCGCCGTGACGCCGCGTGGCGCGGCCTGGACAGGAGGTTTCCTCATGAAAGCTGGACGTTTGCTGGGCATGGCATTGACCGCTGCGGGGGTGTTGGCTGTTGCCCCTGCCTGGGCGGACCCGCCCCATCATGCGCGGGGCAACGGCCCGCCACCCCACGCGGGCGGGCCGCACAACCGTGATGCACCGCCGCCGGGCTGGCAGAAGAAGGCATGGCGTCGTGGCGATCGCCTGGCCTGGGCGGAAGTCGACCGCCGCTACTGGGTGGAGGATTACGACCATTACCACCTGCGTGATCCGGGCCGCGGAGAACGTTGGGTGCGTCAGTCCGATACCGAATACCTGCTGGTGGAGATCGCGACGGGGCTGATCATCGACGCGCTGCATCGCTGAGCGGTGACTTCGTGGAAGGGGCTTCCGGGCGTTGGAATCGCCCGGAAGCCTTTTTTTGTTGCCTGTCCCCGCATCGCCCATGATTCCGAGGCGCGGGGCAACTGGCCGGTCCGCGTCGGCAGTGCCGCCGGGCTGGGATTTCATCCCCGCGCACGGTTACCTTCTGCGGGTAACCCCGAAGCTGGTGTCTGCACGTTCAATCTCCCGGTCCCTGGATGGAGCATCGAGATGGTCCCGAAATCTTGGCAATGGTGTTTGGGTTGGGTGGCGTGGCTGGGCGTGCTGGCTGGGCCTGCAGATGCTCAGCAGGCGTGGCGTGCCCCGCCGCTGATCAGCGTGGCCAAGGCCGAGCAGCCGATCCAGCTGCTGCGCGCGAGCATCGAGGGGGAAGTGCAGGCCGGGGTGGCGCAGACCCGCATCGAGCTTGAGTTCCGCAACCCCAACCGGCGGGTGATGGAAGGGGAGTTGCAGTTCCCGCTGACCGATGGTCAGCAGGTCACCGGCTTTGCGCTGGACATCGACGGGGAGCTGCGGGCGGCGGTGCCGGTGCCGAAGGAACGCGGCCGGCAGGTGTTCGAGCAGGTGATCCGCCAGAAGGTGGACCCCGCCCTGCTGGAACAGACGGCCGGCAACCAGTTCCGGCTGCGGGTCTATCCGCTGCCCGCCGGCGGTACCCGGCGCGTGCAGTTGACGCTCCGGGATGCGATGCCGGTACGTGGTGAGGCCTGGCAATGGCGCCTGCCATTGCAGTTCGCGGCGGGGGCAGGGCAGGTACGCCTGCACCTGCAGGCATCGTCCGTGCCGCAGGGCGGCACCGATGGGTTCCGTTTCAACGGCCGTGAACTGGCCTGGCAGGGCAGCGGCCGGCAACTGCCCGCCGAACTGCAGTGGCAGCTGCCGATGCAGGCGACGGCACGCATGCAGGTGGCCGCGTACGACGGCCAGCAGTACCTGCTGGCGCAGGTGCCGGTGGCGCGCCCGGGTGCGCGCCGCCTGCCCGGCCAAGTCGGGCTGCTGTGGGATGCCTCCGGCTCCGCGGTGCATCGCGACCGGGCGCGGGAGTTCGCGCTGCTTGATCGCTATTTCGCCGCCATGGGTGAGGGCGAGGTGCAGTTGACCGTGCTGCGTGATACCGCCGCTCCGGCGCGCCGCTTCGTGGTTCGCGGTGGTGATTGGAGCGCGCTGCGCAAGACGCTGGAACAGGAGCCGCAGGACGGTGCCAGCGGGCTGGCGGGGTGGCGCGCCGACCCGGGCGTGGGGGAGTACCTGTTGTTCAGTGACGGGTTGTTGAATTGGGGCGGCGATGCCCAGCCCAGCCTGTCCGCGAACCAGCGCCTGTTTGCGATCAGCAGCGCGGGCGCGCGTACCGACAGTGCTCGCCTGCGCGGCTGGGCCGAAGACAATCGTGGTCGCCTGCTGTTGCTGGAGGGCGGTGATATCGCCGCCGCCGCGGCCGAGCTGTTGTCCATGCCGGTGGACGTGGCGCTGGCCGATCCGGTGGGCCTGCGCGAAGTGGTGCTGGACCGTCGCAGTATCGGCCAGGGGTGGTTGTGGATCCTGGCGCGCAGCGATGACGACACCCCGGCATTGAAGCTGCGGGTGGGTGAAGGTGATTGGCAGAGCGTGCCACTGGCAACGGACAAGGCCGATGGAGCGTTGTTGGCCGGGTTGTGGGCGCAGGCGCGGTTGCAGCAGCTGGGGACGGACCCTCGCCGCAACCGTGAGGCGATGCAGCGCTTGTCGCAGGCTTTCTCGTTGGTGAGTGAGGGGACCTCGCTGATCGTGCTGGATTCCCTGGAAGACTACCTGCGCTTTGCGATCCGGCCCCCCGCACCGATGCGGGCGGAGTACGAACAACGTTTCGCCCGGCAGGTGGCCGACCGCGATGCCGCGCGCAGGTCGCACCTGGATGCGGTCGCCGCGCAGTGGAAGGAGCGCGAGCAATGGTGGAACCGGCGTTGGCCGAAGGATGCACCGCCGAAGGTGGCTGGGCCGGATGCGCGCCAGCGGGCGGCGTATGCCGAAGCCCCCGCGCCAGTAGCGGCCATGGCGCCGGCGAGGCCATCAATGCTGCCGCCTCCGCCTCCGCCTTCACCGCCGACGGACCTGGCCGCCGAAGTCGCCGATGGCGCCAGCCTGGACAGGGTCGTGGTGAGTGCTGCCTCGGCCAACGCGGCGCCGGCGGCCGCGGCCGCTGCCAACGACGGCGCGCTGGAGATCCGGCTGGCCGCCTGGGTGCCGGATTCGGAAGCGGCCAAACGCTTGCGCAACGGGCCGTCCAGCACGCTGTACGCGCGCTACCTGGCCGAACGCGCCGCCAATGCCGACAGCAGTGCGTTCTTCCTCGACGTGACCGACCTGCTGCTCGCCGCCGGGCAGAAGCCGCTGGCACTGCGGGTGCTGTCCAACCTGGCGGAGATGGACCTGGACAACCGCCACCTGCTGCGCGTGCTGGGCTACCGCCTGATGCAGGCCGGCGAACCGGCATTGGCGGTGCCGGTGTTTGAACAGGTGCGGGTGATGGCCGAGGACGAGCCGCAGAGCTTCCGTGACCTCGGCCTGGCGCTGGAGGCCAGTGGGCAGGCACAGGCGGCATTGCAGCCGCTGTACGAGGTGGTGCAGCGCGAATGGGACTCGCGTTTCGACGGCGTGGCGTTGATCGCGCTGGATGAGCTGACCAACCTGATCGCCCGCAGTCGCACCCCGCTGGACGTGCAGATGATCGACCCACGCCTGCGCAAGGCGATGCCGCTGGACCTGCGCGTGGTGCTGGCCTGGGACAGCGACAACAGCGACATGGACCTGTGGGTGACCGACCCCAATGGCGAGCGCGCCTACTACGGCAATCGCCTGACCCGCCAGGGCGGGCAGATGTCGCAGGACTTCACCGGGGGCTACGGGCCCGAGCAGTTCTCGTTGCGCGATGCCAAGCCCGGCATCTACAAGGTGGAAGCCAACTACTTCGGCAGCCGCGAACAGCTGGTGACCGGTTGGGCGACGTTGATGCTGCGCCTGAGCACGCATTGGGGCACGCCGGGGCAACAGGACAAGGCGGTGACGATGCGGTTGAGCGAAACCGAATCCACGGTGCTGGTGGGCGAGTTCGAGGTGCGCTGAGCACCGCCGATGGCGACAAAAGAACGGGGCCGGCAATGCCGGCCCCGTTCGTATCCTGCCGCGGTGGTTACTTGCGGCGCGCCAGCAGGCGGTAACCGCCGGTGGCGTTGGAGTCATAGCTGTGCGCGAGCAGCACGTAACGGCCGGCGTCCAGCTCCACTTCCAGCGACGGATCCAGGCTGCTGTCGCTGTCGTCCTGCTGGGCGACTTCCTCGCCGTTGCGCATCAGCGTGAGCATGCCGTCCAGGCCACCGATGCCGGTCATGCTGATCACGTAGGTACCCTTGCGCGGGATCTCCAGCGTGTACAGGTCGCGGTTGCCCGGGCGCAGCTGGCCCTGCACTTCGCGGCCGAGCTTGAGTTCCGGGCGGGCGGAGCCTTCCGGTGCGGCGGTGGTGGTGGTGGCGAGCTGGAACACGCCGCCACGGCCGTTCACCGAACGCACCGAGACGTTGTACTGGCCGGCATCGAGCACCTGGGTCAGGCGCGAGTTGGTGCCATTGCCGGCACCGTCGTCGTCGCTCAGCACCAGGTCGCCGCCCTGCACGGTCAGCAGGGTGTCGAAGTCACGGCTGGTGGCATCGAACTGGACACGGCGGGTTTCCGGCAGGGTCATCACGAAGCTGCGGGTGACATCGCCGGTGACGAAACTGCTGGTCGAGCCGTCCACCGGCAACGCGCTGCCGTCCTCGAAGACCAGGCCTTCGGGCATGTCGGCGCGCTGCACGCCCAGGTAGAACGCGCCGGAGGCTTCGCTGAAGCCGGCGGCGGTGAGGGTGTAGGTGCCGGGCTTCAACGGCGCCAGCAGGCGCGAGTTGAGCTGGTTGCCGCCGTCGTCGTCTTCCATGCTCACGCCGTTGCCGCTCAGGGTCAGGCGTGCGTCGAACTCGTCCGACTCCAGGTCGATGGTGTACAGGCCAGCCTGTTCGACTTCCAGGGTGAAGGTCTTGTCGCCGCCGCGCAGCCAGTCGGTGATGCGGCGGCCGGCGGTCAACGGCTTGCCGTCGTAGGTGGCGATCGGCTCGGCCGACAGCTGGTACGGGCCGAACGCACGGGCGTCCGAGCCGCTGACGGCGACCAGGTACTGGCCGGCCTTGTCGGCGCGCATGCTCAGCGTGGTGCCGCCGTTCTCGCCGGCTTCGGTGCGGCTGATCAGGCTGTCACGCAGGAACACCGCCAGCGAGCCGTTCAGCGGGCCATCCAGCTTCAGTGAGACGGCCTGGCCGGCGGCCAGCTGCAGCGTGTACAGCTGGCTGCGGGTGCCGTCGCTGTAGTTGACCGGGGTCGAGGAGGTGATTTCGCCGTCGGCTTCACCGTTGAGGGTGAGGGAACGGGCGGGACCGGCGGCCTGAACGGGGGAATTCACGGCGGCCGCGATGGCGAGGGACAGCAGTCCTGCTGTGAGTCGCTTCACTTCGATTTCCTTATGGATTGGTACAGGGGTGGAACAGGGGAATGGTTGGCCTCCAGCCCATGGCCGCCGGCAGCGGCCATGGGGCGGGACCGCCGGGGCAGGGACCCCGGCGGCACGGCGCGTTACTGGATGACCGGCTCGGCGACGGCGGCAGCATCGGCTGCGGCGCTGGCGGCCTCTTCGGCGGCATCCTTGCGGTTGCTCGGGCCGGCCACGTCGATGGCGTCACCGCTCAGGTCGGTGGTTTCCAGCTCGAACACGCCCTGCTGGCTGCCCAGGCTGGTGACCGCGACGATATAACGGCCCGGACGCAGGTTCAGGGTCAGGCGCGCGTTGGTGCCGTTGCCGCCGTCATCGTTCTCTTCGTCCACGCCGGGGCCGGTGATGTGCAGCACCGAGTCGAAGCCATCGGCGATGGCATCGAACTGCACCTGGCGCGGCTTGTCCACGGTCAGCACGAAGGTGCGGCGGGCACGCGAATCCATCATCGACTGCGCGGTCTGGCCGATGGTCAGGGCGGTACCGTCACGGGTGACCAGGTTGCCATCGGTCGCGGTCATGGCCACGCTCAGCTTGAACGAGCCGGTCTTGCCGTTCACCGAGGAGGCATCGATGGTGTACTCACCGGGCTCCAGGAAGGTGCGGATACGGGCGTTCAGGCGGCCGCCGTTGTCGTCGTCCTCCAGCTCGACGTTGCGACCGTTCAGGCGCAGGTAGGCGTCGAAGGCACTCGATTCCAGGGTGATCGAGTACAGGCCGGCCTTGTCGACCTGCAGCTTGTACTCCTGCTTGTCGTCCATCAGCCAGTCGATGGCCTGGCTGCCCGCGCCCAGCGGCTTGCCGTCGTAGGGGACGATCTTGCTGCTCTTGAGCTTGAACGGGCCGAAGCTGTTGGAGCCGGCGCTGTTGACCGCGACCAGGTAGGTGCCGTCCTTCGGTGCG
Source organism: Stenotrophomonas sp. LARHCG68 (assembly GCF_052871705.1). Taxonomy (NCBI): domain Bacteria; kingdom Pseudomonadati; phylum Pseudomonadota; class Gammaproteobacteria; order Lysobacterales; family Lysobacteraceae; genus Stenotrophomonas; species Stenotrophomonas sp. LARHCG68. Next base: position 32,469 of record NZ_JBIXJV010000004.1, on the reverse strand, counting down.
CGGAAGGCCAGGTTGACCGCGCTGCCGGAGTCACCTTCTTCCATGTCCGAGTTGCCGCTGGCGTTGGCGAGCATGGTCTGGCCGTCGAACACGGCCAGCTGGCCGTTGAGCGAGCCGCCCAGCTCCAGCGACACCGCCTCGCCGTTCTTCAGGGTGACGGTGTAGGCCTGGTGGCGACTGCCGTCGTTGTAGTTCAGGGTGCTGCGGGAGGTGATCTCACCGGCGACGCTCTCGCCGACGGTCAGCTTGGGGTTGCTGTCGCCGCCGGCGACGCCCCCCAGCTTTTGACAGGCGGCAAGCGCAACTGTCATAGAGATCGCTGCGAACAGGCGGGCATGACGTGTGTTCAAGCGTGGGTCCTTCAAGTAAGGGTGGTTTCCGTTCCCCGCGGGGGCGGGTCGGACGGGATTCTAACGGGTCCGGCGTTGTGTATTCAGCGAGAATCCTTCACACGGGCCGGGGGAGGGCTGGCGGGCCGCTTGGATGCTAGAATTCCCGGCTTGTCTGCCTTTTTCATCGACCGACCATGATCGAATTGAATCCCATCCGCCAGCGAATCACCGATCTGACCGATCGCGTGGTCTCGCTCAGGGGGTATCTTTGACTACGACGCCAAGAAAGAGCGTCTTGAAGAAGTAACCCGCGAACTCGAAAACCCCGACATCTGGAACAACCCCGAGTACGCCCAGTCGTTGGGCCGGGAGCGTTCGATGCTGGACAAGACCGTCGGCGGCATCGCCGTGGTGCTGGACGGCATGACCGAGGCCAACGAGCTGCTGGAGCTGGCCGAGAGCGAGCAGGACGAGGACACCGCGCTGGCGGTGGTCGCCGACCTGGACAAGCACCAGGTCCACATCGAGAAGCTGGAATTCCAGCGCATGTTCTCCGGCGAGATGGACGCCTGCAACGCGTTCGTCGACATCCAGGCCGGTGCCGGCGGCACCGAAGCCCAGGACTGGGCCGAAATGATGCTGCGCATGTACCTGCGCTGGTGCGAATCGCGCGGCTGGAAGGCCGAGCTGCTGGAAGTGTCCGGCGGTGAAGTGGCGGGCATCAAGTCGGCCACGTTCCGCGTGGAGGGCGACTTCGCCTACGGCTGGCTGAAGACCGAGACCGGCGTGCATCGCCTGGTGCGCAAGTCGCCGTTCGACTCGGACAACCGCCGCCACACCAGCTTCACCTCGGTGTTCGTGTCCCCGGAAGTGGATGACAGCATCGAAGTGAACATCAACCCGGCCGACCTGAAGACCGACGTGTACCGTTCCTCCGGTGCCGGTGGCCAGCACGTCAACAAGACCGAGTCGGCGGTGCGTATCACCCACGTCCCGACCGGCGTGGTGGTGGCCTGCCAGACCGAACGCAGCCAGCATGCCAACCGCGACCGCGCGATGAAGATGCTGGCCGCCCGCCTGTACGAGCTGGAAGTGCAGAAGCGCAACGCCGAGCGCGATGCGGTGGAAGCCACCAAGTCGGACATCGGCTGGGGCAGCCAGATCCGCAACTACGTGCTCGACCAGAGCCGTATCAAGGACCTGCGTACCGGCATCGAGCGCACCGACACCCAGAAGGTGCTCGATGGCGACCTGGATGAATTCATCGAGGCCAGCCTCAAATCCGGCCTGCAGGCCGGTGCCAAGCGCAGCGATGCCTGATCCGGCTCCCGCGACGGCCTCGGCCGCCGTCCGGACCGTGGGCGGGTCCCGTCGTGGGGCCCGCCTTGCCATCGCCGGCCGTGGGGCAGGGCGATGATGCGCAGCGAAGAAGAACGCAGGGAACTTGGCGGCTTCCTGAAGGCCTGCCGGGCACGCGTGGATCCCGGCACGCTGGGGCTGCCGGTGGGGCGCCGGCGCACGCCCGGGCTCAAGCGCGAGGAAGTGGCGCTCGCGGTGGGCGTCAGCGTCAGTTGGTACACATGGATCGAGCAGGGGCGCGACGTGCGGGCCTCGCCCGAGGTGCTGGAGCGGCTGGCGCGGGTGCTGCAGCTCAGTGACGACGAGCGTGCCTATGCGTTCGCACTGTCCGGTTACGGCGTGCCGCTGGAATCGCCCGATGAAACGGTCACCGAAGGGCTCCGCCAGCTGGTGTTGGCGATGCAGCCGATCCCGGCCTACGTGCGCAATACCCGTTTCGACATCCTGGCCTGGAACCCGGCCATCGCCGAGCTGTTCGTGGACTATGCGCAGCTGGCGCCACACGAGCGCAATACGCTGCGGTTGATGTTCCTGTACCCGCCGTACCGGCAGTTGATCCTGAACTGGGAAGAGATGACGCGCGGGCTGCTGGCCAGCTTCCGCGCGGCCATGGCGCAGGCGCAGGACAAGGCGCCGTTCCTGGCGCTGGCCGAGGACATCGCCGCGCAGAGCGCCGAGTTCCGGGCGTGGTGGCCGGAGCACGATGTGCGCCGTTTCGACGAAGGGGCCAAGCGGCTGAACCATCCCACGCGCGGCCTGCTGGAGTTGCAGTACGTGGCGTTGATCCCCGAGAGCCGGCACGACCTGTCCCTGGTGACCTACCTGCCGCGGGCCTGAGTCCGCGCATGCCCGGTAGGAGCGGCCCCGGCCGCGAAGCTGGCAACGCCTCCGCGCGGGCAAAGCACAACCCCTCCCCAGCCCTCCCCTTGGCTTCGCCAAAGGGAGGGAGGCGGTCGCTGGCGCGGAAGGAGGCACAAGCGGCCTTGGTCGCGAAGCAGGAGACGCCTTCGCACGTACGCAGAAGCAGCCGCCTGCGGGTCCCACGCCTTCGACAGAACAACAAACCAGCGCTGCATCAAAGGGGGAAGTGCAACTCCTAGGATGGTCACACGCCTTGTTGGCGGTGGGTGGTAGGGTCCAGATTGCGTTCCAGGAAACGGACCGTTGGTCCGTTGTCGACACGACAGGAGAACCTGATGTCCGCCGTCCCCGTACCAAGCGGCGCCGCCGCGATTTCCCGCGACCCCGCCACCGGCGAGCTGATCGCCACCCACCCCTTCATCAGCGATGCCGAACTGGACGAACTGCTGGACCGCAGCCGTGCCGGCTTTGCGGCCTGGAGCGCGCAGACACCGGCGCAGCGGGCCGAGGCCCTGCGCCGCATGGCGGCGATCCTGCGCCGTGACCGCGAGCCGTTGGCGGCGTTGGCTACCGCGGAGATGGGCAAGGTCCTGGCCGAATCGCTTGCCGAGATCGAGAAATGCGCGCTGCAATGCGAGTGGTACGCCGACCACGGCCCGCAATGGCTGCGGGACGAGCCGGCCGAGGTGTTGAGCGGTGAGGCGTACGTGTCGTTCCTGCCGCTGGGCGTGGTGCTGGGCGTGATGCCATGGAACTTCCCGTACTGGCAGGTGATGCGCGCCGCCGTGCCGATCCTGCTGGCGGGCAATGGCTTCCTGCTCAAGCCCGCCGAGAACATCGTCGGTACCGCCAAGCTGCTCGACGCCGCCTGGCGCGAGGCGGGGCTGCCGGACGGCACCTTCATCGGCGCCAACCTCAACCGGGAGCAGACCAGCAAGGCCATCGCCGATGACCGCATCGCCGCGGTGACCTTGACCGGCAGCGTCGCGGCCGGGCGCAGCATCGCTGCCCAGGCCGGGCAGGTGCTGAAGAAGGTGGTGCTGGAACTGGGGGGCTCGGACCCGTTCATCGTGCTGGCGGACGCCGACCTGGAGAAGGCGGTTGCCGCGGCGGTGACCTCGCGCTTCCAGAACGCCGGGCAGGTGTGCATCGCCGGCAAGCGCATCATCGTCGAGGACGCCATCCACGACCGCTTCGTGGCGCTGTTCGTCGAGCAGGTGAAGGCGCTGACAGTCGGCGATGGACGTGATCCGGCCAACCGGCTGGGGCCGATCGCCCGCCAGGACCTGCTCGACCAGTTGCACGCGCAGGTGCAGGCCTCGGTGGCGGCCGGTGCGCAACTGCTGGTCGGCGGGCACCAGCTGGATCGACCGGGCAGCTTCTACGCGCCTACCGTGTTGGTCGGCGTCGAGCCGGGCATGCAGGCCTTCGATACCGAAACGTTCGGGCCGGTGGCGCCGATCACCCGGGCGCGCGACGCCGACCACGCCATCGAACTGGCCAACCAGAGCGAGTTCGGCCTCAGCGGCAACCTGTGGAGCGGTGATGTGGCACGCGCCACGCAGCTGGCCCGACGCCTGCAGACCGGCGGGGTGTTCATCAATGGCTTCTCGGTGTCCGACCCGCGCGTGCCCATCGGCGGCATCAAGAACAGCGGCTTCGGCCGCGAGTTGTCGTACTTCGGGGTCCGGGAGTTCGTCAACGCGCAGACGGTGTGGATCGACCGCGCCTGAGCCGCGCGCATCGTTGCCTGCCATACAACCAGTCCAGCAAGAAGGGCGTCATTCCATGTCCAAGGGTTCTGATCTGCTCGTCGCCGCACTCGAGAACGAAGGCGTCGAGCGTATTTTTGGCATTCCCGGCGAGGAGAACCTCGATGTGGTCGAGTCGCTGCGGCACTCGCGCATCGAACTGGTCATCACCCGCCACGAACAGGCGGCGGTGTTCATGGCCGCCACCTACGGCCGCCTGACCGGCAAGCCGGGCGTGTGCCTGGCCACGCTGGGCCCGGGGGCGCTGAACTTCACCACCGGTGCGGCCTATGCACTGCTGGGCGCGTGGCCGGTGATCATGATCACCGGGCAGAAGGGCATCGTGGCCAGCAAGCAGGCGCGCTTCCAGATCGTGGACATCGTCAGCACGATGAAGCCGCTCACCAAGTCGGCGCGGCAGATCGTCTCGGCGCGCACCATCCCGACCATCGTCCGCGAAGCATTCCGCACCGCGCAGCAGGACCGCCCCGGTCCGGTGCTGCTGGAGCTGCCGGAAGACATCGCGGCGATGGAAGGGGACGAGGTCGCGCTGATCCCGCCGCATCCGCTGGAGCTTCCCATCGCCAGCCCGGAAGCGCTGGATCGGGCCGCCGGGATCATCCGCGCCGCCAAGCGGCCGTTGCTGATGATGGGGGCCGGCGCGTCACGGCCGCGCTCCAGCGAGGCGCTGTCGGCGTTCGTGCTGCGCGCGGGCATCCCGTTCTTCACCACCCAGATGGGCAAGGGCTCGGTGGCCGGCGGCTCGGGGCTGTACATGGGCACCGCCGCGCTGACCGAGCGCGACTACGTGCACATGGCCATCGACCAGGCCGACGTGATCGTCACCATCGGCCATGAAGTCACCGAGAAGCCGCCGTTCGTGATGCGCCCGGGTGGCCCGACCGTCATCCATGTCGGCTACCTGCCGGCGGAGGTCGAGCAGGTGTACTTCCCGCAGGTGGAGGTGATCGGCGACATCGGCCGATCACTGACCCTGCTGGCCGACCGCATCGAAGGCAAGGTGGCCAACGCCGACGCGCTGGTGCCGCTGCGCGAGCAGATCCTGTCGCATATCACCGACCGCGCCGGGGAAGACCGCTTCACCCCGCAGCGGCTGGTGCACGACGTGCGCCAGGTGATGCCGCCGGACGGCATCGTGGCGCTGGACAACGGCATGTACAAGATCTGGTTCGCCCGCAACTACCGCACCCAGGTGGCCAACACCCTGTTGCTGGACAACGCGCTGGCGACCATGGGCGCGGGCCTGCCCTCGGCGATCACCGCGGCCATCCTGTATCCGCAGCGGCGGGTGCTGGCGGTCTGCGGCGACGGCGGCTTCATGATGAACAGCCAGGAGCTGGAAACCGCCCGCCGGCTGGGCCTGAACCTGGTGGTGCTGATCTTCAACGACAACGCCTACGGGATGATCCGCTGGAAACAGGCGGTGGACGGCTTCGCCGACTACGGCATGACCTTCACCAACCCGGACTTCGTCAAGTACGCCGAGGCGTATGGCGCCACCGGGCACGAGGTGCGCGAGATCGGGCAGTTCATCCCGACCCTGGAAGCGGCCTTCAACGCTGGCGGCGTCCATCTGGTAACGGTGCCGGTGGACTACTCGGAGAACGCGCGGGTGCTGGTGGACGAGCTCCGCCAGGCCTTCCCGCCGGCCATCCATTGACGTCGGCGGGGCAGGGGCCGGGCCGACCGGCCCGGCCGGGGGAGGGTGGTTTTGGTATGCTGTACGACCGGCGTTGCCGGCCGTATCCCCCCACTATCCACCTGCAGATCCATGAGCGAAGCCACCGAAACCCCACCCGTCGACGAAAACAAGTTGATTGCCGAGCGTCGCGAGAAACTCAAAGCGCTGCGCGGGCAGGGGATCGCCTATCCGAACGACTTCCGTCGTGAAGACTTCGCCGGCAAGCTGCAGGCCGAGTACGCCGACGCCGAGCAATGGACCGCCGAAACGCTGGAAGGCAATGGCCGCCGCGTGAAGATGGCCGGCCGCCTGATGGCCAAGCGCATCATGGGCAAGGCCAGCTTCGCCCAGATCCAGGACGAGAGCGGCCGGATCCAGCTGTTCCTGCAGGGGGCCACGTTGGGCGATGCCTACACTGCCTTCAAGGGCTGGGACGTGGGCGACATCATCGCCGTCGAAGGCGGGCTGACCCGCACCAAGACCGGCGAGCTGTCGATCAAGGCCGAGTCGATCCGCCTGCTGACCAAGTCGCTGCGCCCGTTGCCGGACAAGTGGCACGGACTGGCCGACGTGGAGCAGCGTTACCGCCAGCGCTACGTCGACCTGATCGTGACCCCGGAGTCGCGCGAAGTGTTCATCAAGCGCTCGCGCATCATCCGCGCGATGCGCGCCTGGCTGGACAACCGTGACTTCCTGGAAGTCGAGACGCCGATGATGCATTACATTCCCGGCGGCGCGACGGCCAAGCCGTTCACCACCCACCACAACGCGCTGGACCTGGACCTGTACCTGCGCGTGGCACCGGAGCTGTACCTCAAGCGCCTGGTGGTCGGTGGCCTGGAACGCGTCTACGAGATCAACCGCAACTTCCGCAACGAAGGCGTCAGCACCCGCCACAACCCGGAATTCACCATGATGGAGTTGTACGAGGCCTATGCCACGTACAACGAAGTGATGGACCTGACCGAAGGCGTGATCCGTGACGTCGCCCAGCAGGTGCTGGGTACGACCGAGGTGGAATGGGACGGTGCACGTATCAACCTGGGCCCGGCGTTCCGTCGCTGGCGCATGGACGAGGCGGTGCGCCACCACAATCCGGAGATCAGCGTCGCCGACTGCACCGATCGCGAAGCGCTGCTGCGTCATTGCGAGCGCCTGAAGATCAGGGTCAAGCCGTCCTACGGCTGGGGCAAGCTGCTGCTGGAGATCTTCGAAGCCACCGTCGAGCACACCCTGGTGCAGCCGACCTTCATCACCGACCATCCGGTGGAAGTTTCGCCGCTGGCCCGCGCCAGCGACAACGAACCGGGCTACACCGATCGCTTCGAGCTGTTCATCAACGGCAAGGAGATCGCCAACGGCTTCTCCGAGTTGAATGACCCGGAAGACCAGGCGGCGCGTTTCCAGGCCCAGGTTGCAGCGAAGGACGGCGGCGACGACGAGGCCATGCACTACGACTCCGATTACATCCGTGCGCTGGAATACGGCCTGGCGCCGACCGGCGGCCTGGGCATCGGCATCGACCGCCTGGTGATGATGCTGACCGGTCGTGCGTCGATCCGTGACGTGCTGCTGTTCCCGTACATGCGCCCGGAAGCCTGAGGCCCGCCGTATTGAGTCGAGAGCCCCGCGCAAGCGGGGCTTTTTCGTGGGCATGGTGGTAGGCGCAGCTCCGTCCGCGAAGCAGGTGATGCACAGGTGCAGCGGGTTGCCGTGATTGCAGCCGGTTTCCGTGGCGGGGCAGGTGCGTCGGGTTCGCGGCCGAGGCCGCTCCTGCTGGCCTGCGTGTGCCCAAACAAAAAGCCCTCCCGGTGAGGGGAGGGCTTGGGTCATTCCGGGGCCGGGAGGATCAGGCTTCCGGCTTGGAGTCGCGCAGTTCGCGGCGCAGGATCTTGCCCACGTTGGACTTGGGCAGCTCCTTGCGGAACTCGACGATGCGTGGGTGCTTGTAGCCGGTGAGGTTGGCGCGGGCGAACTCCTTGACGTCTTCCTCGGTGAGCTTGGGGTCCTTCTTGACGATGACCACCTTCACCACTTCACCGGACTTCTCGCTCGGTGCGCCGACCGCGGCCACTTCCAGCACGCCGGGCATCATCGCGATGACATCCTCGACCTCGTTCGGGTACACGTTGAAGCCGGACACCAGGATCATGTCCTTCTTGCGGTCGACGATGTAGAAGAAACCCTGTTCGTCCATGCGCGCCATGTCGCCGGTATGCAGCCAGCCGTCGGCATCGAGCACCTTCTCGGTCTCGTCCGGACGATGCCAGTAGCCCTTCATCACCTGCGGGCCGCGGATGCACAGCTCGCCGACTTCACCGACCGGCAGCACCTGGCCCTCGTCGTTCTTGACGCAGGCATCGGTGGAGGGGATCGGCAGGCCGATCGCGCCGTTGTAGTCCTTCAGGTCCAGCGGGTTGATGCAGGCCGCCGGCGAGGTTTCGGTCAGGCCGTAGGCTTCCACCAGGGTGACGCCGGTGACCTTCTTCCACTTCTCGGCCACGGCGCGCTGCACGGCCATGCCGCCGCCCAGTGCCACCTTCAGTTCGGAGAAGTTGATCTGGTCGAAGCCTTCGGTGTTGAGCAGGCCGTTGAACAGCGTGTTGACGCCGGTGATGGCGGTGAAGCGGTTGTTCTTCAGCTCCTTGACGAAGCCCTTCATGTCGCGCGGGTTGGTGATCAGGTAGTTCAGCGCGCCGATCTTCATGAAGACCAGCCCGTTCGCGGTCAAGGCGAAGATGTGGTACAGCGGCAGCGCGGTGATGATCACTTCCTCGCCCTGCTTGACGCCGGAGCCACTGATCCAGGCCGAGGCCTGTTGCATGTTGGCGATCAGGTTGCGGTGGGTGAGCATCGCGCCCTTGGCCACGCCGGTGGTGCCGCCGGTGTACTGCAGGAAGGCGATGTCGTCATGGTCGATGTCCACCACCGGCATCGGGTGGCGCTTGCCCAGCTTCAGCGCGTCCTTGAAGCGGATCGCATTGGGCAGGTCATAGTCCGGGACCATCTTCTTCACGTACTTCAGCACGAAGTTGACGATGCCGCCCTTCGGGAAGCCGAGCATGTCGCCCAGGCCGGTGGTGATGACCTGCTTGACCGGGGTATCGGCGATGACCTGCTGCACGGTGTCGCCGAAGTTGTCGACCACCAGCAGCACGCTGGCGCCGGCATCGACCAGCTGGTGCTTGAGCTCGCGGGCGGTGTACAGCGGGTTGACGTTCACCACGGTCAGGCCGGCGCGCAGGATGCCGAAGATGGCGATCGGGTATTGCAGGCAGTTGGGCATCATCACCGCGACGCGGTCACCCTTCTTCAGCTGCAGCTCGCCCAGCAGGTAGGCGGCGAACTGGGTGACCAGTGCGTCGGTTTCACCGTAGGTGAGGACCTTGCCGAAGTTGGAGTAGGCGGGGCGATCACGGAACTTGGCTACGGACGTATCGAACACCGCGGCAACGGAACGGAATTCGTTGACGTCGATTTCAGCCGGGACACCGGCCGGGTAGCTCTGCAGCCAGGGACGTTCCTGATTCATCTTCCCCTCCAGGAAATGGATGTGATCTAGTGATGGGAGCGGGGCACCGGGGCGCCACAGCCGCTGATGCCAGCATACCGTCCAGAATGGAAAAGGCGAAGGGTTCAGATGATCCGAACGGTTCTGAAATACATGCTTATTGCGGTGATTGTGCTTTCCGTCGCCGGTTGCAAGCGCGCGCCGCCGGAACAGCGGCTGCGCGACACGATTGCTGCAATGCAGAAGGGCGTGGAGTCGGGTAGTCCCGCGGACTTCATGGAGGCGGTCTCGCCCGAGTTCGTTGGCAACGAGGGCGTGGACCGGGCGGGGCTGGAGCGCCTGGTCAAGGCGCAGCTGCTGCTCAACAGCAAGGTGTCGGTGCAGACCGGTCCGATAGCCATCGAGATGGCAGCGGACAACAAGACGGCGACAGTACGTTTCAGTGCCCTGCTGGTCGGGGGTACGGGCGGGTTGCTGCCCGTGCGCGGCGACATGCAGGAGATCCAGACCGGCTGGCGGGACGAGGACGGCCAGTGGCGGGTATACAGCGCCAGCTGGGGGCCAGTGGGTGGCGAGCGCGGGTAAGCGGGTGGGGGTGGAAGCAAGAGCAGGAGCGGGAGCGTCACCCCTCCCCAGCCCTCCCCTTCGCGATGCGAAAGGGAGGGGGAAGAAGCCGGCTCGCTGCGATCTCGAACTCTAGTCGCCGCCGTGCAACTCGATCGCGGTCTGACAGGTCAACGGAAACCGCCCCCTCCCTTTCGCATCGCGAAGGGGAGGGCTGGGGAGGGGGAAAAAAGAACGCCCCGAAAGGGGCGTTCTTTGCTTCGTCAAATCAATCCATCCGTCAGGCCGCTTTCTTCGCCGCCAACTGGCGCAGCACGTACTGCAGCAGGCCGCCGTTGCGGAAGTACTCCACTTCCTTGGGCGTGAGCAACAGCACCTTGGCCTGGAACTGCTGCTTGCTGCCGTCAGCCTTGGTCGCGGTGACCGTGGCGGTCTTGGCCTTGCCGTCGTCCAACCCGGTGACGTCGAAGGTCTCCGAGCCATCCAGGCCCAGTAACTGTGCGTTCTGGCCGTCGATGAACTGCAGCGGCAGCACGCCCATGCCGACCAGGTTGGAGCGGTGGATGCGCTCGAAGCTCTCGGCAATCACGGCCTTGACGCCCAGCAGGTTGGTGCCCTTGGCCGCCCAGTCGCGCGAGGAGCCGGTGCCGTATTCCTTGCCGGCCAGGACCACCAGCGGCACGCCGTCGGCCTTGTACTTCATGGCCGCGTCGTAGATGGCCAGCTTCTCGCCGTCGGTGCTGCCCGGGGCGTAGTACAGGGTATTGCCGCCTTCTTCGCCACCGAACATCAGGTTCTTGATGCGGATGTTGGCGAAGGTGCCGCGCACCATCACGTCATCGTTGCCGCGACGGCTGCCGTAGCTGTTGAAGTCGGCCGGGAGCACGCCGCGCGACTGCAGGAAGCGGCCCGCCGGCGAGTCCTTCTTGATGTTGCCGGCCGGGGAAATGTGGTCGGTGGTGATCGAGTCACCGAACAGGCCGAGCACGCGCGCACCATGCACATCGCTGATGTTGCCGACCTGCATGGTCATGCCGTCGAAGTAGGGCGGGTTCTTGATGTAGGTGGAGTCGCCGTTCCACTGGTAGGCCTGGCCTTCCGGCGATGCGATCTGCGCCCAGCGGGTGTCGCCCTTGAACACGTCGGCATAGTTCTGCTTGAACATCTCCGGGCCAACGGTGGCGGCGATCATGTCGCCGATGTCCTTGTTGGTCGGCCAGATGTCACGCAGGTACACATCCTTGCCGCTGCTGTCCTGGCCGATCGGCTCCTTGGTCAGGTCGATGCGCACGGTGCCGGCGATGGCGTAGGCCACCACCAGCGGCGGCGAGGCCAGGTAGTTGGCCTTTACTTCCGGATGCACGCGACCTTCGAAGTTGCGGTTGCCCGACAGCACCGAGGCCACCACCAGGTCGCCGGCGGCGATGCCGGCGCTGACTTCGACCGGCAGCGGGCCGGAGTTGCCGATGCAGGTGGTGCAGCCGTAGCCGACCACGTAGAAGCCGAGCTTCTCCAGGTCGGTCAATACGCCGGCCTTTTCCAGGTAGTCGGTGACCACGCGCGAGCCCGGCCCGAGCGAGGTCTTGACCCACGGCTTGGCCTTCAGCCCCAGGCGCGCCGCGTTACGCGCGAGCAGGCCGGCACCGAGCATCACCGCCGGGTTGGAGGTGTTGGTGCAGGAGGTGATGGCGGCGATGACCACCGCGCCGTCCTTCAGGCGCACGGACTGGTTGTCGATGACCACGTCGGCGTGGCCCTTGGCCAACTGCTCGTTGCCGACCGCCGCGCCGCCTCCTTCATTGATGAAGTCGGCGACGTCGCCGTTGCGCTGGTCGCGGTTGACGGTCAGGCCCTTGAGCGCCTCAGTGAAGTTGTCATGCACATCGCCGAGCAGGACGCGGTCCTGCGGGCGCTTGGGGCCGGCCATCGACGGCTTGACGTCACCCATGTCCAGTTCCAGTGTGGCGCTGTACTGCGCGTGCGGGCTGCTGGGCTCGTGCCACAGGCCCTGGGCCTTGGCGTAGCTTTCGACCAGCGCGATCTGCGCCTCGCTGCGGCCGGACAGGCGCAGGTAGTTCAGCGACTCGGCGTCGATCGGGAAGATGCCGCAGGTGGCACCGTACTCCGGGGCCATGTTGGCGATGGTGGCGCGGTCGGCCAGCGGCAGGTGCTGCAGGCCGTCGCCGTAGAACTCGACGAACTTGCCGACCACGCCGTGCTTGCGCAGCATCTGGGTGACGGTCAGCACCAGGTCGGTGGCGGTGGTGCCCTCGGGCAGCTTGCCGGTGAGCTTGAAGCCGACCACCTGCGGGATCAGCATCGAGGACGGCTGGCCGAGCATGGCGGCCTCGGCCTCGATGCCGCCCACGCCCCAGCCCAGCACGCCGATGCCGTTGATCATGGTGGTGTGCGAGTCGGTGCCGAACACGGTGTCCGGGAACGCCCAACGGGTGCCGTCGACGTCACGTTCCATCACCACGCGGGCGAGGTTTTCCAGGTTCACCTGGTGGACGATGCCGGTGTTGGGCGGAACCACCTTGAAGTTCTCGAAGGCCTTCTGGCCCCAGCGCAGGAAGCTGTAACGCTCGCGGTTGCGCTCGAACTCGATCTTGCCGTTGAGGTCCAGCGCGTCGGCGCGGCCGAACACGTCCACCTGCACGGAGTGGTCGATAACCAGTTCGGAGGGGATCAGCGGGTTGATCTGCTCGGCCTTGCCGCCGAGCTTGGTCACCGCGTCGCGCATGGCGGCCAGGTCGACCACGCAGGGCACGCCGGTGAAGTCCTGCAGCACCACGCGGGCCGGCATGAAGGCGATCTCGGTGTCCGGTTCGGCCTTGGGGTTCCACCGGGCCACCGCCTCGATGTGCTCCGGGCCGACGGTCTGGCCGCCGTCCTCGTGCCGGAGCAGGTTCTCCAGCAGGATCTTCATCGAGTAGGGAAGGCGGGAGATGTCGAACTTCTGGCCGAGCTTGGGAAGGCTGCAGTAGGTGTACTGCTGGCTGCCAACTTCCAGTTGGCTGCGGGTGGAGAAGGTATCGCTCATACAGCTGACTCCTCTTTACAGATGGCTTGCCGCGGTGCCGGTGCGGCACCGCGCGGGCTTTCAGGGCCGTGGGCCCTGTCACTGAATGCAGGTCCGAGTATGGACGATGCACGCATACTTGGGCGCATGGCGGTCCGGGCCAGTTTAGACAACGGCGTGTTGCGGTTGTGTAACGGTGCATTTGCCGGGGAGGCCAGGCGGGGCGGGGCCTGGCGGGTCAGCGGCGGGTTGGGGTATGCCGGCAGAAGTATGTATAATTCGTGCATACTTCATTGGAGGTCCCATGGAAGCCACCGTAGCTGAACGCGGGCAGATCACCCTGCCCAAGGCCGTACGTGACGCGCTGGGCCTGACCAAGGGCACGTTGCTGAAGGTCGAGCTGGAAGGCAGCCGGATCATCCTGCGCAAGAGCGTGGACGACGCCATTTCCCGTGCGCGCGGCAAGTTCGCGCTGGACGGCTTCGACTCGGCCGAGCAGGCCGTGCGTACCGTGCGTGACGAGGCCGACGACGCATGATCGCCGTCGACTCCCCGGTCCTGATCGAACTGCTCAGCGATGGCCCGCGTGCCGACGCGGTGGAGGCCTGCCTGCGGCAGGCGCTGGTCGGCGGCCGGGTGGTCATCTGCGGCACGACCTTGGCCGAGGTCTGCGCCTCGCTGCGCGGCGGTGCCGAAGTGCAGGAGGCGCTGGAGGAGATGGGCGTCCATTTCAATCCGCTGGAAGCCAAATCCGCGCTGCGCGCCGGCGAGATGCACCGCCGTCACCGGCAGCGCAGCGGCGAAACCCGCCGTATCGACGATTTCATGGTCGGTGCCCACGCGCTGCTGCAGTGCGACGGCCTGATCACCTGGAACGACACGTTTTATCGCGACTACTTCAAGGGCCTGAAGCTGATCGTGCCGCAAGCCTGAGCCCATCCATTACTCAAACCGTAACACCCGGGAGTTGTCATGTTGGAAGCCTACCGCCACCACGTAGCCGAGCGCGCCGCGCTTGGCATCCCGCCGCTGCCGCTGACCGCACAGCAGACGGCCGACGTCATCGAGCTGCTGAAGAACCCGCCGGCCGGTGAGGCCGAGTTCCTGCTCGACCTGATCACCCACCGCGTGCCGGCGGGTGTGGACGACGCCGCCAAGGTCAAGGCCTCGTACCTGGCCGCCATTGCCTTCGGCACCGAGAAGAACGCACTGATCAGCCGTGCGCGCGCCACCGAACTGCTGGGCACCATGCTCGGCGGTTACAACGTCGCCCCGTTGATCCAGCTGCTGGACGACGCCGAAGTCGGCGCCATCGCCGCCAACGGCCTGAAGCACACGCTGCTGGTGTTTGATGCCTTCCACGACGTGCAGGAAAAGGCCAAGGCCGGCAACGCCAATGCACAGGGCGTGCTGCAGAGCTGGGCCGATGCCGAGTGGTTCACCAGCAAGCCGGAAGTGCCGCAGAGCCTGACCATCACCGTGTTCAAGGTGCCGGGCGAAACCAACACCGACGACCTGTCGCCGGCCCCGGATGCGACCACCCGCCCGGACATCCCGATGCACGCGCTGGCGATGCTGAAGAACAAGCGTCCGGATGCCCCGTTCGTGCCGGAAGAAGACGGCAAGCGTGGCCCGATCCAGGAAATCCTGTCGCTGAAGGAAAAGGGCAACCTGGTTGCCTACGTCGGCGATGTGGTCGGTACCGGTTCCAGCCGCAAGTCCGCCACCAACTCGGTGCTGTGGTTCACCGGTGAAGACATCCCCTTCATCCCGAACAAGCGCTTCGGCGGTGTCTGCCTGGGTTCGAAGATCGCCCCGATCTTCTACAACACCATGGAAGATGCCGGCGCGCTGCCAATCGAGCTGGACGTGTCGAAGATGGAGCACGGCGATGTCGTCGAGCTGCGTCCGTACGACGGCAAGGCCCTGAAGAACGGTGAAGTGATCGCCGAATTCCAGGTCAAGAGCGACGTGCTGTTCGACGAAGTGCGCGCCGGTGGCCGCATTCCGCTGATCATCGGCCGTGGCCTGACCGCCAAGGCACGTGAGGCGCTGGGCCTGCCGGTGACCGACCTGTTCCGCCTGCCGGTGCAGCCGGCCGATACCGGCAAGGGTTACTCGCTGGCCCAGAAGATGGTGGGCCGCGCCTGTGGCCTGCCGGAAGGCAAGGGCATGCGTCCGGGCACCTACTGCGAACCGAAGATGACCTCGGTGGGCTCGCAGGACACCACCGGCCCGATGACCCGCGACGAGCTGAAGGACCTGGCCTGCCTGGGCTTCTCGGCCGACCTGGTGATGCAGTCGTTCTGCCACACCGCCGCCTACCCGAAGCCGGTGGACGTGAAGACCCACCACACCCTGCCGGAGTTCATCTCCACCCGTGGCGGCGTGTCGCTGCGCCCGGGCGACGGCGTGATCCACAGCTGGCTCAACCGCATGCTGCTGCCGGACACCGTCGGCACCGGTGGCGACTCGCACACCCGTTTCCCGGTGGGCATCTCGTTCCCGGCCGGTTCGGGCCTGGTCGCCTTCGCCGCTGCCACCGGCGTGATGCCGCTGGACATGCCGGAGTCGGTGCTGGTGCGCTTCAAGGGCAAGATGCAGCCGGGCGTGACCCTGCGTGATCTGGTCAATGCGATCCCGCTGTACGCGATCAAGTCCGGTCTGCTGACCGTGGCCAAGGCCGGCAAGAAGAACATCTTCTCCGGCCGCATCCTGGAAATCGAAGGTCTGCCGGACCTGAAGGTCGAGCAGGCGTTCGAACTGTCCGACGCCTCGGCCGAGCGTTCGGCCGCCGGTTGCTCGGTGCGCCTGAACAAGGAGCCGATCATCGAGTACCTCAATAGCAACATCACGCTGCTGAAGTGGATGATCGCCGAAGGCTACGCCGATGCCCGTTCGCTGGCCCGTCGCGTGGAGAAGATGGAAGCCTGGTTGGCCGACCCGCAGCTGCTGGAGCCCGATGCCGACGCCGAGTACGCCGCCGTCATCGAGATCGATCTGGCCGACATCCACGAGCCGATCGTGGCCTGCCCGAACGACCCGGACGACGTGAAGACGCTGTCCGAAGTGGCCGGCGCCAAGATCGACGAAGTGTTCATCGGTTCGTGCATGACCAATATCGGTCACTTCCGCGCCGCTGCGAAGCTGCTGGAAGGCAAGCGTGACATCCCGACCCGCCTGTGGGTGGCCCCGCCGACCAAGATGGATGCCTCCGAGCTGACCAAGGAAGGCGTGTACGGCACCTTCGGTTCCGCTGGCGCGCGCATGGAAATGCCGGGCTGCTCGCTGTGCATGGGCAACCAGGCGCAGATCCGCGAAGGCTCCACCGCGATGTCGACCTCGACCCGCAACTTCCCGAACCGCCTGGGCCGCAACACCAACGTGTACCTGGGTTCGGCCGAGCTGGCCGCGATCTGCTCGCGTCTGGGGCGCATCCCGACCAAGGAGGAGTACATGGCGGACATCGGCGTGATCAACGCCAATGGCGACACGATCTACCGCTACATGAACTTCGACCAGATCGCCGACTACAAGGACGTGGCCGATTCGGTCAACGCCTGAGTTCGATCACGGTAGTTGAGTGTTGAAGAAAACCCCCGGCGCAAGCCGGGGGTTTTTTGTTGCCTGTCGCCAGGCTGTCGGAGTTGCGGGGCGGAAGGTGATGTTTGAGGTGAATCTCATATACGGCTACCGGGGCGCTCACCAGAATGCCGGCCTTCGCGACGCGTTGATTTCAGATGAAACCCCGAGCCACGGGATGGCCGCGCTGCGGAACTGACGCTACACCAGTGCATACGGCGATGACGTCGCGCGATGAGGGAGCGTGCCTCCTTGCGGCGACCTCGTGGCCGCGCCCTCTGGATCTTTCTTGCGGGCGATGGAATCGGCACCGGGTGCCCCTGACCTCGCGCCGGTGGCATGGCATCGACAACAACGACCTGTATCGCCCCACGCGGGGCGGTTTCACTACCTGATGGAGCTGGAAATTGAACGACACCCGTAACGTGGACCCCTTGGCCGCCAGCCGTGACGCCGCCGCGCGCGGCATTGTCTACACGGTGCCCGTGATCGACGCGATCGTTGATGGCGTGGGCAGCGTGCAGGGGGCCGTCGCCCCCGGTGGCTACACCGACGACGGCCGGCCGACCATCAGCGGCCGCGGCCGCCCGGGCGATCTGGTGCATGTCTATGACAACGACCTGCTGCTGGGCCGGGTGCGTGTTCCTGCCAGCGGTCAATGGTCGCTGGTGCCGCTGCGGCCGCTGGCCGAGGGCGCGCACGGGATCAGCGTTAGGGATATCGCGGTGAGCAGCCGTCCGGGCGAGGGCACCTGCGTGACCCTGCGGCTGCCGCTGGAGGTGTTGGACCCGGCGGACGGGCAGCCGGCGGTCCCGCCGCGACCGCACGTACAGTTGGCACTGCGCAAATGGCGGATCTTGGTGGTGGACGACCGCCCGGCCAACCGGGTGCTGCTGGTGGAACAACTGTCATTCCTCGGGCAGGCCGTGGTCAGTGCACAGAACGGTGAGGAGGCGCTGGCGCTATGGCGTACGCATGGATTCGACATGGTGATCACCGACTGCTGCATGCCGGTGATGGACGGTTACACGCTGAGCCGTCGCATCCGCGAGGACGAACGCGCACGCGGTGCATCGCCCTGTGCGGTGATCGGCTATACCGCCAACGCACTGCCGGAGGAGCGCATCCGTTGCCTGGACGCGGGGATGGACGACTGCCTGTTCAAGCCGCTGACCTTGTCGGCGTTGTCGTCGCGGCTGGCATCGCTGCAGGGCAGCGGCATGTCCGGTGACGGCACTACCGTCGCAGTGGATGGTTCGATGATGGCGATGGTGCGGGCGCTGACCGGCGACGACGATAGGCTGGCCTGCGTGTTCCTGGATGAAGCGATCGACAGCTTCCGCCACGACCTGGACGCTGTGCTGGCCTGGAGGGAAGATCCGCAGGTACCAGCCTTGGCAGCGCTGGCGCATGGCATCAAGGGCGGTGCACGGATGGTGGACGCTGGCGAGGTAGTGCACGCCTGTGAGCGTGTGGAGCAAGCGTGCCAGTACCCGCTCCATCCGCAGCTGCTGGAGACGGCGGTGGCGGAGTTGGCAGCCCGGTTGGAAACCACGACGGCGCAGGCCATCGCACTGCGCGAGGTGCTGTGCGACGGCAGGTGCCCTGCGGCGGCATGAGCCCGGCTTCAGCAGCTTGAGCGCGGCGCAACCAGGCCGTGCATGCGGGCGGTCAGGCCCGCGCCAGTGCCAGCAGGCGCTCGGCGATGCGTTCCAGCGGCAGCACTTCGTCCACCGCGCCCAGGCGCACCGCGCTGCCGGGCATGCCCCAGACCACGCTGGTGGCCTCGTCCTGTGCCAGGGTGGCGGCACCGGCCTGCTTCATCTCCAGCAGGCCACGCGCGCCGTCCTCGCCCATGCCGGTGAGGATGGCGCCGATGGCGTTGGCGCCGGCGTTCTGCGCCACCGAACGGAACAGCACGTCCACCGCCGGCTTGTGCAGGTTGACCGGCGCGGTGTCGTCCACGCGGCAGCGCCAGCGGGCGCCGTCGCGGATGATGCGCAGGTGCTTGCCGCCGGCCGGCAGGTAGGCATGGCCAGGCAGGATGGCTTCGCCGTCGCTGGCCTCGCGTACCGACATGGCCGAATGGCGATCCAGGCGCTCGGCGAAGGCGGCACTGAAGGCCGCAGGCAAGTGCTGGGTGAGCACCACGGCCGGCGCGTCGGCGGGCAGGGTCTCCAGCACGGTCCGCAGTGCTTCGGTGCCGCCGGCAGAGGCACCGATGGCGATCAACCGGTCGGTGGTGCGGAAGCCGATGTGGCTGGAGGCGCTCTGCACGGGCAGGCGGCGCAGCGGCGACGCCGAGGCACGTACGCGCGAGCGCGCGGCCATCTTGACCTTGGCGCGGATCTCGTCGGCGTAGGCTTCCAGGCCGCGGGCGATGTCCAGCTTGGGCTTGGCCACGAAGTCCACCGCGCCCAGGGCCAGGGCCTGAAGGGTGGTATCGGCGCCGCGCTCGGTCAGCGAGGACACCATCACCACCGGCATCGGGTGCAGGCGCATGAGGTTCTCGAGGAAGGCCAGCCCGTCCATGCGTGGCATTTCCACATCCAGGGTCAGCACGTCCGGGTTCAGGCGCTTGATCTTCTCGCGCGCCAGCAGCGGGTCGGCGGCGGTGCCGACCACCTCAATGCCGGGGTCGGCGGCCAGCAGTTCGGTGAGGACTTGGCGCACCAGCGCCGAGTCGTCCACCACCAGCACGCGGCAGGGCGGGGCCAGGCTCATTCGAACAGCTCCACGCCGCCGCTGACCGGCGTGCGCGACAGCTTGGCGCGCACCGCGGTTTCGGCGGCCAGCACTTCGGCGTCGTGCGCATGCGGCAGGCGCTGCACCACGACCCGGCCGGTGGTCGGGAAGAACCACACCTTGCGCGGGTGGATGCCGCACAGGTCCTCGGCGACGATGGGGATGTGCTCGGCCTGCAGGTACTGGCGCACGAACTCGGCGTTGCGGGTGCCGACCGGGTTGCTGGTGAAGCCCTTGAGCACGTTGGCGCCGCCGAAGACCTTGGCTTCCAGGCGCTTGCGGTGCGCGCCGCGCTTGAGCAGGTCGTTGATCAGCAGTTCCATCGCGTAGCTGCCGTAGCGTGCGGGCGCGCCGTCGCCGACGTTGCCGTCCGGCAGCAGGAAGTGGTTCATGCCGCCGATGCCGAGGATCGGGTCGCGGATGCAGGCGGCCACGCAGGAGCCGAGCGTGGTGGTCAGCGCGGTGTCATCGTCCACGACCAGGTACTGGGTGGGCAGCAGCTTGGCGGCGACGGTCTGGAAGCGACTGTCGCGGTAGCGCATGACCTCGTCGGGATAGGACTGGGAAGGCTTCATGCACCGCTCCGGCGGGTACGGCGGTACAAGGTGCGGCCGCATGGCTGGATCAGATCGGCCGCATGCAGGTAGTTCTCCGAATGGCCGGTGTAGAGCAGCCCGTCGTCGCCCATGTGCTCGACCAGCCGCGACAGGATGGCGCGCTGGGTGGGTTTGTCGAAGTAGATCATCACGTTGCGGCAGAACAGCGCGTCGAATGGGCCGCCGACGTCATAGCGGGAGCTGAGCAGGTTGAGCTGGCGGAACTCCACCAGCGCACGCAGCGCCGGCACCACCCGGCATTTGCCCTCGTTCGGGCCGGTGCCGCGCTGGAAATAGCGGCGCTTGGTCTCCGCATCCAGCCCGGCGATGCGTTCGATCGCGTACACGCCCTGGCCGGCGGTGGCCAGCACCTGGGTGTCCACGTCGGTGGCGAGGATGCGTACCGGCGGGGTCATCGTGCCGAACGTCTCGCAGGCGGTGATGGCCATGGAGTAGGGCTCTTCACCGGTGGAGGCGGCGCACGACCACAACTTGATCGGCGCATGCGAGGCGCGCTGCTGCAGTTCCTCGTGCAGCTTGTCGAAGTGGTGCGGCTCACGGAAGAACGAGGTCAGGTTGGTGGTCAGGGCGTTGGTGAATGCCTGCCATTCCTCGCCGCCGTGCTGCTCGAGCTGGTCCAGGTAGTCCTTGAATGACTGCAGGCCCAGCGAGCGCAGCCGGCGCGACAGCCGGCCGTACACCATGTCGCGCTTGGCCGGTGCCAGCGCGATCCCGGCACGGGCATGGATCAGCTCGCAGACGCGGCGGAAGTCGCGGTCGTTGAACTCGAAATCGCGCTGGGTGGTGTCGACGCTGGACATGCTGGCAGGTGCTCCGTTCAACTGGCCAACGCCAGCGCGGCCGGGACCTCGGCCGGCGCGCCGGCGCCGGTGGCCTCGATGCGGAACACCGCCACGGCCTGATCGAGCTGGATGGCCTGTTCTTCCAGCAGGCGCGCCGCGGCACTGGCTTCCTCGACCAGGGCGGCGTTCTGCTGGGTGGTTTCGTCCATCTGCACGATGGTCTGGTTGACCTGCTCGATGCCGGCGCTCTGTTCCTGCGAGGCGGCGGAGATCTCGGCCATGATGTCGGTCACGCGCTGCACCGAAGTGACGATCTCGCCCATGGTCGCACCGGCCTGGTGCACCAGCTGCGAGCCTTCGGAGACACGCTGGGTGGAGTCATCGATCAGGCCCTTGATCTCCTTGGCGGCCGCCGCCGAGCGCTGGGCCAGGGTACGCACTTCACTGGCCACCACGGCGAAGCCGCGGCCCTGTTCGCCGGCGCGCGCGGCTTCGACCGCGGCGTTCAACGCCAGGATGTTGGTCTGGAAGGCGATGCCGTCGATCACCGAGATGATGTCGGCGATGCGGCGCGAGGACTGCTCGATCTGGCCCATCGTGACCACCACTTCCTCGACCACGTTGCCGCCGCGCGCGGCGACGCCGGCCGCGCCGATGGCCAGCTGGTTGGCCTGGCGGGCGGAGTCGGCGTTCTGGCGCACGGTGGAGGTCAGTTCCTCCATCGAGGCGGCGGTTTCCTCCAGGTTGGCCGCCTGCACTTCGGTGCGGCGCGACAGGTCGCTGTTGCCGGTGGCGATCTCGCCGGCGGCCAGGTTGATGCTGTCGGCGGCGGACTGGATGCGCGAGACGATGCCCGAAAGCTGGGCGATGGTGCTGTCCGCGTCCTCGCGCATGCGGGCGAACACGCCCTGGAAGTCACCGTGCATGGTGGCGGTCAGGTCACCCTGGGCCAGGGCGCGCAGCAGCTGCGAGATCTGTTCCAGGTTGTGGTCGCTGGTGCGCATCATCGCGTTGAGGCTGCGCACCATGTCCAGGAAGTCGTGCTCGAAGCGCTGCTCGTCGCCGCGCAGGCTGAAGTCGCCGGCGGCGGCCGCGTTGCCCAGCCGCTTGATCTCGCTGTTGATGGCCGACAGGTTCTGCTTGATGGTGGCCATGGTCTCGGTGATGACGCGCTTCTCGCCCGGCAGCAGGGGCATGTCCGGGGTGAGGTCGCCCACCGCGTAGCGCTGCGCGATGGCGATGACCTGCATCTTCACGTCGATGTGGTTGGCCACCAGCACGTTGGTTTCGGCCACCATCACGCCGTAGTCGCCCGGGAACGCCTCGGCGTCGATGCGGTAGCTGATGATGCCGGCGTCGTGCTGGCGGGCCATTTCATTCTGGGCCTCGATCACCGCGCGCAGCTGGTCCTGCATGCGCTGCATGCTGGTGAGCAGCTGCCCGGTCTCGTCGCGGCTGGGTACGGGGATGGTGTTGTCCATGCGGCCGCGCGCGATGGCATTGGCCACCGCGGTGGCGTTGCGCAGCGGCGTGACGATGCGGCTGCCGATGACCCAGCTCAGGCCGACCACCAGCAGCACCAGCACGCCACCGGCGACGGTCATGATGGCGGTGAACTTCAGCGCCTGGCCCTGCACCTCGTCCATGTAGACGCCGCTGGACACCACCCAGTTCCACGGGCCGTACAGGCCGGCGTAGGCCAGCTTGGCGACCGGGCCCTGCGTGCCGGGCTTGGCCCAGGTGTAGCCGACGTAGCCGCCACCGCGGCGCGCGGCCTCGACCTGGTCGTAGTACAGGCGTACGCCGTCCTCGCCACGGAAGTCCTTCATGTCCTTGCCGACCAGGTCGGCGCGGAACGGATGCATCAGCAGCACGTAGTCGGTGTTGTAGACGTTGAGGTAGTTGACGTCGGCGTTGGAGCGCATGTTCTGCAGCGCGGCCAGCGCCTGCTGCTGTGCGTCGTGCAGCGACAGCTCACCGGCCTTCGCGCGGTTGGCGTAGTAGTCCAGCACGCCTTGGCTCATCTCCACCTGGGCCTTGAGGGACTCCTTGCGGGTTTCGTACAGATCCACGTACTGCATGCGGGCGGCGATCACCGACAGCGCGATCACGCCCAGCGCGATCAGCACCGTCAACAGGTTCAGCTTGCGCCGCACGGAGATGTTGCTGATGTAGTTCGACCAGAGACGGTAGGGATTCATGGCAGAGGGCAGCGCCCGTGGGGGGGCGAGCGGGAAAGGGGAAGTTACGGGTGTATCGGCCGCGGGAGCCGAATGTTTAGCCGGCGCATAACGCACGACCCCGGCCGGAGCCGGGGTCGAGTGGGTCAGAACTCCTGCCAGTCCGAATCGGCCAGCTCGGCAACCGCGGTCCGGTTGCCGGCCACCCGCCGGCGTGCCGGTTCCGGTGCGGGTGCCGGGCGACGCGGCTCGGGCTTGCTGGCGAGCGGTGGCGCGGCGACGGGTTCTTCCGGCTGGCTGTCATCGAGGCGGAACACCGACACGACGGTGGCCAGGTGGCCGGCCTGTTCTTCCATCGAACGGGCCGCGGCGGTGGCTTCCTCCACCAGCGCGGCGTTCTGCTGGGTGGTCTCGTCCATCTGGGTGACGGTCTGGTTGACCTGCTCGATGCCGGCGCTCTGTTCCTGCGAGGCGGCGGAGATCTCGGCCATGATGTCGGTCACGCGCTGCACCGAGGCCACGATCTCGCCCATGGTGGTGCCGGCCTTGCGGACCAGCGCCGAGCCGTCGGACACCTTGCCGACCGAGTCATCGATCAGGCCCTTGATCTCCTTGGCCGCACCGGCCGAGCGCTGGGCCAGCGTACGTACTTCCGAGGCGACCACGGCGAAGCCGCGGCCCTGCTCGCCGGCACGCGCGGCTTCCACCGCGGCGTTGAGCGCCAGGATGTTGGTCTGGAAGGCGATGCCGTCGATGACCGAGATGATCTCGGCGATCTTCTTGGACGAGGCCTCGATGGCGCTCATCGTGGTCACCACCTGGCTGACCACCTCGCCACCCTGCGAGGCCACCGAGGCGGCACCGATGGCCAGCTGGTTGGCCTGGCGGGCCGATTCGGCGTTCTGGCGCACGGTGGAGGTCAGTTCCTCCATCGAGGCGGCGGTTTCCTCCAGGTTGGCGGCCTGCTGCTCGGTACGGCGCGACAGGTCGTTGTTGCCGCTGGCGATCTCGGTGGCGGCCGCATTGATGGCAACCGAGGACTGCTTGATGCGGCCAACGATGCCGGTCAGCTGCTCGGCGGTGGCGTTGGCGTCGTCACGCATGGTGGCGAACACGCCCTGGTACTGGCCATGCATGCGCACGGTGAGGTCGCCGCGCGACAGCGCCGAGAGCAGCGCGGAAATCTGTTCCAGGCTGCTGGCGTTGGCGTCGAGCAGGCTGTTGATCTGGCCGGCCAGCTGCAGGAAGAAGCCGTCCTTGTCGCTGGTCTCGATGCGGCCGCTGAGGTCGCCGGCGGCGGCGGCTTCGATCACGCGCGCCACTTCCTTCTCCACCAGCGCTTCGGTGGTGCGGTCGCGCCATTCGACCACGTGGCCGACGGCCACGCCGCCGTCGTTGCGGATGACCGAGATCGCCTGCGCGAACTGGGCATCGCCGAAGCTCATCTGGCGACGGGCCACGCCGTTCTTTTCCAGCGCTTCGAGCACCTTGTTGTCGACCTGGCCGTTGTGCTCCAGCGCGGTGACCGGTTGGCCGACCAGGGCGATGCTGGCGTCGTAGTGGGACAGGGCGCCTGTCAGCGCGTCGTTGTACTGGGCCAGCGTGTCCAGCAGGGCACGGTTGGCGTAGACGATTTCCAGGTCTTCGTTGGTCAGGTACACGCCGGTGGAGGAGTAGTCCAGCGCGGTACGGATGCGCAGGTTCTCCGCGGCCACGGCCTGGTCGCGCTCGATGCGCTCGCGCAGGTCGCGCTGCATGCGCTGCATGGCGCGCAGCAGGTCGCCGACTTCATCGGCGCGGTTGACGTCGATATGGCCGTCGAGCTTGCCGCTGGCCACTTCGTTGGCCACGTCCACGGCGCCGCGCACGGAGCCGACCAGCGAGCGGGCGAACAGCCATACCAGCAGCACGCCGCCGGCCGCACCGACCAGGATGGCGATGGCGGTCAGGATGGCCGAGGTGGTGTAGGTCTCCGCGGCGGCCTTGGCACCGGCCTGGGCGCGGGCATTGTCGTTGGCGGCCAGTGCCTCCAGCGACACGTAGGCCTTGCGGTGCAGGTTGCGGGTTTCGCCGACGAAAGTGTCGATGGCGTCATCGGGCAGGTCCAGCGACAGCATCTCCGTCACCGAGTCGTAGGACACCGTGGCGGCCTTCCAGTCGGCGGCGAAGGCGTCGAACAGCTTCTTCTGCTCGGGGTTGTCGATCAGCTTGGGATAGCTGGCGATGGTGGCGTCGATCTCCTTGCGCAGCTCCTCGGCGCGGCGCTTGGCGTCGGCCTTGACCTCGTCACTGGCTCGCACCAGGCCTTGGTAGGACGCGTTGCGGTACTCGCTGACCATCCCGCTCAGTTCACCGGTCGCGCGCAGGCTGGGCATGCGGTTGTCGGCCAGGTCGGTGGTGGCTTCATTGAGGGTGTACAGGCCACGGAACGCGACGATGCCCTGCAACAGCATGACGAACAGCACGACGCCGAAGGTAAGCATCAGCTTCGGCTTGAGTTTGAGCGAGTTGACCCACTGCATCTTGGAGATCTCCGGTGACGTCCCGCGCGCGCACGGGCAGCGTGCGCCGCACCGGCGGGGCCGGCGCGGCACCAGGCTGGGATTACTTGATGTTTGCCAGCTTCAGGCTGGCCGGCGAGCTGACTTCGATCTCGGCGCGCGAGGAGTCACGCTGGATCTTGCCGATGACGCAGACGGTCTTGCCTTCCAGCGATTCCAGCGGGAAGCCGAAGTTGCCACGGTTGGCGCCGGAGATGCGCGCGGAGAAGGTGTGGCGCGGGAACTGGCCACCCATGTGCAGGAAGGTCGGCTGGCCTTCGGAACCTTCGGCGTAGCGGGCCTTCTCGACCTTGCCGCAGACCATGCCGTCCTTGCCGGCGAAGCGGGCGGCGTTTTCCGGCGGGATCATCTCGGCCGGGTCGGCGGCGACGTGGAACGAGGCGGTGGCCAGGACGGCTGCCGACAGCAGGCAAATCAGGTGCTTGGACATCAAAATCTCCGGGGATGACGAGAGGGCGCCAGTCGGGGAGGACGGGCATGCAATGGGCTATCGGCCGACAGGGCAGGCGGCTGAGGGCGCATGTTCGGAAATGTGATGCGCCTCCCGGTTGGCTGGGTCAGGCCGCGGCTTCTTCGGTCACCGCGGCCTGCCCGAGGTCGGCGGTGTCGAGCAGGGTTTCGATGTCCAGCAGGATCAGCATGCGGTCGTCCTGGGTGCCGATGCCGGAGATGAAGCGGGTGTCCACCGCGGCACCGAATTCCGGGGTCGGGCGGATCTGCTCGGCCGACAGCGGGATCACGTCCGAGACGCTGTCCACGACGATGCCGACCACGCGGTCCTCGACGTTGAGCACGATCATTACGGTGAAGGCGTCGTAGCGTGCCTCGTCCAGGCGCAGTTTCAGGCGCAGGTCGATGACCGGCACGATGGTGCCGCGCAGGTTGATGACGCCCTTGATGTAGTCCGGGGCATCGGGCACGCGGGTGACCGCGTCGTAGCCGCGGATCTCCTGCACCTTGAGGATGTCGACGCCGTAGTGCTCTGCGCCGAGGGTGAAGCTGAGGTACTCGCCGCCGGTGCCTTCGGCGGAAGTGGTACGCGTATCGTTCATGGCAGGTCCTGGTCCTGGCGTGGCGCCGGTGGCTGTTGCACCGGTATCGGCGCCAGGAGGCGGGACTTTAGCGACGGACGGCCACAGAGGGCGGGGCGCGTTCGGCCAGGTGGGGCGCACAATGGCGCCCGGGCCGGGTCAGTCGCCGTTGCTGCGCGCCTTGCGCAGCCGATCGATGCGGAAGATGTACCGCTGGATCAGCGTGTCGGCACCGCGTGGCAGGTCGTCGAAACGCAGGCCGGCGCGGATGGTTTCCATGCCGTTGGCCTGTTTCTGCTGGCGCAGGTTGCAGACCACCAGGGTGGTGGTCACCGGCGGCGCGTCGGGGATCAGCAGCCCGCAGCCGCGATAGCGGCCCTGCAGGGCGAGCAGGTCCTGCGGCGAGGGCAGCATCAGCGCCATGCCGCCGGCGCTGATGTCGATCACCCGCCAGCGGCTGGGCTCGCCGCCGTCCGGGTCGGGGATCAGACAGTAGGGTGAGTCGCCCACCGGGGTTTCCAGCCGGTAAAACTCACGGCGCTGCAGGTGGTAGACCTCCTCCGGCAGCGGTACCCGGAATGCCACCCGGCCGTCCTGTTCGATGCGGCGGTGGCCATGCAGCTGGAAGCGCACGGTGACCTTGTCGACCTGGCCAAAGCACAGCAGGGAAGCGGCGACCTCCGCGCTGCGGTTGATCGCCGGCAGCGGGCTGGCATCGAGCAGCAGGCCGTCCTCGTCCACTTCCAGCACCGCGCTGGGGAAGGACTGGTCGCGTCCATCCGGGTGCGCGTTGACCATCGACCGCTGGTCGATCATCTGCTGCAGCAGGTGCCGGATCTGGTGCGGGCTGCGCACCATGTAGCGTTCATCGGCATACAGGTTGCCGGCGACGGTGGACGGGCTCGACTCGAAGGATTCGGGTACGGACATGGAGGCGCTTGCAGAGGGTCGAAGCCAGGGAACCCGCAATCGGTCTCCTGGAAACTGTGATATCGGCCGCTCTTTCTAACTCTTTAGGCGCACTGTTACGAGCCTTTTGTGAAGCAGGTGGCCGTTGGCACCGGCTGGCGATTCCGGAGACGGAATTCCGTCACTGGCTGGCGGCGTACGTAGAGGGCCGTTTCGGCCGTGGAAGAGGCGCGGCTATTGCTGCAGGCGCGACTGGAGGAACGCCCCGACCACCCGCTGGTATGCGGCGGGGTCATGCGCGTAGAGGTCGACATGGGCCGCGCCGGGTACCTCCCAGAACTGCTTGGGCGCGGCGGCGGCACGATAGAGCGCGCGGGCTTCGTCGATGGGGGTGTGGCGGTCCCGTGAACCGGACGCGATCAATACCGGGGCGCCGATTGCGGCCAGGTGATCAATGGGTCGAAGGTCGTCGGCCGAGAGCTGCAGGCGCAACGGCAGCTGCCACAGCAGCAGCGGTGCCAGCGGACGTCCGGGGGCGCCCAGACGGATGGCCAGGCGGTCGGCGACGGCTTGGTCGAGGCTGGGGTACATCGATTCCAGGACAACGGCGGCCAGTTGTCGCGTGGAAGCGGACAGCACTGTGGATGCGGCCCCCAGGGACACCCCGATCACCGCGACGGCCCGGCCCGGCGCTTGTTGGCCAAGGAACGTGACTGCCGCGTCGACCGCCTTGGACTCGTTGGCGCCGAAGGTGATGTGCGCGGCGGGGGATTGCCCATGCGCCGGAAGGTCGATGAGCAGCACGGAATAGCCCAACTGCTTGAGCCACTGCGCGCGGGGGAGCATCTGGCGCCGGTCCGAGCGCACGCCGTGCAGAAGGAGCACGCTGCCCTTGTCCGCCTGGCCAGGGACAAACCATCCAGAGACCGGGCCAGCAGCCGAATCAATGCGCACCGGACGGGCGCCGAGCGAGGCCGGCGGGGGCCCTATGGTGCGCGGCACCGGAGTGATCAGTGCCTGGCCGATGAGCAGGCTGCCGGCCACACCGACCACCAGCAGGGCGGCAAGCCCGATGAGAATGCGCGTGATGCGGGGCATGGGACGTCGCGTGGGAGGGACCGTCCTGGGATCTTCGATCCTTTCGCCGGCCCATGTCCACGAGGCGTCACACGATGACCCTGGATGAAGCCAAAGAGGCCGGCGGTGGACAGGCCGGAGAGTTCCCGACCACCGCCGGCAAGCAACGGATCAGAACTCCTGCCAGTCCTCGCCACTGCTGACCGGTGCATGGGCTGCCGGCTTGCCCGGGATGGCACGCAGGGTGGGGCGTGGCCGCGGGGCGGCCGGCGGCGGTACGCTGGCGGCAACGCGGGCCAGTGATGCGCTGACGGCGTCGGAGAGGCGGAACTGGGCCACTGCATCGGTCAGCTGGCGCGCCTGGTCTTCCATCGAGCGTGCCGCCGCGGAGGCTTCCTCGACCAGCGCGGCATTCTGCTGGGTGCTCTCGTCCATCTGCATCACGGTCTGGTTGACCTGTTCGATGCCGGCGGTCTGTTCCTGCGAGGCGGCGGCGATGTCGGCCATGATCGTGGTCACGCGCTGCACCGAGGCCACGATGTCGTCCATGGTGCTGCCGGCGCGGCGGACCAGTTGCGAGCCTTCGCTGACCTTGCCGACCGAGTCGTCGATCAATCCCTTGATCTCCTTGGCCGCGGCGGCCGAACGCTGCGCCAGAGTGCGCACTTCCGAAGCCACCACCGCGAAGCCACGGCCCTGGTCGCCGGCCCGGGCCGCTTCCACCGCCGCGTTCAAGGCCAGGATGTTGGTCTGGAAGGCGATGCCGTCGATCACGCTGATGATGTCGGCGATGCGTTGGGAGGACTGCTCGATCGAGCTCATGGTGTTGACCACGCGCCCGACCACTTCGCCACCCTGCGCGGCCACGTCGGCGGCACCGCGCGCCAGCTGGTCGGCCTGGCGGGCATGCTCGGCGTTCTGGCGCACGGTGGAGGTCAGTTCCTCCATCGAGGCAGCGGTTTCCTCCAGGTTGGCGGCCTGCGTCTCGGTGCGGCGCGACAGGTCGCTGTTGCCGGTGGCGATCTCGCTGGCCGACAGGCTGATGCTGCCGCTGGCGGCCTGGATGCCGGAGACGATGCTGGCGAGCTGGTCGATGCTGGTGTTGCCGTCGTCACGCATGCGCGCGAAGATGCCGTGGAAGTCGCCTTCGACACGACGGGTCAGGTCACCCTCGGCAATGGCCTGCAGCAGCCGCGAGATGTGGCCGAGGTTGTCCTCGGTGGTCTGCATCAGTGCGTTGAGCCCGCCGACCATCTCGCGGAAGTCGTGCTCGTAACGGTCGATGTCGCCACGCTGGCTGAAATCACCGGCGGCGGCGGCGCGCGACAGGCGCTTGATCTCGTTGTTGATGGCCGACAGGCTGGCCTTGGTGCCGTCCATCGCGTCGGTGATGGCGGCCTTCTCGCCGGGCAGGCGGTCCATGTCCACCGACAGGTCGCCACGGGCGTAGTGGCGCATCACCTCGACCACCCGCATCTTCACGCCGATGTGCTGGGCGACCAGGGCATTGACCTCGCGCACCATGCGCCCGTACTCGCCGGGGAAGCGGGATTCGTCGATGCGGTAGCTGATCTGGCCCTGGTCGTGCTCGCGCGCCATGTCCGACTGCGCGGCGATCACTGCCTTGAGCTGGTGCTGCATGCGCTGCATCGAAGCCAGCAACTGGCCGACCTCGTCACCGCGTCCGGCGTCGATGGTGCCGTCCAGGCGGCCGGTGGCGACCTCGTCGGCGGCCCGCAGGGCGTCCTTCAGCGGGCGTACGATGGCGCGCACGATGACCACGCCGAGGGCGACCGACAGCAGGCCCAGCAAGGCCATGCAGGCGAACAATGCGTTGGTGCTGCGCGCCTGGGTGGCATCGGCGAGCGCCACCTCGCTGTCCAGGGCCGACACGACGTAGCTGCTGAGCTTCTCCACGTCGCTGAACAGGTCGCGGCGGCTGACGCGCGAGTGTTCGTTGGAGATCTGCTGGGCCAGCTCGAACTGGCCATCGGCCACGGCCTTTTCCATCTGCGCGTGGGCGCTGAGGTATTGCTCCAGGGTCTTGAGCATCTGGCCGTACAGGCGCTTCTGCTCATCGCTGGCGGGCAGGGCCTCATAGCGCTTCTGGTGCTCGGCCAGCTTGGCGCGCTGGTCGGCGATGCGCTGGTTGTACTCGGCGACGAACGCCGGCTCGTGCAGGTGGGACAACTGTGACAGCTCGGCGATGCGGATTTCGGCCAGGTCGGCGCGGATGCTCTCCAGGTGTTGGACGGCCGGCATGTAGCGCTGGCTCATCTCGTTCAACTGGGTGGTGGCCTGCTTGAGGCGGACCACCGCGAACGCGCCCATGCCAACGGTGGCGACGGTGGTGAGGGTGAAAGCGATCGCGAGCTTTCGGGCGATCGTGAGGTTGCGGAAGAACTCCATCTCTTTCTCTCCGGATCGACTTTGCGGGTGACGCCCCCGCCCGAGGATGTTGCCGGCGCGTTGGCGCGGATAAGGCCGGCGTTCATTGCCGGCTGTTCAGCGGATAGCGGCGCGATCCGGAGGCGGCTTGATGGCTGAACAGGGGGCGTTTTATGAACTGAAAGGGCATGTGATGAAATCGTGAGGATCGTGATGAAACTCTTACGATTCAGGGCGTTATCTGTAATCCCGGCTACGCGGAAAGTGGGTTGGATGTCCCAAAACACGACGACCACGGGCATGCCGTGGTCGTCGTGGGGGTGAAGCCGGAAACCGCGGGAAAATCAGAATTCCTGCCAGTCCTCGCCATTGGCGACCATCGGTTCGATCCGGCGTGCTGCCGGCGCGCGGGCGATGCGCGGACCGGCCGGTGCCGGGCTGGCCGGGCGGCTGCGCGGCGGGCTGGCGACGCTGGCGCCGCCCGCCTTGGACGCGATGTGGAAGGCGGCCACCGCTTCGTTGAGCAGCAATGCCTGTTCTTCCATCGCCCGGGCGGCGGCGGTGGCTTCCTCCACCAGCGCGGCGTTCTGCTGGGTGGTCTCGTCCATCTGCATCACGGTCTGGTTGACCTGCTCGATGCCGGCGCTCTGCTCCTGCGAGGCGGCGGAGATCTCGGCCATGATGTCGGTCACGCGCTGCACCGAGGCCACGATCTCGCCCATCGTGGTGCCGGCCTGGTGCACCAGCACCGAGCCTTCGCCGACCTTGTCCACCGAGTCCTCGATCAGGCCCTTGATCTCCTTGGCCGCGCCGGCCGAGCGCTGGGCCAGGGTCCGCACTTCCGAGGCGACCACGGCGAAGCCGCGGCCCTGCTCGCCGGCACGCGCCGCTTCGACTGCGGCGTTGAGCGCCAGGATGTTGGTCTGGAAGGCGATGCCATCGATGACCGAGATGATCTCGGCAATCTTCTTGGACGAGGCCTCGATGGCGCCCATGGTGTTGACCACCTGGGCGACCACGTTACCGCCCTGGCTGGCCACGCCGTGCGCGCCGATGGCCAGCTGGTTGGCCTGGCGGGCCGACTCGGCGTTCTGGCGCACGGTGGAGGTCAGTTCCTCCATCGAGGCGGCGGTCTCTTCCAGGTTGGCGGCCTGCTGCTCGGTACGGCGCGACAGGTCGTTGTTGCCGGTGGCGATCTCGCTGGAGGCCAGGTTGATGCTGGAGGCCGCGTTCTGGATGCGACCGACGATGACGGTCAACTGGTCGACGGTGGCGTTGGCGTCGTCGCGCATCTGTGCGAACACGCCGTTGAACTGGCCGTCCATGCGCACGGTGAGGTCACCCTGGGCCAGTGCCTGCAGCACCTGCGAGACCTTGGCCAGGTTGCCGTCGGCGGTTTCCATCAGGTGGTTCAGGCCGGCGACCATGTCACGGAAGTCGTGCTGGTAGCCGTCCACGTCGCCGCGCTGGGTGAAGTCACCGGCCGCGGCCGCGG
>NZ_JBIXJV010000003.1:0-644871 GCF_052871705.1 Stenotrophomonas sp. LARHCG68 | reverse complement strand
CCGGAAGAGAAGGCTCGTGGTATCACGATCTCGACCGCGCACGTTGAGTACGAATCCGAGAGCCGTCACTACGCCCACGTTGACTGCCCGGGCCACGCCGACTACGTCAAGAACATGATCACCGGTGCCGCCCAGATGGACGGCGCGATCCTGGTGTGCTCGGCCGCTGACGGCCCGATGCCGCAGACCCGCGAGCACATCCTGCTGTCGCGTCAGGTCGGCGTGCCGTACATCGTCGTGTTCCTGAACAAGGCCGACATGGTGGACGATGCCGAGCTGCTGGAACTGGTCGAGATGGAAGTGCGCGAGCTGCTGAGCAAGTACGACTTCCCGGGCGACGACACCCCGATCGTGCACGGTTCGGCCCGTCTGGCGCTGGAAGGCGACCAGAGCGACATCGGCGTGCCGGCCATCCTGAAGCTGGTCGAGGCGCTGGACAGCTGGATCCCGACCCCGGAGCGTGACGTCGACAAGCCGTTCCTGATGCCGGTGGAAGACGTGTTCTCGATCTCGGGCCGCGGCACCGTGGTGACCGGTCGTATCGAGCGCGGCGTGATCAAGGTCGGCGAAGAAATCGAAATCGTCGGTATCCGTCCGACCCAGAAGACCACCGTCACCGGCGTGGAAATGTTCCGCAAGCTGCTGGACCAGGGCCAGGCAGGCGACAACGCCGGTCTGCTGCTGCGCGGCACCAAGCGTGACGACGTCGAGCGCGGCCAGGTTCTGGCCAAGCCGGGTTCGATCACCCCGCACACCCAGTTCGACGCCGAAGTGTACGTGCTGTCGAAGGACGAAGGCGGCCGTCACACCCCGTTCTTCAAGGGCTACCGTCCGCAGTTCTACTTCCGTACCACCGACATCACCGGTGCGGTCGAGCTGCCGGAAGGTGTTGAGATGGTGATGCCGGGCGACAACGTGAAGATGGCTGTCACCCTGATCAACCCGGTGGCAATGGACGAAGGTCTGCGCTTCGCCATCCGCGAAGGCGGCCGTACCGTCGGCGCCGGCGTGGTCTCGAAGATCATCAAGTAATAAGCCTGCAGTACCCAGCGGTAACTCTGCTGCTGGTTACGCGAACGGCGGGCCGGGAACCTCGGTCCGCCTTCGCCGTCTAAGGGACGTGTAAACAAGTCAAGTCATACGCCAGTAGCTCAATTGGCAGAGCAGCGGTCTCCAAAACCGCAGGTTGGGGGTTCGAGTCCCTCCTGGCGTGCCACTTGCACATCTCTATCCAGTGACCTTGGTCGCACCAGCAACAAGAGTCGGATGAACAGCAAGATCGAACATTCCAAGTCCGCTGCTTCCGGCGGCGATATGGTCAAGTATGTTGGCGCCGCGCTGCTGGTGCTGGCGGGTCTGTTCGTCTGGTTCTGGTTCTCCTCGCCGGAAAAGGCGGCTCAGCTGGGTGCCTGGTCGGGCCAGCTGCGTGCCCTGGCTGTGGTGGTGGGACTGGTCGCCGGTGGCGCCGTGTTCATGCTGACCGCCAAGGGCCGTCAGACGCGTGAATTCCTTTCCGAATCCCGTTTCGAGCTGCGCAAGGTCGTGTGGCCGACCCGCCAGGAGGCCATCCGCATGACGTGGGTGGTGATCGTGGTGGTGATCGTGTTGAGCCTGCTGCTGGGTGGGTTCGACTTCGCGATCCAGAAGCTGACCCAGTGGTTCCTGGGTCGTTGAGGAGATAACAGTGAAGCGTTGGTACGTCGTTCACGCCTATTCAGGTTTTGAGAAGTCGGTGGCGCAGGCATTGCGCGATCGCATTGTGCGCGACGAGATGCAGGACCGCTTCGGCGACGTGCTCGTCCCGACCGAAGAAGTGGTCGAAATGCGCTCCGGCCAGAAGCGCCGTTCCGAGCGCAAGTTCTTCCCGGGTTACGTGCTGGTCCAGATCGAGACCCACGAAGAAGCCGGCATCCCGCGCATCGACAACGAAAGCTGGCACCTGGTGAAGGATACTTCCAAGGTGATGGGCTTCATCGGCGGCACTGCCGACCGTCCGCTGCCGATCCGTGACGAAGAGGCCGCAGCCATCCTGGATCGCGTTCAGGAAGGTGTCGAGAAGCCGCGTCCGAAGATCCTGTTCGAGCCGGGCCAGATGGTCCGTGTCACCGAAGGTCCCTTCAATGACTTCAACGGCGTGGTGGAAGAGGTCAACTACGAGAAGAGCCGCCTGCGCGTCTCGGTGCTGATCTTCGGTCGCGCTACCCCGGTCGAGCTCGAGTTCGGCCAGGTCGAAAAGGCGGTCTGAGTTCGCGGCCTGGCCTGTTCAGGTTGAGGTCGAAAAAACTGCTAGAATTGCCGGCTCCCTGTCATGGGGCTGAATCGAAGGCTGCCGCGAGGTGGCCTTTGGTGCGATTCAAGGATTTCAAAACGCGAATGCCGGGACGCGTGATTCCCGGTCCGATGGGGAGCCTGTTGTCGAAAGGCGCTAGCACCCGGAGAGCATAAAAATGGCAAAGAAAGTTGTCGGTTACATCAAGCTGCAGGTGAAGGCCGGTCAGGCCAATCCGTCGCCGCCGGTGGGTCCTGCGCTGGGTCAGCGCGGCCTGAACATCATGGAATTCTGCAAGGCGTTCAATGCCGCCACGCAGAAGCTGGAGCCGGGTATCCCGGTGCCGGTGATCATCACGGCCTACTCGGACCGTACCTTCACCTTCATCACCAAGAGCACCCCGGCCACCGTGCTGCTCAAGAAGGCTGCCGGTATCACTTCCGGTTCCAAGCGCCCGAACACCGACAAGGTGGGCAAGGTCACCCGCAAGCAGCTTGAAGAAATCTGCAAGGCGAAGGAGCCGGATCTGACGGCTGCTGACCTGGACGCCGCCGTGCGTACGATCGCGGGCTCTGCCCGTTCCATGGGCCTGGTGGTGGAGGGTTAATCTGATGGCACAGACCAAGCGTGAGAAGGCCATCAAGGCCGCCGTCGTTCCGGGCAAGGCCTACGCCTTCGAAGAAGCGATCAACATCCTGAAGACCGCCGCCAAGGCCAAGTTCGTCGAGTCGATCGACGTGGCCGTGCGTCTGGGCGTGGATGCCAAGAAGTCCGACCAGCAGGTGCGCGGTTCGACCGTGCTGCCGGCCGGTACCGGCAAGTCGGTCCGCGTCGCCGTGTTCGCACCGGCCGGTGCCAAGGCTGACGAAGCCCTGGCCGCTGGCGCCGAAGCCGTCGGCATGGACGACCTGGCCGAGAAGATGCAGGCCGGCGATCTGAACTATGACGTGGTCATCGCGACCCCGGACGCAATGCGCGTCGTGGGTAAGCTGGGTACCGTGCTGGGCCCGCGCGGCCTGATGCCGAACCCGAAGGTTGGCACCGTGTCGCCGAACCCGGCCGAAGCCGTGAAGAATGCCAAGTCGGGTCAGGTGCGTTACCGCACCGACAAGGCCGGCATCATCCACTGCACCATCGGCAAGGCCAGCTTCGACAACGCCGCGCTGCAGTCGAACCTGCAGGCGCTGCTGCTGGACCTGATCAAGGCCAAGCCGGCCACCTCGAAGGGCACCTACCTGCAGAAGGTTTCGGTCAGCTCGACGATGGGCCCGGGCGTCACCGTCGACCAGTCGTCGCTGACCCTGAAGTGATGTGGTGGCCCGCGTGCCTGCCGGCACGCGGCGCCATGAATGCAGTACCTCCGCGGTAGCAGCACCCGAGCCCGGCCATGCCGCCGGATGCTGCTTCCACGGGACCGCAACAGCAGTGTCACCCGTCAGGGCGATGCTGGACATTTGAAGGCATCGCGCCGGTCCGCCGACGCGATAGCCGTCAAAGACCGCAGGCGCGGTCAGCGCATACCGGCGACGGGCACGGAAGCTCGATCTGGCAAGGAGTCGCCGCCGGCATAGCGGGATCGCTTAATCGATCCACTCGTGGATCACCCTGCGTAGATGGTGATGCCCTTCTGGAGTTTTCTGGTTTAACGCACGTCTGGGGTAACCCGGGTTGGCCCACTCCAGGTCTAGAACGGCCACCACAGGAGCATCGTTCCGATGTTCCCGGCGTCCAGGAAGGATGCTGCCATGGACCGTAAGCGGCAGGGAGCCGTGAGCGGAGTTTGTTTGAAGCAGGGATTCGGGATTCGATGTGGGTGCGGTGTGGAGGCGGCTTCGCTTCCGGCCGAAACCGGATCACCCTTCCCGGTCCCCGCTTTAACGGAGGAGTGCAATGGCTCTCAATCTGTCCCAGAAGCAAGAAGTAGTCGCCGAACTGGCAGACGTCGCCGCCAAGGCCCACTCCTTGATCGCAGCCGAATACGCTGGCACCACGGTCGCCCAGATGACCGCGATGCGTAAGCAGGCCCGCGAAACCGGCGTTTTCTTGAAGGTTGTCAAGAACACGCTGGCCGCGCGCGCCGTTGAAGGCACCGATTTCGCAGTTGCAAAGGACCAGATGGTCGGTCCGCTGCTGTACGCGTTTTCGCTCGAGGAGCCCGGCGCAGCCGGTCGCCTGATCAAGGATGCAGCCAAGGGCAACGACAAGCTGAAGGCGAAGGTCGTGGCAATCGGCGGGGAAATCTTCCCGGCCAGCCACGTCGAAGTGCTGGCATCGCTGCCGACCCGTGATCAGGCCCTGGCCATGCTGGCCCGCGTCCTGACCGAGCCGGTCACCATGTTCGCGCGCGCCGTCAAGGCTGTCGGTGAAAAGCAGGACGGTGGTGCAGCAGCAGCTGCCGAGCCGGCCGCTGAAACCGCCTAAGTTCGACGTCCCCGTGGTTCCGTCCGGAACCTCAATCCAGAATATTCTCCAAAGGTAATCAAAATGTCCCTTACCAACGAACAGATCGTCGACGCCATCGCCGAGAAGTCCCTGATGGAAGTGATGGAGCTGGTCAAGGCCATCGAAGAGAAGTTCGGCGTCTCCGCCGCTGCCCCGGTTGCCGTTGCCGTTGCCGGCCCGGCCGCTGTGGTTGAAGAGCAGACCGAATTCAACGTCATCCTGAAGGACGCCGGCGCCAAGAAGGTCGACGTCATCAAGGCCGTCCGCGCCATCACCGGCCTGGGCCTGAAGGAAGCCAAGGACCTGACCGAAGCCGGTGGCGTCGTGAAGGAAGGCGCTTCGAAGGAAGAAGCCGACAAGTTCAAGAAGGAACTGGAAGCCGCCGGCGCGACCGTCGAGCTGAAGTAATCAGTTCCTTGCGTCGCCATTGTTTCGCGGCGATGCAGCCAGGGCTGGGGGTGTAAACCCCCGGCCTTTGGTCGTTTCAAACGTTGTGATGCCGGGCTTGGCCGGGCACCAGGACGGGTAGGGCCGGGCCACGCCCGGCAGGCAGTAGATGTAGAAAGTCCAACGTGGCAGGTGTCCGTCGCCGCCTCCTCCGGGAATGAGCGAACACGGGCACAAGCGAGTTGGCAGTTGGAAGTAGCGGGAGAAGGCGTGCTGGTGCCGGCAATACCAGCGACTTCCAACTGACAATTTCAAGTTTCCCTACGGGTCGTGGACGCACGGCCCGCACAACAAGGTGGAAGACCTCATGACGTCCTATTCGTACACCGAAAAAAAGCGCATCCGCAAGGATTTCGGCAAGCAGCGCTCGATCCTCGAGGTGCCGTTCCTGTTGGCCATCCAGGTCGACTCGTACCGCGATTTCCTGCAGGAAAACGTCGACCCGGCCAAGCGCACCGACCACGGCCTGCACGCCGCGCTGAAGTCGGTGTTCCCGATTTCCAGCTACAGCGGCAATGCCGCCCTGGAGTACGTGGGCTACAAGCTGGGCGACCCGGTGTTCGACGAGCGTGAGTGCCGCCAGCGCGGCATGAGCTACGGCGCGCCGCTGCGCGTGACCGTGCGCCTGGTCATCTACGACCGCGAGTCGTCCACCAAGGCGATCAAGTACGTGAAGGAGCAGGAGGTCTATCTGGGCGAAATCCCGCTGATGACCGAAAACGGCACCTTCATCGTCAACGGTACCGAGCGTGTCATCGTGTCGCAGCTGCACCGTTCGCCGGGCGTGTTCTTCGACCACGACCGTGGCAAGACCCACAGCTCGGGCAAGCTGTTGTACAGCGCCCGCATCATTCCTTACCGCGGCTCCTGGCTGGACTTCGAGTTCGACCCGAAGGACGCGCTGTTCACCCGTATCGACCGTCGCCGCAAGCTGCCGGTGTCGATCCTGCTGCGCGCGCTTGGCTACAGCAACGAAGAGATGCTGGCCGAGTTCTTCGAGATCAACACGTTCCACATCAACCCGGACGAAGGCGTGCAGCTGGAGCTGGTGCCGGAGCGCCTGCGTGGTGAAACCCTGGGCTTCGACCTGGCCGACGGTGACAAGGTCATCGTGGAAGCCGGCAAGCGCATCACCGCGCGCCACATCAAGCAGCTGCAGGCCTCGGGCATCGCCGCCCTGGCCGTGCCGGACGACTACCTGGTCGGCCGCATCCTGTCGCACGACGTGGTCGATGCGAACACCGGTGAACTGCTGGCCCAGGCCAACGACGAGATCAGCGACGAGCAGCTGCAGAACTTCCGCAAGGCGGGCGTTGATGCGGTCGGCACCCTGTGGGTGAACGACCTGGACCGTGGCGCGTACCTGTCCAACACCCTGCGCATCGACCCGACCAAGACCCAGCTGGAAGCCCTGGTCGAGATCTACCGCATGATGCGCCCGGGCGAGCCGCCGACCAAGGACGCCGCGCAGAACCTGTTCCACAACCTGTTCTTCACCTTCGAGCGCTACGACCTGTCCACGGTCGGCCGCATGAAGTTCAACCGCCGTGTCGGCCGCAAGGAAGTCACCGGCGAAGCCGTGCTGTACGACAGCAAGTACTTCGGCGAGCGCAACGACGAAGAATCCAAGCGCCTGGTTGGCGCCCACGGCGAATCGTCCGACATCCTGGACGTGATCAAGGTGCTGACCGAGATCCGCAACGGCCGTGGCGTGGTGGATGACATCGACCACCTGGGCAACCGTCGCGTGCGTTCGGTCGGCGAAATGGCCGAGAACGTGTTCCGCGTGGGCCTGGTCCGCGTCGAGCGCGCGGTCAAGGAACGCCTGTCGATGGCCGAGTCCGAAGGCCTGACCCCGCAGGAGCTGATCAACGCCAAGCCGGTCGCCGCTGCCATCAAGGAATTCTTCGGTTCCTCGCAGCTGTCGCAGTTCATGGACCAGAACAACCCGCTATCGGAAGTGACGCACAAGCGCCGCGTCTCGGCACTGGGCCCGGGCGGCCTGACCCGCGAGCGTGCCGGTTTCGAAGTGCGCGACGTGCACCCGACCCATTACGGCCGCGTCTGCACCATCGAAACGCCGGAAGGCCCGAACATCGGCCTGATCAACTCGCTGGCCGTGTTCGCACGCACCAACAAGTACGGCTTCCTGGAAACCCCGTACCGCAAGGTCGTGGACGGCAAGGTCACCGACGACGTCGAGTACCTGTCGGCGATCGAGGAAAACGAGTACGTGATCGCCCAGGCCAACGCCCTGACCGACCCCAAGAACATGCTCACCGAGCTGTTCGTGCCGTGCCGCTACCAGGGTGAGTCGCTGCTCAAGCCGCCGGCGGAAGTCCACTTCATGGACGTCTCGCCGATGCAGACCGTGTCCGTCGCCGCGGCGCTGGTCCCGTTCCTGGAGCACGATGACGCAAACCGTGCACTGATGGGCGCGAACATGCAGCGCCAGGCCGTGCCGACCCTGCGTTCGCAGAAGCCGCTCGTGGGTACCGGCATCGAGCGCGCCGTGGCGCGTGACTCGGGCGTGACCGTGAACGCCCGTCGTGGTGGCGAGATCGTGCAGATCGACGCCGGCCGCATCGTGGTCAAGGTCAACGAGAACGAGATCACCGATGCCGCCGACGCCGGCGTGGACATCTACAACCTGATCAAGTACACCCGCTCGAACCAGAACACCTGCATCAACCAGCGTCCGCTGGTGAACGTGGGTGACGTGATCGCGCGTGGCGACGTGCTGGCCGACGGCCCGTCCACCGACATCGGTGAACTGGCGCTGGGCCAGAACATGCTGATCGCGTTCATGCCGTGGAACGGCTACAACTTCGAAGACTCCATCCTGCTTTCCGAGCGCGTGGTGGAAGAGGATCGCTACACCACGATCCACATCGAAGAGCTGACCTGCGTCGCGCGTGACACCAAGCTGGGGCCGGAGGAAATCTCGGCCGACATCCCGAACGTCTCCGAGCAGGCGCTGAACCGCCTGGACGAGAGCGGCGTGGTGTACATCGGTGCCGAAGTGCGCGCCGGCGACATCATGGTCGGCAAGGTCACCCCGAAGGGCGAAAGCCAGCTGACCCCGGAAGAGAAGCTGCTGCGCGCCATCTTCGGCGAGAAGGCTTCGGACGTTAAGGACAGCTCGCTGCGCGTTCCGCCGGGCATGGACGGCACCGTCATCGACGTGCAGGTCTTCACCCGCGACGGCATCGAGAAGGACAAGCGCGCCCGCCAGATCGAAGAGAACGAGATCAAGCGCGTCAAGAAGGACTTCGACGACCAGTTCCGCATCCTGGAAGGCGCCATCTACGCCCGTCTGCGTTCGCAGATCGTGGGCAAGGTGGTCAACGGCGGCGCCGGCCTGAAGAAGGGCGACGTGATCTCCGACGCGTTCCTGGACGGCCTGAAGAAGTCCGACTGGTTCACCCTGCGCATGAAGGACGACGACGCAGCCGAAGCCATCGAGCGTGCCCAGATGCAGATCCAGGCACACGAGAAGGAATTCGAGCGCCGCTTCGCCGACAAGCGCGGCAAGATCACCCAGGGCGACGACCTGGCACCGGGCGTGCTGAAGATGGTCAAGGTGTTCCTGGCCGTGAAGCGTCGCATCCAGCCGGGTGACAAGATGGCAGGCCGCCACGGCAACAAGGGTGTGGTCTCCAACGTGGTGCCGGTCGAAGACATGCCGTACATGGCCGATGGCACCTCGGTGGACATCTGCTTGAACCCGCTGGGCGTGCCGTCGCGTATGAACATCGGCCAGATCCTGGAAGTGCACCTTG
Organism: Stenotrophomonas sp. LARHCG68; assembly: GCF_052871705.1. NCBI lineage: Bacteria > Pseudomonadati > Pseudomonadota > Gammaproteobacteria > Lysobacterales > Lysobacteraceae > Stenotrophomonas > Stenotrophomonas sp. LARHCG68. The sequence goes on along the minus strand of NZ_JBIXJV010000003.1, from coordinate 635,931 downwards.
GCTGGGCCGCGAAGGGCCTGGGCAAGCGCATCCAGCGCATGCTGGAGCAGCAGCGCGCCGTCAGCGAGCTGCGTGAGTTCCTGGGCAAGGTCTACAACCACGACTCGGCCCTGGCCGGTGAGCGCGTCGACCTGACGCAGTTCAGCGACGAGGAACTGATCAACCTGGCCAAGAACCTGACCGACGGCGTGCCGATGGCAACCCCGGTGTTCGACGGTGCGCTGGAAGACGAGATCCGCGAAATGCTGAACCTCGCCTACCCGGACGGTGCCCCGGAGACCGAGGTGCTGGGCTTCAACGGCAGCAAGACCCAGATGCAGCTGTTCGACGGCCGCACCGGCGAAGCATTCGACCGCAAGACCACCGTCGGCTACATGCACTACCTGAAGCTGAACCACCTGGTCGACGACAAGATGCACGCCCGTTCGACCGGCCCGTACTCGCTCGTCACCCAGCAGCCGCTGGGCGGCAAGGCGCAGTTCGGTGGCCAGCGCTTCGGTGAAATGGAAGTCTGGGCGCTGGAAGCCTACGGCGCGGCCTACACCCTGCAGGAAATGCTGACGGTGAAGTCCGACGACGTGCAGGGCCGCAACCAGATGTACAAGAACATCGTCGACGGCGAGCACGAGATGGTCGCGGGCATGCCGGAATCCTTCAACGTGTTGGTGAAGGAAATCCGCTCGCTGGCCATCAACATGGAACTGGAAGACAACTGATCGGGCAGGCGCTGCTGCAGTGATGCAGCAGCGCCGCCAGCAGCGACCTGACAGCCCATCGACAAAGATTTCCTCCTTTCGGAGAACACCATGAAAGACCTGCTCAACCTCTTCAACCAGCAGCGCCAGACGCTGGACTTCGACGCGATCAAGATCGCGCTGGCCTCGCCGGACCTGATCCGTTCGTGGTCCTTCGGCGAAGTGAAGAAGCCGGAAACCATCAACTACCGTACCTTCAAGCCGGAGCGTGACGGCCTGTTCTGCGCCGCCATCTTCGGACCGGTCAAGGACTACGAGTGCCTGTGCGGCAAGTACAAGCGCATGAAGCACCGCGGCGTGGTCTGCGAGAAGTGCGGAACCGAAGTGACCCTGGCCAAGGTGCGCCGCGAGCGCATGGGCCACATCGACCTGGCTTCGCCGGTCGCCCACATCTGGTTCCTCAAGTCGCTGCCCTCGCGCATCGGCCTGATGCTGGACATGACCCTGCGCGACATCGAGCGCGTGCTGTACTTCGAAGCCTACGTGGTGACCGAGCCGGGCCTGACCGCCCTGGAGCGCCGCCAGCTGCTGACCGAAGAACAGTACCTGCAGGCCCGCCAGGAGCACGGCGATGACTTCGACGCCGCCATGGGCGCCGAGGCCGTCTATGAACTGCTGCGCACCATCGACCTGCAGGCCGAGATGGTCCGCCTGCGCGAGGAAATCGCCTCGACCGGTTCGGAAACCAAGCTCAAGCGCCTGACCAAGCGCATCAAGCTGGTCGAAGCCTTCCTGGAATCGGGCAACCGTCCGGAATGGATGGTGATGACCGTGCTGCCGGTGCTGCCGCCGGACCTGCGTCCGCTGGTGCCGCTGGACGGTGGCCGCTTCGCGACCTCCGACCTGAACGACCTGTACCGCCGCGTCATCAACCGCAACAACCGCCTGCGCCGCCTGCTGGAGCTCAACGCGCCGGACATCATCGTGCGCAACGAAAAGCGCATGCTGCAGGAATCGGTTGACGCCCTGCTGGACAACGGCCGTCGCGGCCGTGCCATCACCGGCACCAACAAGCGCCCGCTCAAGTCGCTGGCCGACATGATCAAGGGCAAGCAGGGTCGCTTCCGCCAGAACCTGCTGGGCAAGCGCGTGGACTACTCCGGCCGTTCGGTGATCACCGTCGGTCCGTACCTCAAGCTGCACCAGTGCGGCCTGCCGAAGAAGATGGCGCTGGAGCTGTTCAAGCCGTTCGTCTTCGCCAAGCTGCAGCGTCGTGGCCTGGCCACCACCATCAAGGCCGCCAAGAAGCTGGTCGAGCGCGAGGAAGGCGAAGTCTGGGACGTCCTGGAAGAAGTCATCCGCGAGCATCCGGTGCTGCTGAACCGCGCGCCGACCCTGCACCGTCTGGGCATCCAGGCGTTCGAACCGCTGCTGATCGAAGGCAAGGCGATCCAGCTGCACCCGCTGGTCTGCACCGCGTTCAACGCCGACTTCGACGGTGACCAGATGGCCGTCCACGTGCCGCTCTCGCTGGAAGCCCAGCTCGAAGCGCGTGCGCTGATGATGTCCACCAACAACATCCTGTCGCCGGCCAACGGCGAGCCGATCATCGTGCCGTCGCAGGACGTGGTGTTGGGCCTGTACTACATGAGCCGCGCCCTGGTGAACAAGAAGGGCGAGGGCATGGTGTTCGCCAACACCGACGAAGTGAAGCGCGCCTACGACAACCGTCTGGTCGAGCTGCACGCCAAGGTGAAGGTGCGCATCACCCAGGTCGAGCGCGACGAGGAAGGCAACAAGGTCACCAAGACCTCGATCCAGGACACGACCGTCGGCCGTGCGCTGCTGAGCGAGATCATGCCCGAGGGCCTGCCGTTCGAGCTGTGCAACACCGAGATGACCAAGAAGAACATCTCGCGCCTGATCAACCAGAGCTACCGTCTGCTTGGCCTGAAGGACACCGTGGTGTTCGCCGACAAGCTGATGTACACCGGTTATGCCTACGCAACCCGCGCCGGCGTGTCGATCGGTATCGACGACATGCTGATCCCGGACGAGAAGAAGGGCATCCTGGGCGAAGCCGAGCAGGAAGTGCTGGAAATCCAGGAACAGTACCAGTCCGGTCTGGTCACCGCGGGCGAGCGCTACAACAAGGTGGTCGACATCTGGTCGCGCACCAACGAGCGCATCGCCAAGGCGATGATGGAAACCATCGGTACCGAGAAGGTCGAGGATTCGGAAGGCAAGATCGTCGACCAGAAGTCGATGAACTCGCTGTACATCATGGCCGACTCCGGCGCGCGTGGTAGCCAGGCGCAGATCCGTCAGCTGGCCGGCATGCGCGGCCTGATGGCCCGCCCGGACGGCTCGATCATCGAGACGCCCATCAAGGCGAACTTCCGCGAAGGCCTGAACGTGCAGGAGTACTTCAACTCCACCCACGGTGCCCGTAAGGGTCTGGCCGATACCGCGCTGAAGACGGCGAACTCGGGTTACCTGACCCGTCGTCTGGTCGACGTGGCGCAGGACGTGGTGATCACCGAAGTCGACTGCGGCACCGTCGAAGGCCTGACCATGACCCCGATCGTGGAAGGCGGCGACGTGGTCGAGCCGTTGAAGGACCGCGTGCTGGGCCGCGTGGTTGCCGAGGACGTGTTCCTGCCGGGCAACGACGAGGATCCGATCGTGACCCGCAACACGCTGCTCGACGAGCAGTGGGTGAACAAGCTGGAAGAAGCCGGCGTGCAGACCATCAAGGTCCGCTCGACGATCACCTGCGAGTCGGCGTTCGGCGTGTGCTCGCGCTGCTACGGCCGCGATCTGGCCCGTGGCCACATCGTCAACATCGGTGAAGCGGTCGGCGTCATCGCCGCGCAGTCGATCGGTGAGCCGGGTACCCAGCTGACCATGCGTACGTTCCACATCGGTGGTGCGGCATCGCGTGCGGCGGCGGTGGACAACATCACCGTCAAGACCACCGGTTCGGTCAAGTTCAACAACCTCAAGCACGTCGAGCAGGTCAGCGGTTCGCTGGTCGCGGTGTCGCGCTCGGGCGAAATCTCCGTGCTCGACCCGCACGGCCGTGAGCGTGAGCGCTACAAGCTGCCGTACGGCGCCACCATCACCGTCAAGGACGGTGCCGAGATCAAGGCTGGCCAGACCGTGGCCAACTGGGATCCGCATAACCACCCGATCGTGTCGGAAGTGGCTGGCTTCGTGCGCTTCATCGACTTCGTCGACGGCATCACCGTCATCGAGAAGACCGATGAGCTGACCGGCCTGGCTTCGCGTGAAATCACCGATCCGAAGCGTCGTGGCTCGCAGGCCAAGGATCTGCGTCCGCTGGTCCGCATCGTCGATGGCAAGGGCAATGACCTGACCATCCCGGGCACCGACCTGCCGGCGCAGTACCTGCTGCCGCCGCGTTCGATCGTCAACCTGCAGGACGGCGCCCCGGTGGGCGTGGGCGACGTGGTCGCCAAGATCCCGCAGGAAGCGTCCAAGACCCGCGACATCACCGGTGGTCTGCCGCGCGTTGCTGACCTGTTCGAAGCACGCAAGCCGAAGGATCCGGCGATCCTGGCCGAGCGTTCGGGCATCATCAGCTTCGGCAAGGACACCAAGGGCAAGCAGCGCCTGATCATCAAGGACACCGATGGTTCCGAGCACGAAGAGCTGATCCCGAAGTACCGCCAGATCATCGTGTTCGAAGGCGAGCACGTGACCCGCGGCGAAACCATCGTGGACGGCGAGCCGAGCCCGCAGGACATCCTGCGCCTGAAGGGCGTGGAAGAGCTGGCGCGCTACCTGGTCAAGGAAATCCAGGACGTGTACCGCCTGCAGGGCGTGAAGATCAACGACAAGCACATCGAAGTGATCTCGCGTCAGATGCTGCGCAAGGTTGAAATCACCGACCAGGGCAACAGCAAGTTCCTGAACGGCGAGCAGGCTGAACGCCAGCGCGTCATCGAGGAAAATGCCAAGCTGGCCACCCGCAACGAGCTGCCGGCGCAGTTCGATCCGGTCCTGCTGGGCATCACCAAGGCCTCGCTGGCAACCGAATCGTTCATCTCGGCCGCTTCGTTCCAGGAAACCACCCGCGTGTTGACCGAGGCTGCCGTGCGCGGCACCGCCGACAACCTGCGCGGCCTGAAGGAAAACGTGATCGTCGGTCGCCTGATCCCGGCCGGTACCGGCCTGGCGTACCACGCCAAGCGTCGTCGCGGTGCCTCGGGCCTGACGGAATCGGAAATCCAGACCCTGGCCGGCACGGCAGCGGTTGCCGATGTTGAAACCGCGTCGCCGGAAGCCGAGCAGGCAACGGGCGGCGAGGAGTAAGATAGTGGGGCTGGCCGGTCCGCTCGCGGGCCGGCCCGCTCAACCTGAACGGGGTACATGGAGGCGCCCCTGTAACAGTCCTGGATCAGGGCTGGCTTGGAGGGTGGGTGTTTGACTGCCTACTTGACAAGTTGCTACAATCGTCTGTCTCAGCAGGCCAAAAATTTGGCCTGCTTTACATTTTCCGCATCCTTGGCCGTTTTTACGGCCCCAATCAGAAGAACCTACTGATGGCGACGATCAACCAGCTGGTACGCAAGCCTCGGCAAGCGACCACCTACAAGAGTGCCTCCCCGGCCCTCGACAAGTGCCCGCAGCGCCGTGGCGTCTGCACCCGTGTCTACACCACCACTCCGAAGAAGCCGAACTCGGCTCTGCGCAAGGTTGCCAAGGTCCGCCTGACCAACCAGGAAGAAGTGATTTCCTACATCGGTGGTGAAGGCCACAACCTGCAGGAGCACTCCGTGGTCCTGATCCGCGGCGGTCGCGTCAAGGACCTGCCGGGTGTGCGTTACCACACCGTCCGTGGCTCGCTCGACGCCGCTGGCGTTGCCAAGCGTCGCCAGGCGCGTTCCAAGTACGGCGCCAAGCGTCCGAAGGCCTGAGGAGTAAGACATGTCCCGTAAAGGTAATACCCCCCAGCGTTCGGTCCTGCCCGATCCGAAGCACGGAAGTGAAACCATCGCCCGCTTCATCAACATGGTGATGCTGAGCGGCAAGAAGTCCGTTGCTGAAAAGATCGTCTATGGCGCCATGGATGTGATCAGCGAGAAGAACCAGAACGCCGTTGAGCTGGTGCAGAAGGCACTGGACAACGTCGCTCCGGGCGTCGAAGTGAAGTCCCGTCGCGTCGGTGGTGCCACCTACCAGGTGCCGGTCGAAGTGCGCGCTTCGCGCAAGATGGCCCTGGCCATGCGTTGGCTGATCGACTCGGCTCGCAAGCGTGGTGAGAACACCATGCCGCGCAAGCTGGCAGCCGAGCTGCTGGACGCGTCGGAAAACCGTGGCGGCGCCATCAAGAAGCGTGAAGAAACCCACCGTATGGCGGAAGCGAACAAGGCGTTCGCCCACTACCGCTGGTGATTTCGAAGGGGCCTTGGAAACAGGGCCCCTGACACCCATCTGGTGTCACTTGTGGCGCTTTGAGCGCCGCTTCAATCCGAAGGCCGCCGCAAGGCGGCGTTCGGCCATCCGAATTCCAAGAAATTTGAGAGGCTCCCCGTGGCCCGTACTACTCCCATCGAGCGTTACCGCAACTTCGGCATCATGGCTCACATCGATGCCGGCAAGACCACCACGTCCGAGCGCATCCTGTTCTACACCGGCAAGAGCCACAAGCTCGGTGAAGTGCATGACGGTGCCGCCACCATGGACTGGATGGAGCAGGAGCAGGAGCGTGGCATCACGATCCAGTCTGCTGCCACCACCGCGTTCTGGAAGGGCATGGACAAGTCCCTCCCGGAGCACCGCTTCAACATCATCGACACCCCCGGGCACGTTGACTTCACCATCGAAGTCGAGCGCTCGCTGCGCGTGCTCGACGGTGCCGTGTTCGTGCTGTGCGCCGTCGGTGGCGTCCAGCCGCAGTCGGAAACCGTGTGGCGCCAGGCCAACAAGTATCACGTGCCGCGCATCGCGTTCGTCAACAAGATGGACCGTACCGGTGCCAACTTCTTCAAGGTCCGTGACCAGCTGAAGGCCAAGCTGGGCGCCGTGCCGGTGCCGATGCAGGTGCCGATCGGTGCCGAGGAAGGCTTCAAGGGCGTGGTCGACCTGCTCAAGATGAAGGCCATCCATTGGGATGAGGCTTCGCAGGGCATGAAGTTCGAGTACGGCGACATCCCGGCCGACCTGGTGGAGAAGGCTGAAGAAGCCCGCACCTTCATGATCGAGACCGCGGCCGAAGCCAGCGAAGAGCTGATGGAAAAGTACCTGGGCGGCGAAGAGCTGGCCGAGGCTGAAATCATCGAGGCGCTGCGCGTTCGTACCCTGGCCACCGAGATCGTGCCGATGTTCTGCGGCTCGGCGTTCAAGAACAAGGGCGTGCAGGCCATGCTCGACGGCGTGATCCAGCTGCTGCCGTCGCCGGTCGACGTGCCGGACGTGAAGGGCGTGGACGTCGACGACGACACCATCGAGATGACCCGCAAGTCGGACGACAAGGCTCCGTTCTCGTCGCTGGCGTTCAAGATCATCACCGACCCGTTCGTCGGCGCGCTGACCTTCTTCCGCGTCTACTCCGGCGTGCTGACCGGTGGCGACACCGTGCTGAACTCGGTGAAGAACAAGAAGGAGCGCATCGGCCGCATCCTGCAGATGCACTCGAACAACCGCGAGGAAATCAAGGAAGTTCTGGCCGGTGACATCGCTGCTGCCGTGGGCCTGAAGGACACCACCACCGGTGACACGCTGTGCTCGATCGATGCACCGATCGTGCTTGAGCGCATGACCTTCCCGGAGCCGGTGATCTCGATGGCGGTCGAGCCGAAGACCAAGTCGGACCAGGAAAAGATGGGTCTGGCACTGGGCCGCCTGGCGCAGGAAGATCCGTCGTTCCGCGTGAAGACCGACGAAGAATCCGGCCAGACGATCATCTCGGGCATGGGCGAGCTGCACCTGGACATCATCGTTGACCGCCTCAAGCGCGAGTTCAACGTTGAAGCCAACGTCGGCAAGCCGCAGGTCGCGTACCGCGAGACCATCCAGCAGGCTGACGTCAAGTCGGATTACAAGCACGCCAAGCAGTCCGGTGGTAAGGGTCAGTACGGTCACGTCGTGATCGAGCTGTCGCCGATCACCGCTGAAGACCGCGCCGATCCGAAGCTGGCTGCCGCCATCAAGGACGACTTCCTGTTCATCAACGACATCACCGGCGGCGTGATCCCGAAGGAATTCATTCCTTCCGTGGAAAAGGGCCTGCGCGAAACCATCACCAGCGGTCCGCTGGCTGGCTTCCCGGTGGTGGACGTCAAGGTCAAGCTGGTGTTCGGCTCGTACCACGACGTCGACTCCTCGGAAATGGCGTTCAAGCTCGCCTCGTCGATGGCCTTCAAGCAGGGCTTCGCCAAGGCCAAGCCGGTGCTGCTGGAGCCGATCATGAAGGTCGAGATCGTGACCCCGGAGGATTACCAGGGTGACGTGATGGGCGACGTGAGCCGCCGTCGTGGCGTGCTGCAGGGTTCGGGCACCACCGGTGACGGTTCGGCCAGCATCATCAACGCGATGATTCCGCTGGGCGAAATGTTCGGTTACGCCACCGCGCTGCGTTCGCAGACCCAGGGTCGCGCGACCTTCACGATGGAATTCGACCATTACGAGCCGGCGCCGACCAACATCGCCGAAACTGTCATGAAGAAGGCCTGAGTCATCTGACTCAGGCTCTCCAAACAAAAATCAGCTAATCAAGGAATAGAAACATGTCCAAGGGCAAGTTCGAACGTACCAAGCCGCACGTCAACGTCGGCACCATCGGCCACGTTGACCATGGCAAGACCACCCTGACCGCCGCACTGACCAAGATCGGTGCAGAGCGCTTCGGCGGCGAGTTCAAGGACTACTCGTCCATCGACGCCGCGCCGGAAGAGAAGGCTCGTGGTATCACGATCTCGACCGCGCACGTTGAGTACGAATCCGAGAGCCGTCACTACGCCCACGTTGACTGCCCGGGCCACGCCGACTACGTCAAGAACATGATCACCGGTGCCGCCCAGATGGACGGCGCGATCCTGGTGTGCTCGGCCGCTGACGGCCCGATGCCGCAGACCCGCGAGCACATCCTGCTGTCGCGTCAGGTCGGCGTGCCGTACATCGTCGTGTTCCTGAACAAGGCCGACATGGTGGACGATGCCGAGCTGCTGGAACTGGTCGAGATGGAAGTGCGCGAGCTGCTGAGCAAGTACGACTTCCCGGGCGACGACACCCCGATCGTGCACGGTTCGGCCCGTCTGGCGCTGGAAGGCGACCAGAGCGACATCGGCGTGCCGGCCATCCTGAAGCTGGTCGAGGCGCTGGACAGCTGGATCCCGACCCCGGAGCGTGACGTCGACAAGCCGTTCCTGATGCCGGTGGAAGACGTGTTCTCGATCTCGGGCCGCGGCACCGTGGTGACCGGTCGTATCGAGCGCGGCGTGATCAAGGTCGGCGAAGAAATCGAAATCGTCGGTATCCGTCCGACCCAGAAGACCACCGTCACCGGCGTGGAAATGTTCCGCAAGCTGCTGGACCAGGGCCAGGCAGGCGACAACGCCGGTCTGCTGCTGCGCGGCACCAAGCGTGACGACGTCGAGCGCGGCCAGGTTCTGGCCAAGCCGGGTTCGATCACCCCGCACACCCAGTTCGACGCCGAAGTGTACGTGCTGTCGAAGGACGAAGGCGGCCGTCACACCCCGTTCTTCAAGGGCTACCGTCCGCAGTTCTACTTCCGTACCACCGACATCACCGGTGCGGTCGAGCTGCCGGAAGGTGTTGAGATGGTGATGCCGGGCGACAACGTGAAGATGGCTGTCACCCTGATCAACCCGGTGGCAATGGACGAAGGTCTGCGCTTCGCCATCCGCGAAGGCGGCCGTACCGTCGGCGCCGGCGTGGTCTCGAAGATCATCAAGTAATAGCGCCACGCTTCCTTCCGGAAGCAGGTGTTGAGAGAAGGGCGGCCCTCGGGTCGCCCTTTTTTTTCGTCCAGGGCCGCATGCGCAGGTGGGGAGGTGCGCCCGGCATCGGCATGTCGAGGGGTGCTGTGGGATTCTGGATGAGTGGGCGGGCATCGCGCCGGTTGCTCCGTCTTGGGCGTGCGAATGGCGGAAGCGGCGCCTTTGTTCCTCTTTCTCTCTGACAGGGCAGCGGATCATCCGGACACGCCGGTGGTACTGTCCGATGATTGCTAGGGAGGAACTGGGATGGGCTTTTTCGAGACGCTGCGGCGTTCACTGCTGGTGGCCGGGCTGGCGCTGGCGGGCGTGGGTTCGCTGCAGGCGGCCGTGCCATCACCGAAGTCACACTTCGGTTTCGACATCGGCGACGACTACATGCTGGCCAACTACACGCAGACCGAGGCGTACTTTCGCAAGGTGGCGGCCAGCTCGGACCGGTTCCGCCTGGTGGAGCTGGGCAAGAGTTCCGAAGGGCGCCCGCAGTTGATGCTGATCGCCTCTTCGCCGGCCAATCTTGCACGGTTGGAGGAATACCGCGGCATCTCCGAGCGGCTGGCGCGGGCGCGTGACGACGCGCAGGCTGCGCGTGCGTTGGCCGAGCAGGGCAAGGCGGTGGTCTGGATCGACGGCGGTCTGCATGCCAACGAGACGGTCGGGCCGCACCAGCTGATCGAGACGGTGTGGCAGCTGGCCAGTCGTGATGATGCCGAGACCCGCCGCATCCTCGATGACACCATCGTGCTGCTGGTACATGCCAACCCCGACGGCCAGGAGCTGTATTCGGACTGGTACATGCGCGAGCCGGTGCCGGCCAAGCGGGTGCTGGACAAGCCGCAGCGGCTCTACCAGAAATACGCCGGGCACGATAACAACCGTGACTTCTACATGGCGGCGCTGCAGGAAACGCGCAACATGAACCTGGCCATGTACACGCGGTGGTACCCGCAGATCGTCTACAACCACCACCAGGCCGCGCCGAAGGGAACGGTGATCGTGATACCGCCGTATCGCGACCCGTACAACTACAACATCGACCCGATGATCCCGGTGGGGTTGGAGGCGCTGGGTTCGGCGATGAACCTGCGCTACCTGCAGGAGAACAAGCCTGGCGCGGTGTCCAAGGGCGGCAGCGTGTACTCGACCTGGTGGAACGGCGGGCTGCGCACCATGCCGTACTTCCACAACATGCTGGGCGTGCTGACCGAGATTGTCGGCAATCCGACGCCGATGCAGATCCCTTATCTACCGGAGCGGCAATTGCCGGACAGCAACCTGCCGGCGCCGGTGGCGGCGCAGACCTGGCATTTCCGCCAATCCATCGATTACAGCCTGACCGCGAACTGGGCGTTGCTGGACTACGCCTCGCGTCACCGCGAGCAGCTGCTGTGGAACATCTACTGGATGGGGCGCAATGCCATCGCGCGCGGCAGCACCGACACCTGGACCGCCAGCCCGACGCGGTTGGCCGAAGCGGCTGCGCAGGCCAAGGTCTCTGCAACAGGCGCGTCGCAGGATGGGCTGGGGCCGCGGCAGGTGGCTCAGTGGCTGCAGCGCCCGGACCAGCGTGATGCTCGTGGCTACATCATTCCGGCCGACCAGGCCGACCTGCCCACCGCGGTGGCCTTCGTCAACGCGCTGCAGCTGGCTGGCGTGGAGGTGCAGCGCGCATCGCGTGCATTCGTGGTGGCCGGCAAGTCGTATCCGGCCGGTTCGTTCGTGGTGCGTGCCGATCAGGCGTTCCGTGCCCATGTGCGTGACATGTTCGAGCCACAGGACCACCCGCACGACTTCGAGTATGAAGGCGGGCCGCCGATCGCTCCGTACGATTCGGCGGGCTGGACCCTGGCCTTCCAGATGGGCGTGGCCTTCGACCGGGTGCTGGAGGCCTTCGAGGGTCCGTTCGCGGCGCTGCCCGTCGGCCAGTTGCAGGCGCCGGCCGATGTGCCGGTGCCGGCGTCGTCCCGCGGTTGGTTGCTGGATGCGCGGGTCAACAATGCGGTCATTGCGGTCAATCGCCTGCTGAAGGCCGGGGCCCGGGTCAGCCGGGTGCCGTCGCGCGATGGCGCCTTCCTGGTTGCCGGGGTCGAGGCTGACGCACTGGCGGTGGCCCTGCAGGGGACGGGTGTGGCCGCCGCCGTTGCGCCTGCCGGTGTGGTGTCTGAAGCGCCGCTGCGCGCGCCGCGGATCGCGCTGTGGGACCGCTATGGTGGTTCGATGGTGTCCGGCTGGACGCGGCTGGTGCTGGAGAACTTCGGCTTCGACTACGAAGTGGTCTACCCGCAGCAGATCCTGGCCGGGGACCTGCGCCAGCGCTTCGACGTCCTGCTGCTGCCCAGTGGCGCGTTGCCGCTGCCGGCCGAGCTGGCCATCGAGGGCAAGGCCGGGCGTACGCCGGCTTCGCCGGATCCGGCGGCCATCCCGGCGGAGTATCGCTCCATGCTGGGCGAACTGCAGGGTGAGCCTGCGGTGGCGGCGCTGCGCCAGTTCATGGGGCAGGGCGGCCACGTGGTCGCGACCGGTTCTTCCAGTGGCCTGGCGTTCCAGCTGGGGCTGCCGGTGGCCAGCCATCTGCGCAAGCCCGATGCTGCCGGCCAACTCAAGCCATTGAGCCAGCGGGAGTACTACATCCCCGGCAGTGTGCTGGAGGTGGCGGTGGACAAGGGGCAGCCGCTGAATTGGGGGCTGCCGGCACGGCTGGATGTGTATTTCTCCGACGGTCGCTGGGATAATGCGCCGGTGCTGGATCTGCCCGCCGGCCGCGCCGACATCCAGCCGCTGCTGCGCTTCGACGGCCCCAGGCCGCTGCGCAGCGGTTGGGCCTGGGGCCAGGAACACCTGCAGGGCGGCGTGCTGGCGGCCGAAGCCGGGATGGGGGCAGGGCGGTTGACGTTCTTCGGGACCGACATCACCTTCCGGGCCCAGACCCATGCCTCGTTCAAGCTGCTGTTCAACAGCCTGCTGCAGGCTGGCGCCACCGGGACCGCTGCGCACGAATAGGGGCGGGGCTCGCCTGGCTGGCCCGAACCTGAAGCGTTGGTGACGTCGCCGGGGCTTGACTTGCAAGTGCCGGAAAATACTGACAGAATGCACGACCACTCGCGAAGGCCATGGTTTTCATGGCCCTCGCAACCAGCGAAATGAGGCACAGGACGTACCTCGTATTCGCCAGACAAGGACAGGTCGCATGGGGCACTCCGGTAATACGGGGTGTTTTCTGTGCGTTTGAAGATGTCTGGGGCGGGCCGGGTAACCGGGCCGCCTTGCTGTTTTGAAGGGATTCTCGTTGGCGGGAGGTGCTTTGGCGCCGACCGTCGTTTTCATGGGGGCTGGTACACACAGAGGCCAGTCCCGTCGCTCTTTAGACCTATAGGAACACCGTCATGGCGGACCAAAAGATCCGGATTCGGTTGAAGGCGTTCGATCATCGCTTGATCGACCGTTCGGCCAGCGAGATCGTTGAAACGGCAAAGCGGACCGGCGCGCAAGTGCGTGGCCCGATCCCCCTGCCGACCAAGATCGAGCGTTACACCATTCTCGTCTCCCCGCACGTCGACAAGGACGCGCGTGACCAGTACGAGACCCGCACGCACAAGCGCGTGCTCGACATCGTCGACCCCAACGACAAGACCGTGGACGCGCTGATGAAGCTCGAACTGGCTGCCGGCGTCGACGTGCAGATCAAGCTGACCTGAGGACTACGACCATGACGAAGAAGTATTCGTTGGGCTTCGTGGGCCGCAAGGCCGGCATGAGCCGCGTTTTCACCGAAGATGGTCGCTCCATCCCGGTGACCCTGATTGAAGCCACCCCGAACCGCATCGCGCAGATCAAGACCGTCGAAACCGACGGCTACAGCGCCGTGCAGGTGACCGTCGGCGCCCGTCGCGCTGCGCTGGTCAACAAGCCGGAAGCCGGCCACTTCGCCAAGGCGAAGGTGGAAGCGGGCCGCGGCCTGTGGGAATTCCGCGTTGAAGACGCCCAGGTCGGTGATTTCACCGTCGGCGGCGAAATCAAGGCAGACATCTTTGAAGTCGGCCAGACGGTTGACGTCCAGGGCGTCACCAAGGGTAAGGGCTTCCAGGGCACCATCAAGCGCCACAACTTCCGTATGGGCGATGCAACCCACGGTAACTCGCTGTCGCATCGCGCGCCGGGTTCGCTGGGTCAGCGCCAGACCCCGGGTCGCGTTTTCCCGGGCAAGAAGATGTCCGGCCACATGGGTGCCGTGCAGCAGAGCACGCAGAACCTGGAAGTGGTCAAGGTCGACGTCGAGCGTGGTCTGATTGCCATCCGCGGCGCCGTGCCTGGCGCAGCCGGTGGTGACGTGATCGTGCGTCCGGCGAGCAAGGCATAAGGAGAGATGACGATGGAACTCGTTATCACGGGTAGCAACAACAAGGTCTCGGTCTCCGAAGCCGTGTTCGGCCGCGATTTCAGCGAAGATCTGGTTCACCAGGTCGTCGTTGCTTACCGCAACGCCGCTCGCGCCGGCACCAAGGCACAGAAGACGCGCTCTGAAGTGGCTGGTACCACCAAGAAGTCGAAGAAGCAGAAGGGTGGTGGCGCACGTCACGGTGCCCTGACCGCTCCGATCTTCGTCGGCGGTGGTGTCACCTTCGCGGCCAAGCCGCGCAGCTTCGAGCAGAAGGTCAACCGCAAGCAGTATCGCGCCGCCATGTGCGCCATCCTGTCCGAGCTGAACCGCCAGGGCCGCCTGACCATCGTCGAGTCCTTCGACGTGGAAGCGACCAGCACCAAGGGTCTGATCGGCAAGCTGGCTGGCCTGGAAGTGGGCAAGCGTCCGCTGATCGTCACCGAAGAGGCTTCCGAGCATCTGTACCTGTCGGCCCGCAATCTGCCCTACGTGCAGGTGCGTGACGTCCAGGGCCTGGATCCGGTCGCTCTGGTCGGTGCCGACACGGTCGTCATCACCGCTGACGCGGTCAAGAAGGTCGAGGAGTGGCTGGCATGAGCAGCAACGAAAAAATCTTCAGCGTGCTGCGCGCTCCGCGAGTCTCCGAAAAGACCGCGCGCCTGCAGGAACTCTCCAACCAGTACGTCTTCGAGATCTCGAACGAAGCCACCAAGGCCGATGTAAAGGCCGCGGTTGAGCAGCTGTTCGACGTCAAGGTCGAGGCCGTCAACGTGGTCAACGTCAAGGGCAAGAACAAGTCCTTCCGTAACCGCGCTGGCCGTCGCGGCGATTGGCGCAAGGCGTACGTGCGTCTGGCCGATGGCCAGTCCATCGATGTAACGGCCAAGGCCTGAGGTACATCCCATGCCATTGATGAAATTCAAGCCCACCTCCGCAGGCCGTCGTTCGGCCGTGCGCGTGGTCACGCCCGATCTGCACAAGGGCGCACCGCACGCAGCGTTGCTGGAGCCGCAGAGCAAGTCCGGTGGTCGTAACCACCACGGTCGCATCACCACCCGTCACGTGGGCGGTGGTCACAAGCAGCACTACCGTCTGATCGACTTCAAGCGCAACAAGGAAGGCATTCCGGCACGCGTGGAACGTATCGAATACGATCCGAACCGCACTGCCCATATCGCCCTGCTGTGCTACGTCGACGGCGAGCGTCGCTACATCATCGCCCCGAAGGGCCTCAAGGCGGGTGACCAGGTCATCTCGGGTGCTCACGCCCCGATCAAGACCGGCAACACCCTGCCGCTGCGCAACATCCCGGTCGGTACCACCGTCCACGGGATCGAGCTGAAGCCGGGCAAGGGCGCCCAGATCGCCCGTGCTGCTGGTGCAGGCGTGCAGCTGGTTGCTCGTGAAGGCATCTACGCCACCCTGCGCCTGCGCTCGGGTGAAATGCGCAAGGTGCCGGTCGAATGCCGCGCCACCATTGGTGAAGTCGGCAACGACGAGCACAACCTCGAGAAGCTGGGTAAGGCCGGTGCCAAGCGTTGGCGCGGCGTCAAGCCGACCGTCCGCGGTGCGGCCATGAACCCGGTTGACCACCCGCACGGTGGTGGTGAGGCCAAGGCCGGCCAGGGTAACCCGCATCCGGTCACCCCGTGGGGTGTCCCGACCAAGGGTTACAAGACGCGCCATAACAAGCGCACTCAGCAGTTCATCGTCCGCGATCGTAGGGGCTAATCGACCATGGCACGTTCACTCAAGAAGGGCCCGTTCGTCGATCACCACCTTGTCAAGAAGGTGGAGGCCGCTGCGGGCAGCAAGAAGCCGATCAAGACCTGGTCGCGCCGCTCCATGATCCTGCCGGAAATGGTTGGATTCACGATTGCCGTGCACAACGGCAAGAACCACGTCCCGGTTCTCGTCAACGAGAACATGGTCGGTCACAAGCTCGGCGAATTCGCTGTCACCCGGACCTTCAAGGGTCACGGCGCTGACAAGAAGTCGGGCAAGTAAGGAGAGATGACAATGGAAGCGAAAGCAATCCTGCGCACCGCGCGCATCTCCCCGCAGAAGGCACGTCTGGTCGCTGACCAGGTCCGTGGCCTTCCGGCCGAGCGTGCGGTCAACCTGCTGAAGTTTTCGGACAAGAAGGCTGCCCACCTGATCAAGAAGGTGGTGGAGTCGGCTATCGCAAATGCCGAAAACAACCAGGGCGCTGACGTCGACGAGCTGAAGGTCAAGACCATCATGGTTGATGAAGGTCCCACCCTGAAGCGTTTCATGGCGCGGGCGAAAGGCCGCGGTACCCGCATCCTCAAGCGCACCAGCCACATCACTGTGGTTGTGGGCGCCGGCAAGTAAGCGGAAAGGATAAAGACCATGGGTCATAAAGTTCATCCGGTTGGTATCCGCCTCGGTATTTCCAAGGACTGGAACTCCAAGTGGTACGCCAACAAGGCCGAGTTCGCTGGTTACCTGGCAGCCGACCTGAAAGTGCGCGAAATGCTGCGCAAGAAGCTGGCTCAGGCCGGCATCTCGAAGATCCTGATCGAGCGTCCGGCCAAGACCGCACGCGTGACGATCCACACCGCCCGCCCGGGCGTGGTGATCGGCAAGCGCGGTGAGGACATCGAAAAGCTGCGTAAGGAAGTGAGCGAGATGATGGGCGTCCCGGCGCACATCAACGTCACCGAAGTTCGCAAGCCTGAGTTGGATGCACAGCTGGTTGCCGAGTCGATCGCGCAGCAGCTGGAGCGTCGCATCATGTTCCGCCGCGCGATGAAGCGTTCGGTCGGCAACGCGATGCGCCTGGGTGCCCTGGGCATCAAGGTCAACGTGGCTGGCCGCTTGAACGGCGCCGAAATCGCCCGTTCGGAGTGGTACCGCGAAGGCCGCGTGCCGCTGCACACCCTGCGCGCTGACATCGACTACGGTTTCGCTGAAGCCAGCACCACCTACGGCATCATCGGCATCAAGGTCTGGATCTACAAGGGCGAAGTCTTTGATTTCTCCCAGGTTGGCCAGGAAAAGCAGGACGACAGCCCGCGCAACGATCGTAACGATCGCGGCGACCGTGGCGACCGTCCGTCGCGCCCGGCTCGTGAAGCGAGGTAACGGCAATGTTGCAACCCAAGCGAACCAAATACCGCAAGATGTTCAAGGGCCGTAACGACGGCCTGAGCTGGAGCGCGAATGCCGTCAGCTTTGGCGAATACGGCCTGAAGGCAACCGCTCACGGTCAGCTGACCGCGCGTCAGATCGAAGCGGCTCGCCGCTCGATCAGCCGCTACGTCAAGCGCGGCGGCAAGATGTGGATCCGCGTGTTCCCCGACAAGCCCATCACCAAGAAGCCCATCGAAGTCCGAATGGGTGCCGGTAAGGGTGGCGTGGAATACTGGGTCGCTCAGATCCAGCCCGGCCGCATGATTTATGAAGTCGAGGGCGTTACCGAGGAAGTGGCGCGCGAGGCGTTCCGCCTGGCCGCTGCCAAGCTCTCGGTGACCACCACTTTCGTGACCCGGACGGTGCGCTGATGGACATCAAACAACTCCGCGAGAAGTCGGCTGACGAACTCAAGGCCCACCTGACCGACCTGCGTAAGGAGCAGTTCTCGCTCCGCATGCAGCAGGTCACCGGCCAGCTGCCGAAGACCCATGAAACCCGCCGGGTGCGCCGCGAGATTGCTCGCGTCAAGCACCTGATCGGCAGCACGAAGTAAGGATGGCTGCTATGAGCGAAAATAACGCAAGCAAGACGCTGCGCACGGTCGAAGGCCGTGTCGTCAGCAACAAGATGGACAAGACGGTCACCGTGTTGGTGGAGCGCCAGGTCAAGCACGCCCTGTACGGCAAGTACATCAAGCGTTCGACCAAGCTGCACGCACACGACGCCGAGAACGCCTGCAACGAAGGCGATATCGTGCGCGTGACCGAAATTGCTCCGATGTCCAAGACCAAGAACTGGCGCGTGGTGGAAGTCATCACGCGTGCGGCTGAATAAGGAGATCTGAATCATGATCCAGATGCAGAGCTACCTCGACGCCGCGGACAACTCCGGTGCCAAGGAACTGATGTGCATCAAGGTGCTGGGTGGTTCCAAGCGCCGTTATGCCCACATTGGCGACATCATCAAGGTCACCGTGAAGGACGCAATTCCGCGCGGCAAGGTCAAGAAGGGTGAAGTGTATGACGCCGTCGTGGTGCGTACCCGCAAGGGTGTGCGTCGCGCCGACGGCTCGCTGATCCGCTTCGACGGCAACGCCGCGGTCCTGCTCAACAACAAGCAAGAGCCGATCGGCACCCGCATCTTTGGGCCGGTGACCCGTGAACTTCGTTCGGAGAAGTTCATGAAGATCGTCTCGCTCGCTCCCGAAGTTCTGTGAGCGCCAGGAGATAATCATGGCTAACCGTATCAAGAAGGGCGACCAGGTCGTCGTCAACACCGGCAAGGACAAGGGCAAGCAGGGCGAAGTCGTCCGCGTCGACGGCGACCGCGTGGTCGTCGCCAACGTGAACATCGTCAAGCGCCACACCAAGCCGAACCCGCAGGCAGGCGTTGCCGGCGGCGTGGTCGAGCGTGAAGCTTCGATCCATATCTCCAACGTCAATGTCCTGAACCCGGCAACGGGCAAGGGCGAGCGCGTTGGCTTCAAGGTGCTGGAGGATGGACGCAAACTGCGTGTGTTCCGCTCCAGCGGTGAGGCGCTCGACGCCTGAGGAATGAATTGATGAATTCCCGTCTCGAAAAGTTTTACAAGGAAGAAGTGGTGCCGGCGCTGACCAAGCAGTTCGGCTACACCAATCCGATGGAAGTGCCGCGCCTGGTCAAGATCACCCTGAACATGGGTGTGGGCGAAGCTGCGACCAACAAGAAGGTTCTTGAGAACGCCGTTGCCGACATGACCAAGATCACCGGCCAGAAGCCGGTGGTCACCAAGTCGCGCGTCTCGGTGGCTTCGTTCAAGATCCGTGATGGTTGGCCGATAGGCTGCAAGGTCACGCTGCGTCGTGACACCATGTTCGAGTTCCTGGACCGCCTGATCAACATCTCGCTGCCGCGCGTGCGTGACTTCCGCGGCGTGTCGGGTCGTTCGTTCGACGGTCGTGGCAACTACAACATGGGCGTGAAGGAACAGATCATCTTCCCGGAAATCGACTTCGACGCCGTCGACGCGATCCGCGGTATGGATATCGCCATCACGACCACCGCCAAGACCGACGCGGAAGCCAAGGCGCTGCTGGCAGCGTTCAAGTTCCCGTTCCGTAACTGATTCGTCGAGGATACCGAAATGGCAAAGACCTCCATGGTCAACCGCGACATCAAGCGGGAAAAGCTGGCCAAGAAGTACGCCGACAAGCGTGCAGCTCTGAAGAAGATCGTGTCCTCCGTTGACGCGACCTACGAAGAGAAGATCGAAGCCGCAACCAAGCTGTCCAAGCTGCCGCGCGATTCGTCGCCGAGCCGCCAGCGCAACCGTTGCGAGTTGTCGGGCCGTCCGCGTGGCGTGTACAGCAAGTTCGGCCTGGGCCGCAACAAGCTGCGCGAAGCCACCATGCGCGGCGACGTGCCGGGCCTGCGCAAGGCCAGCTGGTAAGCAACAACCCGGTCCGGGCCGCAAGGCCCGGCCAGGTCACCGGAAGGGCAACCTGACGGTAATTCAAAGAGTCCGACGCAAGTCGGACTTTTTGTCGTATAATCCCGCTTCTTGCCTGCCCGAAATGGGCTGGCCGGTGCGTTAAGGGCCCTGGCCCATCCCAGGAAAACACGAGATTTTCGCGAAAGCGGATATCGGTGCACTCAAAGGTATCTACATGAGCATGACTGATCCCATCGCCGACCTGCTGGTCCGCATCAAGAATGCGGCCGCGGTTGGCAAGCAGACGGTGAAAGCCCCGTCGTCCAAGATCAAGGTGGCAATTGCCCAGGTCCTGAAGGACGAGGGTTACATCGCCGACCTGCGCGTCAACAAGCTGGAAAACAACAAGGCCGAGCTCGAAATCGTCCTGAAGTACTTCGAGGGCAAGCCGGTCATCGCTACCCTGAAGCGCTTCTCGCGTTCGGGTCTGCGCCAGTACCGTGGCAAGTCCGAGCTGCCGAAGGTCCTCAACGGCCTGGGCATCGCCATCATTTCCACCTCCAAGGGCATCATGACTGATGCGCAGGCGCGCCAGCAGGGCGTCGGCGGCGAAGTCCTGTGCTTTGTGGCTTAAGGGAAGGAGTCCACTATGTCCCGCGTAGCCAAGAAGCCGATCAACCTGCCCAAGGGCGTTGAACTGAACATCCAGCCGGAATCCGTCAGCGTGAAGGGCCCGAAGGGCACCCTGTCGCTGAACAAGGCCGCCGGCGTTGAAATCTCCATCGCCAACGGCGTTATCACCCTGAACCCGAAGGACATCTCCTTTGATGCCCTGACCGGCACCGTGCGCGCCATCCTGGCCAACATGGTTCAGGGCGTGTCCGAAGGTTTCGAGCGCAAGCTCGAGCTGGTCGGCGTGGGTTACCGCGCTGCCATGCAGGGCAAGGACCTGAACCTGTCGCTGGGTTTCTCGCATCCTGTCGTGTTCGTGGCGCCGGAAGGCATCACCCTGTCGACCCCGACGCAGACGGAAATCGTCGTGCAGGGCGCCGACAAGCAGGTCGTCGGTGAAGTCGCTGCCAAGATCCGCGGTTACCGTCCGCCGGAGCCCTACAAGGGCAAGGGTGTGAAGTACGCCGGTGAAGTCATCATTCGCAAGGAAGCCAAGAAGGCCTAATTCCTAGGTTTTCAGCTTTCGAGGATAAAGAACATGAACAAGAACATCGCCCGTCTGCGTCGCGCCAAGTCGACCCGTTCGCACATCCGTACCCTGGGCGTTGCTCGCCTGTCGGTGCTGCGTACCGGCCAGCACCTGTACGCGCAGATCTTCACTGCCGACGGCTCCAAGGTGCTGGCTTCGGCCAACACCGCCCAGGCCGACGTCAAGGAAGGCCTGAAGAACGGCAAGAACTGCGACGCTGCTGCCAAGGTCGGCAAGATCATCGCCGAGCGCGCCAAGGCTGCCGGTATCGAGAAGGTCGCTTTCGACCGCTCGGGCTACCGCTACCACGGCCGCATCAAGGCTCTGGCCGAAGCTGCCCGCGAAGGCGGCCTGCAGTTCTAAGGAATAGGGAAGGGGCCTTGCGCCCCTTTCCGCCTGCCTGCCGGTACGGGCTGTACCGGGCGTCGGCAACTCTTCTGCAGTTGCCGGTGAAACACCGCTGTAAACCACAACCATAAGCGGCCCCGAGCCGTACATACCCAACCAATCAAGGAATCAACATGGCAGAAGAACGTCAGCAGCGGGGTCGCGATCGCGACCGTAACCGCGAAGAGAAAGTCGACGACGGCATGATCGAGAAGCTGGTCGCGGTCAACCGCGTCAGCAAGACCGTCAAGGGCGGTCGCCAGTTCACCTTCACCGCCCTGACCGTGGTCGGCGACGGCGAAGGCAAGGTCGGTTTTGGTTATGGCAAGGCCCGCGAAGTGCCGGTCGCCATCCAGAAGTCGATGGAGCAGGCGCGCAAGAACCTGGTCAACGTTGACCTGAACAACGGCACCCTGTGGCACACCATCAAGGATGGTCACGGCGCAGCCCGCGTGTTCATGCAGCCGGCCTCCGAAGGTACCGGCGTGATCGCCGGCGGTGCCATGCGCGCCGTGCTGGAAGCCGTTGGCGTGAAGAACGTGCTGGCCAAGGCCACCGGTTCGCGTAACCCGATCAACCTGGTGCGTGCCACCGTGAAGGGCCTGGCTGCTGCGCAGTCGCCGGCTCGCATCGCGGCCAAGCGCGGCAAGAAGGTGGAGGAACTCAACCATGGCTAATGAGTCCAACAAGACCGTGAAGGTGCGCCTGGTGCGCGGCCTGCGTGGAACCCAGTCGCGTCACCGCTTGTCGGTGCGTGCCCTGGGCCTGAACAAGCTCAACGATGTGCGTGAACTGAAGGACAGCCCGCAGGTTCGCGGCCTGATCAACAAGGTTCAGTACCTCGTCCAGGTTGAGGAGTAATCGACCATGACTCTGCGTCTCAATGAACTGAGCCCGGCACCGGGCGCCCGCACCGAGCGTACCCGCGTCGGTCGCGGTATCGGCTCGGGCCTGGGCAAGACTGCCGGCCGCGGCCACAAGGGTTCGTTCGCCCGCAAGGGTGGCGGCAAGATCAAGGCTGGCTTCGAAGGCGGCCAGACCCCGATGCAGCGCCGTCTGCCGAAGATCGGCTTCCGTTCCAAGATGGCCAAGGACACCGCTGAAGTGCTGTCCTACCACCTGGACCGTCTGGAAGCGGGTGAGATCGACTTCGCGGCACTGCGTGCCGCCAAGCTGGTCCCGTCCACTGCCAAGAAGGCCAAGGTCGTCCTGAAGGGCGAGCTGACCAAGGCGTTCACCCTGAAGGGTGTTGCGGCTACCGCCGGCGCCAAGGCTGCGATCGAAGCTGCCGGCGGCAGCGTACAGGAGTAACTGGAACATGGCGCAAGCTGGCATCGGTAACCTCGCGGGCGGGATGGGCAAGTTCACGGAACTTCGCCAGCGTCTTCTGTTCGTACTCGGGGCATTGCTCGTCTATCGCATCGGCTGCTACGTGCCGGTGCCGGGCGTCAATCCCGATGCCATGCTTGCGCTGATGCAGGCGCAGGGCGGCGGTATCGTGGACATGTTCAACATGTTCTCGGGCGGCGCCCTGCACCGTTTCAGCATTTTCGCGCTGAACGTCATGCCGTACATTTCGGCATCGATCGTGATGCAGCTGGCCGTCCACATCTTCCCCGCGCTCAAGGCGATGCAGAAGGAAGGTGAGTCCGGTCGTCGCAAGATCACCCAGTATTCGCGCATCGGCGCGGTGCTGCTGGCGGTGGTGCAGGGCGGCAGTATCGCGCTGGCGCTGCAGAACCAGCTGTCGCCGGGCGGTGCCCCGGTGGTGTACGCCCCGGGCCTGGCCTTCGTGTTCACCGCCATCGTGGCGCTGACCGCAGGCACCATGTTCCTGATGTGGGTGGGCGAGCAGGTCACCGAGCGTGGCATCGGCAACGGTGTGTCGCTGATCATCTTCGCCGGCATCGTGGCAGGCCTGCCGGCCGCCGTGATCCACACCGTGGAAGCGTTCCGCGACGGCAGCATGAGCTTCATCTCGCTGCTGATCATCGCCCTGGTGGTGCTGGCCTTCACTTATTTCGTGGTGTTCGTCGAGCGCGGCCAGCGCCGCATCACCGTCAATTACGCCCGCCGTCAGGGTGGCCGTAATGCGTACATGAACCAGACCTCGTTCCTGCCGCTGAAGCTGAACATGGCGGGCGTGATCCCGGCCATCTTCGCCTCCAGCATCCTGGCCTTCCCGGCCACCTTGGCGATGTGGTCCGGCCAGGCCAGCTCCGCGACCTGGCTGCAGAAGGTCGCCAACGCGCTGGGTCCGGGCGAGCCGCTGCACATGATCGTGTTCGCCGCGCTGATCACCGGTTTCGCGTTCTTCTACACCGCGCTGGTGTTCAACTCGCAGGAAACCGCCGACAACCTCAAGAAGTCGGGTGCGCTGATCCCGGGTATCCGTCCGGGCAAGGCCACGGCCGAGTACATCGACGCCGTGCTGACCCGCCTGACGGCCGCCGGCTCGCTGTACCTGGTCATTGTCTGCCTGCTGCCGGAAATCATGCGCACGCAGCTCAATGCCTCGTTCTACTTCGGCGGCACCTCGCTGCTGATCGTGGTGGTCGTGGTGATGGACTTCATCGCCCAGATCCAGGCCCACCTGATGTCGCACCAGTACGAGAGCCTGTTGAAGAAGGCGAACCTGAAGGGCGGCAACCGCGGCGGTTTTGCACGCGGCTGATTCACCCGGTATACTTTCCGCTTCATAGCGGTCAAGGCCGCCCCGGTACCCGGGGCAGGCCTTCCAGACAGAAGGGCGGTCCCCGCAGCGGTCTTGGGTGGGGGTGCGATGTGGTTGTTCCGCGCGGGAGTAGCGCGGGCGGCTTGAAGGGCAACCTTCCTGCCAGGCACATCCGGCGCCGGAGCATGGGCACACTCCCCATGCCGGGTCCATGGAACCTTGTGTTCCACGGGCTTCCAAGCAAACCAAGACCTTGTTAGTATCGCTAGTTCACTTTTTTGATCCATCCTGCCGGATTGGCGCGCCTGTCGGTGCGTATTCGGCCATCACTCAGCTGGAGAACCGCGTCATGGCGCGTATTGCAGGCGTCAACCTGCCAGCCCAGAAGCATGTCTGGGTCGGGTTGCAAAGCATTTACGGCATCGGCCGTACCCGCTCGAAGAAGGTCTGCGAAGCCGCAGGCGTTACTTCGACCACCAAGATCCGCGACCTGTCGGAGCCGGAAATCGACCGTCTGCGCCTTGAAGTGGGCAAGTACATCGTCGAAGGCGACCTGCGTCGTGAAGTCGGCATCGCAATCAAGCGTCTGATGGACCTGGGCTGCTACCGCGGTCTGCGTCACCGTCGCGGCCTGCCGCTGCGCGGCCAGCGCACCAAGACCAATGCTCGCACCCGCAAGGGTCCGCGCAAGGCTCTGAAGAAGTAAGGGACCCTAGAAAATGGCTAAGCCCGCTGCTGCTAAGACCAAGAAGAAGATCAAGCGCGTCGTCACCGACGGCGTTGCCCACGTTCACGCTTCGTTCAACAACACCATCGTGACCATCACCGACCGCCAGGGCAATGCACTGTCCTGGGCGACCTCCGGTGGCGCCGGTTTCCGTGGCTCGCGTAAGTCGACTCCGTTCGCTGCCCAGGTTGCCGCCGAAAAGGCTGGCAAGGCTGCGCTGGACTACGGCCTGAAGTCGCTGGAAGTCCGCATCAAGGGTCCGGGTCCGGGCCGTGAGTCGGCCGTGCGTTCGTTGAACAACGTCGGCTACAAGATCACCAACATCATCGACGTGACGCCTATCCCGCACAACGGGTGCCGTCCGCCGAAGAAGCGTCGCGTCTAAAGGAGCGATAAGAAATGGCTCGTTATATCGGTCCTACCTGTAAGCTCGCCCGCCGCGAAGGCGCCGACCTCTCCCTGAAGAGCCCGGCCCGCGCGTTGGACTCCAAGTGCAAGCTGGAGCAGAAGCCCGGCCAGCACGGCGCGACCGCCCGCAAGGGCAAGCTGTCCGACTACGCCACCCAGCTGCGTGAAAAGCAGAAGGTCAAGCGTATCTACGGTCTGCTGGAGCGTCAGTTCCGCAACTACTACAAGAAGGCCTCGACCAAGAAGGGCAACACCGGCGAGAACCTGCTGCAGTTGCTGGAAACCCGTCTGGACAACGTCGTCTACCGCATGGGCTTCGCTGTGACCCGTCCGGCTGCCCGTCAGCTGGTCTCGCACCGCGGCGTCACGGTCAACGGCAAGTCGGTGAACCTGGCTTCGTACCAGGTCAAGGCTGGTGATGCGATCGCCCTGTCCGAGAAGGCTGCCAAGCAGCTGCGCGTCCAGGAAGCCCTGGTTGTCGCTGAACAGCACGACCTCAGCCCGTCGTGGGTCGAAGTCGATTCGAAGAAGTTCAGCGGCGTGTTCAAGGCCGTTCCGGATCGCGCCGACCTGCCTGCGGATATCAACGAAGCGCTGATCGTCGAGTTGTATTCGAAGTAATTCACAATGGAGAACCTCCGGGTTGCACCGGAGGTTCGCAGGAGAACCCGCAACATGACGGTTACCGCAAACCAGGTTCTGCGTCCTCGCGGTCCGCAGATCGAACGCCTTACCGAGACCCGCGCCAAGGTCGTGATCGAACCGTTGGAGCGTGGTTACGGGCATACGCTGGGCAACGCCCTGCGTCGCGTGCTGCTGTCGTCCATCCCGGGCTTCGCCATTACCGAAGTCGAGATCGACGGCGTGCTTCACGAGTACACCACGCTGGAAGGCCTGCAGGAGGACGTGCTCGAAGTCCTGCTGAACCTGAAGGACGTGGCCATTCGCATGCATTCCGGCGACAGCGCCACGCTCTCCCTGTCCAAGCAGGGCCCGGGCATCGTGACCGCTGCCGACATCAAGGTTGACCATAACGTCGAAGTGATCAACGGCGACCACGTGATCTGCCACCTGACCAAGGACGCGGCGATCAACATGCGTCTGAAGATCGAGCGTGGCTTCGGCTACCAGCCGGCTGCCTCGCGCCGCCGTCCGGACGAAGAGTCGCGTGCGATCGGTCGTCTGGTGCTGGACGCTTCGTTCTCGCCGGTCCGTCGCGTCGCCTATTCGGTGGAAGCGGCCCGCGTCGAGCAGCGTACCGACCTGGACAAGCTGGTCATCGATATCGAAACCAACGGCACGATCGATGCCGAGGAAGCCGTCCGCACCGCGGCCGACATCCTCAGCGATCAGCTGTCGGTGTTCGGTGACTTCACCCACCGCGATCGCGGTGCGGCCAAGCCGGCCAACAACGGCGTGGATCCGGTGCTGCTGCGCCCGATCGACGACCTGGAACTGACCGTGCGTTCGGCCAACTGCCTGAAGGCCGAGAGCATCTACTACATCGGTGATCTGATCCAGAAGACCGAAGTGGAACTGCTCAAGACCCCGAACCTGGGCAAGAAGTCGCTGACCGAAATCAAGGAAGTGCTGGCCCAGCGTGGCCTGTCGCTTGGCATGAAGCTGGAGAACTGGCCGCCGGCCGGTGTCGCCGCTCACGGCATGCTTGGTTGATAGCAGCATCTGTTCCCCCGCATGGGTGACCATGCGGGGGAATGTTGTAGGC
This sequence comes from Stenotrophomonas sp. LARHCG68, assembly GCF_052871705.1. NCBI lineage: Bacteria > Pseudomonadati > Pseudomonadota > Gammaproteobacteria > Lysobacterales > Lysobacteraceae > Stenotrophomonas > Stenotrophomonas sp. LARHCG68. The sequence goes on along the minus strand of NZ_JBIXJV010000003.1, from coordinate 609,182 downwards.
AGTACCCGCGCTGACGGCTGACAAGGCCGCTGCGCCGGTCGTCCAGGGATAGGGCGGCCAGGACCATCCGCAGTCCATGCAGCAACGCCACGACGGCGACAACGAAGTCCAACGTCTCATCATTCAATCTAAGGAATCTGTCCCATGCGTCACCAGAAGTCTGGCCGTAAGTTCAGCCGCACCAGCGCCCACCGCGAAGCGATGTTCAAGAACATGGCCGCCTCGCTGTTCAAGCACGAGCTGATCAAGACCACCCTGCCGAAGGCCAAGGAACTGCGCCGCGTTGCCGAGCCGCTGATCACCCTGGCCAAGGTCGACTCCGTCGCCAACCGCCGCCTGGCCTTTGCCCGCCTGCGTGACAAGGAAGCCGTCGGCAACCTGTTCACCATCCTGGGCCCGCGCTACGCCACCCGTCCGGGCGGCTACCTGCGCCTGCTGAAGTGCGGCTTCCGTGCCGGCGACAACGCTCCGATGGCCTACGTCGAGCTGGTCGACCGTCCGGCCGCCGTTGCCGAAGAAGTCGCCGAGTAATCGCGACCTTCCATCCTGCAAGGGATGAAACAGAAGCCCGGCCTTGGCCGGGCTTTCTGCTTATGGGAAGTCGTCATGGCAGCAGGTGCTGTTGCACTGCGGCCGGGCTGGTACTCTTGCCGGATGGTTGAAACGGGTTGATGTGATGAATCCTTTGCGGTGGAGTTTTCGGGCCCAGTGCCTGACCGGTTTCCTGATCTGCGCCGGGCTGTTGGCGTTCGCGATCTTCATGCAGATCAAGATGGGCCTGGAGCCGTGTCCGCTCTGCATCTATCAGCGGATCGCGTTTGCGGCGGTGGGCGTGCTGTTCCTGCTCGGCGCCCTGCACGGGCCGGCCAGCCGTGGCGGGCGCGCGTTCTATGGCGTGCTGGTGTTCCTCGCCGCAGCCGTCGGCATGGGCATTGCCGGGCGCCACGTCTACGTGCAGTTGCTGCCGAAGGACCTGGGCAGCAGCTGTGGTCCGCCGCTGAGCTTCCTGGCCGAAACGATGGGCCCGTTCGAGGTGTTCCGCACCGTGCTGACCGGCACCGGTGACTGCGGCAACATCGACTGGACGTTCCTGGGCCTGAGCATGCCGATGTGGAGCCTGGTGTGGTTCGTGCTGCTGGGCCTGGGTGCCCTGTATGCCGGCTTCCGCGCGCGCAAGACGCGCCTGTTCTGACTATTTCCCACGTACTGAAACGGTAATTCCCATGAGTTTGTCCCCCTCCCAGCCCGTGGCCGCCATCGATTCAACCTGGGCGCCCGACAGCTGGCGTGGCCGGCCGGCGCTGCAGATGCCGACCTATCCTGATGCGGCGGCGCTGGAATCGGCGCTGGCCGAGTTGCGGCAACTGCCGCCGCTGGTGACCTCCTGGGAGATTTTCGCGCTCAAGCAGCAGTTGGCCGAGGCGCAGGAGGGCAAGCGCTTCCTGTTGCAGGGCGGTGATTGCGCCGAGAACTTCGCCGACTGCGGGTCGGGCACCATCTCCAACCGGCTCAAGGTGCTGCTGCAGATGAGCCTGGTGCTGGTGCACGGCCTGCGCAAGCCGGTGATCCGGGTCGGGCGCTTCGCCGGCCAGTACGCCAAGCCACGTTCTGCCGATACCGAGACACGCGATGGCGTGACCCTGCCCAGCTATCGCGGTGACGTCATCAATGCACCGGAGTTCACCGAGGCCGCGCGCGTGCCGGACCCGCAGCGGATGATCACCGCGCACTCGCGCTCGGCGCTGACGATGAATTTCGTGCGGGCGTTGATCGATGGAGGCTTCGCCGACCTGCACCACCCCGAGTACTGGAACCTGGCGTGGATGCGCTGCTCGCCGCTGGCCGGGGAGTACCAGGAGATGGTGGCCTCGATCGGCGATGCGGTGCGCTTCATGGAGACGCTCTCCGGCGCGCAGGTGCACAACCTCAACCGGGTGGATTTCTACACCTCGCACGAGGCGCTGTTGTTGCCCTACGAGCAGGCGTTGACCCGGCAGGTGCCGCGCCAGACCGGCTGGTTCAACCTCAGCACGCATTACCCGTGGATCGGCATGCGTACCGCCGCGCTGGACGGTGCACACGTGGAGTACCTGCGCGGCGTTCGCAACCCGATCGCGATCAAGGTGGGGCCGTCGGTGCAGCCGGACCAGCTGCTGCGCCTGATCGACGTGCTCAACCCGGACGATGAGCCGGGCCGACTGAGCTTCATCCATCGCATGGGCGCGACGCAGATCGCCGGGAAGCTGCCGCCCTTGCTGGACGCGGTGAAGCGCGACGGCCGGCGGGTGCTGTGGGTGTGCGATGCGATGCATGGCAATACCGAGAGCACCAGCAATGGCTTCAAGACGCGCCGCTTCGACAACATCCGCAACGAGGTCGAGCTGTCGTTCGACCTGCATGCCGCGGCCGGTACGCGCCTGGGCGGCGTGCATCTGGAGCTGACCGGGGAGGACGTCACCGAGTGCACCGGCGGCGCGCGAGAGCTGACCGAGCGTGACCTGGAGCGTGCCTATCGTTCCAGTGTTGATCCGCGCTTGAACTACGAGCAGTCGCTGGAGATCGCGATGGCGATCGTGCGCAAGCAGGGCGTTCGCTAGAGCCTGGAGCGGGGCCATGCGCCGCTGACGCTTTGCGGGGAAGGCCCATGCCGAGCATGACTCGGCACGACCAGGCGCGGCTCAGTGCTTGCGGCGCTTGCCGATATCGCGGGCCAGGACCCAGACCACGAGGACGTTGACCGCCAGCAGCAGCCAGGAGGCCCAGCCGGGGTGCTTGATGATGGCGTACACGTCCAGTGGCAGGTACAGGGCGGCGGAGATGCAGCCCAGCCAGGAAGCCCAGGCCTTGGCGCGCCACAGGCCCCAGGCCTCGAGCACGCGTAGCAGGCCATAGCCGACCAGGGCGGCGGCGCCCAGGTGCACGGTGTCGGGGGTGATCAGGTTCAGCAGTGAGGAGAACGAGCCCTGTTCGGGATCGCCGCCGATGCGCAGGATCAGCGCATTGATGATGGTGCGCAGCGGCGCCGGCCCGGAGATTTCCAGGCCAGCGGCGGCGAGAAAGGCCAGGACGGCCTTTCCCGCTTCCAGCAGCGCGATGGCTGCCAGACCCGGATGCGCATGCGGATCCGGGTTGTAGGGCGTGTTGCCGGCCAAGTGGATCAGCCCGCGCGCGAGGCCTTCTTGCGGTCGCTCTCGGTCAGGTGCTTCTTGCGCAGGCGGATTTCCTTCGGGGTGATTTCGACCAGTTCGTCGTCATCGATGAAGTCCAGGGCCTGTTCCAGCGAGAACTTGATGGCCGGGGTCAGCTGGATCGCGTCGTCCTTGCCCGAAGCGCGCATGTTGGTCAGCGGCTTGGTCTTGATCGCGTTGACGGTCAGATCGTTGTCCTTGGAGTGGATGCCGATCAGCTGGCCTTCGTACACGTTGTCGCCTTCAGCGGCGAACAGCTTGCCGCGTTCCTGCAGCGGGCCCAGCGAGTAGGCCGGGGTGGCACCCGGGGCATTGGCGATCATCACGCCGTTCAGGCGCTTGGCGATGGCGCCCTGTTCCTTCGGGCCGTAGTGGTCGAACACGTGGAACAGCAGGCCCGAACCCTGGGTCAGGGTCTTGAACTCGTTCTGGAAGCCGATCAGGCCACGCGCCGGGATCTTGAAGTCCAGGCGCACGCGGCCCTTGCCGTCCGGTTCCATGTTCTCCAGCAGTGCCTTGCGGGTGCCGAGCTTCTCCATCACGCCGCCCTGGTGCTGCTCTTCGATGTCCACCACCAGCTGCTCGATCGGCTCCATCATCTGGCCGTCGATTTCCTTGATGATCACTTCCGGGCGCGAGACGGCCAGCTCGTAGCCTTCACGACGCATGGTTTCGATCAGCACCGACAGGTGCAGTTCGCCACGGCCGGAGACCAGGAACTTGTCGGCGTCTTCGAGCTGCTCGACCTTCAGTGCCACGTTGTGCACGGTCTCGCGCTCCAGGCGCTCCTTGAGCTGGCGGCTGGTCAGGAACTTGCCGCCGGACAGGTCCTTGTTGCCGGCGAACGGCGAGTTGTTGACCTGGAAGGTCATCGAGATGGTCGGCTCGTCGACGGTCAGGGCCGGCAGCGCTTCGGGGTTGTCCAGGGCGCAGACGGTGTCGGAGATGGTCAGCTCCTGGATGCCGGAGATGGCGATGATGTCGCCGGCCTGGGCTTCCTCGACCTCGATGCGCTCCAGGCCCATGAAGCCCAGCACCTGCAGGACCTTGCCCTGGCGCTTCTTGCCTTCACGGTCGATCACGATGACCGGCTGGTTCTTCCTGACCTTGCCGCGCTGGATGCGGCCGATGCCGATCACGCCGACGAAGTTGTTGTAGTCCAGCTGGCTGATGCGCATCTGGAACGGGCCATCGGCCTCGACTTCCGGCACCGGCACGTACTTCATGATCGCTTCGTACAGCGGGGTCATGTCGCCGTCACGGACGGTGTCTTCCAGGCCGGCGTAGCCGTTCAGGCCCGAGGCGTAGACGATCGGGAAGTCCAGCTGCTCGTTGGTGGCGCCGAGCTTGTCGAACAGGTCGAACACCTGGTCGATGACCCAGTCCGGACGGGCGCCCGGGCGGTCGACCTTGTTGACCACGACGATCGGCTTGAAGCCCATCGCGAAGGCCTTCTGGGTGACGAAGCGGGTCTGCGGCATGGGGCCGTCCATCGCGTCGACCAGGATCAGCACCGAGTCGACCATCGACAGCACGCGCTCCACTTCACCGCCGAAGTCGGCGTGTCCGGGGGTGTCGACGATGTTGATGCGGTTGCCATTCCACTTGATGGCCGTGTTCTTGGCCAGGATGGTGATGCCGCGTTCCTTTTCCTGGTCGTTGCTGTCCATCACGCGCTCGGCCAGCACGGTGCGCTCGGACAGGGTGCCGGACTGCTTGAGCAGCTGGTCGACGAGGGTGGTCTTGCCATGGTCGACGTGGGCGACGATGGCGATGTTGCGAAGATTTTCGATGGACATGCGAAAGGGGGCCAGTCGGCGCCGGATTTGGAGAAATGAGTTCAACATTATACGTCGACAATGACGTTTCGCGAAAAATCCGTGTGACCGGCGGAATGGCCCATTCAGCAAGCCTTGACGCCTCCCGCCAGGCCAGCCTCCGGCGGCTGGGCAGGGGGCGAGGGCGGAAAGTGAGGTGTAAACTAGGCGGCTCTGGAAACACACACTTCCCAAGGATCCACATGTCCCTGATCGCCCACTTCGATACGTCCCGCGGCCCGATCAAGGTCGAGCTGTTCGCCGACAAGGCGCCGCTGACCGTCGCCAACTTCGTCAACCTGGCCAAGCACGGCTTCTACGACGGCCTGGCGTTCCACCGCGTGATCGCCGACTTCATGATCCAGGGCGGCTGCCCGGAAGGCTCCGGCCGCGGCGGCCCGGGCTACCGTTTCGAGGACGAGACCAACAACGGCGTGCGCCATGAGCGCGGCGTGCTGTCCATGGCCAATGCCGGCCCGAACACCAACGGCAGCCAGTTCTTCATCACCCACATCAAGACCGATTGGCTGGACGGCAAGCACACCGTGTTCGGCAAGGTGCTTGAAGGTCTGGACGTGGTCGATGCGGTCAAGCAGGGTGATGCGATCAACAAGATCACCATCGAGGGCGATGTCGACGCCGTGCTGGCCGCCAAGGCCGACCGCGTCGCTGAGTGGAACAAGATCCTCTCGGCCTGATCCGGATTCGACGGTCGCCGTGCAGGCGGCCGTTTTTGCTTGAGGCCCGGTTTCCGCCGTGCGGCGGCGGCCGGGTTTGACCCCACAAAACGCTTCTTAGCAGAGGAAACCCCCATGAAAGCACCCGTTCGTGTTGCCGTAACCGGCGCTGCCGGCAATATCGGTTACGCCCTGCTGTTCCGCATCGCCTCCGGCGAAATGCTCGGCAAGGACCAGCCGGTCATCCTGCAGCTGCTCGAGATCGACAACGAAAAGGCCCAGGCCGCCCTGCAGGGCGTGGTCATGGAACTGGAAGACTGCGCGTTCCCGCTGCTGGCCGGCGTGGTGACCACCGCCGACCCGCTGGTGGCCTTCAAGGACGTCGACGTGGCCCTGCTGGTCGGCGCGCGTCCGCGCGGCCCGGGCATGGAGCGCAAGGACCTGCTGCTGGAAAACGCCAAGATCTTCACCGTGCAGGGCAAGGCCCTGAACGCCGTTGCCAAGCGTGACGTGAAGGTGCTGGTGGTCGGCAACCCGGCCAACACCAATGCCTACATCGCCATGAAGTCGGCCCCGGACCTGGATCCGAAGAACTTCACCGCCATGCTGCGCCTGGACCACAACCGTGCCCTGAGCCAGCTGGCTGCCAAGACCGGCAAGACCGTGGACAGCTTCGAGAAGTTCACCGTGTGGGGCAACCACAGCCCGACCATGTACCCGGACTACCGCTTCGCCACCACCGGCGGCACCTCGGTGGCCGAGCTGATCAACGACCAGGAATGGAACGCCAACACCTTCATCCCGACCGTCGGCAAGCGTGGCGCGGCCATCATCGCCGCCCGTGGCCTGTCCTCGGCCGCGTCGGCCGCCAATGCCGCCATCGACCACGTCCATGACTGGGTGCTGGGCAGCAACGGCAAGTGGGTGACCATGGGCGTGCCGTCCGATGGCTCCTACGGCATCCCCGAAGGCGTGGTGTTCGGTTTCCCGGTGACCACCGAGAACGGCCAGTACACGATCATCAAGGACCTGCCGATCGACGACTTCTCCAAGAAGTACATCGACATCACCCTGGGTGAGCTGGAAGAAGAGCGCGCCGGCGTGGCCGACCTGCTGGGCTGAGCCTGTTCCCATGGAAGAAAATCGAGCTGCGAAGGCGATCATCGCCGTTGTAATCCCGGCCTATCGCGCGAGCGGCTCGATCCTGGGAGTCCTCTCCCAGATCGATGACGGGGTGGACCTTGTCGTCGTGGTGGATGATGCCTGCCCGGAGTCCACGGGACTCCGGGTCCAGGCCGAGTGCACCGATCCGCGGGTGCACGTGGTCTTCAATGAGCGCAACCAAGGCGTCGGTGGCGCGATGGTCGCCGGCTACCGCAAGGCGCTGGAGCTTGGCACCACGGTCTGCGTCAAGCTGGATGCGGACGGGCAGATGGATCCGACGCTGATCCCGCGCTTCGTGCAGCCGATCCTGGCCGGTGACGCGGACTACACCAAAGGCAACCGCTTCTTCCACGTGCGTGACGTGGCGGCGATGCCGCCGGTGCGCCTGATCGGCAATGCAGGCCTGTCCTTCCTGTGCAAGTTGTCCAGCGGCTATTGGAACCTGTTCGACCCGACCAATGGCTATACCGCGATCCATGCCGACTGCCTGCGTGAAGTCGAACTGGACAAGCTGGAAAAACGGTACTTCTTCGAAAGCGACCTGCTGTTCCGTCTGCATCTGGTGGATGCGGTGGTGTTGGATGTGCCGATGCGGGCGGTCTACGAAGGCGAGCATTCCAGCCTCAACCCGGCTCGTGAGATCCCGCGCTTCGCACGCTCGCACGTGCGCAATTTCCTGAAGCGGGTCTTCTATGAATATTTCCTGCGTGACTTCAGCCTGGCCTCCGTGCAGTTGCTGGGTGGCGTGGGGTTGCTTGCGTTCGCGCTGGTCCATGGCGGGTGGACGTGGGCTCACAACGTGGTGCGCGACATCGAGTCGCCCGCAGGAACAATCGCAGTGGTAAGCATCTCGGCGATCGTCGGTTTCGTGTTGTTGCAGGGTTTCTTTGCCTTCGATTACAGCCGGATCCCGCGCCGGGCCATGCATCGTCTGTCGCGTTGAAACGGCCGGCTGGTGCCGGCATCTGCGCTTTCCTGGAGGGGATATGCGGGAACTGAAACAAGAGGCGCCATATGCCGCAATGGTCATGCTCGGCTTCGCCTTGGTGGGTTACTTTTTCTTCACCGGTCTGTACTGCAGTGACGACACGCGGTATCTGATCGGTGCGATCAAGGTCGCGGTTGGGGAGCCAATTTCGGTTGCCTCGTTGGCTGAACGGCGCGCGATGTTCCTGTTGCCTGGCGCAATGCTGTACCGGCCGGACGCCAGCCTGGAATGGATGATCGTTCCCTATGCGTTGCTGTTCATCGTGCTCGGGCTCGCGGGTTATTTGGCTGCGCGGCAGTTCCTGGGGCGGTGGGCCGCCATCGCGGGAATGGCGCTGGCCGCCGCGCAGCCAGTGTTTTTCCTATATGCCGGCGCGATGTTGCCGGACCTGTCCTCCACCCTGTTCCTAATTGTTGGCCTGTTGTATTTGTGCCGGTGGGTGCATCAGGTGGTTCCATCGACCGAGGGGGCGCAACGCGACTCGAGGGGCGCTGCATTCCTGCTGGGCCTGAGCATGGCGCTGGCATTCACGATCAAGGAAAGCGGCCTGGTCCTGATGCCGGTTGTCGCCGCCGTAATGATACTGGCTGGGGCAAAGGCAGGATGGGGGCGTTTCCTGCGTGACGTGGCGCTTGCAGCAGCGGGCTTCCTGTTGCTGCTGGGCCTTGAGGCGCTGCTGTTCAAAGCCGTGGCCGGGCAGTGGTACTCCAGCGTGGGCAGCCTGCTGGTACCGCATGACCTGGCCGGTTTTGCCGACTCTCAGGGGCACGGCGTCATTGATCGCCTGAAGACTCTGAAGATGGTGTTGGGGGGGTATACGACCCTTCTGTGCGTGCTTGCCGGGCTGTCGACCCTGCAATTGTTCGCCAGCTGGTTGCGCGGCCGGATGTCCTGGGCGCAGGCACTGACGTGGCTGGCATTGGTGGGATTCTGGTTGTGGCCGCTGTTGTATTTCACCTTCGGTTCGGCATCGCTGAAGAGCTATTTGCTGCCGGTGATGCAGCAGCGCTACTACGCACCCAGCATCATTCCTGCGGCCATTCTGGTGGCACACCTTGGGGCCGTGGTGATCAGGCAGGGGCGCCTGCTGATGCCTGCGTGGATCCCGGTGGCAACAATGGGGCTGTGCTTGCTTGTTCTGCTGAGTGCTCCCTATCGGCAGCGGCATGAGCGTGGCCTGATCTACGATGCCCCCGCCAAGGAAGCCTTCCGCCAGGCGGAGAGAGATATGCGCAGGCGTTACCCCGGCATTCCCTTCCATGATGTGCACAGTGGCTCGTCCACTGACCAGAACCGTTGCCGGGCGTTGCTGATGCCGGTTCGGGACGATGGCAGCAATCGCTTGATGACGGCAATTCACAGTGGCGCTGATCTACGCGGGGACGATTTCGGCTATCAGCCACCCGTGGTGGGGAAACTTCCCATTCTGGTGGCGGGCAATGGCGCGTACATGGATGACCCGAAGGCCTTCCCGTGGGTGGCCGCCGTACAGAGCGGAGTTGCTTCCGGACAGATGAAACTCACGCTCGTGGGGAGATACGGGTTGCTGTCTCCACGGGCGCTGCGTGGCAAGTCCTGGCTGCCACGAACCGTGGCGGGCGAACAGGCCGACGTGCTTGCGCCGACGCCCAGTGCTGAAGAAGCGGCACGACCGACGACACCGCAGCAGGTGGAGGTCTACCTGGTCGAGGCAGTCCAACGCAGATGAGGTGGGCCGGGCAACAGGGCGGATCTGCGCGTTGCAGGAAGGGTGTCTGAATGAAGCTCCATCATCTCGACGACTCCTTGCTGGTCGCCGAAAAGCCGGCCGGGTTGCTGTCCGTGCCCGGCCGCCTGCCGGAGAACCAGGATTGCCTGGTGTCGCGCCTGCAGGTGCTGTATCCGGATGCGTTGACGGTGCACCGGTTGGACCAGGTGACCTCGGGGCTGATGTTGTATGCGCGCGGCAAGGTGATGCAGGCGGCGTTGTCGGCCCAGTTCGAAAAGCGCGTGGTCAGCAAGCGCTACGAGGCCGTGGTGCAGGGGGTGATCGGAGGGGATGTCGGTGAAGTCGCGTTGCCTTTGATCTGTGATTGGCCGAACCGGCCCAGGCAGATGGTGGACTTCGAGCGCGGCAAGCCGGCGTTGACGCGCTGGCGGGTGCTGGACCGTGACCTGCAGCTGCAGCGCACCCGGGTGGAGCTGGAGCCGGTGACCGGGCGCAGCCACCAGCTGCGGCTGCACATGGCCAGCCTGGGCCACCCGATCGTGGGTGACGTGATGTACGGGGCGCAGCCGGCCGAGCGGGTGCAATTGCATGCGTGCCGGTTGCAGTTCGTGCATCCGGTGAGTGGGGAGATGATGGCGTTTGTTTCGCGGAGCCCGTTCCAGGGATCCTGAGCCTGCTGGCCCTCACCCCAACCCCTCTCCCGTTCACCGGAGAGGGGCTCGAATTGCTGCGGCGCGTACGGCACTAGCCCCGCACGCGGGAGAGGGGTTGGGGTAAGGGCCGGCTTTGGTCGTACGACCATCGTCGCAGGGAGCGGCCCCTGTCCTCCGGACTATGCTCGGCTCAGGCCAGGCAGGTTCCGGAGGGTGTCATGCAGTACGAGCAGATCTACCGCCGTTCCATCGAAGCGCCGGAGGCGTTCTGGGCCGAGGAGGCCAAGGCGATCCATTGGCATCGTCCACCGCAGCAGATCCTGGACTACTCCAATCCGCCGTTCCGGCGTTGGTTCGTCGGTGGTGAAACCAACCTCTGCTACAACGCGGTCGATCGACACTTGGCCGAACGTGCCGACCAGCTGGCGCTGGTCGCCATTTCCACCGAGACCAACATCACCCGCGAGATCACCTACCGCGAGCTGTACCGCGAAGTGAACGCCTTCGCCGCGGTGCTCAAGCGGCTGGAGGTCGGCCGTGGTGACCGGGTGGTGATCTACATGCCGAACATGGCCGAGGCGGTGTTCGCGATGCTGGCCTGTGCGCGCATCGGCGCGGTGCATTCGGTGGTGTTCGGGGGCTTCGCGGCACACAACCTGGCGCTGCGCATCGACGATGCCCAGCCGAAGCTGCTGATCGCGGCCGATGCCGGCATGCGCGGCGGCAAGGTGATCCCCTACAAGCCGATGGTCGACGCCGCCTGTGCGGAAGCGCAGGCCCCGCCGCCGAAGGTGCTGATCGTCTCGCGCGGGCTGGATGCCGCCGAGCCGAAGGTGCCCGGCCGTGACGAGGACTACGCCACGCTGCGCGCGCAGGTGGGTGAGGCGGAGGTGCCGGTGGAGTGGCTGGAATCCAACGAGCCCAGCTATCTGCTGTATACCTCGGGCACCACCGGCAAGCCGAAGGGCGTGCAGCGTGACGTGGGGGGCTATGCGGTGGCGATGGCGCAGTCGATGCGCACGGTGTTCGACTGCGCGCCGGGGCAGGTGATGTTCTCCACGTCCGATGTTGGCTGGGCGGTGGGGCATTCCTACAACGTGTACGGGCCGCTGATTGGTGGCTGCACGTCGCTGTTGTATGAAGGCCTGCCGGTCCATCCGGATGCCGGTATCTGGTGGGCGCTGTGCGAGCAGTACGGCGTGCGCACGATGTTCTCCTCGCCCACGGCCATCCGCGTGTTGAAGAAGCACGACGTGGACTTCATCCATCGCCACGACCTGTCCGAGCTGAAGTACCTGTTCCTGGCCGGCGAGCCGCTGGACGAGCCGACCGCGCAGTGGATCAGCGGTGCGCTGCACAAGCCGGTGATCGACAACTACTGGCAGACCGAAACCGGTTGGCCGGCGCTGACCCTGTTGCCGGGGCTGGAGATGAAGCAGGTGAAGTTCGGCTCCCCCGGCTTCCCCAACCTGGGTTACCGGATGAAGGTGATCGACGAGCAGAGCGGGGCGGAAGTGGCACCGGGCCAGAAGGGCGTGCTGGTGATCCAGCCGCCGCTGCCGCCGGGATGCATGAGCACGGTCTGGAACGACGACGCGCGCTTCCTCAAGAGCTATTTCAGCCACTTCAAGGAGCTGCTGTACAGCTCGCTGGACTGGGCGATCCGCGACGAGGACGGCTACACCTTCATCCTTGGCCGTACCGATGACGTGATCAACGTGGCCGGGCACCGGCTGGGCACGCGCGAGATCGAGGAGGCCATCTCCGGGCATCCCCGGGTGGCCGAGGCGGCGGTGATCGGCGTGCACGATGAGCTCAAGGGCCAGGTGCCCTTGGTGTTCGTCACCCTGAAGCAGGCCGCCACGGCCGAGGAGGTCGAGGGGCTGGCCGCGGAGATGGTGCAACGGGTGACCGGCTCGCTGGGAGCGGTGGCCCGTCCGGCCCACGTGCATATCGTCAATGCGCTTCCCAAGACGCGTTCGGGTAAGCTGCTGAGGCGTTCGTTGCAGGCATTGGCGGAACGGCGCGACCCGGGGGACCTGTCGACACTCGACGACCCGGGCGCTCTGGAGGAAATCCGCCGCGCGCTGGGGACCTAGCGCAGCCGGGCCGGTGGGCCGCAAGGGCGGCGATCGCAAGGGGGCGGTACGTGTACAGGTAAGCGGATCCGGGGCGGGGGCCCCGGGTCAATGGCGCGTGCCGTGTTTGCGATGCACAACCGAGGAGGGGGAATGGCATTGATCCATGCCAAGACGGCCGCTGGCCGCCAGGAAATCGAGAACCGTGGCCTGCGCCTGGCCGCAGGGTTGCGGTCGGTACTGCTGCTGGTGGACGGGCAGCGTGACGGCAACGAACTGCGGCAGATGGCGCTGGGGCTGCGTGCGCCGGATGACGTGCTTGAACAACTCTCGGCGCTGGGGCTGATCGAAGTGGTCGGTGGCAGCGTCGATCGGGCACCGGCGGCGCCGGTGGCTCCGCTGACCAGCCATCTGGGCGACGATCCGCTGCGCTACCAGCAGTTGCGTGACTGGATGTCCGAAACGGTACGCAAGCACCTGGGCCTGAAGGGCTACATGATTCAGCTCAGGATCGACCGTTGCCGCGATGCACCTGGGCTGGAACAGCTGTGGCCGGACGTGGCCGGTGCGCTGGGCAAGGCCAAGAGCCCGGCATTCGCCAGCCGTTGGCTGGAAGAGACGCGCGCCAAGGTACTGGCCTGACCGCCGCGCGGCCGGACGGCCGCGCCGCATGCCGGCGATCCACCGCACGGGCACTATCATGGCCGCTCGTACCCAGTGGAGCAGCAGGCATGGACCAGCAGGACAACGGCGGGATCAGCACTGCGGGATGGGATGCCATCAACGCCGCGTTGGCGGCGCTGTACCCGGGGCAGGAGCCAAAGCACTACGGCACCGTGGTGTCGCATACGCTCGGTGGCAATGATCCGCTGGATGGGATCAGCATCTACTGGAACGATGCGCCGCAGCCGCACTGGCATTACGTCACCTATGGGTTCTCCGAGCTGTACGACAAGCAGAGCGAGGATCTGGAGGAAAGCGGCTTCGGCTTCGAGCTGACCTTCCGGCTGGCCGCCGAACCTGGCGAACACCGTGAAGGCACCCCGCCGAGCTGGCCGATGAACCTGCTGCAGAACCTCGCGCGCTATGTGTTCAGCAGTGGCAACGTGTTCGAAGCCGGGCACCACCTCGATGCCAATGGCCCGATCGCGCTGGACAGCCCGACCCAGCTGCGCCACCTGGCATTCGTGAATGACCCGCAGCTGCCGCCGATCCCCAGCGCCAACGGCCGGCTCGCGTTCCTGCAGCTGGTCGGCCTGACCGACGAGGAGATGGCGGCGGTCAAGCGTTGGTCCACGCAGGGCGTGCTGGACGTGTTCCTGCCGGCGATGCCGCTGTGGATCACCGAGCTGGCGCGGCCCTCGCTGCTGGAGGATCCGGCGGTGGCGGCGCAACTGGAGGCAGGCAGCCAGCGGGAAGGCTCCAGCACCGGCATGTTGTTCGTGGAGATGCTGGACTGGTCGGTCGAAGGGCCACTGACCACGCTGGTGCTGGGCGCCGGCCAGGTCGCCAGCGTGCTGGAACTGCTGCCGTTGCGCCTGCATCACGACAAACCGCTGCTGATACTGGCCAATGACCGCCAGTGGCGCTTCGAGCCGGGTGTCGCCGACGATGTCCAGAGTGACGTCGACAGTGTGCGCTGCGTGCTGTCCGATGCCAGCCTGGCGGCGATGCTGGCCAGCGTGCGGCCCGAGCGCGGCCTCTACCCGCTGCCGGGCGGACGCTTGCAGGTGGAGGTACGGCCGACGCTGTTGCGCGACGGGCAGGGTGAGGTGATCCGCGAGATTGGTTGAGGCATGGCCGCCGGCGATGGACGGCGGTCAGTTGCCGGACGGGCGCGGGTGCCTTCCGGCGGCCGGCAGCGAGAACTCGAAGCGCGCGCCTTCGTCGCTGTCGGCGAGCGTGATCCGGCGGTGGTGCAACTGAAGGATGCGGTGCACGATCAACAGACCCAGCCCGCCGCTGTCCGGGCGCTGGCTGCCCAGTGCCGGCGGCGTGCTGAACAACTGCGCGCGCCGCTCCGGGGCAATGCCCGGGCCGGTATCGGAAACGCTGACCTGGACCTCGCCGGCAACGGCCTGCAGGGTCACCTGCACGTGCCCGCCTTCCGGCGTGTGGCGGATGGCGTTGTCGAGCAGGTTGGTCAGCACGCGCTCGATCAGTCCCAGGTCGGCCTCCACGGCGGGCAGCCCGGCCGGGATCCCGGCGCGCAGCGATTGCCGGCGCGCCTGCGCGGCCAGTTCGAATTTCTGGAACACGTCCTGGACCAGGTCCGGCAGCGAGAACGCCTGCAGGTCCAACACCACGCCGCCGTGCTCCAGCCGCGCCAATTCGAACAGTGCCTGCGCCAGCCGGCCGACCTTGTTGCTCTGTGACAGGGCGATGGCGAGGTAGCGCTGGCGTTCCTCGGGGCTGAGCGTGGCGTCCTTGAGCGCCAGCGTTTCCAGATAGCCATGCAGCGAGGACAGCGGCGTGCGCAGGTCGTGCGAGATGTTGGCGACCAGCTCGCGTCGTTGCAGGTCCTGCTGGCGCAGTTGCTGCCATTGCTCGCCGATGCGCTGGGCCATGTGGGTGAAGCTGTGCTGCAGGATGGTGAGTTCATCGCGCTCGCCCGGCCGCGGGGCGCGCGGTGCAGGCAGCCTGGCCGGTGCGCCGGCTTCCATGTCGAAGGCCTGGATGTCATCGGTGAGCTGGCGCAGTGGCCGCGTCACCCAGCGGAAGGCGATCACGCCGGCGAGCAGGCCGACCCCCGCGACGATGGCCAGCGACCACAACGTGGTGCGCAGGCTGGTGCTGGCGGCGACGTTCGCGGCCAATGCCTCGTGTTGTTCGCCGACCAGCACCACGTAGATGTAGCCGACCTGGCGGCCCTGCACGACCAGCGGCGCGGCGTTGAACACCTTGCGCCCGCCGAGGCTGCGCGGGTCGTCGCCGAGGATCGGCAAGGCCGCGCCAGCCAGCAGCGCCTGCACCGGGGCCAGGTCGACGCGGTCGCGCTTGAGGTGCCCATCCGGCGCGTCGTGGCCGAGGATGCGGCCCTGGTCGTCGAGCAGGTAGACCTCGACGCTGGGGTTGACCGCCATCAGCTTGCCGAACAGCGCGCGGACCTCGCCTTCGCGCATGCCGCCGGTATCCATCAATTCGCCGCGGCGCGCGATGTGCTCGGCCAGGCCGCGCGACAGGCGCTGCACGGTTTCCTGCTCGTGCATGCGCGTGCTGCGCATCTGTATCCACGCCAACGCGCCGCAGCACACCAGCAGCAATGCGCAGAACACCACCGACAGGCGCTGGGAGAGGGTGAGCCGGTTCATGCCGTGCTCCCGTCGTCGCTGGCCAGCTTGTAGCCGCGCCCCCACACGGTGAGGATGCGCCGCGGTTCGGCCGGGTCGCGTTCGATCTTGTTGCGCAGGCGGTTGATGTGGGTGTTGACGGTGTGTTCGTAGCCATCGTGGCGATGGCCCCAGACCTGGTTGAGCAGGTCCATGCGCGAGTACACCTGGTCCGGGTGACGGGCGAAGAAGTACAGCAGGTCGAACTCGCGCGGGGTGAGGTCCAGCGGGGTGCCGTCCACCTGGGCGGTGCGTGCCACCGGGTCGATGCGGACGCCGGCGGTCTCGATCTCGCCGGCATCGATGCGGGCGTTCTGCGCCATGGCTTCGACACGGCGCAGCAGCGCCTTGACCCGTGCCACCAGTTCCAGCATCGAGAACGGCTTGGCCAGGTAATCGTCGGCGCCCAGTTCCAGGCCAAGAATGCGGTGCACCTCGCTGGCACGCGCGCTGGTGATGATGATCGGCGTGTAGCGCGTCATCGCACGCGCACGCCGGCAGATCTCCAGCCCGTCCACACCGGGCAGCATCAGGTCCAGCACCAGCGCGCTCCATTGCTGGTCCTCGAGCAGGCGCAGGCCTTCGTCACCCGTGGCTGCGTGGGTGACGTCATAGCCTTCGTCGCGCAGGTGCATGCGCAGCAGGTTGGCGATGTGGGCATCGTCCTCGACGATCAGGACACGTTTTGCACTGCTCATCGGCAGGTCGGAGCCAGCGGGGAGATGGCGCCATTGTCGATGGATAGCGGCGGCGATGTGTCACGGAAAATTTAACTCTGCGTGAGGATTCGTTGACCGTCGCGGGCACAGCATGGGCACATCATCCCTGCCAGGAGATTGGCCATGTCCCTCACCCGTCGCAGATTGCTGGGCATCGGTGGCAGCCTGGCCGCGGCCAGCCTGTTCGGCCTCAGTGGCTGCGGCCGTGCCGCGCCGGCGACCGCCGCCACCGGGCACCGCTTCGAGGTCATGCACAGCGACGCGCAATGGCGGCAGCTGCTGACGCCGGGGCAGTACGCGGTGTTGCGCGGGCAGGGCACCGAGCGGCCGTTCAGCAGCCCGCTCAACGACGAGCATCGGCGCGGCACGTTTGCCTGCGCCGGTTGCGCGCTGCCGCTGTTTTCCTCGGCCACCAAGTTCGACAGCGGCACCGGCTGGCCCAGTTTCTGGGCACCGCTGCACGGCGCGGTGGAACAGGCGCGCGACACCAGCTTCGGCATGGTGCGTGCGGCCGTGCACTGCCACCGGTGCGGGGGCCATCTCGGCCATGTCTTCAATGACGGCCCGCGCCCGACCGGCCTGCGCTACTGCATGAACGGCGTGGCCCTGCAGTTCATGGCGGCCTGAGCGCCGTCTACGTTCCCCGACAAGGATTCCTCCATGCTCCTGTTCGTGCTTGCTTACCTGGGTGGCGTGCTCACCCTGCTCAGCCCCTGCATCCTGCCGGTGCTGCCGTTCGTGTTCGCCCGGGCCGACCGGCCGTTCCTGCGCAGCGGCCTGCCGTTGCTGCTGGGGATGGCGTTGATGTTCGCGGTGGTGGCGAGCCTGGCGGCGGTCGGCAGCCATTGGGTGGTGCAGGCCAACCAGGTCGGGCGCTGGATCGCGCTGGTGGTGATGGCGCTGTTCGCGCTGGCGTTGTTGTGGCCGGCCTTGGCCGACCGCCTGTTGTCGCCGCTGCAGCGGCTGGGCGCGCGGCTGGGCACGGTGGCTGACAGTGCCGCCGATGCCGGCCGGGGCGGGGTGATGACCTCGCTGCTGCTGGGCGTGGCCACTGGCCTGTTGTGGGCGCCTTGTGCCGGGCCGATCCTCGGCCTGATCCTGACCGGCGCGGCGTTGCAGGGCGCCAATGCCGGCACCTCCGGGCTGTTGCTGGCCTATGCGCTGGGCGCGGCCACTGCGCTGGGATTGGCGGTGTGGGTCGGCGGGCGCGTGTTCGCGGCATTGAAGCGGCGGCTGGGGACCAGCGAGTGGATCCGGCGGGGCCTGGGCGCGGCGGCATTGCTGGCGGTGGTTGCGATCGCGATGGGCTGGGACACCGGGCTGCTGACCCGTGCCTCCACGCCCAGTACCACCCGGCTGGAGCAGGGCCTGCTGGACCGCTGGCACACGCCTGCCAGCGGGGCGGGGCCGGCGATGATGATGGCCGCTGACCCCGGCGCGGGTGCGGCACTGCCGGTCGAGGGCGCATTGCCTTCGCTGGCCGGTGCAACGGCCTGGCTCAACGGCCCGCCGCTGGAGGCAGCAACGCTGCGCGGCAAGGTGGTGCTGGTCGATTTCTGGACCTATTCCTGCATCAACTGCCTGCGCACCCTGCCGTACGTGCGGCAGTGGGCCGGGCGCTACCGCGACCACGGGTTGGTGGTGATCGGCGTGCATGCACCGGAGTTCGCCTTCGAACGTGACCGCGACAACGTGGAGCGTGCGGTGAAGGAACTGGGCATCACCTATCCGGTGGCCATCGACAACGACTACGCGATCTGGCGCGGCTTTGATAACCACTACTGGCCGGCGCACTACTTCATCGATGCGCAGGGGCGCATCCGTGCCCACCACTTCGGTGAGGGCGACTACGCCAACTCCGAGCAGATCATCCGCCAGCTGCTGCGCGAGGCGGGCAACCCGTTGCCCGGCGAGGCGCCGACCATGATGGGTGGCGCACAGGAAGGCGTGGCCTTGCAGGCGGACATGGACAACCTGCGGTCGCCGGAAACCTACATCGGCCATGCGCGCGCCGAGCACTTTGCCTCGCCGGGCGGGCAGAAGCCCGGCCAGGTGGCTGACTACCGGGCGCCGACGTCGCTGCAGCTCAACCAGTGGGCGCTCGCCGGCCGCTGGAAAGTGGAGGGCGAAGACGCGCAGCTGCAGCAGCGCGGCGGTCGCATCGTGTTCCGCTTCCATGCCCGTGACCTGCATCTGGTGCTGGCGCCCCGCGACCCGGCCCATCCGGTGCGCTTCCGCGTGCGCATCGATGGCAAGGCCCCGGGCGCCGACGCCGGTGGCGACGTATCGGCCAGCGGTGAGGGCGTGGTCGACGAGAACCGCCTGTACCAGTTGATCCGCCAACACGGCGATGTCCAGGAACGCAGCTTCGAGATCGAATTCCAGGATCCGGACGTGCGTGCCTACGCCTTCACCTTTGGTTGAACCGGGAGCAGACGATGAAGATCGCAACGGAAAAATGGGTGGCCGGCGGCATCGCGATGGCCGTTGCCGGCCTGCTGGTGGCGATGGCGCTGGGCATGGGCCGGCCGGTGCAGGCGGCGCCGGCCAAGGTCCCGGTGCCGGCCGCCGCCGGCGCGGCGGACCTGCACCAGCCTGGCATGCGGCACGCCCGGGTGGTGTTTGCCGGTGGCTGCTTCTGGGGCGTGCAGGGCGTGTTCCAGCACGTGAAGGGCGTGCAGAGCGCGGTGTCCGGTTACATCGGTGGCAGCGCTGCCGACGCCCACTATGCGCGGGTCAGCAGCGGAAGCACCGGCCATGCCGAAGCGGTGCAGGTCACCTATGACCCGGCCCAGGTCAGTTACGCGCAGCTGATGCAGGTGTTCTTCTCGGTGGTGCACGACCCGACCCAGTTGAATCGGCAGGGGCCGGACCATGGCAGCCAGTACCGTTCGGCGATCTATGCCGACGATGCGGGCATGCGTGCGGCGAGCCTGGCGTACATCGCGCAGCTGCAGCGCAGTGGCGTGTTCCCCGCGCCGTTGGCCACCCGCGTGGACGGAGGCAAGGCGTTCTACGTGGCCGAGGGCTATCACCAGAACTACCTCGCGCTGCATCCGGATGCGCTGTACGTGCGCATCAACGACCTGCCGAAGGTGGAGGCGCTCAGGCAGCAGTACCCGGCCCTTTACCGGCAGACGCCGCAGCTGATGATGACGGTGTCGGTGCGCTGAGCCGGCGCGGGCGCCGAAAACGCAACGGGCCGCCGGCAACTGTACCGGCGGCCCGTGATGTGCGTGGTGGCGCGGGGCTCAGCTCAGGCCTTCGGCCTGCATCGCGGCCTGCACCGCGGCGTCGGCGCGCAGGCGCTGCTCATAGCGGTCCAGTGCGTCCAGGCCGCTCAGGTCGACCTTGGTGCCACGGGCCCAGCGCAGGGTCACGAAGGCATAGGCATCGGCGATCGACGGGCGCGGGGTGCCGCCCAGCCAGTCGACCTGTGCCACGCGATCGTTGATGCGCTGGAAGTAGCCGCGCAGCTTCTCGCGCGCGTTCTGCTGGGTCAGCGCGATGGCCGCCTCGTCGCCCAGGTACTTGGTCGAACCGAAGATCGGGTGGAAGGCCGGATGAACGTCGGCGTTGACGAAGGACAGCCAACGGTCCACTTCGGCACGGGTGCGCAGGTCGCTGCCACCATCGAGCGCGGCCTGAGGGGCCTTGCCGCTGATGTAGTGCAGGATGGCGGCATTCTGGGTCAGCACCCAGCCGTCGTCCTCGAGCACCGGCACCGCACCGGCCGGGTTCCTGGCCAGGAATTCCGGCGACTTCATGGTGGCGTAGTCGACAACCTCCGCCTCGAACGGCAGGCCGGACCAGATCAGGGTGATGTGGTCGGCCAGCGAGCAGGCGCCTGGCTTGGTGTAGAGCTTCATGCGGGTCCTGGAGGAAAGGAATGGACCCGCATTATCGCCACAACCGGGGAATGACCGGTGATGGCGCGGTGGCACGCACTGTCCGGACGCTGGGACGCGGGCTCAGGACGAACGCGGCTTGAGCGACTGCACCTTATAGAAGGTGTGCCCGCCGATGGTGGCCACCTGGTAGGCGTTGCGCCAGCTCGGGCTGGCGATGGCGTGGGCGGCGAAGTGGCTGGCGCCCGGCACGATCTCCTTGCGCTCCCCGGCCGGCAGCGCCCAGTTGCGCTCGGCGGCGAAGGCCACGTCGACGGCTTCGGCCCAGGCGTCGTCATTGCGCAGTTGGGTACCCGGTGCCACCAGGGTGGGGGCGAACTGCTTGCGTGCCGTCACCACCTGGCACATCGAGTCCCCCCACAGGCCACTGTCGAGGCGGCGCAGGGCGACTTCGGCGACGGCCTGTTGGCCGCGCAGGGTCTGGTCGCGGGCTTCCAGGTAAACGGTGGTGCTCAGGCACAACGAGTCGGCTGCCGGCTGCGGCAACATCTGCGACAGCCAGAGAATCCAGGCCAGTTTCATAAATCTCCTTGCTCCGTGTGGGCCACGGCCGCCGGGTTCCGGATATCGGATGGAACCAGGGACAACCGCGACTTGGCGTTATGGGGAGGCGGCCGTGGCATCGGGGCCGCCCCGTGGGCGGCCCTCGATCAGATCGGGGAGGGCCGCGCCTTGCTCACCGGAACTGGTGGGTGAGCGAGAAGTGCGCGCAAGGTAGGGGGGCGATCCCAAACTTTTCCTGAATGCGGATTCTTGACATTCAGGTTTGTTGCAGGGGCCGGAACCGGCCGGCGGGACCGTTTTCGACCCCACCGCCCGGGCCGTGACTGTGCTTTGCATCACGGAAAAGACGGCAGTGCGTGCCGCACGGGCCGGTGACGCGGCGCCGCCGGACGGGTTGCCCGGCGTGCACGGCCCCTCAGAGTGCCGCGGCCAACCGGCTGCCCTGGTCGATGGCCCGCTTGGCGTCCAGTTCGGCGGCGACGTCGGCACCGCCAATGATGTGGACGCTGCGGCCCTGCGCCTGCAGCTCGGCGGCCAGGCTGCGCTGTGGCTCCTGGCCGGCGCAGATCACCACGGTGCCCACGTCCAGCAACTGCTCCTGGCCATCCACGCGGATGCGCAGGCCGTGGTCGTCCACGCCCAGGTACTCGACCCCGCCCAGCATCTGCACACCCTTGGCCTTGAGCGTGGCGCGGTGGATCCAGCCGGTGGTCTTGCCCAGGCGCGCGCCGGGCTTGCCCGGGCTGCGCTGCAGCAGCCAGACCTTGCGGGCCGGCGCTTCGGGCTGCGGCCGGGTGAGCGCGCCCCGGTTGCTGAAGCTCGGGTCCACGCCCCATTCGGCCATCCAGCGTGCCGGGTCCAGCGCCGGCGAAGGGCCTTCGTGGACCAGGAACTCGCCGACGTCGAAGCCGATGCCGCCGGCGCCGATGATCGCCACCTTGTCGGCGGCGTGGACCCGGCCCAGCAGCACGTCCAGGTAGCTCACCACCATCGGGTGATCGGCACCGGGGAAGTCCACCCGGCGCGGCAGGATGCCGGTGGCGACCACGACCTCGTCGAAGCCGGCCAGCGTGGCGGCGTCGGCGCGGGTGTCCAGGCGCACGTCCACGCCGGTGTCGGCCAGGCGATGGCGGAAGTAGCGCAGGGTCTCGTGGAACTCTTCCTTGCCCGGGATGCGCTTGGCGACATTGAACTGCCCGCCGATCTCGCCGGCGGCATCGAACAGGGTGACCTGGTGGCCACGCTCGGCCGCGACCGTGGCGCAGGCCAGGCCGGCCGGACCGGCACCAACCACCGCTACCCGCTTGGGCGCAGGGGTCGGGCGGTAGACGAGTTCAGTCTCGTGCGCGGCGCGCGGGTTGACCAGGCAGGTGGCGCGCTTGTTGACGAAGATGTGGTCCAGGCAGGCCTGGTTGCAGGCGATGCAGGTATTGATGGTCTCCGGTTTCCCGGCACGGGCCTTGGCCGGCCAGTGCGGGTCGGCCAGCAACGGGCGTGCCAGCGAGACCATGTCGGCGTGGCCATCGGCCAGCACCCGTTCGGCCACGTCCGGCATGTTGATACGGTTGACCGCCACCACCGGCACGTTGACGTGCGGCCGCAGCTTGGCGGTCACGCCGGTGAACGCCGCGCGCGGCACCGAGGTGGCGATGGTCGGAACCCGCGCCTCGTGCCAGCCGATGCCGGAGTTGATGATCGTGGCCCCGGCCGCTTCGATGGCCTTGGCCTGCAGCAGGATCTCTTCCCAGTTGCTGCCGTCCTCGACCAGGTCCAGCAGCGACAACCGGTAGATGATGATGAAGTCCGGGCCGCAGGCCTCGCGGATGCGGCGCACGATCTCCACGGCAAAGCGCATGCGCTTGCTGGCGTCGCCGCCCCAGGCATCGCTGCGCTTGTTGGTGCGCGGGGCGATGAACTCGTTGATCAGGTAGCCCTCCGAGCCCATCACCTCCACGCCGTCGTAGCCGGCCTCGCGGGCCAACCGGGCGGCGCGGGCGTAGCTGGCGATCTGGCGGTCCACGCCCCAACTGCTCAGCGCGCGCGGGGTGAACGGGTTGATCGGTGCCTTCAGCTTCGAGGGGGCCACCTGCAACGGGTGGTAGGCGTAGCGGCCGGCATGCAGCAGCTGCAGGCAGATCTTGGCGCCGTGCGCGTGGACCGCCGCGGTGACCGGGCGGTGCCGACCTACTTCCCAGGGCCAGGACAGCTTGCTGCCGAACGGCGCCAGCCAGCCGGCGATGTTCGGTGAAAAGCCGCCGGTGACCAGCAGCGCCGCACCGCCGGCCGCGCGCTCGCCGAAATAGGCGGCCAGCTTGGGGAAGTCGCGGCTGTGGTCCTCCAGGCCGGTATGCATCGAGCCCATCAGGATGCGGTTGCGGAGCTGGGTGAAGCCCAGGTCCAGCGGTGCGAACAGGTGCGGATAGGCGGTGTCGGTGGCTGGCGTCATCTTGGATACGCTTGCGTACGGAATGCCCCCATTCTGAGGGGCAAGACCGCCTTTTCTCAATCCTCGCCCTGGCACCCCGCCGGAACCGCCGGCGGGGAAGGCGCCCTGCCTAGCAAATGGTTGTTGCCAACGGATTACAATCCGTGCCGGCCGGCCGGGTTCCAGCGCTGGCAGGACAGGGGCGTCACTATTTTGAATACACAGATTTCTTCGCCCGCAGGGGCGAGGTTGTTCCCGCGCTTGTGGCTGCTGGTGGCAGGGATTGCCATGTTCGGTGCGGTGGCGCGGGTCTCGATGTGGCTGGCCTATGCCGGCGCGGGCCGGGGCAGCGAGCTGCTGTGGCCGGTGCTGTGGCAGGGCATGCGCTATGACCTGGTGGCCGGCGCGGTGTCCGCGCTGCTGGTGGCCCTGCTGGCCGCACCGCTGTGGTTATCGGGCCGGCGCGAGCAGGCGGTGCGCTGCGCGCAATGGCTGCTGGTCGCGATCCTGCTGCTGTTCGCGCTGCTGTCCATCTGCGAGCACTTCTACTACGCCTTCTACAAGACGCGGTTCGACCCGATCGTCTTCGGCATGTTCGAGGACGATACCGGGGCGATCCTGCAGACCGTCTGGGACGATTACCCGGTCGTCCCCGGCGTGCTGGCCCTGCTGGTTGCCGGCCTCGCGTTGGGCTGGCTGGTACCGCGGCTGGGGCAATGGCTGGGCCTGCGCTGGCCGGCCGGGTCCGGTGGCTGGGGCAAGGCCGCCGTGCTGGTCGTGCAGTGCGTGCTGTTGCTGCTGCTGGCGCGCGGTTCGGTGGGGACCTTCCCGCTGGTGCGTCGCGACGTCACCGTCTCGGCCGACCCGTTCGTCAATGCGCTGGTGCTCAACGCGCCGCTGACGCTCTACCGCGCCGCACGCGTGCGCGCCAAGGAAACCGACGTCGGCACCGACCCGCTGGTCGGCGTGCACCGGCTCGGCTTCGCCAGCCTGCAGGAAGCGGCCCACGCCGCGGGCCTGCCTTCCGGTGAACCGGGCCATGTGCGGGCCGCGCTGTTCCCGACCGCGCCCGGCACGCCGCGCCCGCTGTCCAGTTCGCCGCACGTGGTGGTCGGGTTGCTGGAGTCATTCGGCCAGGACCTGTTGTACAGCGACGGCCCCGGCAACGACATGCTGGGACGCCTGCGTGGCGAGCTCGCCCATGGCTACCGTTTCGACAACTTCATCGCCGGCCAGAACGGGACCCACCCGGAACTGGAGAACCTGCTGCTCGGGTCGCCGATCACGCCGCTGACCGTCGGCCGCAACGCACGCATCACCTTCGACAGTTCCGCCGCGTTGCCGTTCAAGCGCGCCGGCTACCGCACCGCCTTCGTCTACGGCGGTGGCAGCGACTGGCGCGAGATCGGCACCACGTTCACCCGCCAGGGCTTCGACCGCGTCTACGACGCGCGTGACATCCGCCAGCAGTTCCCCAAGGCCGATGGCACCGAGTGGGGCCTGTATGACGCCTGGCTGTTCCGTTTCGCCCAGGCGCTGCTGGCCAAGGCCGATGCCGATGGCGAGCGGCTGTTCCTGGTGTTGCTGACCACCAGCAACCACCCGCCGTTCCAACTGGACACCGCGCACCGCGCGCTGCCGCAGGATCCGGCGGCACTGGGCCCGCGCGCGCTGCCCGACACCGCCGAGCTGCGGCGCATGCTGACCACCTACCAGTACCAGGCCGACGAGTTCGGTGCGTTCCTGCAGACGTTGCGGGAAAGCCCGCTCGGCGAGCGCACCATCATCGCCGCGGCCGGCGACCACAACCTGCGGACCCACTACCGCTACGACCTGCCGGCCGAGCAGGTCGACGTGGACCGCGTGTTCGCCTGGCTGCGGGTGCCGCAGGCCTTCGCTCCCGCGGGCAGCGTGCCCGATACCCGCGCCTTCGCCGGGCATGCCGACCTGATCCCGACGGTGGTGTCGCTGGCATTGCCGGGGCAGTCGTACTTCGCCACCGGTCGCAACCTGTGGGGCGCCGCCGGGGACGGCGGCGATGCACTGGCCCAGTTCGATCGCCTGTACATTCCGCAGGGCGTGCTGTGGCCGCTCGCCACCCCCCAACTGCATGCGTGGAAGGACGCCCGTCACCTGGCCGTCGAAGGCGTCGCACCGGACGCGGCGAGCGCGGCCCGCGCACGCCGCGTCGCCGCCGGGGTGGCATTGCGCGATTGGTACATCCGCGACCAGGTGCTGCAGAAGCGGCGCTGAGGTCCGGTGTGTTGCCTTGGGCAATGCCGCGCGAACGGGCTCAGGCCCGGCGGCCGTCCGCGGCAGGGGACAGCGCGCGCTGGCGATCGAACAGCGGCAGGGTCAGCCCGCACAGGGGGCCGATGAATACGGCGAAGGCCAGCGTGCCCCAGCCGACGTTGCCGCCCAGCCACCATCCCAGCAGCAGCGCGCTGGCTTCGATCAAGGTGCGCACTTTCCAGATCGGCCACCCGGTACGTGCATGCAGCCCGGTCATCAGGCCGTCGCGCGGGCCCGGGCCGAATCGGGCGCCGATGTAGAGGCCGGTGGCCAGCGCCATCAGCAGCAGGCCGGCGGCGAACAGCAGGACCTGCCAGACCAGGCCACTGGCCGGCGGCAGCAGGTTCAGGCCGAGCTGCGCGCTGGGGCCGATCAGCAGCACGTTGAGTACCGTGCCCAGCCCGGGGCGTTGGCGCAGCGGCAGCCACATCAGCAGCACTGCCACGCCGATCAGGTTGGTGACCCAGCCGAACGACAGCCCGCTGCGCAGGGAAACGCCCTGGCTGAGCACGTCCCACGGGGCGATGCCGATGCTGGCACGGATCATCAGCGCAGAGGCGATGCCGAACAGGAACAGCCCGAGCAGCAGTTGCAGCAGGCGGGGAAAGAACAGGCGGGGCATGGACGTCGACCAGTGGCGGGCCGCCGCGCGTGCGACGGCCCTGCAGGAGGGGAGGCGGCATCGTCCGGCGACGCCGCCTGGCAGGCTGCAACGCGGCGGGGTCAGTCCCAGCCTTCCAGCGCCAGTTTGCCGATGGTGCGGCCGGACTCGAGTTGCTGGTGCGCCTGGCGCAGGTTCCGGGCGTTGATGCTGCCGAGCCGCCCGGTCAGCGTGGTGCGCAGTTCGCCGGCATCGATCAGGCTGGCAGCGCGGGTCAGGATGCGGTGCTGCTCGATCATGTCTGCGGTGCGGAAGCGGGCACGGGCGAACATCATTTCCCAGTGGATGCCGATGCACTTGGCCTTGTAGGGGTCGCCGATGCGCAGCGCGCCGGACGGCTCGACGATCAGGCCGACATGACCCTGCGGCGCCAGCAGCTCGCCGAGCTGCTGCCAGTACAGGTCGGTGTCGGCCAGGTTCAGTGCCGCGTCCACCTGGGTGATGCCCAGTGCCCGCAGTTGCGGGGCCAGCGGCTGGCGATGGTCGATGACGTGTTCGGCCCCCATCAGCCGGCACCACTGCACGCTGGCCTCGCGCGAGGCGGTCGCCACCACGGTGAAACCGGCATGCCGGCCCAACTGGATCGCGATCGAGCCGACGCCGCCGGCGCCGGCGATCACCAGCAGGGTCCTGCCGGCATTGCGGCGGCCATCCAGCTGGAACGGCATGCGCTGGAACAGCAGCTCCCAGGCGGTCAGGGTGGTCAGCGGCAGCGCGGCGGCTTCGGCGAAGTCCAGCGTGGTGGGCTTGCGCCCGACCAGGCGTTCGTCGACCAGCTGCAGCTGCGCGTCGCAGCCGGGGCGGGTCACGTCACCGGCGTAGTACACCTCGTCGCCGACCTCGAACGCGGTGACCTCCGGGCCGACCGCCACCACCGTGCCGGCGGCGTCGAAGCCCAGGATGCGGGCCGGGCTTTCCTCACCGGCCTTGGGCGCGCGCAGCTTGGTGTCCACCGGATTGACCGATACCGCCTGTACCTGGACCAGGATGTCCTGTCCCTGCGGGCTGGCAGGTGGGTCCACGGACAGGTCCTGCAGCGAATCGGGATCTTCGATGGGCAGGTAACGGGTCAGGCCGATCGCTTTCATGCGGGAAAGTTCCGTTGCAGGGGGGATCGCCGGATCATACTCAGCAAACGGTTCAGCTGGCGGTAACTGCGACGGCATTCCAGTATTTTCACGGGCTTAACGGACGAAATTGACCGCATTGCAGCAAAAAGCCGGGAAACCCTGCTGTGTCAGGCTCTTGCACGGGTTGATGAAGCTGTATACGGTGCGCTCAGCCGGACACGTAGAGGTCTGGTGGTCGCGCAATTTGTTATATGACCGTTAACATCGCCTTCACGGCCCAGCGCATAATGTGCACCGCGATGGCGTGCGGAAACGGCCGTCTCTGAACGCGACGAACGATATCGCTGTGCTGGACCATGCCTCTACCGGTTTCATACCCCCGAAACAAGGAGCTGTATTTCATGAACAAGAAGATCCTTACCGCCGCACTGCTCGGTGGTCTGGCTTTCGCCCAGGCCGCTTCGGCCCAGGAATTCGACGACCGCTGGTACCTGACCGGTTCGGCCGGCTTCAACTTCCAGGACGGCGATCGCGGCACCAACGATGCCCCGTTCGCCACGCTGGGCCTGGGTAAGTTCATCAGCCCGAACTGGTCGCTGGACGGTGAGCTGAACTACCAGAACCCGAACTTCGACAAGAACCAGGACCAGAACTGGTCGCAGTACGGCGTCTCGCTGGACCTGCGTCGCCACTTCATCCAGGAAGGCCGTGGCTGGAACCCGTACCTGCTGGCAGGCCTGGGCTACCAGAAGTCTGAAGAAGAGTACCTGACCCAGGCCGGCAACCTGCTGGACCGCAAGGACGGCAACCTGGCCGCCAAGGTCGGCGTCGGTCTGCAGACCACCTTCGAAAAGCGTGTTGCCGTTCGTGCCGAACTGGCCTACCGCGCTGACTTCGACGACAAGAGCATCGCTCCGTCGCTGGCTGGCGACGACCAGGATTGGTTCGGCGACGTGCTGGCTTCGGTCGGCGTCGTGATCCCGCTGGGCCCGGCCCCGGTTGCTGCTGTTGCTCCGGCACCGGCTCCGGTTGCTCCGAGCTGCGCTGACCTGGATGACGACGGTGACGGCGTCAACAACTGCGACGACAAGTGCCCGAACTCGCAGCCGGGTCAGACCATCGGTCCGGACGGTTGCCCGGTGCCGGTCTCCATCGACCTGAAGGGCGTGAACTTCGACTTCGACAAGGCCACCCTGCGTCCGGACGCTGTTGCGATCCTGAGCGAGGCCACCGAGATCCTGAAGCGTTACCCGGATCTGCGCGTTGAAGTTGCCGGTCACACCGACTCGAAGGGTACCGACGCTTATAACCAGAAGCTGTCCGAGCGCCGCGCCAAGGCCGTGTACGACTACCTGACCACCAACGGTGTGTCGGCTTCGCGTCTGCAGGGCCCGATCGGCTACGGCGAGAGCCGTCCGATTGCTCCGAACACCAATGCTGATGGTTCGGACAACCCGGAAGGTCGCGCCAAGAACCGCCGCACCGAGCTGAACGTCCAGAACTGATCGGACGCTTCACTTGATGCAATGCAAGGCCCGGCGAAAGCCGGGCCTTGTTTTTTTGCGCCGGCACCGTGCATGGCATGACGTGGATCGCAGTCAGCCGCAGACAGCTGCACGTAGCGGTTGAAAGCGGTGCGGGGGCTGCCTACACTCGCCGCGTTCTCTTCGCTAATGGAATTGCTGATGCTGCGTATCGCCCTGGCTGGTCTCGTCGTGCTGGCCGCTGTGCCGGCCGCCCACGCAGCAGTGGATTGCTCGGCGCCGTCGATGCAGCCTGCTCCGCTGCCGGCCACGGTGATCGCCCCGGTTGCCTCGGAGCTGTACGTGCGACCGGGCCAGCTGGGCATGCCGTCCGGCGTGCTGAGTTCGGCCGGTGGCGAGGAGCAGTCGCTGGACCGCGTGCTGATGCGCCTGCGCGTGGAAAGCTGCAACAACGTCGCCAGCGCGATCCCGGCCCGCCCGGCGATCAATGCCAATGACCCGGCCGCCTACAAGCCGCAGACCGAGTTCGACAACACGCCGTGGCGCTTTGACATGAGCCAGAACGGCAAGCGCATGACCGCCGAGGAGTTCGATGCCTGGATGAAGGCGCGTGGCGTGCGCGTGGTCAAGGCGCGCCCGGCCCCGGATGCGGCCGCCACCGCCGAGGCGGCACCGGCAGCGCAGCCGGCCACCGAAACCAAGTAAGGACGAAGGCGCCGTGCGCCGCTGCTGATGCGTCCGCGCAAGCCCACGTCTTCCTCGAACGCCCGCCCGGCCAAGCCAGGCGGGCGTTTGCATTCGGCCAAGGGCGCCGCGGCGACGC
This sequence comes from Stenotrophomonas sp. LARHCG68, assembly GCF_052871705.1. Lineage (NCBI taxonomy): Bacteria > Pseudomonadati > Pseudomonadota > Gammaproteobacteria > Lysobacterales > Lysobacteraceae > Stenotrophomonas > Stenotrophomonas sp. LARHCG68. Next base: position 579,694 of record NZ_JBIXJV010000003.1, on the reverse strand, counting down.
AGGTGCGGCACGGACTGGCGCGGGTGCTGTCCAAGGCCGGGGTGTGCTCGCGCAGCGAAGCGGCCCGGCGCGTGCTGGAGGGGCGGGTGAGCGTGGATGGGCGCCTGGTGCGCGACCCGGAGTTCCCCGTGGTTGCCGGACGCCACGTGGTGCTGCTCGATGGCCAGCCGCTGGTGGCGGAAAGACGCCTCTACATCGCCCTGAACAAACCGCGTGGCCTGGTGACCACGGTGCAGGACGAGCAGGGCAGGCAGACGGTATACCAGTGCTTCGACGGGGCGGGCTTGCCGTGGTTGGCGCCGGTCGGGCGCTTGGACAAGGCCAGCGAAGGGCTGCTGTTCTTCAGCAATGACCCGGAGTGGGCCGCGCGCCAGACCGACCCGGCGACGGGGCCGTTGAAGACCTATCGCGTGCAGATCGACGGCGTGCCGGATGCGGCGCAGCTGGCACGCATGCACGAAGGGATCGACGATGCCGGTGAGCACCTTGCCGCGCATTCGGTGCGGGTGCTGCAGCAGGGCGGACGCAACGCCTGGCTGGAAGTGGTGCTCGACGAAGGCCGCAACCGGCATATCCGCCGGCTGCTCAAGGTGCTGGGCTTCGACGTGCTGCGGTTGATGCGGGTGGCGATCGGCCCGGTGCAACTGGGGACGCTGGGCAAGGGGCAGTGGCGGGAGCTGGATGCCGCGGAGCTGAATGCGCTGCGCGCACCTGGTGGCTGATTTATTCCATAGAATTCAGTGAAATAGCTGGATTTGTTGCAGTGATAGATTAGACTGGCCCTCAGTTTTCCAGAGGTGATGGTCATGCAAGCTCTTATCCGCGTATCCGGAGTGTCGGTGTTGATGGGTTCGTTGGCGGCGATGGTGGGTTGCGCGTCGTCGGGCAAGCCGGTGGCACAGGTCGAGGAAAAGCCGATCACGGTGACCGTGCAGGAACCGACCGCCGAGAAGGATGCCTTGGGCAATTACCGGTTCCTGATGCAGCAGGGCGAGAACAGGATGAGCGCCGACCAGTTCGACGCCTGGATGAAGGCCAACGGCATCCGCGTGGCCAAGGGCGCGCCAGCGGCGGACGCGGCGGCCAAGAACTGATGCAGGTGAGGGCCTGGTGTGACGGGCCAGGCCTGGCAGGCGATGCCCGGGCAAATCGGTAAGGCGCCAGCGGAACCCGGCGCCGCACCAGCAGAAAAAGAACAGGCGCCCTGGGGCGCCTGTTTTCGTTTGTCGCGGTGGGGCTGGATCAACCCTTGATCACGCCCAGTTCCTTGCCGATGCGGGTGAAGGCATCGATCGCGCGATCCAGGTGGGCGCGGCTGTGCGCGGCGCTGATCTGGGTGCGGATGCGGGCTTGCCCCTTGGGCACCACCGGGAAGAAGAAGCCGATCGCGTAGATGCCTTCTTCCAGCAGGCGCTGCGCGAACTTCTGCGCCAGCGGCGCGTCGTACAGCATCACCGGGCTGATCGGATGCACGCCCGGCTTCACGTCGAAACCGGCGGCGGTCATCCTTTCGCGGAAATACGCGGTGTTCTCGCGCAGGGTGGCACGCAGGTCGTCGGCTGCGGCCAGCATCTGGAAGGCCTTGATGCCGGCGGCCACCACATGCGGTGGCAGCGAGTTGGAGAACAGGTACGGGCGCGAGCGCTGGCGCAGCAGTTCGACCACTTCGGCGCTGGCGCAGGTGAAGCCACCCAGTGCACCGCCCATGGCCTTGCCGAGGGTGCCGGTGATGATGTCGATCTTGTCGAGCACCCCCTTCACCTCGGCCGAGCCACGGCCAGTGTCGCCGAGGAAGCCGGTGGCGTGGCATTCGTCGATGTGCACCAGCGCGTTGTACTTCTTGGCCAGCGCGGTGATTTCGTCCAGCGGCGCGATGAAGCCGTCCATCGAGAACACGCCGTCGGTGGTGATCAGCTTGGTCTTGCAACCCGCAGCGTCGGCGGCCTGCAGCTGGGCTTCCAGGTCGGCCATGTCGCAGTTGGCGTAGCGGAAGCGCTTGGCCTTGCACAGGCGCACGCCGTCGATGATCGAGGCGTGGTTGAGCGCGTCGGAGATGATCGCGTCGTTCTCGCCCAGCAGCGGTTCGAACAGGCCGCCGTTGGCGTCGAAGCAGGCGGCGTAGAGGATGGTGTCGTCCTTGCCGAAGAACTCGGCGATCTGCTTCTCCAGCTGCTTGTGCAGGTCCTGGGTGCCGCAGATGAAGCGCACCGAGGCCATGCCGAAGCCGTGCGTGTCCAGCGCATCCTTGGCCGCCTGGATCAGGTCCGGGTGGTCGGCCAGGCCCAGGTAGTTGTTGGCGCAGAAGTTCAGCACGCTGCGGCCATCGTCCAGGGTGATTTCGGCCGACTGCGGGCTGGTGATGATGCGTTCGGACTTGAACAGCCCCTGCGCGCGGATGGTGTCCAGTTCCTCGGCGTAGTGCCGGGTGAGCGGGGAGGTGTTCGCGGTTGCGGTCATGGCAGGGTCTTGCGGCGGAAAGGAAGGCCGATTTTACCGGCACCGGGGTGAGCGCGGCGGGCGTCATGCGCGATGGCTATAAGCGCCGCGCCGTAAGTCATTTCTCCCCGGACGTGTGCGCCCGCAGCATCAGCAGCCTGCCCAATGCCCGCCAGGAGCCGTCGATGACCGCGCCACGCCCCCTGTTCACCCTGCCGACCAGGAAGCTGTTGTCCCTCAGCCTGGCCCTGGCGGTGTGTGGGGCCTGGTCATCGGCACAGGCGCAGCAGTTGACGGTCGAGCAGCTGCAGCAGCGTCTGGAACGTCTGGAGCGTCTGGCCGGGGTGTCCGACGGCACGCCGGCCGAAGGTGCCGGTCTGGCCGATCTGGACCAGCGCCTGCGCATCCTTGAACGTCGCCTGGAACTGCAGGAAGAGGAACGCGTGGCCGCAGCCAAGGCCGCGCCGAAGATCACCGTCGACCAGAAGGGGGCTTCGTTCAAGTCCGGCGATGGCAACTACGAACTGAAGCTGCGCGGCCTGCTGCAGGGCGATGCCCGCGTGTTCGTCGGCAACAGCAGTCAGAACGACACCTTCCTGCTGCGTACCGCACGACCGACCTTGGAAGGTTCGCTGGGCAAGCTGGTGGCTTATCGCTTCACCCCGGAGTTCGCCGGAGACAGCGCCACCATCGTGGATGCCTATGCGGATCTGCGGTTCGATCCGGCCTACACGTTGCGGGTGGGCAAGTTCACCTCGCCGGTCGGGCTGGAACGCCTGCAGTCGTCGGCCGCGTTGGTGGACGTCGAGCGGGCGCTGGTCAGCGAGCTGGCGCCCAACCGTGACCTGGGCGTGCAACTGCAGGGTGAGCTGGGCAAGGGCCGTTTCAGTTATGCGGTGGGCGTGTTCAACGGCACGGTCGATGGCCGTGATGCGGTGACCAGCAATCCGGACGATGATTTCGAGTATGCCGGCCGTGTGTTCTTCGAGCCGCTCAAGGGCACGGACAGCGCGTGGGCAGGACTGGGCTTCGGCCTGGGGGCCAGCGCCGGGCAGAAGCATGGTAGTGGCAACAACTTCCTGCCGCGCTACCGCTCGCCCGGCCAGGCGACGTTCTTCAACTACCGCAGCGCGGTGATCGCCGACGGCGACACGCTGCGCTGGTCGCCGCAGGGGTGGTTCTACCGCAATGGCTTCGGCCTGCAGGCCGAGTACATCGCCTCGCGGCAGGAAGTGGCGCGGGATGCACGGCGCACGGCGTTGGAACACCGCGCCTGGCAGGCCACGGCCAGCTACGTGCTGAGCGGCGAGGACGCCAGCTACCGCGGAGTGACACCGTCGCGCCCGTTTGGCGTCAACGGCGGGCTGGGTGCGTTCGAGCTCACCGCGCGCTATGGCGAACTGGAGATCGACGAGGCGGCATTCCCGTTCTACGCCGATCCGGCAACCTCGGCCTCGCACATCCGCGCCTGGACGGTGGGGGCGAACTGGTACCTGACGCCGAACCTCAAGCTGGCCACCAACTACCTGCAGAGCCGCTTCGATGCCACGGCCGGCGCCGCACGGCTGCCGGATGAAAAAGCCGTTTTCTCGCGCCTGCAAGTTTCCTTCTGACGGAGAGCCTTCGTGAAGCATTCCTTCCTCCCCCGCATCGGCGTGGCCACGCTGGCCCTGCTGTTGACCCTCGGAGCCGGCACCGCCGTCGCGCGTGACGTGCAGTTGCTCAACGTTTCCTACGACCCCACGCGCGAGCTGTACCGTGATTTCAACGCCGCCTTCGCCAAGCACTGGAAGGAAACCAAGGGCGACACCGTCGGCATCGAAACCTCGCATGGCGGCTCGGGCAAGCAGGCGCGTGCGGTGATCGATGGCATCGAGGCCGACGTGGTGACGCTGGCCCTGGCCTATGACGTCGACGCGATCGCCGACAAGGCCAAGCTGCTGCCGGCGAACTGGGAAAGCCGCCTGCCGGACAACAGCGCGCCGTACACCTCCACGATCGTGTTCCTGGTGCGCAAGGGCAATCCGAAGGGCATCCGCGATTGGCCGGACCTGCTGCGCAGCGGCGTGTCGGTGGTGACGCCGAACCCGAAGACCTCCGGCGGCGCGCGCTGGAACTACCTGGCCGCCTGGGCCTACGCCGACCATATCTTCAAGGGCGACCGCGACAAGGTGCTGAACTACATGCGCGCGTTGTTCCGCAACGTGCCGGTGCTCGATACCGGCGCGCGCGGCGCGACCACCACGTTCGTGCAGCGCGGCATCGGCGACGTGCTGCTGGCCTGGGAGAACGAGGCCTTCCTGGCGCAGGAAGAACTGGGCCCGGACAAGTTCGAGATCGTGGTGCCGCGCCAGTCGATCCTGGCCGAACCGTCGGTGGCGCTGGTGGACCGCAACGTCGACCGCCATGGCACCCGCGAGGTGGCGCAGGCCTACCTGCAGTACCTGTACTCGCCGGAAGGGCAGCGCATCGCCGCCCGCCATTACTACCGGCCGCGCAACCCGCAGTACGCCGCGCCGGCCGACATCGCGCGCTTCCCGCAGGTGCAGCTGGTCACCATCCGCCAGGCGTTCGGCTCCTGGGAACGGGCACAGGCCGAGCACTTCGCCGACGGTGGCCTGTTCGACCAGATCCAGGCGAGCAAGTAAGCGGTGGCCGCAAGCGCTGAAGCACTGCCGCCGCGCGTGCGGCGCCCACGCCGGGTCCTGCCCGGCTTTGGCCTTGGGATGGGCGTGACGCTGTTCTGGCTGGGCCTGATCGTGCTGATCCCGTTGGCCGGCGTGTTCCTCAAGGCCTCCGGACTGGGGTTGGCCGGGATCTGGCAGATCTGGACCGAGCCGCGCGTGCTGGCCGCGCTGCGCCTGAGCTTCGGCACGGCCTTTGCCGCCGCTGCGTTCAACACGGTGATGGGGACATGGGTGGCGTGGGTGTTCGTGCGCTATTCGTTCCCGGGCCGGCGCGTGTTCGACGCGATGATCGACCTGCCTTTCGCATTGCCGACCGCGGTGGCCGGCATCGCCCTGACCGCGTTGTACGGCGGCCAGGGTTGGTTGGGCCAATGGCTGGAACCGCTGGGCCTGAAGATCGCCTACACGCCGCTGGGCATCGTCGTGGCGCTGGTGTTCGTCGGCCTGCCGTTCGTAGTGCGGATCGTGCAGCCGGTGCTGGCCGAGGCCGAGCGCGAGCTGGAAGAGGCGTCGGCGACCTTGGGTGCCTCGCGCCTGCAGACCATCACGCGGGTGGTGGTGCCGACATTGTGGCCGGCGATGCTGACCGGGTTCGCGCTGGCCTTCGCACGCGGCGTGGGCGAATACGGCTCGGTGATCTTCATCGCCGGCAACCTGCCCAACCGTACCGAGATCGCGCCGCTGCTGATCACCATCCGCCTGGAAGAGTTTGATTACGCCGGCGCCACCGCGATTGCCGGGGCGATGCTGTTGCTGTCCTTCGCGGTGCTGTTGCTGGTCAACAGCCTGCAGGCCTGGCTGCAACGGCGGGGCACGCGATGAACGAACAGGTCCTGGAGTTGCCGGTGCAGGTGGAGCAGGGTGAAAAGGTGCGTGCGCGGCAGCAGGTGACCAGCGAGCCGCGCGGGGTGCAGGTGCTGTTGATCCTCGGTGCGCTGGGGTTCCTGCTGTCGTTCCTGCTGCTGCCGTTGCTGCTGGTGTTCGTCGAAGCGCTGCGCGGCGGCGTGCAGGCGTTCTGGGTGGCGATCAGCGAACCGGACGCCCTGTCCGCGGTGAAGCTGACCTTGCTGGTCACCGCGATCGTGGTGCCGTTGAACCTGGTGTTCGGCGTGGCGGCGGCGTGGGTGGTCAGCAAGCACAGCTTCCCGGGCAAGCGTTGGCTGGTGACGTTGATCGACCTGCCGTTCTCGGTGTCGCCGGTGGTGGCGGGGCTGGTGTTCATCCTGCTGTTCGGGCGCGATGGCTGGTTCTGGCCGTTGATCGAGGACGGCCTGCGCCTGCACCTGCCGGTGCTGGGCGACATGTTGTTGCAGCTGCCACGCATCGTGTTCGCCATCCCCGGCATCGTGCTGGCCACGGTGTTCGTGACCTTCCCGTTCATCGCCCGCGAACTGATGCCGCTGATGGAGCAGCAGGGCAGCGACGAGGAACTGGCCGCGCTGACGCTCGGCGCCAACGCCTGGCAGATGTTCTGGAAGGTAACCCTGCCCAACATCCGCTGGGGCCTGCTGTACGGCGTGCTGTTGTGCAGCGCGCGGGCGATGGGTGAGTTCGGCGCGGTGTCGGTGGTGTCCGGCCACATCCGCGGGCGCACCAACACGCTGCCACTGCACGTGGAGATCCTCTACAACGAGTACGCCTACAGCGCGGCATTTGCCTGTGCTTCGCTGCTGGCCGGCACCGCGTTGCTGACGCTGGTGCTGAAGTCTTACCTGGAATGGCGCCACGGCCAATCGCTGTCCGCCGCGCACCGCCACTGAGGAGTCACGATGAACATCCGCATCCAACACCTGGGCAAGCGTTTCGGTGCGTTTCCGGCACTGGATGGCGTGAGCCTGGACATCCGCAGCGGCGAGCTGCTGGCGCTGCTGGGCCCGTCCGGCTCGGGCAAGACCACGCTGCTGCGTGCGATCGCCGGGCTGGAGCAACCCGAGCAGGGGCAGTTGCTGTTCGATGGCGAGGACGCCACCAACCTGAGCGTGCAGGCACGCCGGGCCGGCTTCGTGTTCCAGCACTACGCGCTGTTCAAGCACCTGGACGTGCGCGGCAACATCGCCTTCGGGCTGGAGGTGCGGCGCGGTGCCGAGCGCTGGCCGAAGGCGCGCATCAACGCCCGGGTGGAGGAACTGCTGTCGCTGGTGCAGCTGGAAGGCTTGGGCGGGCGCTATCCGGCGCAGCTGTCCGGCGGCCAGCGCCAGCGCGTGGCCCTGGCCCGCGCGTTGGCCATCGAGCCGCGGGTGCTGCTGCTCGATGAGCCGTTCGGTGCGCTGGATGCGCAGGTACGGCGTGACCTGCGCCGTTGGCTGCGCGAGATCCATGACCGCACCGGCCTGACCACCGTGTTCGTCACCCACGACCAGGAAGAAGCACTGGAGCTGGCCGACCGCGTGGCGATCCTCAACCGGGGCCGCATCGAACAGGTCGGTACGCCCGGCGAGGTCTACGACCGGCCGGCGTCGCCGTTCGTGTATGGCTTCGTCGGCGAGGCCAACCGCTTGCCGGCGCGGTTGCAGGGGCCGGTGCTGGAGGTGGCGGGCGCGCGGTGGCCGCGGACGGCGGCGCTGCCGGATGCCGAGGCGCTGGAGGTCTTCGTGCGGCCGGAGGATCTGGTGGTGGACGCCGAAGGCGACTGGCCCGCCACGGTCGGCTCGGTGCAGCGCAGCGGGCCGCGGCAACGGCTGCGGGCGCAGCTGCAGGGAAGCGCGGCGGACGTGGAGGTCGAACTGCCGCCCGGCAGCCCGGCCTATGCCTCCGGGCAGGCCATCCGGTTGGCGGCGCGCCGCTACGGTGTGTTCGCCGCCGAAGGCGGCTGAACAGGGCAGGGGCGTGTGCGTGGGGGCGGTGGATGTTGCATCGCAATATCATTGTGGTTAAAAATTCGTGAACCGGCGCTGCCGCCGGCCGACGCCCCCCACTGCCTGGAGATCCGCATGATGCACAGCAAGCGCCTTGTCGCCGTAGCCTGCGCCGCCCTGTTGTCCGTTCCGTTCGCCGTCTGCGCCCAGGAGAGCGAGGAGTCGAGCTCCCCGTTCAGCCTTACCTACGGCGTGACCACCGACTACGTGTTCCGTGGCGTGTCGCAGAGCGACAACAGCGCTGCCTTCCAGGCCGGTGCCACCTACACCGCTCCGTTCGGCCTGTATGCCGGCGTGTGGGGCTCCAACGTCGATTTCGGCGAAGGCGGCCCGAACTTCGAAGTCGACTACACCGTCGGCTGGAACAAGGACCTGTCCGACAGCTGGAACCTGGACCTGGGCGTGAACCGCTACACCTACGTTGGTTCGTCTTCCGGCTACGGCAACATCGACTACAACGAATACCTGGCCAAGGTGACCTGGAACGGCCCGGTGACCGTCAGCGGCCTGCTCGGCTATGCCGACGACTACAGCAACAGCGACGCCAAGCAGACCTACAGCGCCGTGGAAGCCAGCTATGACATCGGCGATACCGGCTTCTCGGTCGGCGCCTCGGTTGGCTACACCACCATCAAGGCCAAGGAAAACGAATGGCCGCGCCGCTCGGACTACTACGATGGTTCGGTGTCGGTCTCCAAGGGCTTTGGCCCGGCCACCGCCACCCTGGGCTATTACGACACCTTCGGTTCGGACGCGCCGGCGCTGCGCCGCGAGTCGGACACCTACAAGCCGGGCGTGGTGTTCACCGTGTCGGTGGACGTGCCCTGATCCTTGTTTCGTGCCCTGATCCTTGTTTGATGTGTAATGAAAAAGGCGCCGGAAGGCGCCTTTTTTATTTCATCGGCAGGAGCAGCCTTGGCCGCGAAGCATGGCGTCCATGCCGCGACAGGCATGCCTGCCACCTGGAACACCATCTGCTTCGCGGCCAAGGCCGCTCCTACGGGGCTGCTGCAGATGTACGAAAGGCGCCTTGCGGCGCCTTTCGTGTGTATCGCGCGGGCGATCAGTTCCAGCTCAGCACGACCTTGCCGGCCTTGCCCTGCTCCATCAGGTCGAAACCTTCCTGGAAGCGGTCCACCGGCAGCTGGTGCGTCATCACCTTGCCGAGCGGGAAGCCGGACAGCACCAGCTGGGTCATCTTGTACCAGGTCTCGTACATCTTGCGGCCGTAGATGCCCTGCACGGTCAGCCCCTTGAAGATGATCTTGTCCCAGTCGCAGCCGGCGCCCTTGGGCATGATGCCGAGCATGGCGATCTTGCCGCCGTGGTACATGCAGTCGAGCATGTCGTTGAACGCGCGCGGGTTGCCGCTCATTTCCAGGCCCACGTCGAAGCCCTCCATGTGCAGTTCCTTCATCACGTCCTTGAGCGACTGGTTGGCGACGTTGACCACGCGGGTGGCGCCCATGTCGGCGGCCAGCTTCAGGCGGAAATCATTGACGTCGGTGACCACCACGTTGCGCGCGCCGATGTGCTTGCAGATGCCGGCGGCGATGATGCCGATCGGGCCGGCACCGGTGATCAGCACGTCCTCGCCGATCACGTCGAATTCCAGCGCGCAGTGCGCGGCGTTGCCGTACGGGTCGAAGAAGGCGGCCAGCTCGGACGGGATCTGGTCCGGGATCGGCCACAGGTTGCTGGCCGGCATCACCATGTACTCGGCGAAGGCGCCGTTGACGTTGACGCCGATGCCGACGGTGTTCGGGCACAGGTGCGGGCGGCCGCCACGGCAGTTGCGGCAGTGGCCGCAGACGATGTGGCCCTCGGCCGAGACGCGCTGGCCGATTTCATAGCCGGTCACGCCCGGGCCGATCTCGGCGATACGGCCGACGAACTCGTGGCCGATGGTCAGGCCCGGCTTGATCGTGCGCTGGCTCCACTCGTCCCACAGGTAGATGTGCAGGTCGGTGCCGCAGATGGCGGTCTTCTCCAGCTTGATCAGCACTTCGTTCGGGCCGGGCGTGGGCACCGGCACCTCTTCCATCCAGATGCCCTTGGTCGCTTCGCGCTTCACCAGCGCCTTCATCGTCTGTGCCATTGCAGGAAAACCGCAGTGTGAAAAAGAGCCGCGATTATATGCCCGACGCCGTAACCGCCCCGTACTGACCGATGGCAGGGGAAGCTGGCGGTTCCAATCGTTACAATCGGCCGTTCCAACCTTTCGGAACTGCCTCATGCGCGTGAATTTGCTTGCGTTTTCCATCGTCGCCGGGCTGGGCATGGCCCAGGCCGCCCAGGCCGCTGAAGGCATGTGGGTGCCGCAGCAGTTGCCGGAGATCGCCGGCCCGCTCAAGCAGGCCGGCCTGAAGCTGGACCCGGAACAGCTGGCCAACCTGACCGGCGACCCGATGGGCGCGGTGGTCGCGCTGGGCGGCTGCACCGCCAGCTTCGTCTCGCCGCAGGGCCTGGTGGTCACCAACCACCACTGCGCCTACGGCTCGATCCAGCTGAATTCGACCGCCGAGAAGAACCTGATCAAGGATGGCTTCAACGCGCCGACCCAGCAGGACGAGCTGAGCGCCGGCCCGAACGCCCGCATCTACGTGCTCGATGACATCACCGACGTCACCGCCCAGGCCAAGGCTGCCATCGCCGGCGCCGGCCGCGACCCGCTCAAGCGCACCGAGGCGCTGGAAGCGCTGGAAAAGCGCCTGATCGCCGAGTGCGAAAGCGACGACGCCTACAGCTGCACCCTGTACAGCTTCTCCGGCGGCAACACCTACCGCCTGTTCAAGAACATGGAAATCAAGGACGTGCGCCTGGCCTATGCGCCCCCGGGCAGCGTCGGCAAGTTCGGTGGCGACATCGACAACTGGATGTGGCCGCGCCACACCGGTGACTTCTCGTTCTACCGCGCCTACGTCGGCAAGGACGGCAAGCCGGCCGCGTTCGCCGCCGACAACGTGCCGTACCAGCCCAAGCATTGGCTGAAGCTGGCCAACCAGCCGCTGGGCGAGGGTGACTTCGTGATGGTGGCCGGCTACCCGGGCCGCACCGACCGCTACGCGCTGGTCAGCGAGTTCGAGAACACCGCCAACTGGACCTACCCGAGCATCGCCAAGGCCTACAAGGAACAGATCGCGATGGTCGAGGCGGCCAGCAAGGACAACCCGGACATCGCGGTGAAGTACGCCGCCAGCATGGCCGGCTGGAACAACACCAGCAAGAACTACGACGGCCAGCTGGACGGCTTCAAGCGCAACAACGTGCTGGCGCACAAGCAGCGCGAGGAAGCGGCGGTGCTGGAATGGCTGCGCGGGCGCGGCGCCGCCGGCCAGCCGGCGGCCGATGCCTATGCCCAGCTGCAGGCACTGGGCCTGCAGTCGCGCGCCAACCAGGCCCGTGACCTCAACCTGGCCATGCTCAACCGTACCGGTACGCTGGGCACCGCCGTGCGCCTGTACCGTCTGGCCATCGAGAAGGCCAAGCCGGACGCGCAGCGCGAAGAGGGCTACCAGGAGCGTGACCTGCCGGCCATCGAAGGTGGCCTGAAGCAGATGGACCGCCGCTACGTGGCGGCGATGGACCGCCAGTTCCAGCAGTACTGGCTGCAGCAGTACGCGCAGTTGCCGGCCAACCAGCACCTGGCCGCATTCGATACGTGGATCGGTGGCACCGACGCCGCTGCGGTCAACGCGACCGTCGCGCGCCTGGACGGCTCCAAGCTGGGCAACCTGGACGAACGCCTGAAGTGGCTCAATGCCGACAAGGCCGCCTTCGAGGCCAGCACCGACCCGGCCATCCAGTACGCGGTGGCGGTGATGCCGGCGCTGCTGGAGATCGAGCACCAGCGCAAGGTGCGTACCGGCGAGGAGCTGGTGGCGCGTCCGCTGTTCCTGCAGGCGATCGCCGACTACAAGAAGAGCCAGGGCGAGTTCGTCTACCCGGACGCCAACCTGTCGCTGCGCATCACCTTCGGCAACGTGAAGGGTTACACCGGCCTGGATGGCAAGGTGCAGCCGTCCTTCACCAATGTCGAAGGCGTGGTCGCCAAGGAAACCGGTGCCGATCCGTTCGATTCGCCGAAGGCACTGATCGATGCGGTCAAGGCCAAGCGTTACGGCGGCTTCGAGGATGCCCGCCTGGGCAGCGTGCCGGTGAACTTCCTGTCCGACCTGGACATCACCGGCGGCAACTCCGGCTCGCCGGTGCTCGACGCGCACGGTCGCCTGGTCGGCCTGGCCTTCGACGGCATCTGGGAATCGGTCGCCAGCAACTGGGTGTTCGACCCGGTGATGACCCGCATGATCTCGGTGGACGAGCGCTACATGCGCTGGATCATGCAGGAAGTGGCGCCGGCGCCGCAGCTGCTGAAGGAAATGGACGACGCGTCGAAGTAAGCGCGCGTCGGTTCGCTTGAATGGAGGCCCGGGCGGGAGACTGCCCGGGCCTTCTGCGTGTGGGGCAGGGGGCTCCGGCCGCAGTCACCTGCCTCAGCGATACGGCCCGGGGCCACGCCACAGCAGTTCACCGTAGCGGTAGACGTACATCACGATGACGAAGTCGCGTGCGTCACCGATGTCCTTCAGCTCGGGTGAGCCGGCCGGCACCATGCGGCACTTGCTGGAGCCGCGGCGCAGGGCGACTTCGGCCGGGCAGACCATCAGGTAGGTGGTGCCGGGCAGCGGGATGGAGAGTTCCGTCTTGCCTTGTTCCATCCAGGTGCGCAGCTTGGTGTCGCTGATCAGGTCGTAGATGATCTGGTAGCCGCCCACTTCCATGGAGGGCTCGCCGCCGCTGCGGTCGACGTGGTTGCCGGTGCGGTTGCCCATGCCGCTGGAAACCCCGTCTTCCGGGACGGTGGGCTTCTCCACCCAGCCGGGCGGGCGCCCGGTCCAGGTCTGCGGACGGCGTTGCACACTGTCCGAGGGAGCTTCCGCCGTCGCCGGGGTGGCCTCGGCCTGCGCCTGCACCGGTGCCTGCGTATTGTCCGGTTCCGGAGCGCTGGGCGGCTCGATGTAACGGGCCTCGGGCACCGGCTTGCGGTCCTCGCTGCGGCGCTGGGCCAGCGGCTTGGGCTGCGCGCGCGGGGTGGTGCTGGGCTTGGGCTGCGGCGGCTTCTGCGCCGGTCGCGGCGACGGCGGCGCTTCACCGACGAAATCGACCTTGACCCGCCCGCCACCGCCGGAAGCGCCTTGCGGCGAGGAAACCACCGGTGGATTGGAGTGCAGCAGGAGCACCAGCATCAGCAGGTGCAGTTGCAGGCTGATCAGCGCCGCGAACCAGCGATCGCGGCGTTCGTTGCGGAATTCAGCGGGGACGGGAGTCGAAGGTGGGGAAGGGCTGCTCATGCCGCGTCGGGGGCGTGGAGGGTGCTGGCCCTCATGCGACACCGTGGCACCGATAGGGAGCCGTTATCGTACGCGAGGAACAGGCGCGCGACTGTGTCACGCATGTTGTGGTCTGTTGCGGTGATGCGCCGGATCCGGGCGCCGCGGGGGATCCGTATCGAAGGAAACCGTGGGCGGCGTCACCGTCTGCTCGGGCTATGATGCGCCTCCCGCTGCCAGCACCGGGCGGGCCCCACACCCAAGAATGGAACTTGCTGCATGCGCATCCTGCTTGCCCGTCACGGCGAAACGCCGTGGAACGCCGAAGGCCGCTACCAGGGCCAGATCGACATTCCCCTTTCGCCGGTGGGCCAGGCCCAGGCCAAGGCCTTGGGCGAGCGCCTGGCGGATGTGCAGATCACCCGCGCCGTCGCCTCGCCGCTGAGCCGCGCGCAGAGCACGGCCAAGGCCGCGCTGGGCAGCGCCCGCGCAGAGATGTTGCTGACCGAGCCGGACCTGCAGGAAATCGCCCATGGCGAGTGGGAAGGCCTGCTCGCCAGCGAGATCCACGACAAGGATCCGGCCCGCCTGCGCGCCTGGCGCGAGGAGCCGGATACCGTGCTGATGCCGGGCGGCGAATCGCTGCGCCAGGTGCTGGACCGCAGCTGGCGCGGACTGGCCAAGGCCGCCGAAGGCCTGGGCGAGGACGACACGTTGCTGGTCGTTGCCCATGACGCGGTCAACCGGGTGATCCTGTGCAAGGTGTTGGGCCTGCCGATCGCCAAGCTGTGGACCTTCCGCCAGGCCCCGACCACGCTCAACCTGCTCGAAGGCCCGGACGTGGAGCATCTGGAAGTGGTGCGCCTGAACGATTGCGCGCATCACACCCCGTTCTTCGGCGAGGCCAAGCACCGCGCGCTGTAAAGCCACGTCACCCTGATCCAGCCCGGCGCTGCTGCTCTGTGCCCCTCCCTTCGCCGCAGGCAAGGGGAGGGCGGGACGAGGGGGCCTGGGGTGTCATCGGCCACACCCCTGCCGAACGTGGCGAGGCACTGCTGCTCTTGCCCCCTCCCTGTGCCGCAGGCAAGGGGAGGGCGGGGGAGGGGTGCTTTGGGTGTCGTCGGTCACGTCCGTGCCGAACGTGGTCCGCACGGCGGGATGGGGGCATCCGAAAGGCCCGCTGTATCATGGACGCCTTTCCCGCGCGCAACGCGCTGCCGGCCGTCGCGCCGGCCCATGATCCGAGAACGTCCCGCATGTCTTCCGCACGTCCCGCCACGCTTGGCCAGTGGCTCGCCCACATCGAACAGCAGCACCCGCAGTCCATCGCGATGGGGCTGGAGCGCGTGCGCGAGGTCGCCGCACGCATGCAGTTGGGGCAGCCAGGCAAGCGCAGCATCGTGGTCGGCGGGACCAACGGCAAGGGCTCGACCGTGGCCTTCATCGAATCCATCGCCCGAGCCGCCGGCTGGAAGGTGGGGGCCTACACCTCGCCGCACCTGCTGGCCTACAACGAGCGCGTGCGCATCGATGGCGCCGACGTTGACGATGCCACCCTGGTGGCGGGCTTCAACGCGGTCGAGGATGCCCGCGGCGACACCCCGCTGACCTATTTCGAATACGGCACCCTGTGCGCGCTGTGGGTGTTCGCGCAGGCGCAGCTGGATCTGGCCGTGCTGGAAGTCGGCCTGGGCGGGCGCCTGGACGCGGTGAACCTGATCGATGCCGATGTCTCGGTGATCACCACGGTGGACATCGACCATGCCGATTGGCTGGGCACCGACCGCGAGGCCATCGGCGAGGAAAAGGCCGGCATCCTCCGTGGCTGGAAGCCGGTGATTTTGGGAGAGATCGACCCGCCCTCCAGCGTGCTGCGGCGTGCCTACGTGCTGGGCGCCAACGCGATCCGCTTCGGCAGCGACTTCTTCGCCGAGCCGATCGATGCCGAACGCTGGCGCTGGCGCGATGTCTCCTTCCGCATCGAACTGCCGCAGCCGGCACTGTGGGCACCGATCCAGCGCAACAACGCCGCCACCGCCATCGCCGCGCTGCGCGCGTTGGACAAGCCGGTGCCGCGCGCTGCCTGGGCACAGGGCGTGGCCGGGGCGGCCATCGATGGTCGCCTGCAGCGCTTCCAGCGCAAGGGCGTGGAGGTGCTGGTCGACGTCGGCCACAACCCCCAGGCCGCCGCCGCGCTGGCCGCGGCGTTGAAGTCGCAGCCGGTCGCTGGCCGTACCCTGGCGGTCTATGCCGCGCTGGCCGACAAGGATGCCGAGGGCGTGGTGCAGGCCCTGCAGGCGCAGGTCGATGGCTGGTTCCTGGCCGGGCTGGACGGCGCGCGTGGACAGAGTGCGGCGCAGTTGCAGCAGCGCCTGCAGCAGACCCCGGCAGCGTCGGCGTCCTTGTCCAAGGACGTGGCGACGGCCCTGAATGCGGCACTGGCGCAGGCGGCCGAGGGCGACCGGGTGCTGCTGTTCGGTTCGTTCCACACCGTCGCCGACGCCCTGCCATTGCTTCGTTCAGCTGGCTGAGGCCGTGCGCCGGACGCCACGCATATAATCGCCGGGGCATTCCGCCACGCCGCTCGTAAGCCATCTGTGGATACTCCTCTGAAACAGCGACTGATTGGTGCCATCGTTCTGGTGGCTTTGGCCGTGATCTTCCTGCCCATGCTGGTCAAGGGGCCGGCACCGGACAGCGGTGTGCAGGATGTCCCGCTGCAGGCGCCCGAGGCCCCGGCCGCGGGCCAGTTCGAAACCCGTGAGCTGCCGCTGGTCGCACCGAGCGTACCGGCCGGCGGGGCACTGGGCATGCCGGCCACCGCCCCGGAAACCGCTACCGCCCAGGCGCCGGCCACGCAGCCGGCCAATGGCCTGCCCGCGGCCGTGGCGGCAGGCAACTACGCGGTCAATTTCGGTGCCTACGCCACCCAGGCCGATGCCGATGCGGTGATCGCGCACCTGAAGAAATCCAACCTGCCGGGCTTCAGCCAGGCCGACACCATCAACGGTCGCCCGGCATGGCGCGTGCGCATCGGGCCGTACGCCGACCGCGCCCAGGCCGAACTGGTGCGACTGGAAGCGGGCAAGGTCCGCAACGACGTCAATGCGCAGGTGGTGGTGCTCAATGCCGCGGCCGAGACCCCGGCGGCACCGAGCACCGCGACCGCGGCGCCTGCGCCGGCCCCGGTGCGCAGCGAGCCGCTGCCGGCCGAACCGGCACGCCCGGTGGCCGCCACGCCGCGTCCGGAGCCCAAGCCGGAAGCCCCCAAGCCGGCGGCCCCGAAACCCGAGGCCCCCAAGCCGGTGGCGACCACCCCGGCGCGTCCTGACGTGCGCACCCCGGCCGCCCCGGCCGCCAGCAACGTCGGTTTCGCGGTGCAGCTGGGCGCGTTCTCGCAGCCGACCGAGGCCAATGCGCTGCGTGACCGCGTGCGCGCGGCCGGCTTCAGCGCCTTCGTCGAGCAGGTGCGTACCGACAACGGCACGCTCAACCGCGTCCGGGTCGGGCCGGTGGCCAGCCGCGCCGAGGCCGACCAGCTCAAGGCCCAGGTGGCCGCCAAGGTCGGCATCCCGGGTATGGTCCGTCCGCATCCCTGATGCGAGCGATGACTGCCGTCCCGGCCCATACCGCGCCGGGACCGGACCGGGCCTGCCGTGATTGACCTGATCCTGCTGGCCGTGATCGCCCTGTCGGCCCTGATCGGGCTGATGCGCGGCCTGCTGGCGACCGTGCTGGGCGTGGTGTCCTGGGTTGTCTCGGGCTGGGCGGCGTTCCATTTCGGTGAACAGGTGGCGCGGGTGCTGTCCGGTGGCAGCCAGCCCACCGTCGGTGAGTACGCCGGCGGCTACGTGCTGGCCTTCGTCGGTGCGCTGCTGGCGTTGATGCTGCTGGGCATGGCGCTGCGCGGCCTGGTCGATTCCACGATCCTGCTGAAGTGGCCGGACCGCCTGCTGGGCCTCGGCCTGGGCGTGGTCCGCGGCGTGCTGCTGGCGGTCCTGGTGGTGCTGGTGCTGGGCTTCACCTCGATGCCCGGCAAGCCGGAATGGCAGCAATCGGTGTTGTTGCCGCCGCTGCAGCCGATGGCGGGCTGGCTGCGTGGAAAACTGCCGCAGCCGCCGGACCTGACTGAATTGCCGCACGACGTGTTGATGGACTTGGGCAAGTCGGTGCTGGCAGGCGATAATGCGCGACCGAACGAGACAGACGCGGGCAGCGGACAGCCGCCAGCCGGGCAGCCCGGCGCAGGTGGGTCCGTGGACCCGGCGGGGGCGTTGCCCTCCAACATCGATCCGGCGCAGGTGCGCCCGGGTCACCCCGACTCCACGCGGGACGGGGCACAGGGCCAGGCACGGCCACCTTCACGTTAACCGGGCGCCTGCGCCCAGCGGAGATCGCGCAACATGTGTGGCATCGTCGGAATCGTCGGCAACCAGAACGTCGCCGGGCAGCTTTATGACGGCCTGACCGTCCTCCAGCATCGCGGCCAGGATGCCGCGGGTATCGCCACCGCAAACGGCACCCGCCTGCGCGTGGAAAAGGGCAACGGCCTGGTCCGTGACGTGTTCGACGAGCGTCGCATGGGGCTGCTGCAGGGCCGCATCGGCATCGCCCACGTGCGCTATCCCACCGCCGGCTCGGAAGGCACCGACGAGGCGCAGCCGTTCTACGTCAACTCGCCGTACGGCATCGCGCTGGCGCACAACGGCAACCTGATCAACACCGAGGCACTGCGTCGCCAGGTGTTCGAGGCCGACCGCCGCAACATCAACACCGATTCGGACAGCGAAGTACTGCTGAACGTGTTCGCCTACGAGCTGGACGCGCAGCGCATGCTCACCCCGGAAGCGGCGATCCGCGCCGTGGCCGGCGTGCACCGTCGCTGCAAGGGCGGCTATGCGGTGGTCAGCGTGGTGCTGGGCCTGGGCCTGGTGGCCTTCCGCGACCCGCACGGCATCCGTCCGCTGGTGCTGGGCAAGCGCAGCCACGCCGAAGGCGACGAGTACGTGGTGGCCTCCGAGTCGGTGGCGCTGGACGTGCTCGGCTTCGAGCGCGTGCGTGACGTGGCCCCGGGCGAAGCGGTGGTGATCACCGAACGCGGCGAGCTGTTCACCGAGATCTGCGCGACCAACACGCAGCAGACCCCGTGCATCTTCGAGTACGTGTACTTCGCGCGCCCGGATTCGATGATCGACAACGTCTCGGTGCACAAGGCGCGCATGCGCATGGGCCAGAAGCTGGGCGAGAAGATCCTGCGCCTGCGCCCGGACCACGACATCGACACCATCATCCCGATCCCCGACACCTCGCGCGATGCGGCGCTGGAAATCTCCAACGTGCTCGGCGTGAAGTACCGCGAGGGCTTCGTCAAGAACCGTTACGTCGGCCGTACCTTCATCATGCCGGGCCAGGGCGAGCGGGTGAAGTCGGTGCGCCGCAAGCTCAACCCGATCCACCTGGAGTTCCGCAACCGCGTGGTGCTGCTGGTCGACGACTCGATCGTGCGTGGCACCACCAGCCAGCAGATCGTGCAGATGGCGCGCGACGCCGGTGCACGCAAGGTCTACCTGGCCAGCGCCGCACCGCCGGTGCGCCACCCCAACATCTACGGCATCGACATGCCTGCGGTGGAGGAACTGGTCGCCAACCAGCGCAGCGTCGAGCAGATCGAGCAGCACCTGGGCTGCGACTGGCTGGTCTACCAGGACCTGGAAGACCTGGAAGCGGCCGTGCGCGAAGGCAACCCGGAATTGAAGGAGTTCGACTCCTCCTGCTTCAACGGCCACTACGTCACCGGCATCGAGCCGGGCTACTTCGAGCGCATCCAGCAGTTGCGTTCGGACGAAGCCAAGACGCTGCGCCGCGCCTGACCCGCTTGAGCCCCTCTCCCTGCGGGAGAGGGGTTGGGGAGAGGGCAGAACAGAAGCGGCACCATGCGAGCACCCATGAACCCGCAACAAGCACAGCCTGCAGTTGCAGGCACACCATTCCTGCCACCGCCCGAAGCTGCCGGTTTTTCACTGCTCGACGCCGCCTGCATCTGCTTGGCCGCCGCCGACCCGCTAGAGAAAGTCGCGCTCACCCAGCACTACGCCGCGCGTTTTCGCAGCGGCACCCTGAAGCTGCCCGCACACGCCCCCGATCCCGAGCCGATCCGCATGCCGGGCCGGCCGTCGCAGCTGGTGCTGGTGCATCCGCGTGACCTGCCGCGCCGTGGCCTGGGCTCGGTGGAAGGGCGGGCGGCCTTCATCCATGCCATCGCCCACATCGAACTCAACGCCATCGACCTGGCCTGGGATGCGGTGTATCGCTTCCGCGGGCTGCCCGGCAGCTTCCACGCCGACTGGGTGAGCTGCGCCGATGACGAGTCGCGCCACTTCATGCTGCTGCGCGAGCGCCTGCTGGCGCATGGCCATGACTACGCCGATTTCCCCGCCCACAACGGGCTGTGGGAAATGTGCGAGAAGACCGCGCATGACGGCCTGGCGCGCATGGCCCTGGTGCCGCGCGTGCTCGAGGCGCGCGGCCTGGATGTCACCCCGGCGATGATCACCAAGCTGCGTTCGCTCGGCGACGAGGCCACCGCCGACGTGCTGGAAGTGATCCTGCGCGAGGAAGTGGCGCATGTCGCCGCCGGTTCGCGCTGGTACCGCTGGTACTGCGAACGCGCCGGCGTCGAGCCACGCGCGCGCTTCAAGCAGTTGCTGCGCGAGTACGCCGGTGGCTACCTGCATGGCCCGTTCAACATCGAGGCCCGCCTGCTGGCCGGCTTCGACGAGGACGAGTTGGCCAACCTGGTCGAGCAGGCCGGCTGAGGCTGGCGTGCGGACGGGGAGGAATCCCGTCACCCGCCGGCTGGGGGCATCGCCCGATGAAGCAGGATTTCAGCGCCCGTCCGATTGACGCCAGTCACGTGCCGTCACAGGCTGGGATGCGAAGGTAGCCACCTTCACCGCTGCCCACCAAGGAGAAAATGGATGAAGCAGGCATACATGGGACTCGTGCTTCTGGCCACGTTGGCCGCTTGCAGCCAGCCGGCGCCGCCGGTGGCTGAAACCCCCGCGCCAGCCCCGGCCCCGGCGGCAGAGCCGGTCGTCGCGGCAGGCACTGACTTCCCGCAGGTGCTGCAGGCATCGGGCACCGAGCCGTTCTGGGGCGTGCGCGTGGAAGGCGGCACGCTGGACTACACCACGCCGGAGACGCAGGACGCGCCGCGTCATTTCGAAGGTACGCGCAGCCTGGTCGACGGGCTGCTGCAGGTGCAGGGCGGCGAGGGCGACAACGCATTCCGCCTGACCATCGAACGGGCGACCTGTTCGGACGGCATGTCCGACCTCAGCCACCCGTTCACGGCTGAGTTCGTGCTGGGCAAGGACACCTTCAAAGGCTGCGCCCGCGATCCGGCCGTGCCGGTGGAAGCGCCCTGACGCCTGCTATCACGCCACCTGAGTGATGCTTTGCCCCCTCCCTTTGCCACGGGAAAGGGGAGGGGGGCTTTGGACGTGGGCGGCGACGCTCACGGCCAAGCAGAGCCCGGCGCTATCGCATCAGGGGGATGCGAACAACGCTTCCAGCCGGTAGCCGTCGGCATCCACGCGCAGCACCGAACCCTGTTCGTACCAATCGCCGAGCACGATGCGCGTGCAGGCGTGATCGCCGGCCTGCAGGGTGTGGATCGCAGGGCGGTGGGTGTGGCCATGGATCATCGTGTCCACGCCATAGCGCTGGAACGTGGCGGCCACTTCGGCCGGGGCCACGTCGGTCACGGTCTCGAACTGCGCGCGGTCGCCTTGCTTCATCTCCGACTGGCGCGCCTGGCTGGCCGCGCGCGCTTTCTGTGCGAAGGCGATGCGGGCTTCCAGCGGTTGCGACAGGAACTGCGCGATGAACGCCGGATCGCGGGTCTGCGCGCGGAAGGCCTGGTAGGCGACGTCGTCGGTGCAGAGCAGGTCGCCGTGCTGCAGCATCACCGGCTTGCCATACAGCTCGATCACCGCCGGGTCCGGCAGGATGCGCATGCCGGCACGTGCCGCGTAGTCGTTGCCGACCAGGAAGTCGCGGTTGCCGCGGATGAAGTACACCGGCACGCCGGCATCACTGATCCCGCGCAGCGCCGTGGCCACCGCATCGGCGGCGGCCGAGGGCGTGTCATCGCCGATCCAGGCTTCGAACAGGTCGCCCAGGATGTACAGCGCCTCGGCCTGCCGGGCTTCATCGCGCAGGAAGGCCAGGAACAGTTCGGTGATGGCTGGACGGCTGGGGTCCAGGTGCAGATCGGAGATGAACAACGTGGTCATGCGCGCATTGTAGGGCGTGCGCGGCGGCCACGCGCGCACGCCGGCCTCAGCCAGCGAGCAGCGGCGAAAGCTGCAGCGAGGCGGTCCCCAGCAGCAGGCCGATGCCGGTGGCGGCCAGGACGTCGCTGGGGTAGTGCAGGCCCAGTACCACGCGCGACATCGCCACGCCTGCGGTGAACGGCACCAGCAGCGGTGCCAGCCACGGGTAGTAGGCCAGCGCCACCACGGTGAAGGACACCGCATGCAGGGTGTGGCCGGAGGGGAAGCTGTACTCGTCCAGCGGCGCGACCCAGGCGCGGATGCGTACATCGGCGGCGAACGGGCGCGGGCGGCGCGTCCAGCGCTTGAGGCCCTTGTACAGGGTCAGTGCGACGGCCCCGGTGATGGCCATGTGGATCGAGGCCTGCAGGCCGTCCAGGCCATCGGCCAGCACCAGGGCGCCCATCAGCATGTACCAGAACACCCCATCGCCCAGCCGGCTCAGCGTGGAGAACACGATGCGGATGCCACGGCGGCGGCCGTAGCGGTTGGCGCGGCGGCACCAGCGTGCCTCGCGGGCGGCGATACCTTCAGGCGGCAGCAACGACATGGGCACGTCTCCGCAGGGCAAGTTCATCGAGCAGGGCTTCGAATTCGGCGACCACCTGCTCCGGGTGCAGCCGCTGCATCGCGCGGTTGGCGTTGGCGCCCAGGGTGGTGCGCATCTCCTCATCACCGGCCAGCTGCACGGCCGCGTTGATGAAGCCTTCCTCGTTCTCCACGGCAACTCCGCTATGGCCGCTGCGCAGGTGTTCGCGCGCGGCACCGTAATTGAAGGCAACCGTCGCCACGCCGCTGGCCATGGCTTCCAGGGTGACGTTGCCGAAGGTTTCGCTGCGGCTGGCGAACAGGAACAGGTCGCCGCTGGCGAAGTGCCGTGCCAATGCCTCGCCGCGCTGGATGCCGCAGAAGATGAAGTCCGGGTTCTCGCTGGCCAGCTTCTCGCGCAGCGGGCCATCGCCGACCCAGACGAAGCGTGCGTCCGGTTTGACCTGCTGGATGCGGCGGAACGCCTTCACCGCCAGCCCAAGATTCTTTTCCGCGGCGATGCGACCGACATGGATCACCGCCAGTCCATCGTCCGGCAGGCCCCACTGCGCGCGCAGGGCGGCATCGCGGCGTTGCGGGTCGAACTGGCTGCCGTCGACCGCGCGTGCCAGCAGGCGTGCCCGCGAGAAGCCCTGCGCGGCCAGGAACTGCTGCAGTTCGTTGGTCGGCACCAGCGTCGCATCGGCCTGGTTGTGGAAGCGCCGCATCCAGCCCAGCGCGACCGGTTGCAGCCATGCCGCGCCGTAGTCCTGCAGGTACTCGTCGAAGCGGGTATGCAGCCCGGAGGCGACGGGGATGCCGAGCCGGCGTGCGGCGCGCATCGCCGACCAGCCGAGCGGGCCTTCGGTGGCGATGTAGATCGCGTCGGGGCGCTGCTGCTGCCATTGCCGGGCCAAGCGCTGCGGGGCGGGCAGGCCGAAGCGCAGGCCGGGATAGCGCGGCAATGCCGCACCGCGCACCAGCAGCTCGTACGCGGCCGGTGGGTCCTGGTTCTGCCGTGGCCGGACCAGTTCGACGTCATGGCCGCGGCGGCGCAGGCCCTGTTCCAGGCTCTGCACGGTCAAGGCCACGCCGTTGACCTCCGGCGGATAGGTCTCGGTGACGATCGCATAGCGCATGGCAGTGCCTCCGTTTTGCCGACAGCGTGGGCACCGGCGGTGACCAATGCGTGTCGTGTGGATGACTGGCCCATGACGTTCGTCGCCGCGGGCACCGGTTCGGGTCGTCCTGCGGGCGTTTCGTCGGACGGGGCTTGACGGCACCGGCTGATCTAACTGTACTATTTCAACTAGTACAGTTGATGGACAAGGACATGGCACGCACCCAGGCATTGATGATCCAGATCGCCACCGGCGATCCCCGCCCGATCGGGCGCCAGATCGTGGACGCGGTACGGATGAAGATCGCCACCGGCGCGCTCGCGCCCGGTGCGCAGCTGCCCAGCGTGCGCGGCCTAGCCCAGCAACTCATGGTGAACCCCAACACCGTGGCCAAGGCCTACGCCGAGCTGACCACCGAGGGCTGGTTGGAATCCCGGCAGGGCATGGGCCTGTACGTGGCTGCGCCCCGCCAGCGCCTGTCCGATGCCGAGCGTGAGCGCCGGCTCGACGAGGCCATCGGCCGCTTCATCAACGACGTGATCCCGCTGGGCTTCCCGGACGAAGCCGTGGAGGCCCGCCTGGCCCACGAACTGCAGCAGCTGGCCTCCCGCAAGACCGCCTGAGCCGCCCCGGCGCGGCATTGGAACCGACATGCACACCGACACCGACTACGTGATCCAAACCCGGGCGCTGAGCAGGCGTTACGGCCGCAAGCTGGCGCTGGACCGGCTCGACCTGGCCATCCCGCGCGGGCGCATCCATGCCATCGTCGGTGCCAATGGCGCCGGCAAGTCCACCCTGTTCCGGGTCCTGCTCGGCTTCATGCCCCCCAGCAGCGGGCAGGCGTGCATCCTGGGCAAGGACAGCCAGCAGCTGACCCCGGCCGATCGCGCACGGATCGGCTTCGTCAACGAGGAGCACACCCTGCCGGGCTGGATGCGGGTGTCGCAGGTGACCGCGATGCAGCGCCACCAGTACCGCCGCTGGAACCAGCAGGCCTTCGATGGCGTGATCGGCCACTACCACGTGCTGCCGGAACAGAAGATCGGCCAGCTCTCGCGCGGCGAACGCGCCGGCTTCAACCTGGCGCTGGCCTTGGCGCAGCGGCCGGAACTGCTGGTGCTCGACGAGCCGACGCTGGGCCTGGACGTGGTCGCCAAGCGTGCGTTCCTGGAGTCGCTGCTCTACAGCAATGCGGCCGATGACTGCACGGTGATCTATTGCTCGCACCAGATGGAGGAGATCGAGCGGGTCGCCGACAACCTGATCATCCTCGAGCGCGGGCAGCTCAAGCACATGTCCGCCCCGGAGGACTTCACCGCGCGGGTGAGCCACTGGGTCGCCGATGTCCCGTTCAAGGGGCCGGACCCGCGCACCGTGCCGGGCCTGCTGGAAGTGCAGCGCCTGGATGGCCTGCACCACTACCTGGTGCTCGACCAGGACGAAGGCTTCGAGCGCTTCTTGCGCGCGTGCGGCGCACGCAACGTGCAGTCGATGGCGGTCAGCCTGGACCGTGCCGTCAATGCCTTCCTGGCCAAGAACCATGCCGCCCCCGCGGCGGCCTGAGGAGCCCACGATCATGATCGATCTGTTCAAGAGCGAGTTGCAGCGCTTTCGCCTGTGGACCATCGCCGCGGCGGTGGTGCATGCGGGCATCCTCGGGTTCCTGACCCGGCTGGTCGACCTGGCGCAGCAGCCGCTGCAGGTCTACCAGGTCTTCAGCGTGGCCTATGCGGTATCGGGCACCCTGCTGGGCCTGTACCAGATGGGCAGCTACCGCCGGCCGAACCAGTGGCTCAGCCTGCTGCACCGGCCGATGCACCGCCTGCGCATCGCCGCGGCATTGGGGGGCGCCGGCGCCGTGCTGCTGTTCGTGGCGATGGCGCTGCCGATCGCGCTGGTGGCCCTGTACCAGGACACGATGACCGCGCGGGTGGTGGACCTGCGGCATTGGATGCTGCCGGTCGCGGCCTGGCTGATCGGCCTGATCGGTTACGCCGCAGGTGCCTATGCGATGGTCGCCAACCGCCGTCATTCGTTCGCGGTGGTGGTGTTGCCGGTGCTGCTGATGTTCGCGCAGGCCTCCGGCGTGATGATGCTCGCGGTGCAGCTGTCGATCCTGGCGCTGCTGGTGGTGCTGGTGGCGATCGCCTTCCGCCCCGATCCGGTGGCACCGCCGCGCAGCTTCGCCGCGGTGGTGTTGACCGCGCTGCCGGTGCAGGTCGGGGCCTACTTCCTGATCTGGATGCTGGGCTTCGCCGTGGAGATGACCTGGACGCTTTCCGGCACGCATCCGCTCAACATGCCGGTGCCGCCGAAGGGCGGCTACATCGAGGCCGAACGTGCTCAGGGCAAGGACATCCTGCTGTCCGGCATCGCCGACAGCCGCGACCCGGACGCGGCGCTGTGGCGTGAACAGATCGCCCTGTCCGACGTGGTCACCCGTTACCCGCTGCGCAGCCTGCCGCGGCGGGGCGAGCTGACCAACGTGGCGCCGATGGAGTTCGACGACGCCGAACACAGGGTGCGCTGGGTGTTCACGCACGACGGCATGCGCTTCGTGGGCTACGGCACGCTGGACGGCCGCGCGCGCGGTGTGCTGGGTGCGGGTCCCGCGCAGGCGACGTTCCCGGCACCGACGCTGCAGTACGACGACGGTTACCTGTTCAACGCGAATGCGGCCTACCAGTACGACAGCGAGCAGCAGCGCATCTTCGAACGCGTGCGTCTGCCGCAGGGCGAGGTGATGGCCAGCCCGCCCGCACCGGCCGGGGACAACGTGATGGCGCTCAGTGACCGCGCGGCCTACTTCTATCCCGGGCGCGAAGCGGCCAACGGCCTGGACCGGATGCAGCCGCTGCTGCGCGTGCCGATGCCGGCGGCGGTGGGCAACCTCAGCCGGGTGGACATGATCGAGCTGCTGGATGGCTACCTGGTGTCGTTCACCTACACCTGGGGCGTGTGGTCCAGCGAGCTGCAGCAACCGTTCCAGCAGGTGCTGCGCGTCGACGGCGAGGGGCGCGTGCATCCGGTCGCCCGCCGCGCGCTGCAGGTCGACCTGCCACCGGCCTATCCGGCGCGCATCTGGTGGCTGTCGCCGGTGCTGCGCACGCTGTGCCTCGGTGCGCAGGACCTGTATGCGGCGCCGGATCCACTGCGTGCGCCCCCGCAGCCGGTTCCAACCGGAATGGTGTGGCTGGCGTTGGCCGGTTGCCTGGCGTCGTTGCTGGGTGCGATCTGGGTGAGCGCACGGCAATCGCATTCGCCGCGCGAACGCTGGGCATGGGTACTGCTGTGCGGCGTGGTCGGCCTGCCGGCGCTGGTCAGTCTGTGGCTGATGTATCCGCGCCGCGAACCGCTGCCGGTACCCGCTGCGTCGACGCACGCGGCCATCGCCTGAACGCAACGGTGCCGTTCCCGTGGTGCGGAAACGGGCAGGAAACCCATGGAGAATGATGATGAGCAAGTTCCGTGACGCCTGCGCGGCGCTGGCGCTGCTTGTGCTGATGAGCGTGGCCGTGGACGTGCCGGCGGCAGTCCAGGACCCCACGTTGCACAGCGCCGCCACCGCGCAACGCGCGCTGGCGCCCGCAGCGCGTCTGCCACGCGCGGCGTTCCTGGAAGACCGTGCACTCGCCGCCGTGCGGTTGTCGCCGGGCGGTGACCAGGTGGCCTGGCTGCGCGAACAGGGCCAGACGCGCAGCCTGATGGTGCTGCCCACCGCCGGTGGTGCGGCCAGGGTTCTGGTGGGCCGTACCCAGGCGCGGCAACTGTCCTGGTCACGCGATGGCCGCTGGTTGTTCCTGCGTGCACCGCGTTCGCTGGCAATGGTGCCGGTGCATTCGGCCGGCGGCATGCGCACCCCCTTGGGCGGCGTGGAGCAGCGCCAGGTGATGAAGGTCGATCCTTCGCAGCCGGCGGCCGTGTTGCTGCGCGAGCGCGTGGTGGCCGGCGATGGCGAGCGCTGGCGGATCGTCCGCATGGACGCGCAGGGCAAGCGCAGCGTGCTGCGCGAAGACGCGCACTGGGTCCACGACGTCGCGCTGGACGCGGCCGGGCGGATCGTGGCGTTGGCGCGCTTCGATGGCGATCACGACGCCCTGTACCGGGTGCAGCCCGATGGCCGGTTGCGGGCGGTATTGCGGCTGCAGCCGCTGGAACGGGTCAACCTGCTGGCGGCGATGGACGACGGCAGCCTACTGCTGGACGGCAACCCCGGCGGCAACTTCCGCCGCGTGCTGCGCCTGGAGGCCGATGACACGCTGCGGACGCTGCACGAGGATCCGCGCCACGAGGCCGACCTGGACGAGGTCGTGCTCGATCCGGCCAGCCAGCAGCCCGTGGCGGCGAGTTACCGCAGCACCGTGGCCACCACCCAAGGCATCGGCGCGGCGGCGCCGGTACTGGCGGCCATCGCCCGCCAGTTGCCGGGGCGCGACATCGGCGTGCAGGCCGCCGGCGCATCCTCGACGTGGCTGGTGTCCGCGCGCGCGGCGACCCTGCGCGACCCGCAGTGGTACCTGTACGACGCACGGCGCGGCGGGCTGCGGCGCATCCTCGATGCGCCCGCGGTGGCCGGGCAGGCACCGCCGGAAAGCCAGCTCTCGCGCAAGGTTGCGGTGTCCTACCGCGCCTCCGATGGCATGCAGGTGCATGGCTTCGTGCTGTTGCCGCCGGGCGTGGATCCGGCGCGGGCGCCGTTGGTCGCACAGGTCCATGGCGGTCCGATCAGCCACTTCCGCCCCGGCTTCGATGGCGTGGCGCAGTTCTTGGCCAATCGCGGCTACGTGGTGTTCCAGTCCAACTTCCGCGGCTCCACCGGCCATGGCCGCGCGTACACGTTCGCGCCGCAGGGCGACTACGGCAATGGCCGCGTGCAGCAGGACGTGGTCGACGGCGTGCGCTGGCTGCTGGCGCAGGGCATCGGCGATCCCCAGCGCGTCGGCATCGTCGGCCATTCCTTCGGCGGCTATTCCACGCTGCTGGGGCTGACCTTCCAGCCGGAGCTGTTCAAGGTCGGCGTGGCTGGCGCACCGCCCGCGGACCTGGGCTGGGCGATGCGCTGGCTGGTCATGTCCGGCGAGCAAGGGGACCTGCCCGATCGTTCGTTGCGGCAGACGCTGCGCGCACTGTCACTGGATGCCACCGAGCCGGCGACCCAGGCGCGGTTGCACGCGCAGTCACCATCGGCCAATGCGGCGCGGATGCGCCGGCCCTTGCTGGTGATGGCCGGGGCCGTGGATCGCACCGTGGCCATCCGCGAGGTCACCCATTACGTGGCCACGCTGAAGGCGCAGGCCACCCCGGTCACCTTGCTGGTCGACCCGGAAGGCGGGCATTCGCCGGTCGACCCGATCCCCCGCGAGGCCTACCTGTTCGCGATGGAAACGATGCTGCAGCGGCATCTGGGTGGGCCGGTGCCCGAACCCGCCGGCCAGCGCCTGCGCGCCTACCTGCGGCAGAACCTGCGGGTGGCCGGGCCGGAGTTCGCGGCCCTGGCGCAACCGGCGCCCTCGCCATGAGCCCGTTGGCTTCCGTCCGCCGCGTGCGGCAGGTCAGGCCACGAACGGCCGGAAGTTGATGCCCAGGCCAAGCATGCCTTCGGCTTCGCCGACCAGGTCCGCGCGCAGCAGCGGCCGTGCGTCGATGAAGTCCTTGGACAGGACCAGTGACAGCGTGTTGCCGTCCACCGACAGCTCCAGCGTCGGGATCGGGTCCGGCTCGTGCGCGCGGTGCAGCAGCACCGCCAGCCGCAGCAGGGCGGCGGTACGCTTGGCCGGCAGCAGCAGGCGCTCGGGCAGGGCATCGAACGCGGCCTTGGACACGCCGCGGCGATGGGTGCGGATCAGCGCCGCCAGCATCTGCTGTTCCTGCCGCGAGAAGCCGGAGATGTCCGAGTTCTCGATCACGTAGCTGCCGTGGGTGTGGTAACCGCTGTGCGCGATCATCAGGCCGAGCTCGTGCAGGCGCGCGGCCCAGCCCAGCATGCGGGCATCGTCCGAATCCAGCTTCCAGCTTTCGGCCACCTGCTCGAACAGGCGCTGCGCGGTGGCTTCCACGCGCAGGGCCTGGGTGGTGTCGATGGCGTAACGCTGGGTCAGCGCCGCCACCGATTCGTCGCGCGGGTCGTTGTCGCTGGCGCGGCCCATGATGTCGTAGAGGATGCCCTCGCGCATCGCCGCCTTGCTGACCAGCAGCTTCTGCAGGCCCAGCGACTGGAACGCCGCCTCCAGCACCAGCACGCCGCCGGCGATGATCGGGCGGCGCTCGCTGGACAGGGTCGGCAGGTTGATGTCGTTGATGTGCTTGGCGCGCAGCAGTTCCTCGCGCAGCTGCGGCAGGGCCTCGGCGGTGATCGCGCCCTTGCTCAGCTTCATCGCCGCGCAGATCTCGCTGATCGCCTTGTGGGTGCCCGACGAGCCCAGCGCCTCCTGCCAGCCCAGCGCCTTGTACTTGTTGGCGAAGGGCTGGAACTCGGCGCCGATCTCGGTGAGTGCGTCCTTCCAGCGCTTCTTGCTCAGCTTGCCGCCGGGGAAGAAGCGTCGCGTGCTGGCGATGCAGCCGGCCTGCAGGCTTTCGCGCTCCAGGGTCTGCATGCCTTCGCCGATGATGAACTCGGTCGAGCCGCCCCCGATGTCGATCACCAGCCGGTGCTGGCCCGGCTTCGGGGGCTGCGCATGCGCCACGCCCAGGTAGATCAGGCGGGCTTCCTCGCGGCCATTGACCACTTCGATGGCGTGGCCCAGCGCGGTCTCGGCCGGCATCAGGAAGGACAGCGGCGAGCGCAGCTGGCGCACGGTGTTGGTGGCCAGCGCACGCACCCGGTAGGGCGGGATGTTGCGGATGCGCTGGCCGAACCGGGCCAGGCATTCCAGCGCGCGCTGGCGGGCGTCGGCGGACAGGCCGCCCTTGCCGTCCAGGCCGTCGGCCATGCGCACGGTTTCGCGCAGGCGATCGACCACGCGCAGCTGCCCGAGCAGGTAGCGCGCGATGACCATGTGGAAGCTGTTCGAGCCGAGGTCGATGGCGGCCAGCAGGTCGCCGTCCTGCAGGGGCGGTGGGGTCGTTGAGGACTGGGGCATGGCGGAATGGTACTGGCAGGAGGGAGTGAAGAGGAGTGAGGAACGGGAAAAAACAGGCGGCGCACCGCTCGCCCGATCACTGCCGCCGCCCGCGCGGGCGCGACGATGTCGCCGGAGGGCGCTGCAGCAGCGGCCCTCCACTCCTCGTTCCTGCTTCCCCGGTCCCTGCCTTACAGCGCTTCGAGCAGGGCCTGCTGGGCTGAATGCGGCGGCTGGCCGGGGGCCGGCTGGCACTGCAGGTAACGCCCGTCGGCCTGCAGGTCCCACGCGTTGAGGTTGTCGTCCAGGTAGTTCTGCAGCACTTCGCGGTAGATGCGCTTGGCCAGGTCGCTGTCCAGGATCGGGAAGCAGGTTTCCACGCGGCGCAGCAGGTTGCGCTCCAGCCAGTCGGCGCTGGCGCAGTACAGCTCCGGCGCACCGTTGTTGCCGAACCAGTACACGCGGCTGTGCTCCAGGAAGCGGCCGACGATCGAGCGCACCCGGATGTTGTCCGAGACGCCTTCCACGCCCGGGCGCAGGGTGCAGGCGCCGCGCACGATCAGGTCGATCTGCACGCCGGCCTGTGAGGCGGCGTACAGCGCGCGGATCACCTGCGCCTCGTTGAGTGCGTTCATCTTGGCGATGATGCGTGCCGGCTTGCCTTCCTGGGCCAGCCGGGTCTCGCGCTCGATGCGCTTGATCAGGCCGGCGTGCAGGGTGAACGGCGACTGCAGCAGGCACTTGAGCTTCATCTTCGGCGCCAGCCCGGACAACTGCTGGAACAGCAGGTGCACGTCGTTGCCGATGTCCGGATCGGCGCTGATCAGGCTCAGGTCGGTGTACGCGCGGGCGGTGCCGCTGTGGTAGTTGCCGGTGCCCAGGTGCACGTAGCGGCGCAGCTTGCGGCCCTCGCGGCGCACGATCAGCAGCATCTTGGCGTGGGTCTTGTAGCCGACCACGCCGTACACCACCTGCACGCCGGCATCCTGCAGGCGGTCGGCCAGGCCGAGGTTGGCCTCTTCGTCGAAGCGCGCGCGCAGTTCCACCACCACGGTGACGTCCTTGCCGTTGCGCGCGGCCAGGATCAGCGCTTCCACGATCCCGGAGTCCTTGCCGGTGCGGTACAGGGTCTGCTTGATCGCCAGCACGTTCGGGTCCACCGCCGCCTCGCGGATCAGCTCCAGCACGGTGCTGAAGGAGTCGAACGGGTGGTGCAGCAGGATGTCGTTGCGCGCGGCCATCTCGAAGATGCCTTCGGAGGTCTTGAGCACGCGCGGGCTCATCGGCGGGTACTTCAGGTCCGGCCGCTGCAGCAGGTCATAGACCTGGATGACGCGGTTGAGGTTGACCGGGCCATTGATGCGGTAGGCCGCGTTCTCCGACAGGCCGAAGTTCTGCAGCAGCGTCTGCATGATCGGCTTCGGGCAATCGTGCGCGATCTCCAGGCGCACCGCCGGGCGATAGCCGCGGTCGACCAGTTCATCACGCAGCGCCAGCGCCAGGTTCTCCACTTCCTCCTCGTCCACCACCAGCTCGGAGTTGCGGGTGACGCGGAACTGGTAGGCGCCCTGTACTTCCATGCCCGGGAACAGTTCGTCGACGAAGGTCGACAGCACCGCCGACAGCAGCACGAAGTTCTGCGGGCCGCCCAGCGACTCGGGCAGCTGGATGATGCGCGGCAACGAGCGCGGCGCGCGTACCAGCGCCAGGTGGCCGGCGCGGCCGAAGGCATCGGTGCCCTTCAGCACGACCACGATGTTCAGCGACTTGTTGAGGATCTTCGGGAACGGGTGCGAGGGGTCCAGGCCCAGCGGCGACAGCACCGGCATGATCTCGTTGCGGAAGTAGGCGCGCAGCCAGCGGTGCTGGCGCGCGGTCCATGCCTTCTGCGCGAGGATGCCGACGCCGGCCTCGGCCAGTGCCGGGCGCAGTACTTCGTTCCAGCAGCGGTACTGCTGGTCCACCAGTTCGGCGGCACGGTCGTGGATGGCGCTCAGGATGGCCTGCGGGCTCATCCCGTCCGGCGCCGGCGGCAGGCCGAACTCCTGCGCGTGGCGCACGGCGGCGGCGCGGATCTCGAAGAACTCGTCCAGGTTGGTGCAGGAGATGCACAGGAAGCGCAGGCGTTCGAGCAGCGGCACCTGCTCGTCCTTCGCCTGGGCCAGCACGCGGAAGTTGAAGTCCAGCTGCGACAACTCCCGGTTGATGTACAGCGCCGGATCTCGCAACAGTTCGGGGGCAGCGACGGGGGCGGGGGAGGGCGGGTTCATGCCGGGAAGTCTTCCGTGGACGAGATCGAGGGGGAGTTGCTGCGCGGACGTACGTGTTCGGCATCGAAATGGCAGGCGAAGGTGCTGCCCTGGCCCACTTCACTGCGGATTTCCAGCCGGGCCTGGTGCAGGCCGAGGATGTGCTTGACGATCGACAGCCCCAGCCCGGTGCCGCCGCTTTCGCGCGAGCGGCTGCTGGACACGCGGTAGAAGCGCTCGGTCAGCCGCGGCAGGTGGTTGGCCGGGATGCCGTAGCCGGTGTCCGTGACCGCCAGCACCGCGCCCTTGCCCTCGCGGGCGAAGGTCAGGCTGATCCTGCCGCCGGCGGGCGTGTAACGCACCGCATTGGTCAGCAGGTTGGAGAAGGCGCTGTGCAGTTCCTTGTTGGAACCGGCCAGGTCCACCCCGGCCTGGTCCTCGACGGTGATGGTGTGGCGGCCCTGGCTGTGCGCTTCGGCTTCGCGCTTGAGCGAGGCCAGCATCGAGGTCATCGCCACCGTCTCCAGCTCGGTGTGCTGCTGCGATTCCAGCCGCGACAGGGTCAGCAGGTCCTCGACCAGCTGCGCCATGCGCTGGGATTGCTTGCGCATCTCCGACAGCATCGGGCCGGTATCGGGGAAGTCCTCCGGGTCCATCATGTCCAGGTAGCCATGCACCACGGTCAGCGGCGTGCGCAGCTCATGCGAGACGTTGGCCACGAAGTCGCGGCGTACCTGTTCCAGGTGCAGCAGCTTGGTGACGTCGCGCGCCACCAGCAGCCAGTGGTGGTCCGAGTACGGGATCAGGCGCAGGTGCAGGCGGATGCCCGGGTCGACCGGCGAATTGGCATCCAGGATCGGCTCGGCGTTGCGGCCGCCGGCCAGCCAATGCGCCAACGGCAGCGGCTGCAGGCGCTCGACCAGTGCCGCGCCCATGTCGGCCGGGTGCTGCAGGCCGAGCAGGCTGGTGGCCGCTTCGTTGAACCACTGCACGCGTTGGGTGTTGCGGTCCACCACCACCACCGCGTCGGGCAGCGCGGCGGCGGCTGCGCGATAGCTGCGCAGCATCTCGATCAGGCGCCGCTTGCGCACGCGCATCTCCTGCTGGTTGCGGTACAGCAGCCGGTCCAGCTCGTTCCAGACGCCCACCCCATTGCTGGTCTCCCAGCGCTGGCGTGCGGTCAGGCGCAGCAGCACCTGGCGCAGTCGCCAGTAGTGCCAGGTCAGGACCAGCAGCGCCGCCACCGCCACGCACAGGGCCGGATGACCGGTCCACGTCCCCAGCAATCCGGCCAGCAGCAACAGCACGGCCACGGTGGCCAGCGTCTTCAACCAGGCGGATCGGAATTGGCGGGGCATTGCGTTCTCGGGGTGGCGCGGAGGGTTCATGCGGATGAACCCGGGTTATAGCATCAAGCGCATGGCACGGCCTGCCGGCCGCATCACCGCTCAGATCGAAGCGGAGAACCGATAGCCGGCGCCACGAACGGTCTGCACCATGTTTTCCGCACCGAACGGTTCCAGCGTCTTGCGCAGGCGGCGGATGTGCACGTCGATGGTGCGCTCCTCCACGTAGACGCTGCCGCCCCAGACATGGTCCAGCAGCTGCGAGCGCGTGTAGACGCGTTCGGGGTGGGTCATGAAGAAGTGCAGCAGGCGGTACTCGGTGGGGCCGATCGGCACCGGCACGTCGCCGGCGAATACGCGGTGGGCGGCACCGTCGATGCGGATGGTGCCCACCGACACGCTGCCGTCCTCATCGTCGTCGCGGGTGCGGCGCATCACCGCGCGGATCCGCGCCAGCAGTTCGCGTGCCGAGAACGGCTTGACCACGTAGTCGTCCACGCCGGCTTCCAGGCCACCGACGCGGTCGTTCTCTTCGCCGCGGGCGGTGAGCATGATGATCGGCACATCGCGCGTCATCGCTTCCTTGCGCCAGCGCCGGGCCAGTTCCAAGCCGCTGGTGCCGGGCAGCATCCAGTCCAGCAGGATCATGTCCGGGACACGGTCGGCGATGGCGGTCTGGGCTTCGAGGGCGTCACCGGCATGCACCGGTTCGTACTCGCCCTTGCGCAGGGCAAAGGCGACCATGTCACGGATCGCGGGTTCGTCATCGACAATCAGGATGCGTTTCTGCACGTCGTGCCTACCGTTAGTGCCCATCAAGCGGGAATGCGCCCAGTAGACTACGGTTTGATGACGGGTTTGTGACAGCGCGGGCGGCGTGCCGGTTGGCGCCCGTGCAGCATCGGTCAGTTGCGTGACATCTCCGGGTCACGCTGGCCCAGCCGGCGCATTTCCAGCACGGTCGGCATGATCGACTCGATCCGGGCATCGACCCGGGCCCGGGTGACGTAATCCAGGCTGGGCTGCTTGAGCAGGGCCTGGAACTGGATCAGGGCCTGTTCCGGACGGCCGTTCAGGTAGGCGGCCTCGGCGTAGCTTTCGCTGGCCCGGGTGGTGTCGCCGGCCAGTTCGCTGGCCCGGGCGAAGGTGGCCTGGAACACAGGGTCGTCGCCGGAACGGGCCAGCAACGGCCGCAGCATCGCCTGCGAGCGCTTGCCGGCGTCCTCGCCCCCCTGTTCGTTGAGCACCCGCGCATAGGTCAGCGCGACCGGCCGGTTCTGCGGCAGCCGCCTGGTCAGTGCGTCGAAGCGGGCATTGGCCTGGGCGAACTGGCCGTTGCGGGACTCCGCCTCGCCCAGCGCCAGTTCGATCCAGAGGTTGTCGGGGTACTCGCCGTCGAGCTGCTGGAGTTCCTGCAGGGCCTGCTTGGCCGCGGTGCCGCCGTCGCGCAGGCGGGCGATCGCCACGCCGTAGCGTTGGGCGTCGGTCAGGCCGTTCTTCTGGCTGCGCTTGAGCCCTTCGTATTCGCGGATCAGCTCCGAGGGCGTGGTGGCGCTGAGCACGCGCAGTCGCTCGCGGGCCCAGTCGAACTGGCCGGTGGCCCCGCGCGGCAGGCTGCTGCTGGGCAGCGACAGCTGCAGGCCGGAGGGCAGCAGCGGGTTGCCGCTGCTGGACAGCGGGTCGCCGGTGGTATCGGGGATGGCCGGGTTGACCCGTTCCTGGTGGATCCCGGTCGGCGTCTGCGTGGTCAGCAGCAGGGTGTCCTTCTTCATCTGCTCGGCGCGCGACTTGGCCTCGCTGATGCGGGTGGTGTTGACCGGGTGGGTGCGCAGGAAGTCCGGGGTCGAGTAGCCGCCCTCGTTGCCACGCATGGCCGCGGACATGCGCTCGAAGAAGCCGGCCATCGCATCCACGTCGTAACCGCTGCGGGCCAGGGTGCGGATGCCCAGGCGGTCGGCCTCGGACTCGTTGGAGCGGGTGTAGTTGATCTGCCGCTGCTGCATCAGGCCCATGCCGGAGGTGATCGCGGCCATCGTGGCGTCGCCGGAGGAATTGCCGCCGGCCTGCTGGGCGGCGATCACCGCCGCCAGCATGCCCAGCAGGATCGGGATCTGGTCGCGCTGGGCGCGCTCCACCCCGCGCAGCACGTGCTGCTGGGTGACGTGGGCGATCTCGTGGGACAGCACCGCGGCCACCTCGTCCTCGCGCTCGGCGGTCAGCACCAGCCCGGCATTCATGCCGATATAGCCGCCCAGCGTGGCGAAGGCGTTGATCTGGCGGTCCTTCATCATGAAGAACGTGTACTTCTGCTGCGGCTGGGCGCTGTTGGAGCCCAGCCGCCGGCCCATGGTGTTGAGCCAGTCGTCCACCAGCGGGTCGTCCAGCAGGTAACCGTAGTTGCGCAGCTCGCGCAGCATCATCCCGCCGTACTCGGCCTGCCGGGCCGGGGTCAGCAGCTCGCCGGCCGATGAGCCGATGTCCGGCAACTTGGTGTCATCGGCCCGGGACAGCGGTGTGGCCAGGGCCAGGGTGACAGCGGTGGCGAGCAGAAGCGTGCGCAAGCGGGAGCTCCGGAAGGGGCAGGGCGGAGGATGACGGGGAACGGGTGCCGCGGTGTGAAGCACAGGTTAATCCGCAGTGTTCTGTCGGTGGCGTGGAAAATCCAGTCGCCAGCTACCATATACAGACAACATTTCCTGTCGGGAGTTTCCTCGTGAGCAACCAAGCCAATGGCGCAGGCGCGCCGGAGATCACCATCTACTCCACGGCGGTCTGCCCGTACTGCGTGGCGGCCAAGAACTTCCTGCAGAGCAAGGGCCAGTCCTGGACCGAAGTCCGCATCGACCTGGACCCGGCCGAGCGCGAGAAGATGATGTCCCTGACCCGTCGCACCAGCGTGCCGCAGATCTTCATCGGCGAGGTCCACGTGGGCGGTTACGACGACATGATGGCCCTGCATCGCGCCGGCAAGCTGGAGCCGCTGCTGGCGGGGCAGGGCGCATGAGCCAGCCCACCGACAAGGACCGTGTGGCCGAGTTCACCGAGTTCCGCCAGCGCATGAACCAGCGCATCCTGGCCGAGCCGAACCAGGTGGTGCGGCGCTTCTTCGCGCTGGACACCCAGACCTACCAGGCCGGCGCGCTGGACGTGAAGACCAAGGAGCTGCTCGGCCTGGTCGCCTCGCTGGTGCTGCGCTGCGACGACTGCATCAGCTACCACGTGGCCCAGTGCAAGGAGGCCGGGGTGACCCGCGAGGAGTTCTTCGAGACCTTCTCGGTCGGGCTGGTGGTCGGCGGGTCGATCGTCATCCCGCACCTGCGCCGCGCGGTGGACTTCCTGGACCAGCTGGAGAGCGGTGCCGCCGAGGCCCCGGCCGGGCACGACCACGGCTGAACCCCAGACCATGGTCCAGTTGGGGGAGGGGGCCGGATCAGGCATAATTGACAGTTGAAACTGTTTCATACGCGCCGGTATCCGGGCAGCCGGATGGCGCTATCACTCCTCCCTGTTCGGAATACCTAACAAATGACGCAGACAATCACCGTCATCCGCGGCGATGGCATTGGCCCGGAAATCATGGACGCCACCCTGTTCGTACTGGACAAGCTCAACACCGGGCTGCAGTACGAAGATGCGGACGCCGGTCTGGTCGCGCTGGAAAAGCACGGTGAGCTGATCCCGGCTGCCACGCTGGAATCGATCACCCGCAACAAGGTCGCTCTGAAGAGCCCGCTGACCACCCCGGTGGGCGGCGGCTTCAGCTCGATCAACGTGGCCCTGCGCCGCCAGTTCGACCTGTACGCCAACGTGCGCCCGGCCATCTCGTTCCCGAACACCAAGTCGCGCTACGAGAACATCAACATGATCACGGTGCGCGAGAACACCGAAGGCGCCTACCTGGCCGAAGGCCAGGAAGTGTCCGCCGACGGCGAGACCGCGTTCTCCGGCACCCGCATCACCCGCAAGGGTTCCGAGCGCATCGTGCGCTACGCCTTCGAGCTGGCCAGGAGCACCGGCCGCAAGAAGGTCACCGCCGTGCACAAGGCCAACATCATCAAGTCGACCTCGGGCCTGTTCCTGAACGTCGCCCGTGAAGTCGCCGCGCAGTACCCGGAAATCGAATTCCAGGAAATGATCGTCGACAACGCCTGCATGCAGCTGGTGATGCGTCCGGAGCAGTTCGACATCCTGGTCACCACCAACCTGTTCGGCGACATCATCTCCGACCTGTGCGCCGGCCTGGTCGGCGGCCTGGGCCTGGCCCCGGGTGCAAACATCGGCAAGGACGCGGCGATCTTCGAAGCCGTGCACGGCACCGCGCCGGACATCGCCGGGCAGGGCAAGGCCAACCCGGTCGCGCTGATGCTGGCCGCTGCACAGATGCTGGACCACGTCGGCCAGCCGGAAAACGCCGAGCGCCTGCGCAAGGCCATCGTCGCCACGATGGAAGCCAAGGATTCGCTGACCGGCGACCTGGGCGGCACCGGCACCACCATGGGCTTCGCCCAGGCCATCGCCAGCCGCATCTGATCCACCGGCCAACGCTTGTGGTTCAATCAGAACGGAGCGCGCAAGCGCTCCGTTTCTTTTTGCCTGTCCGCCACCAAAGCCAACGCATTAGCCCCCTCCCTTTCGGCGAAACCGACGCTATTGCCCCCTCCCTTTCGCCGAAGGCGAAGGGGAGGGTAGGGGAGGGGTGAAGTTCTTCGCTGCAAACAACCCCGCATACACGGACAACAAGCCAGTCCTCACCCCATCAATGCAGGAAAACACAAACAAGAAGGGCGCCTCGCGGCGCCCTTCGATTCCAGCATGACGGTCGGCTCAGTTGCGCGACTGCAGCTTCGACAGCAGGCGCAGGAACTCGATGTACAGCCACACCAGCGTGACCATCAGGCCGAACGCGCCGTACCACTCCATGTACTTCGGGGCGCCGGCTTCCACGCCGCTTTCGATGAAGTCGAAGTCCAGCACCAGGTTCAGCGCCGCGATCACCACCACGAACAGGCTGAAGCCGATGCCGATCAGGCCGGACTGGTGGATGTAGGGGATCTGGATGTTGAAGAAGCCCAGCACGATCGTGGCCAGGTACACCAGCGCGATGCCACCGGTGGCCGCGACCACGCCCAGCTTGAAGTTCTCGGTGGCCTTGATCAGCCCGCTGCGGTAGGCGAACAGCAGCGCGAACAGGGTGCCGAAGGTCAGGATCACGGCCTGGAACACGATGCCGTTGAAACGCACCTCGTAGATGGCCGAGATCGAGCCCAGGAACAGGCCTTCGGCCAGGGCGTACAGCGGTGCGCTGACCGGTGCCCAGGTCTTCTTGAAGATCGTCACCAGCGACAGGATGAAGCCGACGATCATGCCGCCCCACAG
Organism: Stenotrophomonas sp. LARHCG68; assembly: GCF_052871705.1. NCBI lineage: Bacteria > Pseudomonadati > Pseudomonadota > Gammaproteobacteria > Lysobacterales > Lysobacteraceae > Stenotrophomonas > Stenotrophomonas sp. LARHCG68. Next base: position 540,369 of record NZ_JBIXJV010000003.1, on the reverse strand, counting down.
GTACAGCTTGGCGGCCGGCAGCAGTTCGCCGCTGTCGCTGATCGTGCCGTTCCAGGCGAAGGCGGCGGTCAGCACGGCCAGCAGCAGCAGGATGCCGGTCTTGTTGACGGTGCCGTTGATGGTCATCGCATCGGCGCCGCGCGAGACGACGGTGCCGCTGCCAAGGTCGAGGAAGGTGGATTCGGAAAGGGCCGGATTGCCGCTGCGCATGCAATGCTCCATGGCTGGGTGAGGAGGGTTTATCCCGCCCAGCATACCTGTATCGACGAAAGTGAAAATTGTCGTTGACAGATCCGGCTTCAGTTCCGACAATAGCCGACCTTTCCGGGGCACCGGAGAGATTCACCGCCGGGGTATAGCGCAGTCTGGTAGCGCGCCTGCTTTGGGAGCAGGATGTCGGGGGTTCGAATCCCTCTACCCCGACCATCCGATGCACTCAAGGCGCACCGGAGTGCGACGATCCGGTCTTGAGCGCCCGTAGCTCAACTGGATAGAGCACCGGCCTTCTAAGCCGGCGGTTACAGGTTCGATTCCTGTCGGGCGCGCCAATCGGCGCAAGCGGTAGGCAAGGTTGTTGTTTCAGTGGTGGCTGTAGCTCAGTTGGTTAGAGTACCGGATTGTGATTCCGGTGGTCGGGGGTTCGAATCCCCTCAGCCACCCCACTGAATGAAGAAGCACCGAGGTGAAATTCGGGGTTTCAAAAAAAAGAAGGATGCGTTAAGATTCGCCTCCTGATTTTCAGGGCTGTTAGCTCAGTTGGTAGAGCAGTTGACTCTTAATCAATAGGTCCAAGGTTCGAATCCTTGACAGCCCACCATTTTGAAAGGCCACCGGAGCGATCCGGTGGCTTTTTCTTTAAGTGTAAGCCCCGTGTTTTCGGGCTGGTGCGAAAAACACCGCTGGTGTACAATTCGCGCCGAAGTTTCAGGGCTGTTAGCTCAGTTGGTAGAGCAGTTGACTCTTAATCAATAGGTCCAAGGTTCGAATCCTTGACAGCCCACCAAATTGAAGCCATCGGAGCAATCCGGTGGCTTTTTTATTGCCGGTTGCCGCGTTCGTCCCGGCTTCCGCTTTCGGGGTTGGCCTGCAACAATGGCGCCCCTGAACCGGCCTTGCGAAAGTGGCGGAATTGGTAGACGCCCTGGATTTAGGTTCCAGTGCCGCAAGGCGTGGGGGTTCGAGTCCCCCCTTTCGCACCATTGCCCGGTTCACCGCGCCCGCCGCCGGGCGCGCTTCCTGCCGCCCTGAATGGCCCCCCACTGCTGGCGGTGCCGGCCGTTATCGGCCAAACTAGAGGGCTGCGGCGGAAATCCGCCGCCTGGGATCGTTTCAACCACCACATCGTGCCGGGGGCCGTCGCCACCGGTGGCAGGAGTCAACATGCAAGCTTCGATCGAATCCACCGGCAACCTGGAACGCCGCCTGAGCTTCTCGCTGCCGGCCGACCGTCTGCAGACCCACATCAACGGGCGTCTGGGCGAAATCGCGCGTACCGCGCGTATCAAGGGCTTCCGCCCGGGCAAGGTGCCGGCCAAGGTGATCGAGCAGCGTTTCGGGCCGCAGGTGCGCGCCGAGGCGATGGACGGCCTGCTGCGTGAAACCTTCGACGCCGCCCTGCGCGAGCACGAGCTGCGCATCGCCGGCAACCCGCGCATCGACAAGGCCGGCGAAGGCGAGTTCGACTTTGTGGCCACCGTCGAGCTGATCCCGGATTTCGGTGACGTCGACGTGACCAAGCTGACCGTGGTCCGCCACACCGCCGAGATCACCGACGCCGACATCGACCAGATGATCGAGAACCTGCGCCAGCAGCGCCGTACCTGGAAGCCGGTCACCCGTGGCGCCCAGGAAGGTGACCTGGTCGGCCTGGAAACCTGGTCGCAGGCCGGTGACGAGCGCCTGCCGGCAGAAGGCACCGAGAAGGGCACCATCATCATCGGCCAGGGCATGATGTTCGACCAGATCGAGAAGGGCCTGGTCGGCCTGGCCAAGGGCGAGGAAAAGGTCCTGGACGTCGAGTTCCCGGCTGACTGGCGCGTGCCGGCGCTGGCCGGCAAGTCGGTCAAGGTCACGGTCAAGGCCGTGGAAGTGTCCGAGCAGGACGTGCCGGAAGTGGACGCCACCTTCATCAAGAGCTTCGGCGTGAAGAACGGCGACCTGGAGCAGTTCCGCAAGGACATCCGCTCCAACCTGGAGCGCGAGCTCAAGGGCGCGCTGATGAACCGTCTGCGCCGCGAAGTCGGCGAGCAGCTGATCGCCGCCTATTCCTCGGTCGAGCTGCCGCCGCGCCTGGTCGAGGGTGAAGCCCGCTCGATGCTGGCCCAGCAGATCGATGCCATCCGCCGCCAGGGCGGCAACCCGGGCGATGTACCGGCCGATGCCCATGAAGGCTTCAAGGATGCGGCCGGCAAGCGCGTGCTGGTCGGCCTGCTGGTCGGCGAGGTGGCCCGCAAGAACGAGCTGCGCCTGGACCCGAAGCGCCTGAACGAAACCATGCGCCTGATCGCCTCGACCTACGAAGAGCCGGAACAGGTCATTGAGATGTACCGTAATGATCCCCAGCTTATGGCTGGCCTGCAGAACCGCGTGATGGAAGAGCAGGTCATCGACTGGATCGCCGAGCGTGCCCAGCACACCGAGCAGGCGCTGTCGTTCCAGGAAGCCATCCGCCAGTAAACCGGCGGGCGTTCCGTCCCCGCGCTCCGGCGCGGGGGTTACTTCTCAAGAATAGGTGCCTCACGAAATGGACAACCGAGCCAAAGCCCTGAACATGGTTCCGATGGTGGTCGAGCAGACCAGCCGTGGCGAGCGCGCCTATGACATCTATTCGCGCCTGCTCAAGGAGCGCCTGATTTTCCTGGTCGGCCCGATCGACGACCACATGGCGAACCTGGTGGTGGCGCAGTTGCTGTTCCTGGAAGCGGAAAACCCGGAAAAGGACATCAGCATCTACATCAATTCGCCCGGTGGCGTGGTCACCGCCGGCATGGCGATCTACGACACCATGCAGTACATCAAGCCGGACGTGAGCACCATCTGCGTCGGCCAGGCCGCCTCGATGGGCGCGCTGCTGCTGGCGGCCGGTGCGGCCGGCAAGCGTTATGCGCTGCCGAACTCGCGGGTGATGATCCACCAGCCGCTGGGCGGCTTCCAGGGCCAAGCCACGGACATCGACATCCATGCCCGTGAAATCCTGACCCTGCGTTCGCGCCTGAACGAGGTGCTGGCCAAGCACACCGGCCAGTCGCTGGAGACCATCGCGCGCGACACCGAGCGCGACAACTTCAAGAGTGCGGCCGACTCGGTAGCCTATGGTCTGGTCGACCAGGTGCTGGAGCGTCGTCCGGACGAGTCGATCCAGGCCGGGTAACGGTGCAAGTGGCCGAAAATACGGCATTTTTTGCAGGGTCGGAACTGGACTGGCGTCCATCCGGCCCTGTGCTATTCTCGAAATCGAACCCCCTGTTCAGAGGGGGAAGCAACTGGGTAAGCGAAGCATGAGCGAAGACCGGCAAGGTCGTTCCGGGGACAGCAGCGGCAAGATTCTGTACTGCTCGTTCTGCGGCAAGAGTCAGCACGAGGTACGCAAGCTGATCGCGGGCCCGAGCGTGTTCATCTGCGATGAATGCGTGGAGCTGTGCAACGACATCATTCGCGAGGAGCTTGAGGAAAAGGCGCAGTCGGCACGCAGCTCGCTGCCCAAGCCGCGCGAGATCCTCGAAGTGCTCGACCAGTACGTCATTGGCCAGAACCGTGCCAAGCGCACGCTGGCGGTGGCCGTGTACAACCATTACAAGCGCATCGAGAGCCGTCAGAAGAGCGACGACGTCGAGCTGTCCAAGTCCAACATCCTGCTGGTCGGCCCGACCGGTTCGGGCAAGACGCTGCTGGCCGAAACGCTGGCGCGCCTGCTCAACGTGCCGTTCACCATGGCCGATGCCACCACGCTGACCGAAGCCGGCTACGTGGGCGAGGACGTGGAAAACATCATCCAGAAGCTGCTGCAGAAGTGCGACTACGACGTCGAGAAGGCGCAGCAGGGCATCGTCTACATCGATGAAATCGACAAGATCTCGCGCAAGAGCGAGAACCCGTCGATCACCCGCGACGTGTCCGGCGAAGGCGTGCAGCAGGCGCTGCTGAAGCTGATCGAAGGCACCGTGGCCAGCGTCCCGCCGCAGGGTGGCCGCAAGCACCCGCAGCAGGAATTCCTGCAGGTGGACACCAAGAACATCCTGTTCATCTGCGGCGGCGCGTTCGCCGGGCTGGACAAGGTGATCCAGCAGCGTTCCTCGGAAACCAGCAGCATCGGCTTCGGTGCCAAGGTCAAGAGTGCCGAGCGCAAGCAGGAAGTGGGCAAGGTGCTGGCCGAAGTCGAACCGGAAGACCTGATCAAGTTTGGCCTGATCCCGGAGTTCGTCGGCCGCCTGCCGGTCGTGGCAACCCTGGAGGAGCTGGACGAGCCGGCCCTGATCAAGATCCTGACCGAGCCCAAGAACGCCATCACCAAGCAGTTCAAGAAGCTGTTCGAGATGGAGAACGTGGAGCTGGAGTTCCGTCCGGACGCGTTGTCGGCCATCGCCAAGAAGGCGCTCAAGCGCAAGACCGGTGCCCGTGGCCTGCGTACCATCGTCGAGTCGGTCCTGCTGGACACCATGTACGACCTGCCGTCGCAGGAAAACGTCAGCAAGGTGGTGGTGGATGAGTCGGTCATCGAGAACAAGTCCGAGCCGTACATCATCTACCAGACCCCGCCGGCACCGGCCAAGGCCGCGTCCGGCGACTGAGCCAGTCTCAGAGGGGGCTGAACCGGGATTCTGTGGTTCAGCTGCGGGATTTTCCGCCTCTTGCAACCCCCAGCCGATGGCCCCATAACGGGGCCATCGGCTTTTTTATTCAGCCTTCCCCGAATTCAGTGGAGCCCGCCATGGCGCAGTCCCAACTCGAAGTCCTCGACCTGCCGGTCCTGCCGCTACGCGACGTGGTGGTGTTCCCGCACATGGTCATTCCGCTGTTCGTCGGACGCGACAAGTCCATGCAGGCGCTGGAACGCGCCATGGAGGCGGACAAGCGCATCCTGCTGCTGGCTCAGAAGTCGGCCGAGACCGACGACCCGGCGGCGGCGGACCTGTACACCGTCGGCACGCTGGCCCAGGTGCTGCAGTTGCTGAAGCTGCCCGACGGCACCATCAAGGTGCTGGTCGAGGGCCTGTCGCGCGTGAGCGTGGACAAGGTCTACGAGCAGGACGGCGCGCTGCAGGGCCACGGCGTGGAGCTGGAGTCGGACGAGTCGCGCGAGCCGCGCGAGATCGAGGCGATCGCCCGCTCGCTGATGTCGCTGTTCGAGCAGTACGTCAAGACCAACCGCAAGCTGCCACCGGAGCTGCTGCAGACGCTGGCCGGCATCGAGGAGCCGGCGCGCCTGGCCGACACGATCGCCGCCCACATCGGCGTGCGCCTGGCCGACAAGCAGAAGCTGCTGGAAACGCTGCAGGTCGGTGACCGGCTGGAAATGCTGGTCGGCCTGGTCGATGGCGAGATCGATGTGCAGCAGCTGGAGAAGCGCATCCGCGGCCGCGTGAAGTCGCAGATGGAGAAGAGCCAGCGCGAGTACTACCTCAACGAGCAGATGAAGGCCATCCAGAAGGAACTGGGTGACCTGGACGACGCGCCGGGCGAGCTGGACGAGCTGGCCCGCAAGATCGCCGAGGCCGGCATGCCCAAGGCCGTCGAGGCCAAGGCGAAGAACGAGCTCAACAAGCTCAAGCAGATGTCGCCGATGTCGGCCGAAGCGGCCGTCGTGCGCAACTACCTGGAATGGCTGCTGGGCGTGCCGTGGAAGAAGCGCACCAAGGTGCGCAAGGACCTGAAGGTCGCCCAGGACACGCTCGACGCCGACCATTACGGCCTGGACAAGGTCAAGGACCGCATCCTTGAATACCTTGCCGTGCAGTCGCGCGTGAAGCAGATGAAGGGGCCGATCCTGTGCCTGGTCGGGCCGCCGGGCGTGGGCAAGACCTCGCTGGGCCAGTCCATCGCCAAGGCCACCAACCGCAAGTTCGTGCGCATGTCGCTGGGCGGCGTGCGCGACGAGGCCGAGATCCGTGGCCACCGTCGTACCTACGTCGGTTCGATGCCGGGCCGCATCGTCCAGAACCTCAACAAGGTCGGCAGCAAGAACCCGCTGTTCGTGCTCGACGAGATCGACAAGATGTCGATGGATTTCCGTGGCGACCCGTCCTCGGCGCTGTTGGAAGTGCTCGACCCCGAGCAGAACAACGCCTTCAACGACCACTACCTGGAAGTGGACCTGGACCTGAGCGAAGTGATGTTCGTGGCGACCTCGAACTCGCTCAACATCCCGGGCCCGCTGCTGGACCGCATGGAGGTGATCCGCATCCCCGGCTACACCGAGGATGAGAAGCTCAACATCGCCATGCGTTACCTGGTTCCCAAGCAGCTCAAGGCCAACGGCCTGAAGACCGAGGAACTGTCGGTCGAGGAGGACGCCATCCGCGACATCGTGCGTTATTACACGCGCGAATCCGGCGTGCGTAACCTCGAGCGTGAGATCGCCAAGATCTGCCGCAAGGTGGTCAAGGAGATCGCGCTGGCGGGCCCGCAGGTGGAGAAGAAGGCCAGGAAGGGCGCCAAGAAGGCCAAGGCGCTGGTCGTGGTCGACGGCAAGAACCTGGACAAGTACCTGGGCGTGCGTCGCTTCGACTTCGGCCGCGCCGAGGAAGCCAACGAGATCGGCCTGGTCACCGGCCTGGCTTGGACGGAGGTCGGCGGCGACCTGCTGCAGATCGAGTCCACCCTGATCCCAGGCAAGGGCGCGGTGACGCTGACCGGCCAGCTCGGCAACGTGATGAAGGAATCGGCGACCGCGGCGCTGTCGGTGGTGCGTGCGCGTGCCCAGGCGCTGGGCATCGACGTGGACTTCCTGCAGAAGCACGACGTGCACCTGCACGTGCCCGACGGTGCCACCCCGAAGGACGGCCCGAGCGCCGGCATCGCGATGGTCACCTCGCTGGTGTCGACCCTGACCAAGGTGCCGGTCAAGGCCGAGGTGGCGATGACCGGCGAGATCACCCTGCGCGGGCGCGTCACCGCCATCGGTGGCCTGAAGGAAAAGCTGCTGGCCGCGCTGCGCGGTGGCGTGCGCACGGTGATCATCCCCGATGAGAACCGCAAGGACCTGGCGGATATCCCGGCCAACGTCACCCGCGATCTGAAGATCGTCCCGGTGAAGTGGATCGACGAGGTGCTGGACATCGCGTTGGAGTCGCCGCTGGCGCCGAAGAAGACGCGTAAAACTGCGCAGCGTGTCACTGTCCGTGGCAAGTCCAAGGCAGCTCCGAGTGCGCGCGTCAAGCATTGAAATGTGAACGCAAAACCCCCCGAAACCCGCGCCGTTATTGGCTTTTCAGCTTGCGTGGGTAGGGGGGCGCTGGTATAAAAGTGCCACTCGCGCACACGCTGTTCTGCGATGTGGTGTGAATGCAGGATCTCCGGTCGTTGCCTTGCCATAGCGGCAGCGACCCACCCAACTATTCCGCGGATTTGCCGCAAAGGGAGTTTTACAGAATGAACAAGACCGAATTGATTGATGGCGTTGCCGCTGCTGCTGACCTGTCCAAGGCCGAGGCTGGCCGTGCAGTTGACGCTGTCATCGCCGAGATCACCAAGGCCCTGAAGAAGGGCGATGCCGTGACTCTGGTGGGCTTCGGTACGTTCCAGGTTCGCGAGCGCGCCGAGCGCACCGGCCGCAATCCGAAGACCGGCGAAGAGATCAAGATCGCCGCTGCAAAAAATCCTGCCTTCAAGGCTGGTAAAGCCCTGAAGGACGCTGTAAACTAAGCGGCTCACCGGGGGTGCTTAGCTCAGTGGTAGAGCGTCTCCCTTACAAGGAGAGGGTCGGGGGTTCGAAACCCTCAGCACCCACCAATAAGCACCAACGAAAAGTTTGAAAGTGGAGCGGTAGTTCAGCTGGTTAGAATGCTGGCCTGTCACGCCGGAGGTCGCGGGTTCGAGTCCCGTCCGCTCCGCCACTTCATACCGGCCCCTGAGCGATCGGGGGCCTTGTTTTCTCGAAACCACTTTGGTTGAAGGAAAACTAAAAAAGTTAATGCGGAGCGGTAGTTCAGCTGGTTAGAATGCTGGCCTGTCACGCCGGAGGTCGCGGGTTCGAGTCCCGTCCGCTCCGCCATTAATCAAGTCGCTCCCCGGAGCGCGCATCGTCGGGTTTCCGGCGGTGGACGGGTCAAAACGTGGAGCGGTAGTTCAGCTGGTTAGAATGCTGGCCTGTCACGCCGGAGGTCGCGGGTTCGAGTCCCGTCCGCTCCGCCAGTTGTCTCAAAAGCCCTCGGCGCAAGCCGGGGGCTTTTTCTTTGGCCGCCCGCCTGCGGAGGGCTTGTTTGGGAGTCAAGGGGGAAGCGGGTTACACTGCCCGGCTCGCCAATAGGCCCTGATTTTTCCCATGCTGCAGAAACTTCGCGACAAGACCTCAGGCTGGATCGTTACCGTGATCATGGGCCTGCTGATGATCCCGTTCCTGTTCGTGATCGACAACAGCTACCTCGGTGGCGTCGGCGCACAGAACGTGGCCAAGGTATCGGCACCGCCGTCGTGGTGGCGCTCGGCGCCGTCGTGGTGGCCGATGTCGTTCCTGTGGAACCACCACGAGATCAGCGTCGAGGACTTCCGGACGCGTTTCGAACAGGCGCGCATGCAGGCGCGCGAAATGCAGGGCGACAACTTCGACCCGCGTGAGTTCGAGACCACCGAAAGCAAGCGCGCCGTGCTCGACCAGCTGATCGACGAGCAGGTGGTGCGCCTGGCCGCCGAAGATGCGCATATCGTCGTCGGTGACGCCGCAGTGCGCGATTACATCAACAGCATCGACGCGTTCAAGCGCGACGGTAAGTTCGATGGCGACCAGTACCGACTGACCCTGGCGCAAGGCAACCCGCCGCGCACGCCGGCGATGTTCGAGCAGCTGGTGCGTACCAGCCTGCAGCAGTCGATCATTCCCAATGCGTTGGCGCAGTCGGGGTTCACCACCAAGGGCGAAAGCGAGCGCCTGTTGAAGCTGCTGGGTGAAACCCGTGACACCGAGTTCGCGCTGCTGCCGGCCCCGGAGGCCGACACCGCCGCGGTCAGCGATGCCGAGATCAAGCAGTGGTACGACACCCATCCCAAGCAGTTCCTGCAGCCGGAGACGGTGTCGCTGGAATACGTGGAGCTCAACGCGGCGGCGATGCCGCCAGCTGCTGCTGCGGACGAGGCGACGCTGCGCAAGCGCTATGAGGACGAGAAGGCACGTTTCGTGTCGGCGGACCAGCGTTTGGCTTCGCACATCCTGATCAGCGCCGGCAGCGACGAGGCGTCGCAGAAGGCCGCCGAGGCCAAGGCCACCCAGCTGGCCGCCGAGGCCAAGCGGCCGGGGGCCGATTTCGCCGCACTGGCCAAGGCCAATTCGCAGGATCCCGGTTCCAAGGACACCGGTGGTGACCTGGGTTGGGTCGAGAAGGGCGTGATGGTCAAGCCGTTCGAAGATGCGCTGTTCGCGATGAAGGCGGGCGACGTGGTCGGGCCGGTGAAGACCGAGTTCGGCTACCACGTGCTGAAGCTGCGCGAGATCAAGGGTGGCGAAGGCCGTCCGTTCGAGGAAGTGCGTGACCAGTTGGCGGCCGAGCAGCTGCAGGCCGACACCGAGCGTGCGTTCAACGACCTGAGCGGTCGCTTGGTGGACCTGGTCTACAAGAATCCGACCGCGCTGGAGCCGGCGGCCAAGGAGGTGGGGCTGCCGGTGCAGACCCTTGCGCCGTTCAGCCGTGCCACCGCCAGCGGCATCGCCACCAACCCGGCGGTGCTGAAGGCGGCGTTCTCCGATGCGTTGGTCGAGGATGGCACTGTCAGCGATCCGATCGAACTGGCGCCGAACCACAGCGTGATGATCCGCGTTACCGCGCATACGCCGGAGCAGGCCATTCCGCTGGACAAGGCGCGTGACCAGGTGATCGCTGCGGTGCGTGAGCACCGCGTCGAGGAGGCTTCGAACAAGGCCGCCGATGCACTGCTGGCCAAGTTGAACGGCGGGCAAACCCTGCAGGCGCTGGCCGAGGCGGAGAAGCTGCAGCTGATGCCGATCCCCGGCCTGCCGCGCAACGCGCCGATGCCCAGCGCTGTCGCCAACCGTGCCGTGTTCAGCGCTGCGCCGCCGACTGCCGACAAGCCCAGCTACGGCAAGGTCGCGCTCGAGGATGGTCGCTATGCGTTGTTCGCGGTGACCAAGGTGACCCCGGGCAACCCCGCCGAAGTGCCGGAACAGCAGCAGGCCATGCTCAAGCAGCAGCTCAGCCAGATTGATGGTGCCGCTGCGGCCAAGGCCTACGTCGATGGCATGCGCAAGCGCTTCAAGGTGCAGGTGCAGGAATCGCAGCTCTGATTCCCTGAAGGGATGAAGACGAAAAGCCCGGCCAATGGCCGGGCTTTTTTGTGGGGCCTGCACGCCTGTCGCAGGAGCGGCTTCAACCGCGAGGCCGCCGCGGCTGCCGAGGCGGGTAAACGCATTGCCGTGTCCGCAAGGCGCTGCTTTCGATCAGGGATGATCCGCTTCGCGCCCAAGGGCGCTCCGCCGGACAAAAGAACGCCCGGCGTTGCCGGGCGTTCTGCAATCGGAGGGGCGCGGCTTATCGCGCTTCTTCGTAACGCAGCACCATGCCGGGCTTGAGGACGGCGCGCGCATCGAGGTTGTTGAACGACAACAAGGCCTTGACCGGGATCCCGTAGCGACGGGCGATCGACCAGGCCGATTCGCCATTGCGGACCGTGTGGCGGCGTGCGCTGCTGCTGGCCGAAGCAACCGCGCGCGGAGCGGCCGGCGCGTTGCGTGCTGGTGCTGCGGCGGGCGCAGGCTCGGCGGCGGCGAGCACCGGGACGTCCACGGCGCCGCCTGCCAGGGCCGGCGCGAGTACGGCGGTGCCGGAGCGGGCGGCGGTCAGGGCCGGGTTGAGGCGGGCGATGCGGGCCGGGTCCAGCGCGTTCTGCGCCGACCAGGCCGCCAGCGAGGTGTTGGCTGGCAGGGTGTGCCCCTTGAGGATCGGAACCGGCCGATCCAGGGCGGCCATCAGGTCGGGTTCGCCTTCGGCCTGCTCCAGCACGCAGGCCAGCGCATGCAGCTTCTCGACGTAGGAATAGGTGATCGGGGACAGGCCGGGCAGGGCGCTGGCGTCGGCATTCTGTGCGTTCATGCCGCCGCGGCGCAGGGCCTGCAGGATGCGGTATTCGCCGGCGTTGTAGGCCATCACCGCCAGCTCCCAGTCTCCGGCGAACATGCCGTGCAGGGTTTTCAGGTAGCGGACCGCGGCACGGGTGGAGTCCACCGCCGAGAGGCGACCGTCGTAGCCGCCTTCCATCGGCACGCGGTGGTTGCGCGCGGTGGTGGCGATGAACTGCCACAGGCCGGCCGGACCGCTGCTGTTGCGGGCGCCCGGGCGGTAACCGCTCTCGACGAACGGGATCAGGGCGAACTCGGTGGGCAGGCCGGCGCTGCGCAGTTCATCGACCACGTAGCCGAACAGCGGCAGGGCGTCGTCGTCGATGTTGCCCAGCCGGCTCGGCGCATGCGCGAACTGCTTGCGCCAGCGCGGGCTGGTGGCTTCGGCATCGCATTGCGGTGCGGCCAGGCCTTCGCGGAAGTTGCTGAAGATCTCGCGGCCGTTGCGGGTGGTGGCAGGCGGCAGGGAGTCCGGGTCCAGCGGCAGGGCCGCGGCAGTGGCCAGGTTCTGGCTCAGGCCGGCGGGGAGCGACTGGGCGCTGGCGGCGGCGCTGGCGCCGAGCAACAGCCCGAGCACCAGGGAGAGGCTGCCCCGCTTCACGCGCGGAAACCGTCTTTCCAGCGCCGCAATCCGGCGAATACGTCCACCTCGTCGGCCGGGAACTGGCCCAGGTGGGCGGCGACGGCGTCACGGATGACGGCTTCGCCCGTGCGCAGGAAGGGATTGCATTGCAGTTCGTTGGCCAGTACGGCGGGAACGGTGGGACGGGAACGGCTGCGCATGTCCAAGGCTTCCTGTTGGCGGCGTTGCAATGCCGCGTTGGTGGGATCGACATGCCGCGCGAACACGGCATTGGCCAGCGTGTACTCATGCCCGCAGCAGACCCATGTCTGCGGGGGCAGGGCGGCCAGGCGCTTGAGCGAGGCCAGCATCTGGGCGGGCGTACCTTCGAACATGCGCCCACAGCCCAGGCTGAACAGCATGTCGCCACAGAACAGGTGGTTGTGGCCGAAGTACGCGATGTGGCTTCGGGTGTGGCCGGGTACCGCCATCACCGAGAGGTCGAAGCCGGACAATTGTACCCGGTCGCCATCGGCCACCTGTTCATGTTCCAGGCCGATGCGTTCATCCACGGGGCCGAACACCCTCAGGCGCGGCCACTGCCTGCGCAGTTCGGCCACCCCGCCGATGTGGTCGTCGTGGTGATGGGTGAGCAGGACGGCAGCAGGCTGCATGCCCTGGGCGACAGCCTCCAGCACCGGCCCGGCCTCGCCCGGGTCGACGAAAACGGCGCGATCGTCGGGCGTTTGCAGCGCCCAGATGTAGTTGTCCTGGAATGCAGGCAGGGCGGTCAGTCGCATAGAATTGGAAAATGCCTGCCGCCCCGTCCCCCCGTCAAGCTGCAGTCTCGCCCTGGTTTGAGATGGCCGGGGCGCAGGCGATGCGGGATTGGGAGCACCGGCACCTGCTCCAGCGCCTGCACGGCGTGCCTTCACAGCCTTGGCTGTGGCTGTCCCCCAATGCGGCATGGCGGCCCGAAAACGGTCCGGCGGGACGTGGATTGCGCCTGCACCGGGAGGGCAACGGCGGGCACTGGTTCGGCGACCTGCATTGCGGACTGCCGCTGCCATTGCCGGCCGAAGGCCTCAACGCGATCGTGATCCAGCACGCGGCCTCGGAGGACCTGGACCGCTTGCTGGCCGAGTGCGCGCGGGTGCTGATGCCCGGCGGACGCCTGTGGATGACGCTGCTCAACCGCTACAGCCCGTACCGGGCACATTGGCAGTGGCAGGGCGCGCGGCCGGCCTCGATGGCGCGCAGCCGCGTGCTGCTGAAACGGCATGGCATCCGTTGCCAGACCGTGCAGTATTACGGGCCGCTGTGGAGCCAGGCCGCCGATGCCCCGGGCAGCGGGCTGCCGGCCTTGCGCGCCTTGTGCGTGCTGGAGGCGGAGAAGCGCACCGAGGCGCTGATCGGGCCGATCAAGGCCAGCCGTGCAGGCTGGTCGCGGCCGGTCGTGACCTGAACAACTTACGGAACTACATGAAGTCAATCGAAATACATACCGACGGCGCCTGCCTCGGCAACCCGGGGCCGGGCGGCTGGGCGGCCCTGCTGCGCTACAAGGCGCACGAGCGGGAACTGAGCGGCGGCGAAGCGCACACCACCAACAACCGGATGGAGCTGATGGCGGCCATCGCCGGGCTGGAGGCACTCAGCGAGCCGTGCAACATCATGCTGCAGACCGACTCGCAGTACGTGCGCCAGGGCATCACCGAGTGGATGCCGGGCTGGGTGCGGCGCAACTGGAAGACCGCCGGCGGCGACCCGGTGAAGAACCGCGACCTGTGGGAGCGCCTGCACACCGCCACCCAGCGGCACCAGATCGAATGGCGCTGGGTGAAGGGCCACAATGGCGACCCTGACAACGAACGCGTGGACCAGTTGGCCCGCGATGCAGCAATCCGCGTGCGCGATGGCGCCGCAAGCAACTGAGGTAGGCCATGCGCCAGATCATCCTTGATACCGAAACCACCGGCCTGGAATGGAAGAAAGGCAACCGCGTGGTCGAAATCGGCTGCGTGGAGCTGCTGGAGCGCCGTCCCAGCGGCAACAACTTCCACCGTTACATGAAGCCGGACTGCGACTTCGAGGCCGGTGCGGCCGAAGTGACCGGCCTGAGCCTGGACTTCCTGGCCGACAAGCCGCGCTTCGACGAAATCGTCGATGAGTTCCTGGCCTACGTGGACGGCGCCGAGCTGATCATCCACAACGCCTCGTTCGACATGGGCTTCCTGGAGAACGAGATGGTGCTGGCCGGCAAGGGCCGGCTGAGCGAGCGGGTGACGGTGACCGACACCCTGGCGATGGCGCGCGAACGCTTCCCGGGCCAGCGCAATTCACTCGATGCGCTGTGCAAGCGCCTGGGCGTGGACAACTCGCACCGCCAACTGCACGGCGGCCTGCTCGATGCCCAGATCCTGGCCGACGTCTACATCGCGCTGACCTCCGGCCAGGAAGAGATCGGCTTCGGCCAGCCCGAGGCGGAGAAGGCCAGTGCCGCCGGCACGATGCAGGCCTTCGACGCTTCGGTGCTGTTGCCGCGGCCACAGGTGGTGGCCACGGCGTCTGAGCTGGAGGCGCATGAGGCGCGCCTGGCCAAGCTCCGCAAGAAGGCTGGTCACGCCTGGTGGGATGGCGAACGCGCGCCGGAACCCGAACCGGCCTGAGGCCGGGAGCCGCTGCCTCAGTGGCAGCGGACGAGGATGGCGGTGATGTTGTCCGAGCCGCCGCCATCCAGCGCGGCGGCGACCAGCATGTCCACGCATTCCTGCGCGCTGCAGTCGGCGTGGCCGAGGGTTTCGGCCAGGCTGCGGTCGTCCACTTCCTCGGTCAGGCCGTCACTGCACAGCAGCAGTTGCATGCCTGGGCGCAGCTCGCCGGTCATGGTGGCGACGTTGAGGTGGGCCGGATCGGTGACGCCGAGCGCCTGGGTGACGACATTGCGGTGTGGATGGGCGCGGGCCTGCTCGGCGGTGAGCGTGCCCTGGGCAATCAGCTCCTGCACGTAGCTATGGTCCTGGCTGAGCTGGCCCAGCTTGCCGTCGCGCCACAGGTAGGCGCGGCTGTCGCCGACCCAGGCCACCTCGAAGCGGTTGCCCTGCACGCGCGCGGCCACGACGGTGGTGCCCATCGGCAGGCTGTCGTTGCGGCGGCGCGAGGTGCGGATGATCTCCTCGTCGGCGATGCGGATGGCCTGGGCCAACGCGGTGCCGTTGCGTACTTCGCGCACGATGGTCTCGCGTGCCAGCGCGCTGGCGACCTCGCCACAGGCATGCCCGCCCATGCCATCGGCGACCAGCCAGAGGCCCAGCTCGCCGTCACCGTAATAGGTGTCTTCATTGAGCTGGCGGCGCAGGCCGACGTGGCTGAGGTGTCCGAATTCGATCATGGGTGCCCGGAAGGGCGCGGCGTATGGAGAATCCGCATCATCGCGTTCATGGACGTGTACGGCAAGCGGCGGCAGGGGGCCAGCCAGCTGCGGGAAAGGTTGCCGGACGTGGCGTTGATCGGTTCGATGATGAAAAAGCGCTTGTCGGCTTGGCCGAAGCCCCTTATCATTCGCAGCCCGGCTCGCCGGGACCATCTGGAGAGGTGGCAGAGCGGTTGAATGTACCTGACTCGAAATCAGGCAGGCGTTTATAGCGCCTCGGGGGTTCGAATCCCCCCCTCTCCGCCAGATACATGAAAAAAGCCGCCTCCGGGCGGCTTTTTTCATGAGGCATCGTTCGGGTCGTATCCGCCCGGGGCTGGAACATGCGAGAGGGATCGCGGGGGGATGAGAAGCCCCGCCGGGGTTCGACCGCCGGCGTCAGCCGGTGGGACGGCGAAGCCGCCCGAAGGGTGAGGCGCGCAGCGTCGAATCAATCCCCTATCCGCCAGGTAGAAGAAGGCCGCCCGAAGGCGGCCTTCCTCATCGCGCGGTGGTACCTGGCCGCGTGCAACCCGGTGGCATTCCACGCGGGGCCGTGCCGGTCAGTGCCCGCCCTGGGCGGCCAGCTTGTCCAGGTCGATGCCCTGCTTCTTGAGGATGCCGACGGTGCGCAGCGCGTAGAACGCCAGGTAGCAGAAACACAGCACGCCGACGACGAAGCTGTAATGGATGCCGATGCGGTCGGCCAGCGCGCCCTGCGCGAAGCTGACCACGCCGCCGCCCATGATCATCATGATCAGCAGGCTGCTGCCCTCGTTGGTGTTGCGGCCCAGGCCGGTGATGGCCAGGGTGAACACGCATGGCCACATCGTGCTGCAGAACAGGCCTACGCTGATGAAGGCGATCACGCTGGTCATGCCGGTGGTGAACATGCCCACCAGCAGCGCGGCGATGCCGCACAGCGCGAAGTACAGCAGCATGCGCGCCGGGTTGCCCTTGCTGGCCAGGGTGGCCAGGATCATCAGCACGATCACGCCAGCGTAGCCGTAGAACTGCGAGATCTCATGCCGGGCGATGGCATTGACCGCCAGGAACAGGCCGAAGGCGATGTACGGCAACAGCAGGGTCAGCCAGCGCTTGACGTTGTTGCCGACGTCGAACGCGCCGGCCGCGCCGCTCCAGCGGCCGATCATCAGGCTGGCCCAGTACAGCGACACGAACGGGGCGATCACCGACACGTCCAGCCCGAGGCCGCCCTGGTCGACCGGCAATTCCAGGTAGGCCGGCAGGTTGGCGATGGTGGACACCTCGACGCCGACGTACAGGAAGATCGCGATCATCCCCAGCACCAGCTGCGGGTAGGAGAATGCCGAGCGCTTGTGGATGAGCTTGTCGCTGTCCTGGGCCTCGTCGGCCGCCAGCGCATCCAGGTCGATGTGGTTGGGCAGCGGCGAGAACTTCAGCAGCAGCGCCACCAGCACGAACACGCCACCGAGCACGAGGTAGGGCGTCTTGACGCTTTCGATGCTGGCTTCGGTGTTGCCCGAGGCCACGCTGCCGAAGATGGCGAAGCTCACCAGCAATGGCCCGATGGTGGTGCCGAAATTGTTGATGCCACCGGCCAGGGTCAGCCGCTGCGCGCCGGTGGCCGGGTTGCCCATCACCACCGCCAGCGGGTTGGCGGCGATCTGCTGCAGCGAGAAGCCCAGGCCGACGATGAACAGGCCCGACAGCATCAGGCCGAACGAACCGAGGTTGGCGGCCGGGTAGAACAGCAGGGTGCCGACGGCCGAGATCAACAGGCCCAGGCTGATGCCGTTCTTGTAACCGATGCGGTTGAGCACGTCGGCGCCGATCAGCTTGGAGGTGAAGAAGTAGAACAGCGAGCCCACCGTATAGGCGACGTAGAAGGCCAGCGCCACGTACTGGCTTTGTGCCTGGGTCAGGTGGAAGGCGTTCTTGAAGACCGGGATCAGGATGTCGTTGCTGGCAGCGACGAAGCCCCAGAAGAAGAACACCGTGATGAGGACGGCAAACTGGGACCAGCGGGTTTTTTGGCTCATGGAGTAGTCATCGCGGCAGAGGAGGGCAGGTGTCCCGGTGCTGTGCGGCTTCCCCTGCGGGAGTTGCCGGCGCGGTCCGTCACACATGCAGGGGTGCAGCGGACATTGCGTGCCCGGTGCCGTGGGGCGATGCAAGGCCAGCTGCATGATCTGGACTCGACCCACGCGGCGGGTGTCGGAAGCGACGGTGGCGGCCGTCAGGCCATTGGCCGACCTCCCCCGGTTCCCCGATTTCCCCGCGTGCAGTCATGGCATTGCCCGTCCGAGCCAGCCGGCGACGGTTGTACAGAGCGTTTGTCGGCACTGTCAACGAAGACTTTCAGCCGTTACCAAGTTCGCTGCCGCGTGGCCGGAATGGCGTGTGCACAGCGGCCCGCGTCGCCGCAATGCAGCATCGCCCGACGATGTGCCGCAATGCGTGGATGCGGACCGCCGGACGCATGCCGCGATGCTGCGGGGACCTGCCGCCCGTGCAGGAAAAGGGCGGCAAATGCCTCTGGTACGCCGGGCGGCGGTCGGGCCGAGGAGCAGGGAGGGGCACTGCGATGCCATGCGCGGCTACACTGTGCGCCACGTTTCGCAGGTGTGCCCCATGTCTGAAATCCTGGTCCCCGTTTCCTTTGGCGAGCTGCTCGACAAGATCTCGATCCTGCAGATCAAGTCCGAGCGGATGAGCGATGTGGCCAAGCTGGCCAATGTGCGCAATGAACTGGCAGCGCTGGACCGCACCTGGGCGGCCCACCCGGCCGCGGCGCAGGACATCGCTGCGCTGCGCAGCGAGCTCAAGGGGGTCAACGAGCGGTTGTGGGACATCGAGGACGACATCCGCCTGAAGGAGAAGGCGCAGTCCTTCGACGACGGCTTCGTGCAGCTGGCGCGCAGCGTCTACTTCCAGAACGACGAGCGCGCCCGGATCAAGAAGGCGATCAACCTAGCGCTGGGCTCCAGCTACGTGGAAGAGAAGTCCTACCAGGACTACCGCGCCGGCTGAGCCGGAGGAAGCCGCGCCAATTGAAAAGGCCGCCCTGGGGGCGGCCTTTTCGTTGGGCGGATCAGTGGCCATGGTCGCTGCGGTAACGCTCGAAGGCAGCGATGGCGTCCTCGACGGTGATCAGTGACATCACCTCGTCGAACTCGATCTTGGTGCCCCATTTCAGCGCGCTGGCCGGCTTGTGCAGGTAGCGGCGGGCGGCGTCGTCGTAACGGTCCACGCAGTAGCGGCGGTCCGAATAGGGGCCGCTGCGTGCCGGATTGCTGGCCGCATGCAGGCCCAGCACCTTGGTGCCGACCGCATTGGCGATATGCATCGGCCCCGAGTCCGGGGTGACCAGCAGGTTGGCGCGGGCGAGCAGGGCGGGCAACTGCTTGAGCGTGTCCTTGCCGACCAGGTCCAGGGCCGGGTGTTGCATCGCAGCGAGGATGGCGTCGGTGGTGTCGCGTTCCAGGTCGCTGCGGCCGCCGCACAGCACCACCCGCCAGCCTTGGGCAGCGGCGTGGTCGGCCAGCGCGGCGTAGCGCTCGGCGTACCAGTTGCGGCGCTGGTGGCTGGAGCAGGGCGAGATCATCAGCACCTGGCGGCCATCGTCCTGCCATTGCGCGGCGGCCCACGCATGGGCGTCGGCCGGCGTGGTCAGGTCCCAGTTGACCTCGGTCTGCTTCAGGCCCAGCGGCTCGCAGAAGCTGCCGATCGCATCGAGCACGTGGATGCCGGGGCGGTCGGGGATGCGCTCGTTGATGAAAAGCCCGTGCAGGTCCTTCGAACGTGACTTGTCGTAGCCGATGCGGCGCCGGGCCGGGATGAAGGCCGACAGCACGTTGGCACGCAGCGCCACCTGCATCTGCAGCAGGGCCTCGAAGCGCCCCTCCGGCAATTCGCGACGCAGCGCACGCATTCCAGCCAGGCCGGTGTTCTTGTCGTAGACGTGGAAATGCACGCCCGGCAGCCCGTCGAGCAGCTTGTGGCCGGCCTTGTCGATCACCCAGTGCAGTGGCGTGCCCGGCAGGCCCTGCTGCAGGGTGCGTACCAGCGGCACCACATGGGTCACGTCTCCCAGCGCCGAGAGGCGCAAGAGGCACAGTGGGGAGGACGTTGCAGGCATGGTGTTGTTAGACTCGCTAAGAATGGTCGCATTCGACGCCACTGAAGCTCTGACGCCGTGCCGCGAAGGTCGTGGATACGGTGCCATTCTGTTCGACCGCCAACGCCTGCGGCAAGCCGAGCCGACGCTGTTTTCCCCTGCGCATTGGGGCGACAAGGCACGGCCGGTGGGCGAGGGCGGGCGTGGCGGCGCGTGGTTCGTGGATGCGCCGTTCGGGCATTGCGTACTGCGCAACTACCTGCGCGGTGGGGTGGCGGCCAAGTTCAGCCGTGACCGTTACCTGTGGCAGGGCCCGGACCGCACCCGCAGCTTCGCCGAATTCCGGCTGATGCGGAAGCTCATCGCGCACAAGCTGCCGGTGCCGCAGCCGCTGGCCGCGTTCTACATGCGCGATGGCGTGCGTTACCGGGCGGCGATCCTGATGGAGCGCCTGGAGGACGTGCGTTCGCTGGCCGACCGCGCGCAGGTGGCCGGGCGTGGCGCCCCCTGGGAAGAAGCCGGGCGGCTGATCGCCCGTTTCCACCGGGCCGGGTTGGACCATGCCGACCTGAATGCCCATAACATCCTGTTCGACGCCAATGGCCGTGGCTGGTTGATCGATTTCGACCGTGGCGTGCTGCGCATTCCGGCCACGCGCTGGCGCGAGCGCAACCTCAAGCGCCTGCTGCGTTCGTTGCTCAAGCTGCGCGGCGAGCGCAGCCGCGAGGATGTCGAGAAGGACTATGCACGGCTGCGCCGTGCCTACGATCTGGCCTGGAACCGGGGCGTGTGAGATGAGTTGGGCAGTACGTTTCCTGGGCGTCGGCAATGCCTCGGCGGTGGAACTGGGCTCGCCGATGGCGGTGATCGAGCGCGACGGCCAGCCATGGCTGACCATCGACTGCGGTGGCGAGGGGCTGACCGCCTACCGCGCGCACTACGGCGCGCTGCCGGAGGCGCTGTTCATCACCCATGTCCACCTGGACCATGTGGCCGGCTTCGAGCGGCTGTTCGTGGATGCCTTCTTCAACCGGCAGCGGCGCGGCAAGGTGCGTGTGTACGTGCCGGCCACGGTGGTGCCGCTGCTGCACAAGCGCATCGGTGACTACCCGAACGTGCTGGCCGAAGGTGGTGCCAATTTCTGGGATGCGTTCCAGCTGATCGTGGTCGGGGACGCGTTCTGGCACCAGGGCGTGCGGCTGGAGGCATTCCCGGTGCGCCACCACTGGCCGGAGACCGCCTATGGCCTGCGCCTGCCCGGCGCACTGGTATGGAGTGGCGACACCCGGCCAATCCCGGAGATGCTGGCCCGGTATGCCGGCGACAACGAATTGATCGCCCACGACTGCGGGCTGCACGGCAACCCATCGCACACCGGCGTGGACGACCTGGAGCGGGAGTACGACGCGGCCACGCAGGCGCGCATGGTGCTCTACCACTACGCCAGCGCCGCTGATGGCCAGGCGCTGCGCGCACGCGGGCATCGGGTGGCGGAGCCGGGTGAGTGCATTGCACTGGCCGATTGCAGCGGTCCGCAGGTCGATCCTGCGACCTTGCCCTGAGCATGCACGGCCTGTCCACCTCTGCGGCGTTGGCCACCGAGCTGGAAATGCGTGAGCGGGCGCTGCATACCGCCGAGGTGCGGGCTGACCGGCAACGGCTGGAAGCCCTGCTGGACGAAGACTTCAGCGAGGTCGGCCAGTCCGGCCGCTGCTACACGCGCACGCAGATGTTGCGGCACCTGCCCGCCGAAGGCGCGCAGGTGGATATCGAGGCGAAGGACTTCGTGGTGGCACTGCTTCTTGCCCAGGTGCGCTATCGCAGCCGTTATCGCCACGCCGGGCAGGCAGACGCGTGGGCCGAGCGCAGCTCGCTGTGGCGGCGGCACGGTTCGCGCTGGCGGCTGTGCTTCCACCAGGCCACGCCCGCGCGCTGAGCGCGGCAACCCCGCAAAAAGGCGGTGGCCCCGCCGGCTGACCTCGGCGCCCGCGTCGATCGATACCGTTGCTGCCTTCCGGCCCTGGCGGGATTTTCGACCTAGCGTCGCGAGGGGCCGACGGGGCCACCATAGAGACGGTTTGGCCGCGCAATGCGCGGCCATTCGCAATCCAGAAAGTGTTGGGGCGATGGGATCATCAGCCGCCGCAGCTCACGGACCGGACACAAACTGGAGCAGGTCCTGTCGTGCGCGGCGATTGTAGCCCATGCCGGGGCTGCGCGGCCAGATCCGTGTGTAAACCCCGTGTAACCCGTGACGCCGCGTTGACGGCCATCGCCGGCCGGCTTGGCTAGAATGCGCCCCACAACGGAGGACGACCTCCCCCATCGCGGGAACCCATCCAGGACGGCCTGGCCCCTTCAAGGAGCCCTGTCATGGCTTGGATCTATCTGTTGGTCGCGGGTGTGCTGGAAATCGTCTGGGCATTGGCGATGAAGCAGTCCCATGGTTTCACTCGCCTGGTCCCCAGCGTCATCACCCTCGTCGGCATGATCGCCAGCTTCTGGTTGCTGGCCGCGGCCATGCGCACCCTGCCGCTGGGCACGGCGTACACCATCTGGACCGGTATCGGCGCGGTCGGTGCATTCGTCATCGGCATCACCTTCCTGGGCGAGCAGGTCAGCGCGATGCGTATCGGCGCGGCGGTGTTGATCGTCAGCGGCCTGGTGCTGATGAAGTTGTCCAGCAGCTGAGGCGGCTCAGCGCTCGTCCAGCAGCAGTCGCATGTCCACCGCGTCCAGGCCGGGGCCGTGGCCATTGGCCACGCGGCCGGTCACGCGGAAGCCCAGCCCGGCGTAGAACGCCTCGGTGTGCTGGCTGGTGCTCAGGACCACCTGGCGTACCTGCGGGTGCTGGTGTGCCTGTTGCAGGCGCGCCAGCGCCAGCTGCCGGCCCAGCCCTTGCCGCTGCCATTGGCGCGCGACCATGCCCCAGCAGAAGCCCGCCGTGCCGTCCGGGCTGAGGGTCAGGCCACCGCAGGCCACGACCCGGCCCGCGGCTTCAATCACCAGATAGCCGTGTTCACCTGCCAGCGCGTCCAGGAAGCGCGCGAAGTCGGCACGTTCGCCGGGGGCGAAGTAGTCGGGCGTATTGCCGTCGAACAACGCCAGGCAGGCTGCAGCGTCGGCCGCGCGGTAAGCGCGCACGTCGTGGACAGGCGCGCGGGTGGTGGCGGTGCCGGGTGGGTTCATCGAATCACCGGGCCGGACTGGGAATAGGGCGCGATGGCCGCCGCGGAAGGCCACTGCGTGTTCGGCTCGGCCTGCATGCGGAACTGCAGTTCGCCGCCGGCCAGGATCTCTTCATGGGTCAGGAATACGCGGTCCATGGGCTTGCCGTTGAGGGTGACGCCGCCCACATAGGTGTGCGCGTCATCCAGCCCATCGGCAACGATGCGGAACTGCTTGCCGTTGGGCAGGTTCAGCGTGGCGCGCGGCAGGAACGGGCGGCCGAGGATGTACTGGTTGCTGCCCGGCGTGACCGGGTAGAAGCCCAGCGCGGTGAACACGTACCAGGCCGACATCTGGCCCAGGTCGTCATTGCCGGCCAGGCCATCGGGGCGCGCGGCGTACTGGCTGTCCATGATCTGCTTCAGGCGTGCCTGGCTGCGCCACGGCTGGCCGGCGTAGGCGTACAGGTAGGCGACGTGGTGGCTGGGTTCGTTGCCGTGCGCGTACCAGCCGATCAGGCCGGTGATGTCCTCCATGTGCGCGAAGATCGCCGGGTCCACCTTGGCCTCGAACACCGCGTCCAGCCGTTGCAGCAGGCGCTCGCGGCCGCCGTGCGCTGCCGCCAGCCCGGCCACATCCTGCGGCACGTACCACGAGTACTGCCAGGCATTGCCTTCGGTGTAATCGCTGCCGTAGCCGCTGGCACTGGGATCGAACGGCTCGCGGAAGCTGCCGTCGCGCTGGCGTGCACGCATGAAGCCGGTGGCCGGGTCGAAGGCGTGCTTCCAGTTGGCCGCGCGCCGGCTGAACTCGCCGGCCACCGCGTCCTTGCCCATCGCCTGCGCCACCTGCGCGATGCTCCAGTCGTCATAGGCGTATTCAAGTGTCTTGCTGGCCGCTTCGCCTTCCTCGTCGATCGGCACGTAGCCCAGTTCGCGGTACTGCGCGATGCCGTCGTACGGGCCGTAGTTGGCGCTGGCGACCATGGCCTGCAGGGCTTCATCGGTGTCGTACCCGCGGATGCCCTTCATGTAGGCATCGGCGATCACCGGCACCGCGTGGTAGCCGATCATGCACCACGTCTCCAGGCCGTGGAACGACCACACCGGCAGCACGCCGTACGGGCTTTCGCGGCGCGAGGCGAGCAGTGAGTTGACGAAGTCGTTGGTGCGTTGCGGTGGCTGCAGCAACGTCGTCAGCGGATGCAGGGCACGGTAGGTGTCCCACAGCGAGAAGGTCGAGTAGTTCGTCCAACCCTTTGCCTGGTGCACCGCATTGTCCGGCCCGCGGTAGCGGCCATCACTGTCCATGAACAGCGTCGGGCCGAGCAGGGTGTGGTACAGCGCGGTATAGAAGCGGGTGCGCTGCGCGGCGTCGCCCTGGGCATCGACCGCGCCCAACGCGGTGCTCCATTGCTGCCTGGCTGCCGCGCGCATGCCATCGAAGTCCCAGCCCGGTGCTTCGGCATCGAGGTTGGCGATGGCGTTGTCTTCGCTGACCGGCGAGATCGACACCTTGACCAGCAGCGGCGTGCCGGCATTCGGCGCCACGTCGAAAGCGGCGACCAGTTGCCGCCCTTCGATCTGCGCGCGCTGCGCCGGGTTCTTTTCGGCCGGCGGCGGGAAGCCCTTGTAGGCCACGTCCTGCTCGGTGTCATGCAACTGATGGCCGGCAAGCGGCTGCGAAAAGCGCAGCGCGAAGTACAGCTGCCGGCCCGGCGCCCAGCCGCGCGTTTCGCGGAAGCCGGTGACCGTGCCATCGGGGCGCACGCGGATGCGCGACCACAGGATCTTGCCCGGGTAGTCGTACATGCTGGTGCGCAGGTCCAGCAGCACGTGCGCAGGCTGGCCGGCCGGGAAGCTGTAGCGGTGCATGCCCACGCGCGCGCTGGCGGTGAGTTCGGCGCGCACCTTGTAGTCGTCCAGTGTCACGGAGTAGTAGCCGGGCTGTGCGGTCTCGCTGTCATGGTTGAAGCGCGAGGTATAGCCGCTGCCCGGCTGGTCGGGGTTGCCGCGTTCAAGCGTGAGCGCGCCGGTGGTCGGCATCAGCAGCAGGTCGCCCAGGTCGGAATGGCCGGTGCCTGAGAAATGCGTGTGCGAGAAGCCGACGATGGTGCTGTCGTCGTAACGGTAGCCTGCCGCCCAGCCGTAGCCGTCCTTGCGCGACTGGATGCGGGTATCCGGTGAGAGCTGGACCATGCCGTAAGGCACCGTGGCGCCCGGATAGGTATGGCCTTCGCCACCGGTGCCGATGAACGGGTCGACGGCGGCGTAGGCCGATTGGCCGGCATCAGGAGCTGCGGCCCGGGATAGCGAGGGCGCGGCGGTGAATGCGCCCGCAAGGGTTGCCAGTGCCAACAGGGTTCTGCCGAGCTTCTTCATCCTGCACCTTTTTAGATCGGTCTAAATTCAAAAACTAGCACGCCAAAGTTGGAACGACATCTGGCGGTGCATCACGCAGGGATGCCGTGAACTTTGAGGAGCTCTAGAGCGTTTTCGGACATTTTCGCTACCCAGTGCTCCTGCGCAGGCAGGAATCGCGGGGGAACCGGGTTGAGCGCGTGCAGGTTATGAATGACTGCCGCCAGGTGCTCCTTTTTCGGTGTTCCGGGGTCGGTGGTGATCAAGGCTTCTTCCTGTAAATCCAGCGCCATTACTGCTGATACCGACCTGTAGGTGGCATTGAGGAAGTTGTCCGCGGGGATGAATGCCACTTTTCCATCCAGGCCCTCCTTGTGCAGGCTCGGACGGTGGGAGTGATCCGCGTCGACTATTCTGCCGGTGGCCCTATCCATGTGAAATCGCTGGGCACCAACCGAGTAAAGGACCTCGCAGGCCGTCGGAATCTGGCTGATGCCATTCAATGTACGGAAACAGTTCTGCAGGAGGTGTTGGTTGATGGCGATCACGTACGGGTCCGAGCTGCCGACGATCCCTTTCCCCAGATAGCCTGCTTGATTTCGGGCTGAACCCGTCAGCTTTTCATGCTTTTCTTTGAGTGCGCTCGTATAGCGCAAGGCGATTTCCGTGTGCGGGTAGCTCGATACACCGTTGTCGTCCCCGATGGAGAGCCAATTCGGGGCGATTCCACGTGGTTCAGGCGTTACAAGTTCTATCCACACTGAGATGTTGTCTTTGGTGGCTTTGAAGTCTGGGCCCGTATGGGTGCTTGCAAGGGTGAACCCACGGTCCAGGAGGTGTTTGGCGAGCAGCATTTCTGCCAGGCGCTGTTGGTGTTCACTGTCTCCGCCCGTGGCCAATCTTTGGGAGAAATGCGGGTCAGCCAATCCGAGGTCATGGAACTGATCAAACATGGCGGAGAGTTCCTTGATCAGCTGATCCCGATAATGCGTGCGGGCCGCACGCCATCGGTTTCCGACTCTGAGAAGGAAATCTGTCTTGTGCTGCATGGTGATCCCCAGTCCGGTGGGTCGTCCTATTAGTGCTTGAAGGCGCCGCGCCCGGCAAATTCGGTCGAGTCCAGAGGACTGGAGCACATGCTTTCCCTGGGGCAAAAGAAAAGCCGCCCAGTGGGCGGCTTTTCTTTATTGTCTGGCGGAGAGAGGTGGATTGATTCGGTGCTACGCACCTCACCCTTCGGGCGGCTGCGCCGTCCCACCGGCTGCGCCGGCGGTCGAACCCGTTGGTGCTCTCAACTCCCATGCTGTCCGCCCCATAACTGAAAAAGCCGCCCACAAGGGACGGCTTTTTCAGTTATCTGGCGGAGAGAGGGGGATTCGAACCCCCGAAGCGCGGTTTAGACGCTTACACACTTTCCAGGCGTGCTCCTTCAACCACTCGGACACCTCTCCGGATCCTGCCGCTGTAATGCCTCAGCAGGGGCGCAGATTCTATAGGGACTGGCCGCCGGCCACAAGCACCCCCTGAACAGGGTGCTGGCGGACAGGGTGGGCATGGCACAATGGGGCTTCAGATGAAGACGGTTGCCTGATGTCCTATCTCGTCCTTGCCCGCAAGTGGCGTCCGAAGCGTTTTGCCGAGCTGGTGGGCCAGGAACACGTGGTCCGCGCGCTGAGCAATGCGCTCGACAGTGGCCGCGTCCACCACGCCTTCCTGTTCACCGGCACCCGCGGTGTCGGCAAGACCACCATTGCCCGCATCTTCGCCAAGTCGCTGAACTGCGAGCAGGGCACCAGCGCCGACCCGTGCGGCCAATGCCGGGCCTGCCTGGACATCGACGCCGGCCGCTACATCGACCTGCTGGAAATCGACGCCGCCTCCAATACCGGCGTGGATGACGTGCGCGAAGTGATCGAGAACGCCCAATACATGCCCTCGCGCGGCAAGTACAAGGTCTACCTGATCGACGAAGTGCACATGCTGTCCAAGGCGGCGTTCAACGCCCTGCTCAAGACGCTGGAAGAGCCACCGGAGCACGTGAAGTTCCTGCTGGCCACCACCGACCCGCAGAAGCTGCCGGTCACCGTGCTCAGCCGCTGCCTGCAGTTCAACCTCAAGCGCCTGGACGAGGAGCAGATCCGCGGCCAGATGACCCGCATCCTTACCGCCGAGGAGATCGCGTTCGACGACAGCGCCCTGGTGCAGCTGGCGCGTGCAGCCGATGGCTCGCTGCGCGATGGCCTGTCGCTGCTGGACCAGTCCATCGCCTATGCCGGTGGCGCGCTGCGCGATGACGTGGTGCGCGCCATGCTGGGGACGGTCGACCGCACCCAGGTGGCGGCGATGCTGGACGCACTGGCCGATGGTGATGGCACGCGGCTGCTGCAGGTGGTCGCGGCGCTGGCTGATTTCTCGCCGGACTGGAGCGGCGTGCTGGACGCGCTGGCCGAGGCGCTGCACCGCATCCAGGTACAGCAGCTGGTCCCGGGCACCGTGGTGCCGGGCGAGGGCGTGGATGCGGTGGCCTTCGGCCAGCGGTTGCGCCCGGAAGTAGTGCAACTCTGGTACCAGATGGCCCTGGGCGGCCGTCGCGACCTGCACCTGGCGCCCAGCCCGCGTGCCGGTTTTGAAATGACCGTGCTGCGCATGCTGGCGTTCCGTCCGGCCGGCGCGGTACCGGCCGTGCCGGAAGGCTCGGGGCAGGGCACTGGGGAACAGGTCGGTGCCGCAACGACGGGCAGCGGTGTGACGGCCGCGGCCGTTGCCGCGCCAGTGACTGCGTCCAAGCCGGTTGCTGAGCCCGTGGTGCCGGTGGCACCGCCTGCAGCCGTGGCCGACGTGGCTGTGGCACCGGTGAAGCCGGTCGCGCCGGTCGTGGCCGCATCCGAGCCGGCGCCGCCGGCCAAGTCGCAGGTAGCCGATGACGACCTGCCGCCGTGGGCGGTGGAGGCGGCCGAAGCCGCCGCGCGTGACGAGGCGATGGCGGCGGAAATGGCGATGTCCGAACCGGTCGAGGAAGCCCCGGTACGTCAGGCCGCGCCGGCGGTTCCGGTGGCCCCGACCGCGCCAGCGCGCCCGAGCGGAATCGAGATCGCCCCGGCCGCCAGGCCGGCGGCCACCGGCACTGGGCGCGCCCTGGACAGCGCCGAACAATGGCTGGACCTGATCGTCGACAGCGGCCTGTCCGGCCCGTCGCGCGAACTGGCGGCCAACGCGGCGTTCGTCAGCTTCCAGAACGGCGTGCTGAAGCTGGCGCTGCTGCCGGGCTTTGAGTACCTGCAGTCCGAGCGCGCGTTGGCGACGCTGGCGCAGGCCTTGTCGCAGGCCTTGGGCAGCACTCCGAAGATCGTGATTGAAACCGGCAACGTCCAGGCCGAGACGTTGCACGAGCGCGCTGATCGCCAGCGCGGTGAGCAGCAAACCGCGGCCGAAGCCGTTTTCATGGCCGACCCCCAGGTGCAGCAGCTGATCCAGCAGGGCGCCCGGGTCGTGGCCGACTCCATCCGTCCCTTCAAAGAGTAAGAACCATGCGCGGCAATATCGCCCAAATGATGCAGCAGGCCCAGAAGATGCAGGAGAACCTGCAGAAGGCCCAGGAAGAAATCGCCAAGCTGGAAGTCACCGGCAGCGCCGGTGGTGGCATGGTCAGCGTGACGCTGACCGGCACCAAGGAGTGCCGCAAGGTGCGCATCGATCCGTCGGTGCTGTCCGACCAGGAGATGGTGGAAGACCTGATCGCCGCCGCCTTCAATGATGCCTCCAACAAGATCGACGCCGAATCGCAGAGCCGCATGGGTTCGGCCACGGCCGGCATGAAGCTGCCGCCGGGCATGAAGCTGCCGTTCTGATGATGCTGGCGCCGGCCGGGCCGGCACCTGCGTTACCCGCGTCGCGAAGCCTCCGGGCTTCGCGCGCTTGTTTTGAAGAGAGCCTGTCGCGATGAGCCTGCCGCTGCTGGAACAACTGATCGAAGCCTTCCGTGTGTTGCCGGGCGTCGGCCAGAAGACGGCCCAGCGCATGGCTTACCACGTGCTGGAGCGCGCACGCGACGGCGGCCAGCGCTTGTCCGAGGTGCTGGCCGAGGCCATCGAGAAGATCGGCCACTGCGAGCAGTGCCGGGATTTCAGCGAAACCCCGGTGTGTGCGGTCTGCGCCAGCAGCAGCCGCGAGCGGCAGACGCTGTGCGTGGTCGAATCACCGGCCGACCGGCTGGCGATCGAGCACGCCACCAGCTATCGCGGCGTGTACTACGTGCTGCAGGGGCGGCTGTCGCCGCTGGACGGCATTGGCCCGCGCGAGCTGGGGCTGGACAAGCTCGAAGCCCGGTTGGCGCAAGGCGAGGTCACCGAGCTGATCATCGCCACCAATTCCACCGTCGAAGGCGAGGCCACCGCGCACTACCTGGCGCAGCTGGCGCGCCGCAACAAGGTGCGGCCCAGCCGCCTGGCGCAGGGCCTGCCGCTGGGGGGCGAGCTGGAGTACGTGGACCGCGGCACCTTGTCGCACGCCTTTGGCAGCCGCAGCGAAATCAGCGAATAAGCCACGGCGGGGCGGTAAGCTGTAGGCCGTTCAACGCCAGTGAGCCGTCGCATGACCGATACGATTTTCGGCAAGATCATCCGCCGCGAGATTCCCGCCAACATCGTCTATGAAGACGACGAGGTGCTGGGCTTCAAGGACATCGCCCCGCAGGCACCGGTGCATGTCCTGTTCATTCCCAAGAACGACGTCATCCCGACCCTGGATGACCTGCAGCCCTCGCAGGCGCACCTGGTGGGCAAGCTGGCCCTGGCTGCTGCCGAGTACGCGCGCAGGGAAGGCTTCGCGCAGAACGGCTACCGCATCGTCATGAACTGCCGCGAAGATGCCGGCCAGACGGTGTTCCACATCCACCTGCATCTGCTGGCCGGCGCGCCGCTGGGGCATTTCGGCGCGGCGTGAGCCGACATCGTTGGGTTTGACGACGCGCGGAACACGGTTCCGCCATGGGGGGGTGTTCGGTGGCTGGAGGCATCTGCAGGCGCATTGGCCTGCTGTTCGTGTTGTTCCCGTCGGCAGCATTCGCACACGGCTTGCCGGAGGCATCCGTCGCCAGCGCGGCCTTCCAGCGCATGCAGCAGCTGTGTACGGCCGATGATGGCAAGACCTGGGGCGTGAGCCTATGCGGGCCGGTGCTGTTGGCCGACCCGGCCAGCCGCCAGTTCATTGCCAACATGGACGGCGTGGATGCCGCGCTGGAGCGCGAGGGCGCGCTCTTCCGTGGCCGCTTGCCCGACAAGGTGCCGGTGGCCAACACCGCGGTGGATTGGAATGGGCGTACCTGGACGATGTTGATGCTGCCGCTGCCGGAAGATCCGGTGGCGCAGTCCATCCTCTTCATGCACGAGGCCTGGCACCGCATCCAGGCGCAGATCGGCCTGCCGGCCACCCATGCCGATCAGGACCAGTTGGAGACGGCGCAGGGGCGTACGGCCCTGCGGCTGGAGCTGCGTGCGCTGCGTGCCGCGATGGAGGCAACGGACGCGGCGCAGCGGCAACGGGCCAGCCGTGATGCCTTGACCTTCCGGGGCTGGCGGCAGGCGCGTTTCCCGGAGGCGCGCGCTGCCGAGGATGCGATGGAGCGCCATGAGGGCATCGCCGAGTACACCGGCCGCATCCTCGCGCAGGATGCGGCGCGGGAAGCGCACCTTGCCGAACACCTGCGCCGCGGCGACGGCGTGACCGCCTATGCCCGTTCCTTCGCCTACTACACCGGGCCTGCCTACGGTGTCCTGCTGGACCGGGCCGCGCCGGACTGGCGCACCCGTTGGAACCGGAAGGACGGATTGCCACAGCTGCTTGCGGTCGGCCTGGGGGTACCCATCGACGCCGATGACGCCGCGTTCCGGCGTGCTGGCGCGCGCCATGGGCTGGCCGAGGTCGAGGCCGAGGAGGCCGCCCGTGCCAGGCAGCAGGCCGAGGTGGTGGCGGCCCTGCGTGCGCGGCTGGTCGATGGCCCGGTACTGGGCGTACCGGTGAACGGTGCCAGCTTCAGTTTCGATCCGAACCGGGTGACGCCGCTGCCACCGCAGGGTGCGGTGTACGGGGTGATCCGCGCGGCAGCCGACTGGGGCGTGCTGGACGTGCGTGGTGACGGGCTGTTGTCCAGCGACTGGAAGCGGCTGTCAGTGGCCCATGCCGGGGCACGGCAAACGGCCGAGGGCTGGGCGGGCGAGGGATGGGAGCTCACCCTCAAGCCTGGCTGGGTGCTGCGGCCTGATGCCCGCGAGGGCGACTGGACGATCCGCCGGCAGGAGTGAGTTCTCCTGCCGCCACGAAAAACGCCGCCCGGAGGCGGCGTTTCCTGTTTGCCGTGAGCGCTGGGCGTCTTACCACCAGCCGCCGCGCCAACCCCAGCCCCAGCCGGGACCCCAACCCGGGCCCCACGGGCCGTACGGGTAGGCAGGCACCACTTCCACTTCACGCTGCACCGGCCACAGGTAGACCACGTCGGCGTTGATCTTCGGCAGTGGGTAGTCGTACTCGCCGATCTTGGTGGTCTGGTAACCATCGATGCGGCCGATGAAGGTCACGTCGCGGCCCGGCTCGAACACCGCCGGGTCGTAGAAGCCGGCGCGGCAGGCGATGAAGCGGCCGTCGCTGGCGTCGGAGGAGGTGCTGCTCGGGCGACCGGTACCGGTGAGCGGACGGGCGATCATCTGGAAGCAGGTCTCGCCCTGGCTCGGCAGGGTTTCAATGATGCGACCACCCCAGCGCACCGGCGTACCGGTCTGCTTCTGCGCCACCGAATCACGCGGGGAAACCGTGCTGAACTGCCCCTGCAGCGGCTTGGGAGCGGTGGCACAGGCGGCCAGCGTGAGGCTGGCGGCGACAATCAGGGCAATGCGGGTGTTCATGGTGATGCTCCGGGTTTCGGGCGGTGCCTGCGCAGGTCCCGCAATAATGAAACGTGGTCGGACAGGACGCCAGCGTAGCGTGCGTCGGCGAAACGTTTGCTGAGTGCCATCAGACCGCTGCCCGGGTAGCGGAGTTCCACCCGGCGCGCCCAATCGCCGGCCGGCTCGTGGGGCTCGCGGGCCAGGCCGAGGCGGGCATAGCGCCGGCCCAGCCGGTGCCAGGCGCGCAGCAGCGGGTCGCGCTGGCGCTCGCCGCGTGCCAGCAGCCAGGCCATGCCTCCCATGGCGATTACGGCGAAGCCGGAGAACAAGGCAACCAGTTGCGAGGGCGACAGTTCCCCCACGCCGAAGGGGCGCAGCAGGTGCTGCTGGCGCTGGGCATCGAAGGAAAGGAAGGCGGTGTTCCAGCCACGGCGCATCCAGTCCCCGAACTGCACGATGCTGTCCCAGCGACCGGCCAGGTCCAGTCCGTCAGCAGCAGCGCCATCAAGGGCGAGGCGGTCTTCCAGGGTGTCGTAGATGCGCTCCGGGGCGACCGCGGCGGTGGGGTCCACCCGCACCCAGCCGCGTTCGGGTAGCCATACCTCGGCCCAGGCATGGGCATCCAGCCGCCGGACTACCCAGTAGTCGCCGAAGCGGTTGCGTACGCCCCCCGCATAGCCGGTGACCACGCGGGCCGGGATGCCGGCGCCGCGCATCAACACCACGAAGGACGAACTGAAGTGCTGGCAGAAACCCTGCTTCTGGTCGAACAGGAACTCATCCACGCTGTGGCGCCCGGGCAAGGGCGTGGACAGCGTGTAGGCGAACTCGCGATGGATCCAGTCCAGGCTGCGCTGCACGATGGCAGCATCATCGGTGCCGGCCTCGCTGCGCCATTGCCGGGCCAGGGCGAGGGTCCGAGGGTTGAAGCCATCGGGCAGTTGAAGGTTCATCCGGCGCCCGCCGGGCGAGAGTGCGTCGGCAAAAACCGGGGAGGTCGAGGATTGCAGTCGCCAGCGGGTCAGTGCGGACAGCGGGCGGGCACTGGTGAGCGAGAACTCGGCGTCCATCTCCGCGTCTTCCGGCGCGTGGGTGGGTAGATCAAGGGCGACGAGCTGGCGGTTGTCGGTGGGCTCGTACTCGATCTGGTAGTCCCAGCGCGTGGCATCGGCATTGAAGCGCGGTGGCGCTGCGTCGCGCCGAGCGTCCGCCCGGACCCAGAGGCGGCCGTCAAACCGGCTGAGCACGGGCCCCCGCCAGTAGCGTTGTTCGGGCGCGGGCGTGGCGCCGAAGAACTGTGCGCGCAGGGCGGGCGCATCGTCGGCCATCAAGTCCAGCCAAGCGCTGGGGTCCATGCTGTCGGACAGGCCGGGGCGGCCCACCGCACGTTCGGGAATGCCCCAGAGCGGACTGCCCAGGCGCGGCACCAGCCAGAACGCCGCCATCGCCAGTGGCAGGGCAAGCGCCATCAGGCGGCCTACCGTGCGCAGTTGGGCCGTCACGGGCAAGGGGGCGATGCCGGCTTCCTCATCGGCCAGCCGCTGCAGGGCAAGCAGTGCGCTGGTCACTGCGGCCACGGCCAGCAACAGGGTGGTCGGACTCTGGTCGAGCAGGAACGCGGCAAAGGGCGCGAACAGCGCGAAGCCGATCAGGCTGCGTGCATCGCGCAGGCTGCGCAGCTCGCTGGACTTGATGGCCAGCATCGCCGCCAGCAATGCGCAACCGGTGTCCCGACCTGGTCGAGCCCCCATCTGCCAATAGATCGCCACCAGCATGGCCGCGACCAGCAACAGGCGCAGCACCAGCGGCGAGGCATGCCGCCAGGACAGCGCCGCCACGATCACCGCCGCCGCGGCGATCACGCCTGCCAGCGCGCCAGGCAACTGCAGCAACAGTGGCAACAGGGCCAGGGCGGTGGTCAGCATCGCCCCGCTGCGTGCGGTGTTGCTGGCGTCAGGAGCGTTGTCGCGCTTCATGCGGGCGGTAGCAGGGCAAGGGCGCGCAGGCACAGGTGGCGATGGGCATCGCCGCTGGCCGGGCCGATCGGTGGGGTGCCGGGCAGGCGCAACTGGTAACGGCGGCCCTCGCGTTCGGCATCGTTCACCCAGCGTGCGAGGCGGGAGATGCGGCGCTCATGGGGCAGTGCATGCAGCTGCTGCCAGTCCAGTACCAGTTCGGTGCCGGCCGGGCGCTCGTACTCGCGCACCAGCAGCGTGTCGCGGCGTGCGGAGTGCTTCCAGGCGATGGTCCGGCGTGCATCACCGGCACGATAGGGCCGCAACTGCTGCAGTTCGTCGCCCTGCGGATGCACCCGGGTGCGCGTGGAATGGTTGCCGGTATCCGGTAGGGGCGGCGGGTTGGCTTCGGGCGTGGGATAGACCAGCAGCGGTGCTTCGGGCCAGAACCAGCTCCACGCACGTACCAGGCCAAGCGGTTGGGTGGTGGAGACGCGGATGCGCGACAGGTCCATCCAGCCGCGCGCGGTGGTGGGCAGCCATAGGTCGGCCTCGGCCTGGCTGTCCTGGGCCAGGCTGGCGTTGCCGTGGACCTGTTCGTGGTCGAGCTGCAGCGCACGTCGGCTGCGGCTGTCGCTGCGTGACAGCGCGAGCCGCAACTGGATGGGGGTGCCGGCCGCCACCGGCTCGGCGGACATCGCCTCCAGGCGGAGGCCGGACAACTGCAGGTGGGCGTACACGGCACTGGCCATGGCGGTGGTGGCCAGCACCAGGGCCAGCAGCAGCGCCGGGTTGTTGTTGTAGTTCAGTGCGCCCAGCAGCATCACCGCCAGCAGTGCGGCCAGGAACAATCCGAAGCGGGTCGGCAGCACGTAGATGCGGCGCCGGTCCAGTTGCACCGGCAGCGCTTCGGGGTGGCGTGGGCGCGCCAGCCATTGCAGTGACTGCAGGCGCTGCCGCAGGCGGTCGATCATTCAATCGACCTTGACGCTGTGCAGGATGGCGCGTGCCAGGGTCGGGCCGGACGAGGACTCGGCCTCGGCGACCAGCCGGTGCCCGGCCACGGCGATGAACAAGGCCTGCACATCCTCGGGCACCACATGCGCGCGGCCCAGCAGCAGCGCATGCGCCTTGGCCGCGCGCAACAACGCGATGCCGGCGCGCGGCGACAGGCCGACCTTCACCCCCGGATGCTGGCGACTGCGGGTCAGCAGCGCCTGCACGTAGTCGATCAGTGCGTCGCTGGCGTGCACCTGTTCCACCGCCTCGCGCAGTTGCAGGATGTCCTGGTCGGACAGGCGGGGCGTGGTGCGCGCGATCAGGTCACGGCGGCTGCCGCCACTGAGCAGCGCGCGTTCGGCCTGGGCATTCGGGTAGCCCAGGGTCAGGCGCAGCAGGAAGCGGTCCAGCTGCGAGTCGGGCAGCGGGAAGGTGCCGGACAGGTCCACCGGGTTCTGCGTGGCGATCACGAAGAAGGGATCCGGCAATGCATGCGTGACGCCGTCCAGGGTGACCTGCTGCTCGGCCATCGCTTCGAGCAGCGCGCTCTGGGTGCGCGGCGGCGCGCGATTGATCTCATCGGCCAGCAGGACGTTGCAGAACACCGGCCCGGGATGGAACTGGAAGCTGCGGCTCTGCGCGTCGTAGACCGAGATGCCCAGCACGTCGGCCGGCAGCAGGTCCGAGGTGAACTGCACGCGCTGGAACTGCAGGCCGAGCGTGGAGGCCATGGCGTGGGCCAGCGTGGTCTTGCCGAGCCCGGGCAGATCCTCGATCAGCAGGTGTCCCCCGGACAACAGGGCGACAAACGCCAGCCGTACTTCCTGCGCCTTGCCCAGCAGCAGGGCGTTGACCTGTTCCTGCGCCTTGTGCAGGGAGGGCAACGTGACATCGGTTAGCATTCCGGGTGTGGCCAGACTCATGGTCATCTCTCGATTCTTGCAACTTTGAGGAAGTGTAAGTGCCTATCAGGGGGGAGCGCCGCGCCTACATCATGTTCCTGACGTTGTGGGTGTTGGCCACGGCGGTCAAGGTCCTGGTGGCGTCACGGTTGCCGTTGTTCGTCGACGAAGCGTTCTATTGGCAGGAAGGCCAGCATCTTGCGGCGGCCTATTCGGACCTGCCGGGGTTGACGGCCTGGCTGACGCGACTGGGCGTGGAAGTGGCCGGCGGGCATCGTCTCGGCGTGCGCCTGCCATTCCTGGCGCTGGGTGCATTGCTGCCGTGGATGGTGGCGTGGATCACCGGGCGTTGGTTCGGCGGGCGGATCGGCTGGCAGGCCGGTTGCCTGGCGTTGCTGATGCCGATGTCGGCCACGCTGGGCATCCTGGCGGTGCCGGATGTGCCGATGGCCATCGCGGCATTGCTCTGCCTCGGGGCGGGTGCGCGGCTGTTGCGCGGCGTGGATGCCGGCGGTGCGCTGCTGCTCGCGCTGGGCCTGGTGGTGGGGGCCCTGAGTCACTATCGGTTCCTCGGCGTGATCATCGTGGGATTCATTGCCCTGGTGCTGTTGCCGGAAGGGCGGCGTGTATTGCGTGATCCCCGGATCTGGATCGCGCTGGCCACCGGCATCGTGGCATGGCTGCCATTGATGG
This sequence comes from Stenotrophomonas sp. LARHCG68, assembly GCF_052871705.1. Taxonomy (NCBI): domain Bacteria; kingdom Pseudomonadati; phylum Pseudomonadota; class Gammaproteobacteria; order Lysobacterales; family Lysobacteraceae; genus Stenotrophomonas; species Stenotrophomonas sp. LARHCG68. The sequence goes on along the minus strand of NZ_JBIXJV010000003.1, from coordinate 504,057 downwards.
CGTGGAACCTGGAAAACCAGGATGCTGGCCTGAAGTTCCAGATCATCGAGCGCCACCCCTGGGTGTTCAGCAGCGAGGGTCTGCTGTTCCTGCTGATACAGCCGCTGATGGTCACGCCGGTGCTGTTCGTGGCCATGGTGATGGTGGGCATCAGCGGCGTACGCAAGGCTACGGGTGGGTTCCATCACGTGCAGTGGCGCTACTTCGCGTTGGTGGGCGCCGCCTCGACGGCGTTGATCTTCCTGCTGGGCTTCTTCACCGATGCCGAGCGGATCAGCTTCCATTGGCCGCTACCCGGATATCTGGCCCTGCTGGTCGGGGTGCCGGTGCTGCTGACGCATTGGCCGAAGGCGTGGCGGCGCGCGGTATGGGTGACGGCGGCGATCGGCCTGGTCATCGCGCTGGGGTATTACCTGGTCGTGTCCATGCCCGGCCTGCGCCAGGAGATGGCGGGTAGCAAGTACTACCCGCGCAATTTCGCCGGCTGGTCACCGCTGGCCGCGGCCGTGCGCGAAGAGTTGCAGCACATGCCGGCCGACACCACGGTCCTGGCCGGCAGTTTCAAGGTGGGTTCCGAGCTGGGGTTCGGCCTGGACGATCCGTCCATCCAGGTGCTGCCGCATCCGCTCAATGATCGTCATGGGCGTACCGCGCAGCTGGCCCTGTGGGGCCTGGTCAGCGATGGTCATCGCGACAACCCGCAGTTGCTGGTGCTGGCTCCCAGTGACCAGCGCTACCGCGACCTGCTGGCCCGCTATCACGCGGTCTGCGAACTGGTCGGGCCGCTGCCGCCGCCTCGGGTGGTGTCGTTGGACCATGGTTTCCAGCGGTTCCTGCTGTTCCGGCTACCGGCAACCCGCCAGGAGGGGCCGTGCGTCACCCCGGCGATGGCCTGGGTGGATGTACCGGCGGCCGGTGCGTCGGTCGCGCGCGGCGTGGTCGACGTGCAGGGGTGGGCATTCAAGGACGGTGTCGGGCTGGACCGCGTGGAGCTGCTGGTGGACGGGCACAGTGTCGGTGATGCCGTCTATGGACGGGTCTTCGACATCCGCCAGGCGTGGCCGGGTACGAATGACCCGCACCATCCGGCGGTGGGCTTCGACGCCAGGGTGGATACCCGCCCGCTGGCGCCGGGCCGGCATTGGCTGGGCATGCGCCTGCACGGCAAGGACGGCAGCGTCGAGGAATGGGCCGAACAGCCGTTCGTGGTGGAGTAGGGCGCTCTCCCGGGTGCTTGCGCTGCCGGCGATCAGGGCAGCGCGTAGCCGGCGCGCCGCAGCAGCTGTGACAGGGCGATCAGCGGCAGGCCGACCAGTGCGGTCGGGTCGCTGCAATGGATGGCCTCGAACAGGCTGATGCCCAATCCCTCGCACTTGAAGCTGCCGGCGCAGTCCAATGGTTGCTCGGCGTCGACGTAGCGGCGGATTTCCTCGCGGTTCAAGGCGCGGAACCGGACCCGGGTGACGTCCATGGCCTGTAGTTGCTCGCGGCCATTGTCCAGGCACAGCGCGGTATGGAAGCGCACCTCCTGGCCGGACATGGCGGCCAGTTGCGCGCAGGCGTCGTCGACGGCGCCTGGCTTGCCCAGCGGCGCCCCATTCAGTTCGGCGACCTGGTCCGAGCCGATCACCCAGTCGCCCGGGTGTCCGGCCGCCACGGCCTGCGCCTTGGCCGCCGCCAGACGGGCGGCCAGCGCAGCCGGTGCCTCCCCGGCCAGCGGGGTTTCATCCACCTGGGGGGCGATGGAGCTGAACGGCAGCCGCAGCCGGGACAGCAATTCGGCCCGGTAGCGGGAGGTGGAGGCGAGGATCAGGTCGGTCATGTGGGAAAATGGCGGATCCGGGCGTGGCAGTCTGCTGCGACCAGCCCGTGGTGACAATGATTCCTTGCCGCCGGGTTTGACAGCGGCGGGCCTGGTCCTTAACATTCTGCAGCTTATGTCCGCGAACGTGCCCGAATTGCTGGATGCTTGGCGGATGGTCGCAGCACGCAGGTGCTTCGACGGCCAGGTGCCCTTGTCCGATTTGCCCCGCCTGCAGGGCCTTGTTGCCGATGCCGAAGGGCAGTGCCATTACGCACTGGAATTTGGGCGCGACGAGGTGTTGAAGGTAGCCTATGTCGAGTTGACCATCGATACCGAGCTGCCGCTGATCTGTCAGCGCAGCATGCAGCGTTTCCTGCTGCCGGTGGCGATCCGCCAGCGACTGGGCCTGATCCGCGACGAGGAAGAGGAATCGGCGCTTCCGCCGGATTACGAAGCGCTGCTGGTGCCGGAAGATGGCAACCTGCAGCCGCTGGAACTGGTCGAGGATGAATTGGTGTTGGCGGTGCCGGTGGTGGCGCTGGCACCGGGGAGCGAGGCGGTCGAACGTGACTGGCCGGCGACCGAAGAGGAACAGAGCAAGGCCAATCCGTTCGCGGCATTGGCGGCGCTGAAGAAACAATAGCGGCCGGTTATCGTCGGCGGCTGCGGCGAAAGCGAGTAGTGCAGGACGCTGGCGTCCCGTGCAATTAAACGACGAAGCAAACGAACCGAGTTTGGAGCAATCCCATGGCTGTGCAGAAATCCCGTGTTACCCCGTCCCGCCGCGGCCAGCGTCGTGCGCACGACGCCCTGAGCGCCAAGCAGCTGTCCACCGACCCGACCACGGGTGAAGTGCACCTGCGCCACCACATCACCGCCGACGGTTTCTACCGTGGCAAGAAGGTGATCACGACCAAGTCGTCCTCGGTCGTCGAAGAAGATTGATTCGTGACTGCCGCCACGTACGCGTGGCGGCGGTTGCACCGATTCTTCCGGGGCCGCCTTCGGGCGGCTTCGCGCAACAGGAAACAGCATGAGCAAGCGGATCTACTCGAGGATCGCGGGCACTGGTAGTTACTTGCCCGAGAAAGTGTTGACCAATGACGATCTGACCAAGATCGTGGACACGACCGATGAGTGGATTCAGTCGCGAACGGGTATCCGTGAGCGACATATCGCTGCCGAAGGCGAAACCACCAGCGATCTCGGCTATCACGCCGCGGTGCGTGCGCTGGAGGCGGCCGGCATCGAGGCTTCGCAGCTGGACATGATCGTCGTGGGGACCACCACGCCGGACATCATTTTCCCGTCCACCGCCTGTCTGATCCAGGCGCGCCTCGGCGCGGCCGGCTCGGCGGCGTTTGACGTCAATGCGGCATGTTCGGGCTTCCTGTTTGCCCTGAGCGTGGCCGATAAATTCATCCGCAGCGGCGACGCCAGGCATGTGCTGGTGATCGGTGCGGAAACCCTGACCCGCATCGTCGACTGGAACGACCGCACCACCTGCGTGTTGTTCGGCGATGGCGCGGGCGCCGTCGTGCTCAAGGCCGACGAAGACACCGGCATTCTCAGCACCCACCTGCATGCCGACGGCAGCAAGAAGGAGCTGCTGTGGAACCCGATCGGCGTGTCGGTCGGCCTGGACAAGCCCGGCAAGATCAACATGAAGGGCAACGACGTGTTCAAGTACGCCGTCAAGGCGCTGGACTCGGTCGTCGATGAAACCCTGCAGGCCAACGGCCTGGACAAGTCCGACCTGGACTGGCTGATCCCGCACCAGGCCAACCTGCGCATCATCGAAGCCACGGCCAGGCGCCTGGACATGTCGATGGACCAGGTGGTGGTGACCGTGGACAAGCATGGCAACACCTCGGCCGGCTCGGTGCCGCTGGCACTGGATGCGGCGATCCGCTCCGGCCGGGTCGAGCGTGGCCAGCTGCTGCTGCTGGAGGCCTTCGGCGGCGGCTTCACCTGGGGTTCGGCGTTGCTGCGTTACTGATCACGGTTTGCGTGCCGGCCGCGGCGTGAGGCGGCGGCACGGGTGATCCGGGAGGTTGCGTCATGGCAGAAGCCATTCTTATCGAGGGCCAGCGTGCGTGGCTCAAGTACTACGGTGAAGGCAGCCGGGCATTCGCCCTTGGCCTGCTGAACCTTGTCGCCCATCGTTTCGGCATGGACGCGTTGCGGCCGCCGCCGCACCGGGGTGGCGAGCAGGCGCGTGACATCGAGGCGCGCCGCCTGGCCGAGTTGCGCGAGCAGGGGGTGAACGTCCCGGCCGTCATCGGCGAGGGACGGGCGGCCCTGTTGCTGGAGCATACCGGCGACTCCTTCAACCAATGCATGCGCGATGCCGATGATGCCGGCCGCGACCGGCTGGTGAAGGCCGCCATGGCCACCCTTGCCGACGCGCATGCGCGCGGGGCCTACCTGGGCCAGCCGCTGCCGCGCAACATGACCTGGGACGGCGAGAACGTCGGTTTCCTCGATTTCGAGGAGGACCCGCTGGAAGTGATGGACCTGCCCACGGCGCAGGCGCGCGACTGGCTGATGTTCGGCTACGGAGTGGCCAAGTACTACGACCACCGCGGCGAGGTCCTGCAGGACCTGCTGATCGAGGCGATGGAGCGGGCGCAGGGGCCGGTGGTCGAGCAGGCCAACGAGGTGACCACGCGGCTGCAGTCACTGGCGCGCCTGTTGAAGCGGGCGGGCCGGTCCGGCCGGGTGCTGGCGCAGGCCATTTTCGCCCTGCACGCGGCCACTTCGCTGGGCCTGGTGCTGCTGACGGTGGTCTGCGTGGACTGGCTGATCGACGGCCAGGTCGACCTGCTGGGCATGCTCGGCTGAGCACCCTGCATACGCTTCAGTACAGACGAGCGGGCAGGTTCGCGCTTATGATGCCCCGCTTCGAAGTGCAGCAGATGACCGCGTGACTGATTCCCGACTCGCTTTCGTGTTCCCCGGCCAGGGCTCCCAGTCCCTGGGCATGTTGGCCGAACTGGCTGAATTGCACCCGCACATCCGCGAAACCTTCGCCGAGGCGTCCGATGGCGCCGGCGTGGACCTGTGGGCGTTGTCGCAGGGCGGCCCGGAAGAGCAGCTCAACCGCACCGAGTTCACCCAGCCGGCACTGCTGGCGGCGAGCATCGCGGTGTGGCGCCTGTGGAACGCACAGGGCGGTGCCAAGCCGGCCGTGCTGGCCGGGCACAGCCTGGGGGAATACACCGCGCTGGTCGCTGCCGGTGCCTTGTCGCTGCGTGAAGGCGCACACCTGGTGCGTCTGCGCGGCCAGCTGATGCAGGACGCGGCCCCGGCCGGCGTCGGCGCCATGGCGGCCGTGCTCGGTGCCGAGGACGCTATGGTGCTGGAGGTCTGCGCCGAAGCGGCGGGCAGCCAGGTCGTGGTGCCGGCCAATTTCAATTCCCCGGGCCAGATCGTCATTGGTGGCGATGCCGACGCGGTCGACCGCGCGCTGGCGCTGCTGGCCGAGAAGGGCGTGCGCAAGGCGGTGAAACTGGCCGTCAGCGTGCCCTCGCACACCCCCTTGATGCGCGAAGCCGCCAACCGCCTGGCCGAAGTGATGGCCGGGCTGGACTGGCGCGCGCCGCAGCTGCCGGTGGTGCAGAACGTCGATGCCAAGGTGCATGACGGCGTGGATGCCATCCGCCAGGCGCTGGTGCAGCAGCTGTACCAGCCGGTGCAGTGGACCGGTTGCGTGCAGGCGCTGGCCGCCCGTGGCATGAGCCGCGTGGCCGAGTGCGGCCCGGGCAAGGTGCTGACCGGCCTGGTCAAGCGCATCGACAAGACCATCGAAGGCCGCTCGCTGGCGACCCCGGCCGATTTCGCCGGTGCGCTGGAAGAGTGGGCCAACTGATCCCATGGGCATGAGGGCGGGCGCAACCTGCGTCCGGCCGTGAACGGCTGCCGCCACCGCGGCGCCGCCTGAAAGAAGAGAGAAACCGCATGAGCAAGCCATTGCAGGGTGAAATCGCGCTCGTCACCGGCGCCAGCCGCGGCATCGGTGCCGCCATCGCCGACGAACTGGCCGCCCAGGGCGCCACCGTCATCGGCACCGCCACCACCGAGTCCGGCGCCGCCGCCATCGGCGAACGCCTGGCCGCGCAGGGCGGCCACGGCCGCGCCCTGAACGTGACCGAGCCCGGCGCGGTGGACGCGCTGATCGAGGCGGTCAGCAAGGAGTTCGGCGCCATCACCATCCTGGTGAACAACGCCGGCATCACCCGCGACAACCTGCTGATGCGCATGAAGGACGAGGACTGGCAGGCCATCCTCGACACCAACCTGACCAGCGTCTACCGCACCTCCAAGGCGGTGATGCGCGGCATGATGAAGGCGCGCAAGGGCCGCATCATCAACATCGCCTCGGTGATCGGCGTGACCGGCAATGCCGGCCAGGCCAACTACGCCGCGGCCAAGGCCGGCATCATTGCCTTCTCCAAGTCGCTGGCCAAGGAAATCGGCAGCCGTGGTGTGACCGTGAACGTGGTCGCCCCGGGCTTCATCGATACCGACATGACCAAGGACCTGCCCGAGGATGCCAAGGCGGCGATGCTCGGCCAGGTCGCGCTGGGCCGCCTCGGCGAGCCGGCGGACATCGCCAAGGCGGTGGGCTTCCTGGCCGGCCCGTCGGCCAGCTACATCACCGGCGAAACCCTCCACGTCAACGGCGGGCTGTACATGCCGTAAGCGTGTGGTGCAGGGACTGCACCCAAGTGGTTGATCGCCGGGGTTTTTTGCCAGAATGCATCGGCCCGGCGCTTTCCACTACACTATCCCACGGCCATCACCACGTGGTGGCGTCTTTTGAACCACTACTCCATCTGGAGCGATATCCAATGAGCACCATCGAAGAACGCGTCAAGAAGATTGTTGTCGAGCAGCTTGGCGTCAAGGAAGAAGAAGTCACCAACAGCGCATCGTTCGTCGATGACCTGGGTGCAGACTCGCTGGACACCGTCGAGCTGGTGATGGCGCTGGAAGAAGAGTTCGAGTGCGAAATCCCGGACGAAGAAGCCGAGAAGATCGGTACCGTCCAGGCTGCCATCGACTACGTCAAGGCGCACGTCAAGGCGTAATTCGCGCCTGACAGAACGCGGCCGGCATGAACTTCCGCCCGCGTTGCAAATCCATGGGGCCGCGGATGCGGCCCTGTGCTTTTCACCGCTTCAACCCCCGCCCCCGTGAACGGGGCCAGGAGAATCCGCAATGAGTCGTCGCGTCGTCGTTACCGGCATGGGCATGGTGTCGCCGCTGGGCAATGATCTGGCCAGCAGCTGGGAAGGCATCATCAATGGCCGCTCGGGCATTGGCCCGCTGACGAACGTTGCAGATGCCTATCTGGAACGTTTCACCACCAAGATCGCAGGTGAGGTCAAGGATTTCGACATCACCGCCGACAACCCGTTGTTCGGCAAGTTCAGGGTCAGTGGCAAGGATGCCAAGAAGATGGACCCGTTCATCCACTACGGCCTGGGTGCCGCCTTCATGGCGCTGCATGACTCGGGCCTGGAAATCACCGAGGCCAATGCCGAGCGCATCGGCGCCATCGTCGGCGCCGGCATCGGTGGCCTGCTGGGCATCGAGGAACAGACCATCGAGTTCCACGAGGGCAAGAAGATCTCGCCCTTCTACGTGCCCAAGACCATCATCAACATGCTGCCGGGCCAGCTGAGCATCATCACCGGCCTGAAGGGGCCGTCGTTCTCGGCGGTGTCGGCCTGTGCCACGTCCAACCATTCCATCGGCACGGCGATGCGCATGATCCAGTACGGCGATGCCGACGTGATGGTCGCCGGTGGCGCCGAGCGGGGGTCCTCGCCGACCGCCCTGGGCGGCTTCTGCGCGATGAAGGCCATGTCCACCCGCAACGACACGCCGGAAAAGGCCTCGCGCCCGTGGGACAAGGAACGCGACGGCTTCGTGCTGGGTGACGGTGCCGGCATCCTGATCCTGGAAGAGTACGAGCACGCCAAGGCGCGCGGTGCACGCATCTACTGCGAGCTGGCTGGCTTCGGCGCAAGCTCCGACGCGTACCACATGACTGCGCCGAGCGAGAACGGCGAAGGCGCCGCCCGCTGCATGGTTGCGGCGATGAAGGACGCCGGCGTCACCCCGGAGCAGGTGGGCTACCTCAACGCGCACGGCACCTCCACGCCGCTGGGCGACCTGGGCGAGACCATGGCGATGAAGACCGCCTTCGGCGAGCATGCCTACAAGCTGCTGGTCAGCTCCACCAAGTCGATGACCGGCCACCTGCTCGGCGCGGCCGGCGGCGTGGAAGCCATCTTCTCGGTGATGGCGCTGGAGACCGGCATCATCCCGCCGACCATCAACCTGGACGAGCCGGGCGAAGGTTGCGACCTGGACTACGTGCCGAACGTGGCCCGCAAGGCACAGGTGGACGTGGTGATGTCCAACGGCTTCGGCTTCGGCGGCACCAACGGCACGCTGGTGTTCAAGCGCATCTAAGCTTTAAGCCCCTCTCCCGCAAGCGGGAGAGAGGTTGGGGTGAGGGCGTCTTTTTTAAGGGCTTTAGCAGCTCCCCCTCATCCGCCCTCCGGGCACCTTCTCCTGCAGACGGGAGAAGGGAATAGCCTGCATTTCTGACATTTCGGGCCCACGATGCACATCCTCCCCCTGCACGCCGACACCGACCTGCTGGGGCTGCATCGGCTCGCGCCGCATCGCTATCCCGTCCTGCTCGAATCCACCGCTGCCGGCAAGCAGGGCCAGTGGGACATGCTGCTGATCGCCGACGGCGGGCAGCTGCGGCTGGAGGCCGATGGCCAGGTGCATCGTGAAGACGGCAGCGTGCTGGCCGGCACCTTCCTCGACGTCCTTGACCAGCACTGGCAGGCACTGCGCACCGCGCGCGCGCCGTTGTTCGCTGAATTCCCGTTCCGCGGCGGCTGGGCGCTGCTGCTGGATTACGAACTGGCCGGGCAGGTCGAGCCGATCCTGAACCTGCCGGCGCGCGCCGATGGCCTGCCGTCCGCCGTGGCCCTGCGTTGCCCCGCCGCGATCCTGCGCGAGCGCGACAGCGGGCGCTGCGTGGCGGTGGCCGAGGACGACCATGCCGGGCTGCTGGCCGACCTGCAGCAGCACCTGCAGGACGTCACCGCGCTGGCGCCGCTGCCGCGCTGGCAGGCACCGGCGGACATCACAGAAGACGCCGGCCAGCGTTTCACCGATGGCGTGCGCCGGGTGATTGATTACCTGCATGCCGGTGACGTGTTCCAGGTGAACCTGTCGCGGCGATGGCAGGCGCACTTCGACGCGGCACTGCCGCCGGAGGCGCTGTATGCGCGCCTGCGCACCGCCAACCCGGCGCCATTCGCCGGCCTGTTCGTCGCCGCCGGGCGGGCGGTGGTCAGCTCCTCGCCGGAGCGCCTGGTATCGGTGAGCGGTGACGTGGTGCAGACCCGGCCGATCGCCGGCACCCGCCCGCGGTTCGCCGGGGACGACGATGCCGCGCGCATCCAGGAGCTGGTCGGCCACCCGAAGGAACGTGCCGAACACGTGATGCTGATCGACCTGGAGCGCAACGACCTGGGCCGCATCGCCGCGGCCGGCAGCGTCGAGGTCGATGAACTGATGACGGTGGAGAGCTACGCCCATGTCCACCACATCGTCAGCAACGTGCGCGCCCGCCTGCGTCCGGAGGTGACGCCGGGCGAGGTGATCGCCGCCACTTTCCCGGGCGGCACCATCACCGGTTGCCCGAAGGTGCGCTGCATGGAAATCATCGCCGAGCTGGAACAGACCGCGCGCGGGGCCTATACCGGTGCCTTCGGCTGGCTGAACCGGGACGGCGACATGGACCTGAACATCCTGATCCGCACCGCCGAGGTGCAGGGCGCGGCGGCGACGTTCCGCACCGGCGCCGGCATCGTGGTCGATTCGGACCCGGCCAAGGAGCTGGACGAGACCCGGGCCAAGGCACGCGGCCTGCTGCGGGCGCTGGATCCGGTCGAATGAAGGCTGCCTTTGGCCGGCGTTGCCGGCCACGCGGTATCCTGCGCACCGGATTGAATTGATCGGGGTGACCATGGCGGGTGCCAAGCGCGGATGTCTGGCAGTGCTGGCGGTGGTGGTATTGCTGGTGGCACTGGCCGGCGCTGCGGGTGTAGCGCTGGTGTGGGTGCGGCAGGTGGATTTCGCCGTGACCCCGCTGACCCCGAGCCAGCCCAGCGTGGTGGTCGCTTCCGGCGATTCGTTCAGTACCGTGCTCGGCAAGCTGCGCGCGGCCGGCATCGACGAAGGCCATGACCTGCAATGGCAGTGGCTGGCGCGGGAGCTGGATGCGGCCGGCAAGATCAAGGTCGGCGAGTACGCACTGGAACCGGCACCCACCCCGGAGGCCCTGCTGCGCAACATGCGCCAGGGCAAGGTGCTGCAGTACCGGGTGACCATCGTCGAGGGTTGGAACATCCGCCAGCTGCGCGCCGCGCTCAACCGCGCCGACCCGCTGCGGCACACCACCACCGAGATGAGCGACAGCGAGCTGATGGCGGCGCTGGGCTTCCCGGACCAGCACCCGGAAGGGCGCTTCCTGCCGGAAACCTACGTCTACCAGCGCGGTGATACCGACGTGGACGTGCTCCAGCGCGCCCATGCCGCGATGGAGAAGGAACTGGCCGCGGCCTGGGCCGACCGTGTCGATGACCTGCCGCTCAGCTCGCCGTACGAGCTGCTGACGCTGGCATCGATCATCGAGAAGGAAACCGGCCTGGCCAGCGAGCGCCCGCAGATTGCCGGGGTGTTCGCCCGTCGCCTGAAGATGGGCATGCGCCTGCAGACCGACCCGAGCGTGATCTACGGCATCGGCAGCGCCTATGACGGCAACATCCGCAAGGTGCACCTGACCACCGACACGCCCTACAACACCTACACGCGCGCCGGCCTGACGCCGACGCCGATCGCGATGCCGGGCCGTGATGCCCTGCACGCCGCCGCCCGGCCGGCGGCAGGGGATGCGCTGTACTTCGTCGCCGTGGGCGACGGCAGTGGCGCGCATGCGTTCTCGGCCACCTATGCCGAACACAACGCCGCGGTCGCACGCTACCTGCAGCGGCTGCGCGGGAAGAACAACGAGGCAGTACAACAATGAACCAAGCGTTGCTCCGGCATCCGCGTTTCGTCAGCCTGGAAGGCGGCGAGGGTGCCGGCAAGACCACGGCGATCAACGCCATCCGCGACCTGCTGCGGGCACAGGGCCATGAAGTGGTGTTGACCCGCGAGCCGGGCGGCACGCCGTTGGCCGAGCGCATCCGCGGGCTGGTGCTGACGCCGGATGCGGAGATCGCCGGCGAGCCGCTATCGCCGGAAGCCGAGCTGCTGCTGGTGTTCGCCGCGCGCGCCCAGCATGTGCGGCAGGTGATCCGGCCAGCCCTGCAGCGCGGCGCGTTCGTGGTCAGCGACCGCTTCACCGATTCCAGCTACGCCTACCAGGGCGCCGGCCGCGGCCTGGACCCGCAGTGGATCGCCGACCTGGAAAAGCGCGCCGTTGGCCTGCAGCCGGGGCTGACCCTGCTGCTGGACGTGGACGTGGCCGTCGGCCGCGCCCGCGCCAATGGCCGCGACCTGTGGCCGGACCGCATCGAGACCGAGCAGGACGACTTCTTCCAGCGCGTGCGTGCGCAGTTCCGCCAGCGCGCCCAGAACGACCCGCAGCGTTTCAGCCTGATCGACGCCAGCCAGGACCAGGCCGCCGTCGCCGCCCAGGTGCGCGGCGCGGTCAGCCACTGGCTTGAACAGGAGCGCGTGCATGAGTGAGCCCTTCGCCCCCTGGCAGCAACGCGCCTATGACCAGACCGTGGCCGCGCTCGACGCCGGGCGGCTGGGCCACGGCCTGCTGATGTGCGGGCCGGCGGGCATGGGCAAGCGCGCGGTGGCCTTGAAGCTGGCCGAGCACGTGCTTGGGCATGGCGTCGATGCCGCCGCCCGGCAGCGCAATGCCCAGCTGATCGCCGCCGGCACCCATCCGGACCTGCAGCTGACCTCGTTCATCCCGAACAAGACCGGCGACAAGCTGCGCACCGAGATCGTCATCGAGCAGATCCGCGAGATCTCGCAGAAGCTGGCGCTGACCCCGCAGTACGGGGTGGCGCAGGTGGTGATCGTCGATCCGGCCGATGCAATCAACCGCGCCGCCTGCAACGCCCTGCTCAAGACGCTGGAAGAACCGGCGCCCGGCCGTTACCTGTGGCTGGTGAGCGCCGACCCAGCACGGCTGCCGCAGACCATCCGCAGCCGCTGCCAGCGGCTGGAGTTCCGCCTGCCGCCGCGCGAGGAAGCGCTGGCCTGGCTGCAGGCGCGCGGCTACACCGAGGGCGTCTCGCGCGAGGCGCTGGAAGCCGCGCGCGGCCACCCGGCGCTGGCCGACCGGTGGCTGCAGGGCGAGGGCATGGCCCTGCGCCGGCAGGTGGCCAGCGAGCTGGAGCAGCTGTCGTTGGGCAAGCTGGGCAGCGTCGAACTGGCCCAGCGCTGGACCGGCGACGAGCACGCCGACCTGCGCCTGCGCCATGCCGCCGACCTGGCCCTGAAGAAGGCTGCCGACGGCTTGACCGATCCGGCGCGATTGAACAAGCTGGCCGCCTGGTTTGATGCGGCCAACCGCACCCGCGACCTGCTGCGCACCACGGTGCGCGCCGACCTCGCCGTGGTAGAGCTGCTGCTGGCGTGGAACGCGGCCAACCAGATGCAATCCAAGGGGACCAATCGATGAGTGCGATGAACGCACGCCAGGGCATCCTGTCGCTGGCAGTGAAGGACAAGGCCGCGCTGTACAGCGCCTACATGCCGTTCGTGAAGAACGGCGGCGTGTTCGTGCCCACGCCCAAGCGCTATTTCCTGGGCGATGAAGTGTTCCTGCTGCTGACCCTGCCGGACTCCAGCGAGCGCCTGCCGGTGGCCGGCAAGGTGGTCTGGGTGACCCCGCTGGGCGCGCAGGGCAACCGCCAGGCCGGCATCGGCGTGCAGCTGGCCGACGGCGTGGACGGTGAGGGCATCCGCAACAAGATCGAGACGCTGCTGGCCGGCACCTCGGGCTCGGACAAGCCCACGCAGACGATGTGAAGATTGTTTGTGAAAACCGTTGACGTGCTCGCTCAAGCCCCTATAATGAGCGGCTCGCAACACGGGCGGTTAGCTCAGCGGTAGAGCATTGCCTTCACACGGCAAGGGTCACAGGTTCGATCCCTGTACCGCCCACCAAGCGAATAGAAGAAGCTGGCCCAGTGCCGGCTTTTTTGTTGCCCGGGATCTACGATACAAGATCGGAGCCAGTGCTCTGCTGGGTGTTGTCGATGTAGAGCGCGACTTCGGGCTATCGGTGAGGGTTGGGTTCCGCACGTCTTCTGGGGAGTGCGGGCTTGCTGCTACCTAATCGTCGCGTCCGTATTCGTCGCGCGACGAAAACCGCGGCGGCAGAGCAGAGTTCTTCCACAACCTGACTTTGACCGCTGTTCTTGGTGAATGTCTGCGAATAGAACTTTGGCATTAGAACTTCCTGCGGGTACTACTTAGGTAGCTAGCGTGATCAAAGACATTGCCGTGCTGCTTGATAGGTCTGACACCTTTCACAATGCGCTGCGCATCGTATTGCAAGGTGAAGCAGAGCGCGCTATTCCACCCAGTGCGCGCAACAATGCTGCATTCTCCTATGGACGCATTGCGTTAGAGCATGGTTCTGCTTTTCAGCACCTCTTATCCGTTGACAATCCAACGTCAGCTTTGGCGCTTGTGCGTTTGCAATATGAGGCCGTGCTGCGAGGGTCATGGGTGTTCTACGCTGCGCCCGATAAATGGATTGATTCGTTCGGGTCACAGCCGGGTAGCAATTCTCGGAAAGAGCCGGCTGAGTTTCCCAATGTCCACAAAATGCTTGAGGAACTGGCCGCGTCGCCTGCGGAGCGCGTGCTTGCACAATCGCTGTCGGCGTTGAAAGAGCGAGCGTGGGATGCTCTGAATTCATATACGCATGGTGGTTTGAGGCTTATGGTCAGATCGCTTGACGGCTTTGAACCTGAGTTGTTGGCTTGGATGCTCAGAACAACAAACTCGCTCTCCTACATTGCCGCGCAGTTGCTTGCCCACGTCGCCAACGAACCAGTTAGGAGCAACCAGCTTCTAGCGACACGCAATGCGATGTCAGATTGCATGCACCAAGCCTAGAATAGGAAAGGCCCCGGCAGCGCCTTGGCAACGTTGCGAAACTTCTGTCCATCTTGACCGTGACCAATTTTGGCTAGACGCGGTTTCGCGATTTCCTATGTCGCTTCCGCTGCCGGGGTTTTGTTCACGGGGGCACTCGCCAGCCGATCCCCTTCTACATCGTGCGCTATTCGCCGTTGCGCGCCACCTTCAACTCCGGCGGCGCTTTGGTCGCGAATTTGTGACGACCACGCGCAATGACTGCCGCGTTGTCATTATTCGTCTGTTTCTTGCCAACTTCGCCGACGCGGACGTGCTGATATGGAAGAATCTTGAATGCCGCGTCCGCGCGCATGTAATGACCTGCCGGTATCTGCTCGAGTCCCTGCGAACGACGCAGGCTGCTCGGTGTGCTGGAGAGGGTTGAGGACGTTGGACAGAACTATGTCTTGCTGAATGACGTTCCGAACTGGAACCGTGCAGAATGGCCCCCACAGGAGCCTTCCATGCCAAACCCCTTTGTCGTGCAGCGAATCGATCACGTGGTGTTCCGGGTGGGTGACCTGGAGCGGAGCATTGGTTTCTACGGGGCCGTACTCGGCTGCGAGGTTGTCCGGCGGCGTGAGCATCTGGGGCTTGTTCACCTGCGTGCCGGTGCGTCGATGATCGACCTGGTGAGCCTGGACGGTCCGCTGGGGTCGCGCGGTGGCGCGGCGGCCGGGAAGGAGGGGCGGAATGTCGATCATCTTTGCCTGCGCATCGAGCCGTTCGATGAGGCCCGTCTTGTCGCTCACCTTGAACAGCACGGCGTCTCGGCGGTGGGCAAGGCCGAGGTCAATTTCGGTGCCGAGGGCGATGGCCTTTCGCTGTACTTCCTCGACCCGGACGGGAACACGATCGAGCTGAAGGGGCCGTCGGAAAACTGAGGGGCGATTTGTTTCCGGGAACAGGGGTCAGAGCCAGGTTCATGTTGGCAAAGGCGCCTGTACCGGGGTCTGATTGCGGCAATGGTTCATGAAGGGATGCGACTGCGTGAAAACCCCCGGCCAACTGATGGCCATTTCAATCAAGAACGTCCTGCTGCCCGCATTGCGCCAACTCGGCTTCGGCGGCAGCGGCGTGGCTCACTTCGTTCGCGCCAGTGACGCTCACCGCGACTTCCTGTCGATCCAGTACTGGACGTATGGCGGCAGCTTCATCCTGGAGTTCAGCCGCGTTCCCGCCGCTTGGGTTGATCCGGAGTCCGGCGAAGCGCCGAAGAGGGTATTCGAGACGGACCCGCTGTCGAGAAAGCGCCTGATCGATACCGAGCAGCACAAGGATTTCCGCGGCTTCAGCTTCAAGGCTTTCGGCAGTGAGCAAAGCCAGTACGACCAGTTGGCGGCCTCCGTTGTGGCGTTGTTGCCGCAGATCGAGGCGTGGCTGGAGGACGGGATCCAAGGGCCGAATATCCACTGAAATGCGGCGTCACCCTGCTGGTCTGCGGCGGACTGTCGTGTTGAAACCGCCTGGCCAGCGTCGGCGGGTGGCGTAGCCGGTAAGCGCAGGGGCGCCATGACGCATGCGGGTGCGAGGCACCCACTCTGACTTGCAGGCCGCGTGCTCGGAACGTCGAGCGTCCGGGTGCCGTGCGTTCCCTCGAACGAGTGGCGCTGGGCGCTCAGCTTGGCGCCCCACCGGCGTCACATCGACTTCAGGCGCCAGTCGGCGTCTACTTGCAGCCCCGTATTCCCCCATCGCGAGTGCAATGAATGAATCCTTCGGCTTCCTATTCCTGCCTGCTGCAGACGCCTTCGGTGCAGACGTACCGCGCGCTTCGGGTGGGTGCCGGGTTGAGTGCCAAGAGCGATGCGGCGGCCGAGCGCGGCTTGCCCAATACCTTGTTCGCGGTACAGGTGCTGCACGGCGATGAGGTGATCGGGATGGGGCGGGTAATCGGTGATGGCGGCTGTTTCTACCAGGTGGTGGATATCGCGGTGCTGCCCGCGCACCAGGGGCAGGGGCTGGGCAAGCGGATCATGGGCGAGATCATGAAGTACGTCGAAGCCGAGGTGCCGGCCAGTGGCTATGTCAGCTTGATCGCAGATGGGCAGGCGCAGGACCTGTATGCGCAGTTCGGGTTTGTCCTCACCGCCCCGCGTTCGGTGGGAATGGCGTACCTGCGGCGCTAACCGGGGCGAGGTGCGTGGCGGGATTGCCGGTCCCGGTGCGCCGGGTTTATCCGGGCTGCGCTGCGAGGGGAATGGCCGTTGTTTCGTCCCGGCCTCCGGGTCAGGGACGCCGGTTCCCGTTCGGCGGGCAGGGCCCTGGGCGGTTTCACTCGGCTTTCCGCATTCAGCAGGCTATCTTTACGCCCGCCCGCGAGGGGCCGGTGTCCCTGGCCTGGCGGGCAGGGTATTCCAGGGCGGTGGGTAGCCGCCGATAGCCAGTGCACGGTCGTGCGGAGGTGGGTGTGGTCCAGGAAGGGAAGCAGCGCATGCGCCGCGTGTTGGGTGGTGTGGGCGGAGCGATGTTGGCGCTGTGTTGCCTGTTGGTGGGTATCTGGGGCGGCTTCGCGCTGTGGTACCAGTTCCCCGGGAGCGTGGTGGCGCGGGTAGTGGCGATCCTGGTGTGGTGCGTGCCCAGCGTATGGGCGGTGCGCGCCGGTTTTTCGCCCCGGCGGCGCTGGCATTCGCTGGCGGTGTTCGGCGGGGTGTTCGCGCTGATGCTGGCGTGGTGGTCGACCATCACCCCGCAGCAGGATCGTGACTGGGCCGACGACGTGGCCCAGCCGCTGCACGCGCGCATCGAGGGCGATCGGCTGGTGATCGACAACGTGCGCGACTTCCAGTGGCGCAGCAAGACCGATTACGACGTGCGCTGGGAGCGGCGCGAGTACGACCTGTCGCAGGTGCAGTCGGTGGACATGATCCTGTCCTACTGGATGGGCCCGGCCATCGCCCACACGCTGGTGTCCTTCGGCTTCGCCGATGGCCGGCAGCTGGTGTTCTCGCTGGAGATCCGCAAGGAGCAGGGGGAGTCGTTCTCGGCGCTGGGCGGGTTCTTCCGCAAGTTCGAGGCGGTGCTGGTGGCCTCGGACGAGCGCGACATCGTGCAGGTGCGCAGCAACGTGCGCGGCGAGGATGTCTACCTGTACCGGTTGCAGGGGCTGACACCGGAGAAGATGCGCGAGCTGCTGCGCTTCTACGTGGAGCGCGGGCAGGCGCTGGAGCAGGCCCCGGCGTTCTACAACACGCTTACCAGCAACTGCACCACGGTGGTGTTCGAGCTGATGCGCCGCATCGTGCCGGGCCTGCCGCTGGATTACCGCTTGTTGGCCTCCGGCTACCTGGCCGAATATGCGCAGGATGTCGGCGGGCTGACCCCGGGTGTTCCCTACGAGCACCTGCACCGGCTTGGCCGCATCACCCAGCGGGCACGCCAGGCCGATGATGGCCCCGATTTCTCGGCACGGATACGCCAGGGCGTACCCGGTATCTCCCCCCAAGGAAACGTTCCATGAGTCCCACTGCGCAAGCATGGATGCGCCGGCTGCTGCCGGTGATGGCGGTCGCGGCGCTGCTGCTGTCCAGCGGCTGCGCGATGGTGAAGATGAAGTCGGTCACCGCCACCGACCACGTGGCACTCAAGCGCGGTGACATCCTGACCGACGGCAAGCTCAGCGCGCTGTCGCAGGAAGCGCTGTCGGTGATCGGCCTGACCGCCAGTGCCTGCGGCAAGGACCTGCCGGCCTGCCGGCAGACCGTGGCGACCATCGACGGGCTGCAGACCGAGCAACGGCTCTCGACGCTGGCCGAGCTGTGGATGCAGGAGGCGCTGGCGGTCACGCCCAAGTCCAAGCCCGGGCAGCCGCCGGAGCTGTCGCCCGCGGCACTGGATGCCTGGCTGGAAACGGCGCGCTATTCCTATGCGTACCTGTTCTTCAGCGGCCGCACGCCGGCGCAACGGGCACTGGAAGACCGCCTCACCCAGGTGCGTGACTACTACAACTACGCCACCGAGCAGGCCTCGTCGGTGGTGTTCCAGCGCAGCAAGGCGCGGGCGCTGGAAGGCGAGGACCTGACCAAGCCGGTGCAGGTGGACCGCTGGACCATCCGCAGCGAGTTCGACCAGCTCAACCTGACCGGCATCCCCAGCCAGCTGGTGGCCGCCTCGTCGGTGAGCTTTGCCGGCCTGCGCAGTTCCTACCGTCGCGACGGTTTCGGCGCCGAGCTGGTGGTGGTGCTGGAGAAAGCGCCGCTGGCGGTGCCGGTGGAAGGCGAGGGCGGGCCGACCCTGCCGGTGTTCAGCGAGATGCCGGCGATCAACGCGACCACGCTGCTGTACTTTAGCGGTGACACGCTGGAGGAAGTACTGGCCACACGCGACATCCGCCTGGAGGCGTACTCGCCCGACCTCACCAGCACCATCATGCTGCGCGGCCAGGAAGTGCCGCTGGCGGCGAACTTCACCGCCGCCTACGGCGTGTGGCTTGCCCAATCGGGGTTCGCCACCGAGTCGTTGCGCACGCTGTTTGGACGCGGCGAGGGCATCCGCGAGCCGCATATCTACCTGATGCAGCCGTACGACCCGAACCGCCGCATCATCTTCATGCTGCACGGGTTGGCCAGCAGCCCGGAGGCCTGGGTGAACCTGGCCAACGAGATCATGGGCGACCCGGAGATGCGGCGGCACTACCAGGTGTGGTCGGTGTACTACCCGACCAACGCACCGATTGCGTTGAACCGGTACACGGTGAGCAACGCGTTCAACCAGACCTTGAAGCACTTCGACCCCAACGGCACCGCGCCGGCCACGCATGACATGGTGTTCATCGGCCACAGCATGGGCGGGGTGATCGCGCGGCTGATGCTCAGCAGTTCCGGCGATGTGCTGTGGAACGACGCGGTGCAGCGCTTCAAGCTGGAGGGCGAGCGGCTGACGCGGGTGCAGGGCCGGCTCGGGCCGCTGCTGAACTTCACCCCGCAGCCGAACGTGGAGCGGGCGATCTTCATCGCGTCCCCGCACAAGGGCACCGATGCGGCGGGCAACAGATTGGGGCGGATGATCGGCCGGCTGGTCCGGTTGCCGTTCACCATCCTGGGCAAGTTCGGCGAAGTGTTCCTGGAGCTGCAGGAGCCCGGCGAGGCCGGCAAGAAGCCGAAGGAACCGCAGGTCGGCAACAGCATCGAGAACCTCAAGGCCAGCGACCCCTTCATCCAGAAGTCGGCGGACCTGCCGATCGCGCCGGGCCTGAAGTACCACTCGATCATCGCCCAGCGCAAAGCCGACGTGCCCACCGCGCAGTCCGATGACGGGCTGGTGCCGTACTGGAGCGCGCACCTGGACGGCGCGCTGTCGGAGAAGGTGGTGATCTCCGGCCACAGCGTGCAGGAAACCCCGGAGGCGGTGCTGGAAGTACGGCGCATCCTGCGCGAGGACCTGCGCGAGGTGGACGGCGTGCAGCACTGAGCGCGCCACCTCCGGCATCAACGAACAAGGCCACCGCGAGGTGGCCTTGTTCGTTGCGCAAGCGGGTCAGATGGCCGCTTCGATGCCCGGCATCGCAAGCCGCGAGCGGGTCAGTGCCATGCCCAGGTTGGCGGTGCGGCGGCAGACGAACACCATCACGTAGTCCGGGTAGCGCTTGCCGCGCATGAAGATGTGGATCAGGTTCTCGCTGTTGACGATGATTTCCTGGAAGTAATGCGCGCCTTCCTGCTCCTGCAGGCCGCGGGCGCGGCGGAACATCTGCTCGATGCTGCGGATGTTCGGGCCCTGGTACAGGTCGGCGGTGGCGGCGGCGACCAGGTCCAGCACTTCGCGCGGATGCGAATCGACGGTACGGACCGAGAGCAGCATGCCGGAGCTGATGTCGACGTAACCGGCGGCCACGCATTCGGGAACGGAGGCAACGGCCTGTTGCAGGGTGGTATCGAGGGACATGGGGGTGGTTCCTTGAGGGGGAGGCAAACGCAATGCGCGCGGGCCGGGGAGGCCCGCGTGCGGAAAGGGAGGGTCAGCAGGCGCGGATCAGCAGGTTTTCTTCGAGGGCGTGCAGCAGGTCTTCCTGCTCGCGCGATTGCACGAAGCCCGGTTCCAGGGTGCGCAGGCGGCGCAGCGCTTCGTCGGCGGTGAGCCCTTCGCGGACCAGCCATGCCGCCAGCACCATGCCGGTGCGGCCGAGCCCGGCCAGGCAATGCACGGCGACGACTTCGCCCTCGCGCAGCATCACCTCGATCTTGGCCAGCAGCAGCTTGGCCCACAGCAGCGGCGGCGCGCCGCGGTCGGCGATGCCCAGGTGGTAGCTGCGCAGGCCGTGCGGGGCCAGCAGCGCGTCGGGCATCGGGTTTTCGGTCAGGTTGACCAGCACGGTGACGCCCATGCCGCGCAGCAGGGCCAGGTCGTGGTCGGCTGCGAATACCACGCCCGGCATCGGGCAACCGGCGAGCTTGCCGGGTACCAGCCAATGGAAGCCATTGGGGCCACGGCGCGACGGCGTCGCCGGCAGGCTGACCGGTTGCACGACGGGTGCCGGAGCGGGTGGCGGCGCAACCTCCGCTGAGGGAGCGACCTGCAGCGGGGCAGGGGGGGGCACGTTGTCGGCCAGTTCCTCGGCGCGCGCGTCCGGCGCCGGCACATGGCAGCTGCCGGTGCGCAGGAACTGCGCCAGTACCGGGTGCTGCATGGCGTTGCTGAAGAAGGCGGCCGTGTCGGCATCCACCTGCACGTGGCCGCCGGCCAGCAGGATCACCCGCGAGGCGATGCGACGGGCCTGGCCCTGGTGGTGCAGGGTGACCAGGCAGGCATGGTCACGGCCCAGGCGCTCGATCAGGCCGAGCACGACCTCGGCTTCGTGTGGCTCCAGCTCGCTGGTGGGCTCGTCGATCAGCAGCAGCGGACTGCCGCTGAAGGCCGCGCGGACGATGGCCAACTGGCGGGCAAGCACGCGCGGCAGGTCGATGACCCTGTGCGACAGGTGCTCGACCAAGGCGTCGGCGGCCAGTGCCTGCAGGCGCGCGACGATGTCCTCGCGCAGGATGTGCTGGCTGCCCCCGGGATGCTGGCGCAGCGCGGCGGCCAGGTTTTCCTGCACGCTGAAGCCCAGTTCGCGTGGCTGCTGGTGGACCAGCACCGGCGGCCGTTGCGCGGCCTCCAGCGGTGCGCCGTTGAACAGCAGCCGCCCCCAGCGTTCGCCGTGGGCGTTGTGCTGGCCCGACAGCGCCTGCAGCAGCGAGGACTTGCCGGTGCCTCCGGGACCCATCAGCACCACGATGCCGGGGCGGTCCAAGGTCAGGTCGAGGTGGGCCAGCACCGTACGGCGGCCACGGCTCATGCCCCAGCCTTCCAGCTGCAGCAACGAGGGGACAGCAGTTTGAACAGGGGAGGTCATGGAACCTTGTCCGACGCAGACCGCATCCGGCGGGCGCGGGCGGAAGAGGGAAAGGCGGGCAGTATGGTTTGCCTCAAATCCCTGTCAATTTGACTTTGTGTTGACGCGCATCAACATCCGTGAATAGGGAGGGGGCGCCGGGTGTTGTCCGAAAGCCCTGCTATCCAATTGATGTGGAAGGGAAAAGGTGGCTGGCCGATAGGTCATGGCCTTGTCCTGCCAATGTCATCCGGCCGGCCCCGACGTCACATTTCCGGTTTCGGCCGGATTCAGAAATTTCGCGCGAAACGCACCGTCCCCTGCGCGGTTGGCGCAGCCACCTGCAGTTCCAGCCGCAGCTGGTCGCGGGGATGGGCATCGAGCACGCCGATCAGGTCGGTATAGGGGCCGGTCCGGACTTCACGCAGCAGCACCTGCTGGCGTTGGCCGGACAGGTCGGTCGCGGTGGCTTGCACGCTGCCGCCGGCCGGCAGCTCCTCGCCGTTGCTGAGCTGGCGCAGCGCGACCACCAGCAGGGCACGGTCGGCTTCGCGGTTGACGCCGTAGCTGCGGGCGACCGCCTCGTTCATGGCCAGCGTGGGCAGCAGGTTGTAGTGCACGCGCAGGCTGCCCAGGTCGGCATGCCCCGGTTGTGGCTGCACCGGCGAGGCCGGGCGCGGGGTTTCCTGCGCCGAGCAGGCGGCCAATGACAGCACGGCGGACAACAGCAGCAGCGGGAACCGGGACATGCGGACCTCCGGGTGGGCGGTGGGGTCAGTCGTTGGCGGCGGAGAGCTCGCGGCCACGTCGGGTGGCCGCGTCGATGGCGCGGGCGGTCAGTGCTTCGAAGCCGCCGGCCTGGAAGGTCTCGATGGCGGCCTGGGTGGTGCCTCCCGGCGAGGTGACGCGGCGGCGCAGCTCGGCCGGCGCCTCGCCGGCTTCGGTGAGCATGCGCGCGGCACCGAGCACGGTATCCAGCACCAGCGTGCGCGCGGCCTCGGCGGGCAGGCCCTGTTCGAGCGCGGCCGCCTCCATCGCCTCGGCCAGCAGGAACACATAGGCCGGACCGCTGCCGGACACGGCGGTCACCGCATCCATCCTGGCTTCCTCGTCGATCCACACCGTGCGCCCGGCGCTGGCCAGTACCTGTTCGGCCTGCGCGTGCTGGCTGGCCGAGACGCGTGCGTTGGCGAACAGCCCGGTCACGCCGGCACCGAGCAGGGCCGGGGTGTTGGGCATGGCGCGTACGACCGCCTGGTCGCCGCCCAGCCAGCGGTCCAGCTGCCCGGCGGTGATGCCGGCGGCAATCGAGACCACCACCGGCTGCCGTGCCGCCGCGTGGGCGGCCAGCTCGCCGCAGACCGCGCGCATCACCTGCGGCTTGACCGCCATCAACCACAGCCCGGCCTGGCCGGCGGCACCGGCGGCGTCCTCGTGGACATTCACGCCGAAGTCCTGCTGCAGTGCCTCGCGCAGCGCCTGCACCGGCTCGGCGACGTGGATGCGGGTGGCCGGCATGCCGCGCCGGACCAGCCCGGCGATCAGGCTGCGGGCCATGTTGCCGCCGCCCACGAAGGCGATGTCGGTGTCGGGAAGGGCGGCGTGCGGCGTGCTGGTCATCGTGGAATCTCGGTTGGATCAGGGAGTCGGGCGTTGGCCGAACAGCGCGGTACCCACCCGCACCATGGTCGAACCGGCGGCGATGGCCTCGGCGAAATCGCTGCTCATGCCCATCGACAGAGTATCCACGTGGGCATGGCGGGCGGCCAGCGCGTCGAACAGGCCGCGCATGCGGGTGAAGGCGGCCTGGCGCCTGTCGTGCTCGGGGAACGGGGCCGGGATGGCCATCAGGCCGCGCAGGCGCAGCCGCGCGTGCGCGGCGATGGCCTCGGCCAGCGCCGGGACCTGTGCCGGCTGGCAGCCGTGCTTGCTGTCCTCGTCGTCGATGTTCACCTGGATCAGCACATTCAGCGGCGGCAGCGCCGGCGGCCGGTGCCGTGCCAGGGCCTCGACCAGCTTGGGCCGGTCCACGGTCTGCACCCAGTGGAAGCTGCGCGCGGCCACCTCGGCCTTGTTCGACTGCAGGTGGCCGATCAGGTGCCATTCCAGCGCCAGCGCGGCCAGCTCCTGGATCTTGGTGGCCGCTTCCTGCACGTAGTTTTCACCGAACGCGCGCTGACCTTGTGCGGCCAGCGCGGCGATCGCCGCGGCCGGCTGCAGCTTGGAAACGGCCAGCAGGCGGACCGGCTGGCCAGGCCGGGAAACAGCGTCGATCTGCTGCTGGAGTGAGGCCAGGGACACGGTTTGCAAAGACATCAACCTCTTACGCGGGAAGGCTATACTGCCCGCCAGGGGAAACACCTTCCAGATACTCGCAACGCAGGGGACATAGCGGCGTATGGATATCGCTGAACTTTTGGCGTTCTCGGTCAAGAACAAGGCCTCGGACCTCCATCTCTCGGCCGGCTTGCCGCCGATGATCCGTGTCGACGGTGACGTCCGTCGCATCAACATTCCCGCGCTGGACCACAAGCAGGTGCACGCGCTGGTCTACGACATCATGTCGGACAAGCAGCGGCGCGACTTCGAAGAGTTCCTCGAGGTCGACTTCTCCTTCGAGATCCCGTCGCTGGCGCGCTTCCGCGTCAATGCCTTCAACCAGAACCGCGGCGCCGGTGCGGTGTTCCGTACCATTCCCTCCGAAGTGCTCACGCTGGAAGACCTTGGCTGCCCGCCGATCTTCCGCCAGCTGATCGAGCAGCCGCAGGGCCTGATCCTGGTGACCGGGCCGACCGGCTCGGGCAAGTCGACCACGCTGGCGGCGATGATCGACCACATCAACAAGAACGAATACGGCCACATCCTCACCGTCGAGGACCCGATCGAATTCGTGCACACCTCGCAGAAGTGCCTGATCAACCAGCGCGAAGTGCACCGCGACACGCACGGCTTCAACGAGGCCCTGCGCTCGGCGCTGCGTGAAGACCCGGACATCATCCTGGTCGGCGAATTGCGTGACCTGGAAACCATCCGCCTGGCGCTGACCGCCGCGGAAACCGGCCACCTGGTGTTCGGCACCCTGCACACCAGCTCGGCGGCCAAGACCATCGACCGTATCATCGACGTGTTCCCGGCCGGCGAGAAGCCGATGGTGCGCTCGATGCTGTCCGAATCGCTGCGCGCGGTGATCTCGCAAGCGCTGTTGAAGAAGGTGGGCGGCGGCCGTATCGCCTCGCACGAAATCATGGTGGCCACCCCGGCCATCCGCAACCTGATCCGCGAAGACAAGGTGGCGCAGATGTATTCGTCCATCCAGACCGGTCAGCAGGTGGGCATGCAGACCCTGGACCAGAACCTGCAGGACCTGGTCAAGCGCAGCCTGATCACCCGCAATCAGGCCAAGGAATACGCCAAGGACAAGCGGCTGTTCGAGTAAGCAGGCAAGGCGGGGCAGGGGCCCGGCAACGGTGCATGGCACCGGCCGCAACCTGCCTCCAGTCGTCGCAACCCTGTTTCGTGACCACCCTTATTGGCTCCGAGGGAGCATGCCATGAGCACCATTGATTTCACCTCGTTCCTCAAGCTGATGGCGCACCAGAAAGCGTCGGACCTGTTCATCACCGCCGGCATGCCGCCGTCGATGAAGGTCAACGGCAAGCTGTCGCCGATCACCCAGACCCCGCTGACCAGCCAGCAGAGCCGCGACCTGGTGCTGAACGTGATGACGCCGGCCCAGCGCGAGGAATTCGAGAAAACCCACGAGTGCAACTTCGCCATCGGCGTGTCCGGCGTGGGCCGTTTCCGCGTGAGCTGTTTCTACCAGCGCAACCAGGTGGGCATGGTGCTGCGTCGCATCGAGACGCGCATTCCCACCGTGGAGGAGCTGAACCTGCCGGCGGTGATCAAGACGCTGGCCATGACCAAGCGCGGCATCATCCTGTTCGTCGGCGCCACCGGCACCGGCAAGTCGACCTCGCTGGCGGCCATGATCGGCTACCGCAACCAGAACTCCAGCGGCCACATCATCACCATCGAGGACCCGATCGAATTCGTGCACAAGCACGAAGGCTGCATCGTCACCCAGCGTGAGGTGGGCATCGACACCGACAGCTGGGAAGCGGCGCTGAAGAACACCCTGCGCCAGGCGCCGGACGTGATCATGATCGGCGAAATCCGTACCCGCGAGGGCATGGACCACGCCATCGCCTTCGCCGAAACCGGCCACCTGGTGCTGGCCACGCTGCACGCCAACAACGCCAACCAGGCGATGGACCGCATCATCAACTTCTTCCCGGAAGACCGTCGCAACCAGCTGTTGATGGACCTGTCGCTGAACCTCAAGGGCGTGGTCGCGCAGCAGCTGGTGCCCAAGCCCGACGGCAAGGGCCGCCGCGTGGCGATGGAAATCCTGCTGGGCACGCCGCTGGTGCAGGACTACATCCGCGACGGCGAGATCCACAAGCTCAAGGAAGTGATGAAGGACTCGGTGCAACTGGGCATGAAGACCTTCGACCAGAGCCTGTTCGAGCTGTACCAGGCCGGCGAGATCAGCTACGACGACGCACTGCGCTACGCCGACTCGCAGAACGAGGTGCGCCTGCGCATCAAGCTCTCCCAGGGGGGCGATGCCAAGACCCTGTCGCAGGGTCTGGATGGTGTGGAGATCGCCGAGGTCCGTTGAGGGCTGGAGGCGAGTGGAAAGGCCGGTCCTGCGGAAGCGGGACTGGCCTTTTTGTTTTGGAATATTGCGCGAACGGCGTACCCCTCCCCGGCCCTCCCCTTGCTGCGCAAAGGGGGGGGGAGAGGCCGCATTACTGCGCAGAAAATGGTGTTGCTGCCGCCTGATCGATCGCAGCGACAGCCCCCTCCCTTTGCGCAGCAAGGGGAGGGTTGGGGAGGGGTGCTCTTCGCTCGATCTCCCCGCGAAGCAAAGGGGATGGCCGGGAAGGGGGTAGGCGCTTTCCAACCCATCCCCGCTTCGCGGCTGAAGCCGCTCCTACCCGGTCTTTAGCCCTGCAGCCACTTCGGCTTGAGCTTCAGCACGCGCGCATGCACCGGGCAGCTTTCGTGGTGCGCACCGGGCAGGTAGCCCAGGCTCATCAGGAACTCGCCGGTGATCTCGCCGCCGGTGAAACGGAAGGTCTTCTTGAACAGCTTCACCCATTCGGCCTTGCTCAACGGGTGGTGCGCGTCCAGCCAGGCCGAGAAGCCGCCATGGGAGCGGCGCAGCCCCTGGATCACCTGCGCGTTGTGGATGGCGGCCTGCACCTTGAGCCGGTTGCGGATGATCGCGGCATCGCCCATCAGGCGCGCCACGTCGGCCTCGCCGTAGGCGGCCACGGTGTCCACGTCGAAGCCGTCGTAGGCGGCACGGAACCCCTCGCGCTTGCGCAGGATGGTTTCCCAGCTGAGCCCGGCCTGGTTGATCTCCAGCAGCAGGCGCTCGAACAGCTCGCTTTCCGCGTGCTGCGGAAAGCCGTACTCATGGTCGTGGTAGGGGCCATGTACAGGGTGGCCCGGAGCGAAATCACAGTAATAGGTCAT
This sequence comes from Stenotrophomonas sp. LARHCG68, assembly GCF_052871705.1. Taxonomy (NCBI): domain Bacteria; kingdom Pseudomonadati; phylum Pseudomonadota; class Gammaproteobacteria; order Lysobacterales; family Lysobacteraceae; genus Stenotrophomonas; species Stenotrophomonas sp. LARHCG68. The sequence goes on along the minus strand of NZ_JBIXJV010000003.1, from coordinate 477,187 downwards.
GGGCATCTCCCAAGCGGGGAAGCCACGATTATCGCCATTACACAGCGGCAGGCGGCTGTAATCGGTAGAATTGGGGCATGTCCGCGCTGTCCCTGCCCCTGTCCAACCACCTGCTGGTCGCCCTACCGTCCCTGGCCGATGGCACGTTCGCGCGCAGCGTCGCGCTGATCTGCCAGCACGACGAGAACGGCGCCATGGGCGTGGTCGTCAACCAGGCCTCCGATTTCACGCTGGGCGAGGTCTTCGAACAGATGGAGATCGACTGCGACGACGGTGACCTGCGCGCGGTGCCGGTGCTCAATGGCGGGCCGGTGCATACCGAGCGTGGCTTCGTCATCCATGACGACGCGCGCGGTTGGGATTCCAGCCTGACCGTTGCCGACGGCCTGTACCTGACCACCTCGCGCGACATCCTCGAGGCCATGGCCATCGGCCAGGGGCCGCGCAATGCGCTGGTGACCCTGGGGTGCGCCGGCTGGGGCGCCGGACAACTGGAACAGGAACTGGCCGACAACAGCTGGCTGACCGTTCCGGCCGATGCGGCGTTGCTGTTCGCCACGCCGCTGGAAGAACGCTGGCAGCTGGCCGCCGCGCGGATCGGCGTGGACCTGTTCCGCCTGACCGGGTACAGCGGCCGTGCCTGAGCCGGCCCGCCTGTCCACCGACAGCACCGTACTCGGCTTCGACGTCGGCTCGCGCCGTATCGGCGTGGCCATCGGCAGCGCCTTCGGCGTCGGTGCACGCGCCATCGCCGTGGTCGAGGTGCATGCCAACGGACCGGACTGGGCCGCGCTGGACCGCCTGCACAAGGAGTGGCGGCCGCAGGGCCTGATCGTCGGCGACCCGCTGACCCTGGAAGGCGAGGACCAGCCCAACCGCAAGCGCGCGCATGCCTTCGCCCGGCAGTTGCAGCAGCGCTACAGGTTGCCGGTGCTGCTGGTCGACGAGCGCTCCAGCTCGGTCGAGGCCGCGCATCGCTTTGCCATCGAACGTGCCGAAGGCCGCAAGCGCCGCCGCGATGCCGCCAACCTCGATGCCGTGGCCGCCGCGGTCATCATCGAGCGCTGGCTGTCGGCCCCGCACGACGCCACCCCCATTTCCTGACTGCCGAAGATCTCCCGCCATGACTGCTGCGCAACTCGATGACCAAGGACGCCTCCGCCACCTGCTGACCCTGGAAGGGTTGCCCCGAGAGACCCTGCTGCAGCTGCTCGACCGCGCCGGCCAGATCCGTGACGCGGCGGTGGGCCGGATCAGCAACAAGCGCGCGGTGCTGGCCGGCACCGCGGTGTGCACGCTGTTCTTCGAACCGTCCACGCGCACCCGCAGTTCGTTCCAGCTCGCCGCGCAGCGGCTGGGCGCGGACGTGCTCAATTTCGATGCCTCCACCTCGTCCACGCGCAAGGGGGAAACCGCCTGCGACACGCTGAAGAACCTGGAAGCGATGGGCGTGCGCGGCTTCGTCATCCGCCATCCGGACGACGGCGCGGTGGCGGCGCTGGCCGCCGCGGCCGGCGAGGGCACCGCGCTGGTCAACGCCGGTGACGGTCGCAGCGCGCACCCGACCCAGGGCCTGCTCGACATGCTGACCCTGCGCCAGGCCAAGGGGCCGGACTTCTCCAAGCTCAAGGTGGTGATCGTCGGCGACGTGAAGCACTCGCGCGTGGCCCGCACCGACCTGCACGCGATGCGCACGCTGGGCGTGGGCGAGATCCGCGTGTGTGGCCCGCAGTCGTTGCTGCCCGATGATGAAACCCTCAAGGGCTGCGTGGTCGGACAGGACTTCGACGCGCTGCTGGAAGGTGCCGATGCGCTGATGATGCTGCGCCTGCAGCGCGAGCGCATGGAAGAAGGGCTGGTGCCGTCGCTGGAGCAGTACCACGCGCAGTACGGGCTGACTAACGAGCGCCTGAAGCGTGCCGGCAAGGACGCGGCGGTGTTGCACCCGGGCCCGATCAACCGCGGCGTGGAAGTGACCGACGAAGTGGCCGATGGCCCGCAGTCGTGGGTGCTGCGCCAGGTCGCCAATGGCGTGGCCGTGCGCATGGCGGTGCTGGAAACCCTGCTGGGTTGATGCCGGCTGCCGCAGCAGGAGCGGTTTCGGCTGCGAAGCCAGGATTCCATCCGCTCCACCGTTGATCGCCCCCAACCTTAGGCGTCACTTCCCGCCGGCACGCTCCCGCAGCTGCTGGATGTAGGTCAGCTCCTGCAGCGCGACCGGGTTGTCGGGTTCCAGTTCCAGCGATTGCTCGTAATGGGATTGTGCCGACGGCAGGTCGCCCAGCTCGATCAGCGAGAACCCCACGCCGCGCAGCGCCAATGCCTGCAGATGCGCGGCCTCGGGATGGCTGCGGGTCAGTTCCAGCGCCTGTTGGTAGCTGGCCAGCGCACCACGCCAGTCCTTGCGCTGGTTGAAGGCGATGCCGCGTTCGGTCAGCACGTCGGCCTCATACGGGGCAGTTGCCTGGGCCTGGTCCAGCCACTGCATGGCCTGGTCGGTGTCGTGGTACTCCACGGCGATGTAGGCCAGCTGCTTGTAGGCATCGGCGCAGGCCATGTCCAGCCAGTCCAGCGGCGTGCCGTCGTTGTGGTCGGCCAGGTACAGCTCGTACTGTCGTTGGGTACGGAAGCTCACCGCATGTCGCCCGGCGACCGCCCGATAGGCATCGCAGTGCTGGGCGACCTCCAGCAACGCAACGCGCGCCTGCGCGTTGTCACCTTTCAGGCTCTGCTCGACCGATTGCTGGACCGATGCCCGTAACTCCCTGCCCAGGCCCGGCTCGGCGGGGCGCGGGGCGACCGGCGCGGTGGTCAGCTTCCACGGGCCGGTTTCGGTCTGTGCGAAGGCGAGCTTGCAGCACAGTCCGAGCGTGACGATCAACAACAGGCGCATACCCCCCCCCCGGTGCAGTGGCGTTGCCGGCGAGCTTTGCACGCCGTGGTCGCCGTTGCCAGTGGTTCGCCTCAGCTGTCGTGCGGTGCCATCGCCAGGATGGCCAACTGCTGCTGGGCTTCCTCGTTGCCCGCATCGGCGGCGGCCTTGACCTCCTGCAGCGACGGGTGCATCACCACCAGCAGCGGGTACTCGCACTGCGGGCAGGTGTATTCGGTCTGCTCGTCGTGCAGCTCCATCTCCATCTGCCGCGAGCTTCCCTGCCATTCGCAGGCCGGGCAGGCATGGTTCTGGTCGCGCCAGCCGGGCTGGTAGTAATCGGTGACGGTGGTGGTCATGGGCGGTGCCTGCGGATGGGCTGCGGAGTGTAGTACGTCAGGCTTCACGCCATCCGGGAGGTCGCGGGCAGCCAGGTCGCCGGGGCGTCGCGGATGTACGACGCCCTGCTGCAATCAATGCAGCAGCACCAGCGTGGCCAGACCAAGGAAGGTGAAGAAGCCCATCGTGTCGGTCACGGCGGTCAGGAAGATGCCGCTGGCCAGCGCCGGGTCGAAGCCCAGCCGCTTGAGCGTCAGCGGCACCAGCACGCCGGCCGAGGCGGCGAACAGCAGGTTGCAGGTCAGGGCCACAGCGATCACCAATGACAGCCCTGGCATGTGGAACCAGGCCAGCACGATCAGGCCCAGGATCGAGCCGAGCAGCAGGCCGTTGAGCAGCGCGACGCGCAGTTCCTTCCACAGCAGGGTGCGTGCGTTGGACGCGCCCACCTGGCCCAGCGCCAGGCCGCGCACCATCAGCGCCAGTACCTGGGTGCCAGCGTTGCCGCCAAGACCGGCGACGATCGGCATCAGCACGGCCAGTGCCACCAGCTTGTCGATGGTGCCTTCGAAATGACCGACCACGCTGGAGGCCAGGAACGCGGTGCACAGGTTGATCGACAGCCACATCAGGCGCCGGCGCATGGCGCGCCAGACCGGGCTGAACAGGTCCTCGTCCTCGTCCAGGCCGGCCGCGCCCAGCACCTGGTGCTCGGCCTGGCCACGGATGATGTCGACCACGTCGTCGATGGTGATGCGGCCGATCAGGATGTTGTTGTCATCCACCACCGGTGCCGAGACCCAGTCGTGGTCGGAGAACTGGCGGGCCACTTCGTCGGCGCTCTCGCCGACGTCGATGGCCGGCTGCTCGTCGTCGATCAGGCGGTTGATCGGGGTGGTGTCCTCGTGGGTCACCAGCGAGGCCAACGACAACCGGCCCAGGTATTGGTGACGACGGCTGACCACGAACAGGTGGTCGGTATGGTCCGGCAGCTCGCCGCGCAGGCGCAGGTAACGCAGCACCACGTCGACGTTGACGTCGGCACGCACGGTGACCACGTCCGGGTTCATCAGGCGGCCGGCGGTGTCTTCCGGATAGGACAGTACCTGCTCGAGCCGCTCGCGGTTCTCGCGGTCCATCGACTTGAGCACTTCGTCGATGACGGTGTCGGGCAGGTCCTCGACCAGGTCGGCCAGGTCGTCGATGTCCAGGTCTTCGACCGCGGCGATGATCTCGTCCGGGTCCATGTCCGCCAGCAGGCTCTCGCGCACGTCGTCGCCGACGTGCACCAGTACCTCGCCGTCATCTTCGGCGTCGACCAGCCCCCACACCACCTCGCGCTTGCCCGGCGGCAGCGATTCGAGCAGGTTGCCGATCTCGGCCGGCGAAAGGGTGTTGACCAGGCGGCGTACGGGGCCAAGCCGGCCGCTGTCGAGCGCATCGGAAAGCAGACGCAGCTGTCGTGCGGTCTTGTCGTGGCGTACCGCTTCGGCCATGCGCTGCTCCCGGGAATGAAAAGGCCGCTATCCGGGGCAAGGATGCGGCATCGGCGGTGTTGAGCCCGTCATTATCGCGTGCACGGCGTGCCGATGCACAGGTGCCGGGGCATCGGAATCAGTCGCGGGCGTTGCCGTTGATCCAGCGCTCGATGCCACGCCGGTCGCGGGCGGCCAGCAGTTGCGGTGCCTGCGCGCGCAGGCCGGTGAGGTCCACTTCGCGGATGGCGCGGCGCACCTCCAGCAGGGTGCCGGGGTGCAGGCTGAACTCGGTCAGGCCCAGCGCCAGCAACATTGCCGTCATCTGCGCGTCACCGGCGATCTCGCCGCACACCGCCACCGGGGTCTGGTGGCGTCGCGCGGTCTCGATCACCTGCCACAGCAGCCGCAGCACCGCCGGATGCAGCGGCGAGTACAGCTCGCTGACCGCCTCGTTGTTGCGGTCGGCGGCCAGCAGGTATTGCACCAGGTCGTTGGTGCCGATCGACAGGAAATCGACCTGGTCGATGAAGCATTCCAGCCCGATGGCTGCCGCAGGCACCTCGATCATCGCCCCGACCGGGATGTTCTCGGCCACTTCATGGCCATCGTTGCGCAGCAGCGCGGCCAGTCGCGACAACCGGCGGCGCACCGCCATGATCTCCTCGCGGCTGCTGACCATGGGCACCAGGATGCGCACCGGCCCGTAGCCGGAGGCGCGCAGGATGGCGCGCAGCTGGGTGTCGGCGACCTTGGGGTTGGCCAGCGACAGGCGCACGCCGCGCAGGCCCAGCGCCGGGTTCTCCTCGTTGCCCATCACCAGGCCGGTGCGATCGGCCTTGTCCGCACCCAGGTCCAGCGTGCGGATGGTGACCGGCCGGCCGCTCATGCCGAGCACGGTGTCGCGGTAGGCGCGGAACTGTTCTTCTTCGTCCGGCAGGTGGTTGCGCTGCAGGAACAGGAATTCGGTGCGGTACAGGCCCAGCCCGCGTGCGCCCAGCGCATGCGCCTGGGCCACGTCGTCCTGGGATTCGGCGTTGGCCAGCAGGGTGATTTCCTCGCCGTCCAGCGTGCGGGTGGGCTTGGCGCGCAGGCGGCCCAGTTCGCGTTGCTCGCGGGCCAGCTCGCGCTGGCGCGCACGGTACTGGCGCAGGTCGGAGGAGGCGGGCTCGATGACGATCTCGCCGCTGCCGCCATCCAGGATCATCACGTCGCCGTCGTTGACCTTGTTCAACACGGCGCTGGCGCCCACTACCAGTGGCATGTGCAGGCTGCGGGCCAGGATGGCGCTATGCGAGAGCACGCTGCCGCCGCTGCTGACGATGCCGACCACGCCCTGCGACTGCAGTTGGGCCAGTTCGGACGGGGCCACGTTCTCGCAGACCAGGATCTCCCCGGCCAGCCCCTTCACATGGGTGGCGCGCTTGTGCAGGAACGAATGGATGCGGCCGATGACGTGGTCCAGGTCGTCGATGCGGCTCTTGAGGTAGGCGTCCTCCATGCCCTCGAACACCTGCGCCAGGCGGTCGCGCTGGACGCGCAGCGCATGGCTGGCGCTGTAGCGCTTGCCGCGCACCAGTTCATCCAGTGCGGTAAGCAGTTCGGGGTCGTCCAGCAGCATGGCGTGCAGGTCGAGGAACTCACCGACCTCGGCGGGCAGGGCGCCCTGCAGGCGGCTGCGCAGTTCACGCATCTCCGCGCGCGCCGCATCGGTGGCGCGGTGCAGGCGTTCCAGTTCCTGTTCGACGGCCGATGCGGCAATGCGCTTCTCGCCGGTTTCCTGCACGTGCGGCAGGCGGACACGGGCACGTCCCAGGGCCGTGCCACGCGACGCCGCCAGCCCGTGCAGCCGGGTCATGGCAGCAGGCCCCTTGGCGTGTCGGCGGGAGGCGGCAGCGCGCGCATCAGTTGTCTTCGTCGAAACGGCGTTCGAACAGGGCGGTGATGGCTTCCAGCGCGGCACCTTCGTCCTCGCCATCGACGCGGACGGTGACCGGGGTGCCCTGGCCGGCGGCCAGCAGCATCACGCCCATGATGCTCTTGGCATTGACCTCGCGGCCCTTGGCCACCAGCGTGGCATTGGCGCGGAAGGCCGATACCACCTGCACCAGCTTGGCGGTCGCGCGGGCATGCAGGCCCAGGCGGTTGGATACGGTGAGTTCTTTCTCAAGCATCGTCGACGATGACTCCATTGCGAGCGCCCGCCGCCGCAGTGGCGGGCAGTTGGTCCAATCCCTGTTCCGGATAGTTCATCGCCCGCAGCAGCATCGACAGGCTCAACCCGGAGACGCGCCTGGCCGGGGTGCCCAGCCGGACCAGCTGGTTGGCCAGGTTGCTGGGGCTGGCGCCGTACAGGTCGGTCAGCACCAGCACGCCTTCGTCACCCTCGACCCGTCGCATCGCGGCCGAGGCCGCGGGCAGCAGTGCGTCGAGGTCGGCATCGAAGGGGACTTCGAAGGCTTCGGTCTTCAGCGGCAACTGCCGCAACAGGGTGGTCGCCACTTCCAGCAGGGAAGTGCCGACGCCGGGATGGGTCACGAGGAGAATGCCGCAGGTCATCCCTGAACGTTAACAGGTCACCATGAGTCCGCGATAGCGTCGAAACCTGTCTTCTGTGTGCCGTTCAGTACGGGGTTCAATCCTGCTCGCGGTGGAAGGTGGCCACGTCCGGCCAGCCCTGTTCGCGGGCATGCCGGGCCAGGCGCTCGGCCAGGTACACCGAACGGTGCTTGCCACCGGTGCAGCCGAAGGCCACGGTCACGTAGGCGCGGGTCTCGTTGCCCAGCTTGGGCAGCCAGGTGTCCAGCAGGTCCTGCAGCTGGGCGACATAGCGCACCACCTCCGGCTGGGCATCCAGGTATTCGCGCACCTCGCGGTCACGGCCGGTCAGCGAGCGCAGTTCCGGGTCCCAGTGCGGGTTGGGCAGCACGCGCGCATCGAACACGAAGTCGGCCTCGGCCGGCACGCCGCGCTTGTAGGCGAAGGACTCGAACAGCAGCGAGAGCTTGCTCTGCTGGCTCAGCGCGAATTCGGTGATGACCCGGCGCCGCAGCTGGTGCACGTTGAGCCGGGTGGTATCGATCACCGCATCGGCTTCGCGGCGCAGTGGAGCGGTCAGCTCGCGTTCGCGGATGATCGCCTCGGGCAGCGACAGCCCGAGGTGGCTGAGCGGGTGGCGACGGCGGGTATCGGCATAGCGCGCCAGCAGGGTGTCGTCGTCGGCCTCGAAGAACAGCAGGCGGGCATCGATGCCGTACTCATTGGCAGTCTGGCGCCACTTCCCCAGTTGGCTCAGATCGCTGCGCCCACGAACGTCGATACCGATGGCCAGTCGTTGTGGGCTGCTGTCATTGCGCTGGCCGAGCACCCCGCGCACGAATTCCGGCAGCAGGTTCACCGGGATGTTGTCCGAGCAGTAGTAATCCAGGTCCTCGAAGGTCTTCAGGGCGACCGATTTGCCCGAGCCGGACAGGCCGCTGACGATGACCAGCACCGGGGACGGTAAGGCGCTCATGGACTGCGTTGCTCCAACAGGTTGCTGTGGCGGGCGATGAACATGGCGGCCGGGTCGATGCCCTTGGTGCGCAGGATGTGCAGACGCGTGGCGGCCTCGGTCAGCACCGCCAGGTTGCGGCCGGGCATCACCGGCAGGGTGATCAGCGGCACGTCCAGGTCGAGCACGTGGCGCTTGCCGGAATCGCCGGTCAGGCGTTCGTAGCCATAGGCGCTGGGTTCGGTCATCGGCTTGGTCAGGTGGACGATGAGGCGAAGGTACTTGTTCTTCTTTACAGACGTGTCACCGAACATCTGGCGCACATTGAGCACGCCCAGGCCGCGGACCTCGAGCAGGTCCTGCAGCAGTTCCGGGCAGGTGCCGTCGAGCACGTCCGGGGCGATCTGGGTGAACTCCGGGGCATCGTCGGCGACCAGCCGGTGCCCGCGCGAGAGCAGTTCCAGTGCCAGCTCGCTCTTGCCCGAGCCGGCCTCGCCGGTGATCAGCACGCCGATGGAGTAGATCTCCATGAACACCCCGTGCAGGGTGATGCGGGGCGCCAGGGTCCGGGCCAGGTGGTAGCTGAGGTGGTTGAGCAGCTCGTGGCCACGCTTGGGCGAGACCCACAGGGGGGTCTGGGATTCGTCCGCGGCCGCACGCAGGTCTTCCGGGCAGCCATGGCTCTTGGTGATGACCAGCGCCATCGGGTGGGCCTGGATGATCCGTTCGATCACCTCCCAGCGCTGGCGCGCGTCCAGCGAATCCAGCCAGGTCAGCTCCTCGGTGCCGAGGATCTGGACCTTGTTGGGGTAGATCGTATTCAGGTAGCCGGCCAGCGACGGCCGCCGTGACACGGTGTTGCCCGCCTCCAGTTCGCGGCGTGCGCCTTCGCGTCCGGCCACCCAGCGCAGGTCGAGCTTCTCGCGCTGCTGGTCGAACAGTTCCTGGGCAGTGATGCTGGTATTCATCCGCGGGGCGCCTGTGGCGGTTGGGTGATGATCTGCTGCAGTGCCTCGGCATCGGGCGCATCGCGCAGGGCCTGGCGGACGCTGGCATCGGAGAACAGCTCGGCCAGCTCGGACAGCAGCATCAGGTGCTGGTGGGTGTAATGCTCGGGTACGGCCATGGCGAAGACCAGGTCCACGCCCTCGTCGCCGCCGAAATCGACCGGCTGCTGCAGGCGCAGCAAGGCGCCACGGGGCCGTTGCAGGGTAGGGGAGCGGCCATGCGGGATGGCGATGCCATGGCCGATGGCGGTGCTGCCGACGCGTTCACGCTCGCGCAGGCTGTCAAAAAGGCTGTCTGCGCCGGCTTCGCGACAGGCCAGCAGGCGCGAGGCGGCAAGAAGGGTGCTGTCTCGATCAGCGGCCGCGAGTACCTGGGTACTCACGGCCGCCATCAGGTCGGTCAACGGCATGTCTGGTGCGGAGAGTGGCTGCTGTCAGCCATTGTCGCGCAGTGCATGCGATGCGTGGGGAAGATGTTTTTCCTTGTGCTTGATGACCAACCGGTCCAGCTTGTCGGCAAGGACGTCGATGGCCGCATACATGGTCGAGCCGGCGGCGTCGGCATGCAGGGTGCGCCCGGGCAGATTCACCGTGGCGACGACGAGGAAGTCAGGCTTGCGAGTGGACAGCTGCACCCGTATCTCGCAGTGCTGGTCGACGTGTCGTCCCACCCGCTCCAGTTTCGTTTCCACGTACTCCTTCAGGGCGGGAGTGACTTCGATCTGCTGGCCATACGTCTCGATACGCATCGGATTCCTCCTGTGGTTCGGGGTTGCCTCATGAACCCTCTGCCCAGCCAGCGAAAGCTTCAGACGATGCGGACGCGTTCGTGGGAGGCAGAAATGTTCATGGCTTCACGATACTTCGCCACGGTGCGCCGCGCCACCGGTATTCCACTGGTCTTGAGCAGCTCAGCCAGCTTCGCGTCAGAAAGCGGTTTGCGCGGGTTTTCGCCATCGATCAGGTTGCGGATCATCGACTGGATGGCGGTGCTGGACGCCTCGCCGCCACCCTCGGTATCGATGCCGGAGGCGAAGAACGCGCGCAGCGGCAGGGTGCCGCGCGGGGTGCGCACGTACTTGCGGGCGATGGCGCGGGAAATGGTGGATTCGTGCAGGTCCAGTTCGCTGGCGATTTCACGCAGCGTCAACGGGCGCAGGGCCTGTTCGCCGAATTCCAGGAAGCCGGCCTGGTGGTGCAGCAGGCTGCCGACCACGCGCAGCAGGGTTTCGCCGCGCGCCTCCAGGCTCTTGAGCAGCCAGCGGGCCTCCTGCAGCTGCGCGCGCAGGTAGCTGGCGTCGGCATCGCCACAGCGGCGGATCAACTGTTCGTAGCCGCGGTGGATGACCACCCGGGGGCCGGCGTGGCCGGCCAGCGCGCAACGCCAGATGCCGCGCTGGCGCCAGATCACGCAGTCCGGCACCACGTAGGTGTCCGAGGTCAGTTCGCCGAGTTGCTTGCCCGGGCGCGGGTCCAGCGAGCGCAGCAGCTGCACGGCCTGCTCGACCGCGTCCAGGGGCTGCTTGAGTTCCTGGGCGATGCCGGGGATGCCGGCGCGCGGCAGGCGCTCCAGCGGGCCGGCGGCGATGCCGCGGGCCAGCACCAGGCCCGGGGTGTCGGCGGGCAGGGCATCCAGTTGCAGGGACAGGCATTCCCCCAGCGAGCGCGCGCCCACGCCGGCCGGGTCGAAGCGCTGGATCTGGCTTAGCACCGCGAGGATTTCGTCCTCGTCGGCATGGATATCGGGAAGCAGGGTTTCGGCGATGCCCGGCAGCGGCTCACGCAGGTAGCCGTCCTCGTCCAGTGCATCGATCAGGGCCACGCCGATGGCGCGGTCGCGGGCACTGATGTGGGACAGGTGCAACTGCCAGAGCAGGTGGTCGGCCAGCGTGTCGGCTTCGGCGGCCTGTTCGCGGCTGTCGCCGTCGCCGTCCTCGTCGAAGGAACCGCCGTGGCCGCTGCTCCAGTCCTCATCCCGGCCTTCCCAGCTGTCGCCATCGTCGCTGATGTCGCCCTGGCCGAGGTCGGCCGGGGCTTCATCGCTGGACGCGCCCGGCGCGGCCTCGTCGTCGCCAGCGTTGTCGCCGTTCTCGGCCCATTCCAGCAGGGGATTGGTTTCCACCGCCTCGACCAGCTCCAGTTCGAGCTCGGTGCTGGACATCTGCAGCAGCCGGATGGCCTGACGCAACTGGGGCGTCATGACCAGGCTCTGTCCCATCGATGTCTGCAGCCGAGCTTTCATGCCGGGTTCCGTCCGGGGAAGGGCGTGACGTTGGCCGCAGGCTCAGAGGGTGAACGCGTCTCCCAGGTAGACGCGGCGAACGTCGGTGTTGGCCAGCAGCTGTTCCGGTGCCCCCTGCGCGAGAACGCTGCCTTCAGCGAGGATATACGCCCGGTCGCAGATTCCCAAGGTCTCGCGCACGTTGTGATCGGTGATCAACACGCCGATGCCGCGCTGCTTGAGGTGGGTGACGATGCGCTGGATTTCGCCGACCGAGATCGGGTCGACGCCGGCGAAGGGTTCGTCGAGCAGGATCATGCGCGGCTTGGCCGCCAGCGCGCGGGCGATCTCGCAGCGGCGACGCTCGCCACCGGACAGGCTGGCGCCGGCCTGGCTGGCGACGTGGCTGATCTGCAGTTCTTCCAGCAGCGCCGACAGTTCGCGCTCGCGGCCCTCGGCGTCGAGGTCGTCGCGCAGCTCCAGCACCAGCCGGATGTTGTCGGCCACGCTCAGCTTGCGGAACACCGAGGGCTCCTGCGGCAGGTAGCCCACGCCCAGCTTGGCGCGCGAGTACATCGGGTCGGCGGTGATGTCCTGGCCATCGAGCACGATGCTGCCGGCATCGGCGGCGACCAGCCCGACGATCATGTAGAAGCAGGTGGTCTTGCCGGCGCCGTTGGGGCCGAGCAGGCCGACCACTTCGCCGGCTTCCAGGGTGAGCCCGAAGTCCTTGACGACTTCGCGGTTCTTGTAGCGCTTGCGCAGGCCTTGGGCGACGAGCATTACTTCTTGTCTCCCTGCGCGGCCGGTGCCTTGGCCTTGGGCTGGATGACGGTACGCACGCGGGTGCCGTCGCCGCCGCTCTGCATCGCGCCGGTGCGGGTGTTGTAGACCATGCGCTGGCCGGCATTGGTGCCGCGCTCGGACTCGACGTTGTAGTTGCCGGTGAGGATGATCACTTCGCTGCTGATGTTGTAGTCCATGTTGTCGGCACGGGCGTTCATCCAGGTGTTGTCATCCATCTGCTGCTTCAGGGTGGCCTGCTTGCCGGTCAGGATCACCCGCTCGGTCTCGCCGTTGCGCTGGATCACGTCGGCGCTGTCGGCGTGGATCTCCAGCGTGCCCTGGACGATCACCACGTCACCGCGGAACTGGCATTTGCCGTTGTCGCTGAAGTTGCAGTCGTTGTTGTTGGAGTCGATCGTCATCGGCTGGTTGCGGTCCGAGCTCTTGGCCCACGCCAGGCCAGGTGCGAGCAGGGCGGCGAGCAGGGTGATCGACGCGAGCTTAGCGGGCAGCATTGGGTTCATAGCGGGTCTTGACTCGGGATTGGAGGGAGTACTGCTGGGTTTTCAGGTTGGACTGGAAGCCGACGCCGGTCTGGCTCAGGCCCGGCCGGGTCAGGGTGACCTGGGCTTCGGTACGGGCCAGGTTCTGCTTCGGGAAGATATCCAGCGAGGTCGTGCGGAAGGTGGTGGGCGGGGTCTTGCCGTCCTTGGGGCTGTCACCGGCCACGTTGCCGCGCAGGCGCAGCTCCTCGCCCTTGGGGCTGACCCAGCCGGTATCGGCGCGCAACTCCCAGTGGTTGCCCGCATCATCGGGCAGCAGGAACAGCGGCTGGGTGATGGTCGAGGTCTGGTCGGCGCGCTTGCGCTGCATCGCCGGTGCCCGCAGCGTGGCCGACTCCTTGCCTTCCTCGTCCAGGCTGATGATCTCGAAGTTGGAGAGCACGAAGTCGTTGACGTTCTCGCTGATCTGTTCCGGGCCGGCCACGGTTCGATGGCGCCAGGCCGAAATGCCGGTGACCAGCGCGGCGATGAACAGGCCGACGCCCAGGACGGTGCGCCAGTTCATCAGGCGTACCTCGCCAGCACGGCTTCCACCTTGCCCTGCGCCGCCAGCAGGGCGTCGCACAGCTCGCGCGCCGCGCCCCGGCCGCCGGCGGCACGGGTCTGCCAGTGCACGCGTTCGGCGATCCACGGGTGGGCGTCGGCCGGGGCAACGGCCAGCCCGACCGCGCCCAGCGGGGCCAGGTCCGGCAGGTCGTCGCCGAGGAAGGCCACCTGGTCCAGGCCGATACCGTGCTGCTCGCACAACGCCCGCACGCTGGCCAGCTTGTCGCCGACGGCGATCTGGGTGTCGATGCCCAGGTCAGCACCACGCTTCTGGGCCGACAGGCTGTTGCGGGCGGTGATCAACACCGGATGGATGCCGTGCTGTTGCAGCAGTTTCAGCCCAAGCCCGTCCTGCACGTAATACGCCTTGCTCTCGTTGCCGGCATGGTCGTAGTACAGGCGGCCGTCGGTCAGCGTGCCATCCACGTCGAAGCAGGCCAGCCGGATACGTGCGGCCACGGCGTGCAGCGGGGCGGGGAAGTGGTCGAGCGGGGAATAGGGCATCAGCGGGCAAGGTCCGTTGCGGCGGGCATTTCGGGGTAGATGGGGGATTGTGCGGGGTTTAAACCACTTTTGCCCGCAACAGGTCATGAATGTTCAGGGCGCCGACCGGGCGATTGTCGCCATCGACCACGATCAGGCCGTTGATCTTGTGCTTCTCCAGCAAACGTGCTGCTTCCACGGCCAGCTGGTCGGCGCCGATGGTGCGCGGGCCGCGGGTCATCACCTGGGCGATGCCGGCGGTGCGCACGTCCACGTCGGTGTCCAGGGCACGGCGCAGGTCACCGTCGGTGAACAGGCCGACCAGGCGGCCGTCGGCATCGACCACCGAGGTCATGCCCAGGCGCTTGCGGCTCATTTCCATCAGCGCCTGGCTCAGGCTGGCGTCCTCGGGCACGCTGGGCAGGTCCGCGCCGCTGTGCATCACGTCGGTGATGTGCAGCAGCAGGCGCCGGCCCAGGCTGCCGGCCGGGTGCGAGCGGGCGAAATCGTCGGCGGTGAAGCCGCGCGCGTCGAGCAGGGCCAAGGCCAGCGCGTCGCCCATCGCCAGCGAGGCGGTGGTGCTGGAGGTCGGGGCCAGGGCCAGCGGGCAGGCCTCGTGGTCCACATTCACGTCCAGGTGCACGTCGGCGGCCTTGGCCAGGCTGGACTGGGGCCGGCCGGTCATCGAGATCAGGGGGTTGCCCTGGCGCTTGAGCACCGGCAGCAGCATCAGCACTTCGTCCGACTCGCCGGAGTAGGACAGCGCCAGTACCACGTCGTCCTCGGTGATCATGCCCAGGTCGCCATGCCCGGCTTCACCGGGGTGCACGTAAAAGGAGGGGGTGCCGGTGGAGGCCAGGGTGGCGGCGATCTTGCGCGCGATATGCCCGGACTTGCCCATGCCGGTGGTCACCACCCGTCCCGGGGAGGCCAGCACCAGCCGGCAGGCGGCGGCGAACTCGGCGCCGATGCGGCCCCCCACGCGGTCCAGCTCGGTACGTTCGATCTCGAACACGCGCCGGCCACTGGCGACCAGGTCGGTATCACGCAGGGTATCGAGAGAAAGCGGGGAAGCAGCCATGCGGGCGCCACTCGGAATAGTAGAATGGACGTTCATTTTATTAGGAAAGCGCTTTGGACGCCGAGACCATCCGAAACCTTATCCAAGCCGGGCTGCCCGGCGCCCGTGCCGACGTGCAGGGTGAAGACGGCGTTCACTTCGAAGCGACGGTGGTCTGCGAGGCCTTTGCCGGCAAGCTGCCGCTGGCCCGCCACCGCATGGTCTATGCGACGCTGGGCGACCTGATGGGCGGCGCGATCCACGCGCTGGCGCTCAAGACCGTTACCCCGGGTGAAGCCGGCTGAGCCGGCGCACCTCCATTTCCCCTATTCCGGCTTCCACATCCATGGCAAAAATCGTAGTCACCGGCGGCAAGGCGCTGAACGGTGAGGTTCATATCTCCGGCGCCAAGAACGCCGTCCTGCCGATCCTGTGCGCCACCCTGCTGGCCGATGCGCCGGTGGAAATCACCAACGTGCCGCACCTGCACGACGTGATCACCACCGTGAAGCTGCTCGGCGAGCTGGGCGCCAAGGTCACCATCGACCAGGGCACGCTGTCGCGCGGCAGCGCGGTGGTGGTGGACCCGCGCAGCGTGGACCAGCACGTCGCGCCGTATGAGCTGGTCAAGACCATGCGTGCCTCGATCCTGGTACTGGGGCCGCTGCTGGCCAAGTTCGGGCAGGCCGAAGTGTCGCTGCCGGGTGGCTGCGCCATTGGCTCGCGTCCGGTCGACCAGCACATCAAGGGCCTGCAGGCGCTGGGTGCGCACATCAACGTCGAGAACGGTTTCATCAAGGCGCATGTCGACGGTCGCCTGAAGGGCGGTCGCTATACGTTCGACATGGTCAGCGTCACCGGCACCGAGAACGTGCTGATGGCCGCGGTGCTGGCCGAAGGCACCACCGTCCTGGAAAACGCGGCGATGGAGCCGGAGGTGTCCGACCTGGCGTACTGCCTGATCGCGCTGGGCGCGAAGATCGAGGGCATCGGCACCGCACGGCTGGTGATCGAGGGCGTGGAGCGCCTGCACGGCGGCCGCCACGCGGTGCTGCCGGATCGCATCGAGACCGGCACCTTCCTGGTCGCCGCGGCGATGACCGGCGGCCGCATCGTCGTGCGCAACGCGCGCCCGGACACGATGGACGCGGTGCTGCAGAAGCTGGTCGAGGCCGGTGCCGAGATCAGCACCACCGAGGACACCATCACCCTGGACATGCACGGCAAGCGGCCCAAGGCGGTGAACATCACCACCGCGCCGCACCCGGCCTTCCCGACCGACATGCAGGCCCAGTTCATGGCCATGAACTGCGTGGCCGACGGCGTGGGCGTGATCAAGGAAACGATCTTCGAAAACCGCTTCATGCACGTCAACGAGCTGCTGCGCCTGGGCGCGGACATCCAGGTGGAAGGGCATACCGCCATCGTCCGCGGCGCCGAGCGGCTGAGCGGTGCGCCGGTGATGGCCACCGACCTGCGCGCCTCGGCCTCGCTGATCCTGGCCGGCCTGCTGGCCGAGGGCGACACCACCATCGACCGCATCTACCACCTTGACCGTGGCTACGAGAACATCGAGGAAAAACTCGGTGCCCTCGGTGCCAGCATCCGGCGCGTGTCATGATCCTCAAGGGCCGTTTCACCCCGCGTCGCAAGGCATTGCTGGTCCTGGTGCTGATGGCCCTGGCCTGGCTGGGCTGGGGCTGGTATAGCGGCGTGGCGATCACCCGTGGCGTGGAAAAGGAGCAGATGGACTGGAATGGCGATGGCCAGGTCAGTGGCGAGGAGTTCTTCCAGGCCTTCTACGCCGTGCAGGTGAAGGACACCGAGGAAGGCAACCGGCAATGCCGCAGCTTCGTGTGGCGCAGCAGCGGTGAGGAATTCCGCCGCGACTGCCGCACGGTGTTCAAGAAGGACGCCGCCGAATGAAAGAAGCCTCCGGACAGGAGGCTTCTTTTTTGCATTTCTGCATGTCGCGGTGACCGGGCGGCGGTCGTCACCGTGCGGTGCGACCTGCGCCCGGCCCCCGAGGGGCCAGCCGCGGGCACGACTCAGTGGATCGAGCGGATGGTCAGGTCCAGCGCGTCCTTGCCGTTCTCACGCTGCAGCAGGCGCGCCGGCACCGGCATGCCGGGGACGATCCAGGCGATCTGCTCCTTGTTGCCGTCCACGCGCGACACCTTGGTGGCTTCCTGCGAGCGGCCATCGACGGTGACGTTTTCCTTGCCGATGACGCGGTAGGTCATCGGCTTGATGCGGCCGTCGTCGACCATGCGGTAGGTCAGCGGCTTGCCGGCGGCAAGGTCGCGGGCGATCGCCAGGTTGATCAGCAGGGCGTCCATGTCACCGGCGCGCAGGCTGATCGGGCCACTGCGGTCGGCCTTCACGTCACCGGTCCAGGTGGCCTGGTTAGTGTTCCAGTCATAGCGCGCGTCCACCTGCTTGCGCTTGATCAGCAGCACCGAGCGGTCATGGCTGGAGAGCGGGCGCAGCGTGCCGCCCTGTTCCTCGAACACCGTGCTCTGGCTCAGGTCGGCCATCGGGTTCTTGATCTGCAGGCTGTAGCGCCAGCGGTTGTTCGCCTCGCTGGCCAGGGTCATCACGCCATTGGCCTGCATGCCCATGTAGCTGGCCTGGTAGTTGGCGGTGAACGGCTCCAGCGCCAGGGCGGGGAGGCTGGCGATGGCCAGCACCGAGGCGGCGGCGATACGGAAGAGGGTCTTCATGCTCAGGCTCCTGTGTATTCGATCAGGCGCAGGTCGATCTCATCCTGCCCATCCTTGCGTTGCAGGATACGCACCGGCGTCGGCACGCCGTTTGCGATCCACATGATCATCTCGTCGTTGCCGCCGTTGGTGCGGTACACGCGCAGCGCGTCGTAGCTCAGCTCGCCGACCTGCACGTTCTCGGTGGCGTCGGCGGCGCGGTACTCGTGCTGGCGTACCCGGCCAACGTCGACGAAACGGTACTGCAGTGTCTTGCCGGGCATGGCATCGCGCATCAGTGACAGGTTGAGCAGCAGCGCGCTCTGGTCGCCCCGCTGCAGCGGGATCGGCTGCTGCCGTTCCTTCTTCAGGTCGCCCTGCCACTGCGCGGTGCCGGTCTGCCAGTTGTAGGTGCCGGTGACCTTTTTGCCCAGGAACAACGCCTTCTTGACCGTGCTCTGGCTCAGTGGCGTGTACACGTTGCCTTCGTTGTTGAAGACGGTGCTCTGCTCCAGGTTCAGGCCGAGCACGCTGGCGAAGCCGCGCTTGCCATGCACGCCCATGTCCACGCGCCACTGCGTGCCTTCGCCGCGCACCACCCGCATGGTGGCGTCGCCGGCTTCCTTGCCCTTGTAGAAGGCCTGGTAGGTGGCCACGAAGGGCTCCAGCGGCGGCGGGGTCCATTCCATCGCCGGCAGCGCGACGACCGTCGGCGGGACCGGCGCCTGTTCCTGCGCCTGACCTCCGGCGGTCGCCAGCAACGAGCCCAACACCAGCCATTTGAAGGGTTTGAGGGTCATGCGCAGCCGTCAGGCGAAAGGGGAGGGAGGGATCATGCCAGCACGCGGGTCAGCGCCATGTCGGGATCAGCCAGCCAGCGTGCCGTCGGAATCTAGGCGTAGCGGGCTGAGCAGGGACTGACCATCCAGCTGGATGATGCCTCCCTGTTCAGCTACGCGTCCGGCGGCCAGCAGCCGGGCGGTTGCCAGCAGCAGTGGGTGTTCGACCGCCAGCACGCGCCGGGCCAACTGCTCGGCGCTGTCGCCGGCCAGCACCGGTACCCGTGCCTGGGCGATGACGTTGCCGGCATCCAGTTCAGGAACCACGAAGTGGACGCTGGCGCCGTGCTCGGCATCCCCGGCCTCGATTGCCCGGGCGTGGGTATCCAGGCCCTTGTGCAATGGCAGCAGCGACGGGTGGATGTTGACCAGGCGGCCCTGGAAGCGTTCCACGAACGCGGCGCCGAGGATGCGCATGTAGCCGGCGCAGATGACCCAGTCGGGCCGGCAGGCGGCAAGGGCATCCCCCAGCGCGGCGTCGAAGGCCTCGCGGTTGTCGAATTCGCGCGGCGAGCGTGCCCAGCGCAGGGCTGGCGGTACCTTTCCCAGGGCGGCCGCGGCCGGTTTGTCGGACAGCACGCCGACGATCTCGGCATCCAGCTGGCCGCCGGCAATGGCGTCCAGCAGGCATTGCAGGTTGCTGCCGCGACCGGACGCCAGCACGGCGATGCGTGAACGGGTGTTCATGCAAGCGCCTTGCGGGCCAACGGCCAGACCAGCAGGCTGCCCAGCGTGGCCAGCAGCATGTCGGCATGGGCATCCCAGGGATCGCCCTGCTGGCCGTTGTAGGCCTCGGCCGCGTCGGGGGACAGCGCCAGCGCGATGCCCCATTCGAACCACTCGTAGACCAGGCTCGAGCACATGATCGTCATCACCGCGAGGGTGAAGGCGTGCCCGAAACGGAGCCGCGGCCAGGCATGGCGGACCAGCTGGACCAGCGCCGGGGTGAAGCACACCCCGTACAGGAAATGGATCAACCGGTCGAAATGGTTGCGCTTCCAGCCAAAGGCGGCGTCCGGCGACCAGCCCACCAGCGACTGCAGCCACTGGTCATAGGGAATGTTGGAGTACAGCCAGCGGGCGGCAATGCAATGGATGGCGATGAAGCCGCAGATCGCCATGAAGGCGCCATTTCCCAGGCGCCAGCGCCGGTCCACCCACCACAGGCCGGCCAGGCCAAGGATGGTCAGCGAACTGTGCAGTGACTGCTCCAGCGGCCACAACGGCTTTATCCAGGTGGCAAGGAACACCGCCAGCACGGCGCCGAAGGCGAGTTTCTTCGCGGTGTTCATGCGAGGCGGCCCCGCAGCGGGGAAGGCAGCGACAGGACAGGGTTCAAGCAAAGGCCGCCTTGACCTGGGGGCGCAACAGTACGATCAGGGTGAATACACCGAGGACCGTGCCGAACGGCATCATCATGCAGGAGATGCCGGCCACCACCAGGCACAAGGTATGGCGCCGGCGCTGCGCCAGGCAGCGCCCGGCGTAGACCATGAAGCCGGCCAGGGTCAGCCCGCAGGTGATGAAGATGCCGGCGAAGGCGACGAAGAACCAGCCGACCAGCTGCGGCTCGAGCTCCGCGTTGGGGTTGCTCGCGTCCACCGGCAACTTGCCCGACACCATGGCCAGCCCCAGCACCAGGTGCAGGACGGGGAACAGCGAGAACAAGCCGGTGAACCCCGCCAGCACGTAGTGGAAGATCGACAGCAGGCGCAGGTGGTTGGCGTCCTCTGCGGGCAGGTCGAGTGGCGGCGGAACGGGGGCGTTCACTGCGTCCATGAGTGGCACCTTGTGGGTCGGGAGGGGCTTCAGCCGATGCGCACGCGTTCGGTGCCGGTGGCCGCGACCACCTCGCCGATCTGCCAGTGCGCCAGTTCCAGGGCGTCGAGCGAGGCGTTGATGGCGGCGACCTGGTCGGCCGGCACCAGCAGCACGAACCCGATGCCGCAGTTGAAGGTACGCCACATCTCGCTGTCGGCGACGTTGCCTTCGCGCTGCAGCCACTGGAACACCGGCGGCAGCGTCCAGCTGCGCGCGTCGATGTCCAGGCCCAGGCCTTCGGGTACCACGCGGATGATGTTCTCGGTCAGGCCGCCACCGGTGATGTGGGCCATGCCGTGGATGGCGGTGCCGTGTTCCTTGAGCAGCGACAGCAGCGGCTTGACGTACAGGCGGGTCGGCGCCATCAGCGCATCGACCAGCTTCACGCCGTTCTCCAGCACCAGCTCGGCCGGGCTGCCGGCACGCTCGTAGATGCGGCGGACCAGCGAGTAGCCGTTGGAGTGCGGGCCGGAGGAGGCGATGCCGATCAGCACGTCGCCCTGCTGCACGGCCGAGCCGTCCTTCAGCTCGCTCTTTTCCACGGCCGCGACGGTGAAACCGGCCAGGTCGTATTCGCCCGGAGCGTACATGTCCGGCATTTCGGCGGTTTCGCCTCCGATCAGGGCGCAACCGGCTTCGGTGCAGCCATTGGCGATGCCGCCCACCACCGCGGCGGCGGTGTCGATGTCCAGCTTGCCGGTGGCGAAGTAATCCAGGAAGAACAGCGGCTCGGCGCCCTGCACCAGCACGTCGTTGACGCACATGGCGACCAGGTCGATGCCGATCGTGTCATGGCGGCCCAGCTGCTGGGCCAGCTTCAGCTTGGTGCCGACGCCGTCGGTACCGGACACCAGCACCGGCTCGCGGTACTTGTTGGACAGGTCGAACAGGGCGCCGAAGCCGCCCAGCCCGCCCATCACCTCCGGGCGGAAGCTGCGCTTGACCAAGGGCTTGATGCGCTCCACCAGTTCATTGCCCGCGTCGATGTCGACACCGGCGTCACGGTAGGTGAGGGGAGAGTTGGCGGAAGTCGGGGTGCTGGTCACGGTCGGCTGCGCTGGCGGGGTGAACGGTCGATTTTAACAGGCCACGTTGGCGCGAAGGCCCCATTCGGGCAACAATTCCCCCCGGAACCGTCGAGCAATGGAATATTCAATGCGTCGCAGCCTGGTCACAATCCTGTTTCTGGCGCTCTGCCTGCCCTTGGGCGGCGGTGCGCTGGCCCAGTCGGGCATGCGTACCGAAGGGGACGTCGCCAATGCCAGCGGCACCTACGAGGCCGAAGTGCCGGTCAACAGCCAGAGCGACGCCGACCGCGGCGGTGCGCTGGCGCGCGCGCTGGGCGCGGTGCTGGGCAAGTTGTCCGGTGACCGCGCCGCGATGACCCGCCCGGGCGTGGCGCAGGCGCTGCGCAGCGCCAAGGACATGGTCGAGAGCTACGACTACCGCCAGGACCAGAGCGTCGGCGCCAGCGGTGCGCCGAGCTACCGGACCATGCTGGTCGCGCGCTTCCGCCAGGACGATGTGGACGGGCTGGTCGCCGCGCTGGGCCTGCCGGTCTGGCCGCAGCCACGGCCCAAGCCGGTGATCTGGCTGGCCATCGACGATGGCAGCGGCCCGCGCCTGGTCGGCACCCAGCAGGCCAATGCGGCCCGCCCGTTGCTGGACCGCGCGATCGAGCGCGGCTACCGGCTGGGACTGCCGGCCGGCGGCGCCGCCGAGCAGGCGCTGGTCGGCGCGATCTGGCGCCAGGACACCACCGCGGTCGCACGCGCCTCGGCGCGCTACGCGCCGCCGATGCAGCTGGTGGGCAAGCTCTACCGCGCCGGCGGTGGCGGTTGGCAGGCCGATTGGGTGTTCGTCGACAACGGCCGCGAACTGTCCAAGTGGACCACCCGTGATGGCGATGCCCGCCGCGCGATGGCCGGTGGCGCCGACGGTGCCGCCGATGCGTTGGTGCGTCGCTATGCCAAGGCCCCGGTGGCCGGCGCGGCGGGCACGTACCGCATCGCGATCAACGGCATCCGCGGTGCCGACGACTACCTGCGGGCGGCCTCCGCGCTGCAGGGCGCGGCCGTGGTCAAGTCGATCATCCCGGTCCAGGCCAACGGTGACCGGCTGGAGCTGGACGTGGAGCTGATGACCGGCCTGCCGGGCCTGAACCGCATGCTGGGCCAGAATTCGCCGCTGCAGCCGGTTGGCCAGGCGGTCCAGGACGGCGATGCGACCGAAGGCACCGACACCGGCAGCAAGCAGGGCGAGTACCGCATTCGATGAGCACCGAAACCCCGGAAGCAGAAATCGCACTGTTCCTGCGCCGCCTGAAATGGATGGTGCTCTCCGCGTTCGGCTTGTGGGTGATGTGGCTGCTGGCGCCGATCCTGACCCCGTTCGTGGTCGCGCTGATGCTGGGTTGGCTGGGCGACCCGCTGGTGGACCGGCTGGAGGCACGTGGCCGCTCGCGCAATACCGCGGTGGTCATGGTGTTCGCGCTGATGGTGCTGTTGCTGGTGTTGGCGCTGCTGATCCTGGTGCCGATGATCGAGCGCCAGATCACCACCTTGGTGGCCGCGTTGCCGCAGGGCCAGGCCTGGTTGATGGGCACGGCGATCCCGTGGATCGAGGCCAAGACCGGCCTTGAGCTGATGGGCTGGCTGGACCCGGACCGCCTGATCGATTGGATCCGCAGCCACTGGCAGCAGGCCGGCGGCGTGGCCAGCACCTTCTTCGGCTACCTGTCGCGCTCGGGTTTCGCGATGGTGGCCTGGGTGGTCAACCTGGCGCTGCTGCCGATCCTGGCGTACTACTTCCTGCGTGACTGGGACAAGCTGGTGGAGCGGGTGGCGTCGGTGATCCCGCGCAACCACATCGAAACCGTCTCGCGGTTGGCCAAGGAATCGGACGAGGTGCTCGGGGCGTTCATCCGCGGGCAGATCGCGGTGATGATCGCGCTGGGCGTGGTGTATGCGGTGGGCCTGTCGGTGGTGGGGCTCAAGCTGGGCCTGCTGATCGGCATCGTGGCTGGCCTGATCAGTTTCATCCCGTACCTGGGCGCGACCACCGGCGTGGTCATGGCGGTGCTGGCCGCGCTGGTGCAGGCGCAGGGGTTCGACCTGAAGCTGCTGGTGCTGGTGGGCGTGGTGTTCACCGTCGGCCAGCTCTTGGAAAGCTACGTGCTGACCCCACGTATCGTCGGCGACAAGATCGGCCTGCACCCGGTGGCGGTGATCTTCGCGGTGATGGCCGGTGGCCAGTTGTTTGGTTTCCTGGGGATGCTGCTGGCCCTGCCGGCGGCAGCCGTGATCAACGTGCTGCTGCGCTACGCGCACGAACGTTATCGCCAGAGTGAGTTGTACGCAGGCCATGGGCCGACGATCGTGCTGGACCCGCGGAGCAGTGATGCCCCGACGGAACTGGCCATCGTGTCGAAGGATGTAGAACCGAAGTGAGTGTGCCGCAGTTGCCGCTGGCCTTGCGCTATCCGCCTGACCAGCGATTCGAGACGTTCATCGGCGCGCCGGATGGCGCGCTGGCCCAGTTGCGCGCGCTTGCCGTCGGCAGCAGCCACGACTGGATATTCCTTGCCGGTGCCGGTGGCACCGGCAAGACGCATTTGTCGCTGGCCACCTGTGCCGCCGCGCTGGAAGCCGGGCGTCGCCCGGCCTACCTGCCGCTGCAGGCGGCCGGCAAGCGCCTGGACGAGGCGCTGGAAGCCCTGGAAGGCCATGACGTGGTGGCGCTGGACGGGCTGGAGTACATCGCCGGCCGTCGCGAGCAGGAAGTCACCCTGTTCGAGTTCCACAACCGCGCGCGCGCGGCCGATGTGACCCTGCTGTACACCGCGCGCTGCACGCCCGACGCGCTGGGGCTGGTGCTGCCGGACCTGCGCTCGCGGCTGTCGCAATGCGGGCGCATCATGCTCGACCCGCTCGACGACGAAGGCCGCGCGGCGGTGCTGCGCGAGCGTTCGGTGCGGCGTGGGCTGGTGATGGATGAGGCCACGCTGGACTGGCTGCTGAACCGCACCGGCCGCGACCTGAGCGGGCTGGTGACGCTGTTGGAGAAACTGGACCGCGAATCGCTGGCGGCCAAGCGGCGCATCACCGTACCGTTCCTCAAGCGCGTGCTGGAAGCGGGTAGCGGCGAGTAAGCCCGGCCGCCTGGGCTGGGATGGAACTCCCGTGTTGTTGTTCTATTGGTCGTTGGAGCGCGCACCCCTCCCCAGCCCTCCCCTTCGCTGTGCGAAAGGGATGAGGTGATTTCGCGCGGTCGAACAGATGGCAGCGAAACCCGCTCTTGCCCCCTGCCTTTCGCGCAGCGAAGGGGAGGGGTAAGCGCTCTGCCACGCCACTGCCGCAACGCGAGTCTCAGCCGCCAGTGCCGCGCAGCCGCGCATCCAGTTGCTGCAGCCGCTGCGGCGTACCCACATCGGTCCAGGCACCGGCATGGTGCTGGCCGCTGACCGCTTCCAGCGCCATCGCCGCACGCAGCAACGGCGCCAGCTTGAAACGTGGTGGCACCGCGTCGCTGCCTTGGACATCACCAATCACGGTTTGCCAGTCCTGCAGCAGTGACGGCCGGTACAGGCCGATCCCGGCGAAGGTCAGCCGTGGGGCATCACCGTCGTCGCGCAGTTGGCCGTCCTGGCCAAGGATGAAATCGCCGCGCGGATGATGCTCGGGGTTGTCGACCATCACCAGGTGCGCCAGGCCCGCCAGCGTGGACGGCAACCGCGCGAAATCGAAATCGCTCCAGATATCGCCATTGACCGCGATGAACGGCGCATCGCCGAGCAGGGGCAGTGCGTTGCACATGCCGCCGCCGGTCTCCAGTGGCGTTGGGCCTTCGTAACTGAAATGCAGGCGCAGACCCCAGCGGCTGCCATCGCCCAGCTGCTGCGGGAACTGCTCGGCCAGCCAGCTGGTGTTGATCACCACCTCGTCGATCCCCAATGCGGCCAGGCGCTGCAGGTGCCATTCGATCAATGGTGTGTCGGCGACCGGCAGCAGCGGCTTGGGCGTGTGGTCGGTCAGCGGGCGCATGCGTTCGCCCAGGCCGGCGGCAAAGATCAGCGCCTTCATGCCTCGCCCTTGGCAGCCAGGGCAGGCTTGATGCGGCGCTCGAACAGGTCGTGCAGCGGGGCCAGCTCCGGATGGCGTGGCAGCACTTCGTCCAGGTAGCGGAGGAAGCGCGGTGCGTCGGCGTAGTAGTGCGGCTTGTGGTCGCGGTCGCGCAGGCGCACGAACAGGCCCAGGATCTTGAGGTGGCGCTGCACGCCCATCCAGTCGGCATCGCGCAGGAACAACGGCCACGGTCGCACCGGCAGGCCGGCTTCCTGCGCGCGGGCGTGGTAGCGCGCCAGCCAGCCATCCACGCGTGCCAGCGGCCAGCTCAGGAACGCGTCCTTGAACAGGCTGGCCGGGTCGTAGGCGATCGGCCCGCGCACCAGGTCCTGGAAATCCAGCACCGCCAGCGTGTCGCCGACCGGCATCAGGTTGCGCGGCATGAAGTCACGGTGGGTGAGCACCTGCGGCTGGTCGAGCGCGTTGTCCATCAGGCGGCGCTGGACCCGCTGAAGCCGGTCGACCTCTGCACAGTCCAGTTGCAGGCCAAGGTGCTTGCGCAGGAACCATTCGTCGAACAGGCCGGCATCGCGTTGCAACAGCGCTTCGCCGAACACGCCGAGCCCCTCCGGGACCGGGATCGACTGCAGCCGGATCAACTGGTCGAAGGCCGCCTCGAACCAGGCATCGGCGTTGTCTTCGTTGATGTGGCGGGCGAGGGTGGGCACGCCGAGGTCTTCCAGCAGCAGGAAGCCGTTGTCGACGTCGCGGGCAAGCACCTGCGGCACCCGCACGCCATGCGGGGCGAGCAGGTCATGCATGCGCAGCCAGGGCGTGACGTCTTCCAGCCCAGGCGGCGAATCCATCACGATGTGGCTGCCGCGTGCGCCGGTGGCACGCCAGTAGCTGCGGAAGCCGGCGTCGACCGAGGCGCGCTCCAGCGCGGCATCGGCATCGCCCAGGGCGGTACGTGCCCAGTGCAGGCGCTGCTGCGCGCGCAGCGGGTCGGTAGCGGGATCGGTCATGGACGGGTGCGTCAAAACGGCGCCTTGCGACGCCGGGAACCAGGGAATGCGGCGGGAAGGCTCAGCGCTTGTTGCCGCTGATCAGCCGCAGCAGGGCGAGGATGGCGACTGCACCGATGATGGCGCCGAGGAAGCCGGCCGGCTGTCCCGCCGAGTACCAGCCCATCTCGCGGCCGAACCAGCCAGCGAACACGGCACCAGCAATGCCGAGCACGATGGTCAGCAGGCAGCCCATGCGGTTGTTGCCGGGCATGAAGAACCGCCCCAGCAGGCCGACGAAGAAGCCGATCAGGATGATGTACAGCCAGCTGTCACTGCCAAACAGTCCGCTCATGTGCGTGCCTGCCAGAAGGAAAGACGCAGCCTAGCAAGGCCGGGCTGCGTCCGTCATCAAGCCGGCCGGGCTCAGCAGCAGCCGTGGCCGCCGTGGCGGGTGCCGCTGTCGGCATGCACCTTGGAGCCGCTGGTCTCGCCGCGCAGGCTGGCCGCGTGGTGGTCGAACAGCACCTTGGACACGCACGAGGTCACGCGCTTGCCCATCGGGATGTGCAGGAACTCGTTCGGGCCGTGCGCGTTGGAGTGCGGGCCGAGCACGCCGGTGATCATGAACTGCGCGCCCGGGAACTTCTCGCCCAGCATGCCCATGAACGGGATCGAGCCGCCTTCGCCCATGTACATGGCCGGCTTGCCGAAGAAGGCCTGGCTGGCGTCGTCGATGGACTTCTCCAGCCACGGCGCCATCGCCGGCGCATTCCAGCCGGTGGAGGCCTTTTCCAGGTCCAGGCTGACGTGCGCGCCGTTCGGCGGGTCACGCAGCAGCGCTTCCTTGAGCAGCTCGCCGCAGGCCTTGCCGTTGGCGGTCGGCGGCAGGCGCAGCGACAGCTTCACCGCCGTTTCAGGGCGCAGCACGTTGCCGGCCGATTCCAGCGGCGGCATGCCACCAATGCCGGTCACCGACAGCGCCGGGCGCCAGGTGCGGTTGAGCACCAGCTCGGTCAGGTCGTCGTTCATCGGCTTGAGGCCATCGACCAGCGGGAACTTGTCGAAGATGGCGGTATCGACCACCTCGGCGGCGCGCTTGGCCTGCTCCAGGCGTTCGGCCGGGATCTCGGTGTGCAGGCCGTCGAGCAGGATGCGCCCGGTCTTTTCGTCCTCGATGCGCGACAGCAGCTGGCGCAGCAGGCGGAAGCTGGACGGCACCACGCCGGAGGCATCGCCGGAGTGCACGCCCTCGTTGAGCACCTTCACGGAGAAGTTGCCGCCGGTCAGGCCGCGCAGCGAGGTGGTGCACCACAGCTGGTCGTAGTTGGCGCAGCCCGAATCCAGGCAGACCACCAGCGACGGCTGGCCGATGCGGTCGGCCAGGTGGTCGACGTAGGCCGGCAGGTCGTAGGAGCCGGATTCTTCGCAGGCTTCGATCAGGATCACGCAGCGGGCGTGGGGCAGGCCCTGCTCCTGCAGGGCGAGCACGGCGGCCAGCGAGCCGAAGATGGCGTAGCCGTCATCGGCGCCACCGCGGCCGTACAGCTTGTCGCCGCGCAGTACCGGCTTCCACGGGCCGAGGTCGTCGTCCCAACCGGTCATTTCCGGCTGCTTGTCCAGGTGGCCGTAGAGCAGCACGGTGTCGTCGCCCGTCTCCGGGCCGGTGGCCGGGATTTCCAGGAAAATCAGCGGGGTACGGCCTTCCAGGCGCACCACTTCAACCTGCAGGCCGGGGATCTTCTGCGCCTTGGCCCAGTTCTCCATCAGGCCCACGGCCTGGTCCATGTAGCCGTTGGCGACCCAGTTGGCGTCGAACATCGGCGACTTGTTGGGGATACGGATGTAATCGACCAATTGCGGGACGATGTCGTTGTCCCACTTGTCGCTGAGAAATTGGCCGATCTTGGCGCTGTCCATCTGGATCTCCGGTAGCAATGTCAGGTGCAACCATTCTACGCCCGCTGCCCTTGAATGGGCCTTGTAGGGGTTTTCCTACAAGACGTCGGGATGTTCGCCGGCTGTGTAAACGAGGCGTGACGGATAGCCTATGTTCATGTGGTGCGGAACACTTGTTCCACCGGCGGGAATGCCGGGGAGCGGTCCCAAACCACAAGGAGTAGTGATGAAGCTTTTCACCGTGATGCTGAAGTCACTGGTTCTGGCGTTGGTGTTGACCCTATCGGCGAAAGCCACGGACAAGGTCGATATCAACACCGCCTCCGCGGCGGAGCTGGATCAGGTGATGGTGAATGTCGGCCCCTCAAAGGCGCAGGCAATCATCGATCATCGACAGGCAAACGGCCCCTTCAAGAGTGTCGAGGAACTGGCGCTGGTGAAGGGAATCGGGCTGAAGACGGTCGAACGGAATCGAGACCTGATCGAGGCGAGGGCTGGAGCTGCCCCCGCCGACAGCAGGAGGCCGGCAGGAACACCGGCAGTCAAACCGATCGAAAGGCGCTGACAAGGACGTGACTTATTCGTGTTCCGCCAGGAGGGCGGACCACCAGGAACCCAAAAGGGCCAGGACGCTGGGGATAGGCAGGACGCCAACAGGGAAGTGAGATCGCCCGGTGTTGCACAGTGACGTGCAGCCGGGCGTTCTTTTTTGGGCTTGGTTAGAGCAGAAGGCGCCTCGTGGGGCGCCTTTCTCGTGTCTGGAATATTGCATGCTGGAATGCTGCAGGAAAGGCGTGGCTTGTTGCCAATCCGGGCATCCCTTCGCAATCCTCCGGAGCAAACCTCCGGCCCTGCGTCATGGCCATTGGCGTTCATCCGGCCGCATGCCAAAGGCGTGCAAACGGTCCTCTACCTGCATTCTGCGGCGCGAACAGTGGCGAGCAATTGGCTTCCGCCATTGCCTTTGCTGTTCTGCTCCTTTCCTGCCGTGCAGCGAAGGGGAGGGTTGGAGGGGGCGCTTTGAGCGCTGGCGGTGATGGCCGCCGCCGCGAGCCGCAAGAGGTTCAGGGCCAGAGCGGGCAATGACATGGCGCTGCGATCACATGGCAGCCTTTCCGAGTTCCGAGTTCCGAGTTCCGAGTTCCCTGTTCCGGTATCAAACCAGCCCGGTCATGTAATACACCGCGATGATCGCGAATACCGCCAGGGTCTTGATCAGGGTGATGGCGAAGATGTCCTTGTAGGACTGGCGGTGGGTCAGGCCGGTGACGGCCAGCACGGTGATCACCGCGCCGTTGTGCGGCAGCGTGTCCATGCCGCCGGAGGCCATGGCCGCTACGCGGTGCAGGACTTCCATCGGGATGCCCGCGGCGTGCGCATTGGCGATGAAGCTATCGGCCATCGCGGCCAGCGCGATGCTCATGCCGCCCGAGGCCGAGCCGGTGATGCCGGCCATGGCGGTGACCGACACCGCTTCGTTGACCAGCGGGTTGGGGATCGCGCCCAAGGCGTTGGAGACCACCAGGAAGCCGGGCAGGGCGGCGATGACCGCGCCGAAGCCGTACTCCGAGGCGGTGTTCATCGAGGCCAGCATGGCGCCGCCGATGGCCGACTTGGTGCCTTCGGCGAAGGCCGTGACCACGGGTTTCCAGGCGAAGGCGATGACGCTGAGGATGCCGAGCAGCAGCGCCCCCTGTACCGCCCAGATAGCGGCCATCTTGGAGACCTCCTGCACCACCGGGGCCGGATTGCCGATGACCGCCGGCAGGAAGGACTGGGTTTCACCGTAGAAACCGGGGATCCAGCGGGTGAACAGGAAGTTGGAGACGCCGACCAGGATCAGCGGCAGGATCGCCAGCAGCGGGTGGGCCAGCTTGTCGCCACGGAAGGCCTCCGGCTCGTTGCGCAGCTCCTCGCCGGTGCCGGCATAGCCTTCGCCTTTGGCGATGGCGGTACGGCGGCGCCATTCCAGGTAGCTCATGCCCAGCAACATGATCACCACGGTGCCGATCACGCCCAGCCATGGGGCGGCCCAGCTGTTGGTGCCGAAGAAGGCCGACGGAATGATGTTCTGGATCTGCGGCGTGCCCGGCAGGGCATCCATGGTGAAGCTGAAGGCCCCCAGCGCGATGGTGCCGGGGATCAGCCGCTTGGGGATGTTGCTCTGGCGGAACAGCTCGGCCGCGAACGGGTAGACCGCGAACACCACCACGAACAGCGACACGCCGCCGTAGGTCAGCACGGCGCAGACCAGCACGATCGACAGCATCGCGCGCTGGGCACCGACCAGCTTGATGGTGGCGCTGACGATGGACTTGGAGAACCCGGAAATCTCGATCAGCTTGCCGAACACCGCGCCGAGCACGAACACCGGGAAGTACAGCTTGAGGAAGCCGACCATCTTGTCCATGAACAGCCCGGTGAACATCGGCTGGACCAGGGTCGGGTCGGTCAGCAGCACCGCGCCCAGCGCGGCCACCGGGGCGAACAGGATGACGCTGTAGCCGCGGTAGGCCACGAACATCAGGAAGCACAGGGCCGCCAATACGATCAGAAACGACATCCACGGCTCCCCGGCCAATACGTTGCCGGCGAGTATCGGGACGCGCGGGCGGCCGGCCCACTGTACGAAGGGACGATACGCGGCCGGCTAACGCGTCGTTAACGTGCGCAGCATGGCGGCATCCCATTGCCGCTGCGTCATACCCGGGAGGAGGGAGACCAATGAAGCGCAAGTATCTGAGCATGGCCATCGGCGGCATTCTGCTGGCGCCGGCCGCATTCGTGCAGGCCCAGGAGCAGCAGGCCACGGCGGCGGGCACCCAGGCCACGCAGCTGGACGAAGTGACCGTGACGGCACGCCGTCGCAGCGAGTCCATCCAGGACGTACCGGTGGCGGTGAGCGCCTTCGGTGAGGAGCAGATCAAGGACCTGCAGGCCTCGACCGTGGAGGGCCTGCAGGGCGCGGTGCCGAACATGAACATCGCCCAGGGCCGTGGCTCGGCCAACAGCGTCAACGTGTTCATCCGTGGCATCGGCCAGCCGGATGCCCTGCAGACCTTCGACCCGGGCGTGGGCATGTACGTCGATGACGTGTACTACTCGCGCATCAACGGCGCGCTGTTCTCGCTGTTCGACATCCAGCAGTTGGAAGTGCTGCGTGGCCCGCAGGGCACGCTGTACGGCAAGAACTCCACCGGCGGCGCGATCAAGCTGACCACCAAGAACCCGTTCGACAACGAGGGCGGCGCGGTGGAAGTGACCGCCGGTGACTACGGTCGCCTGGAAGGCCGCTTCTACGTGTCCGGCCAGCTGAGCGATACGGTGGCCGGCAGCATCGCCGGTGCCAAGATCACCAACGACGGCTACGTGAAGGACGCCGACACCGGCAAGCGCTACAACGACGACGACACCGAAGCGCTGCGCCTGAAGCTGGCCTTCAAGCCGATCGACAACTTCAGCGCGGTGCTGTCGCTGGATACCACCAAGCAGGATGCGGCGCTGACCCTGGGCCGGCCGATGGCCAACCTGGTCCAGACCAGCCTGGCGCCGGGCGGCGCGATCGTGCTCAAGCCGGGTGAAACCGGTGAATGGAACCGTCGCGCGCGGACCTCGTTCGACGATGGCCAGGGCCAGTACCTGAAGCACTCCGGTGCGTCGCTGGCGATGGATTGGGACATCAACGAGCAATGGACGCTGAAGAGCATCAGCTCCTACCGCAAGCTCAAGACCGAGTCGTACATCGACATCGATGCGTCCGAGTATGAGCTGGGCGACGTGCTGGTGGCGCTGGACCAGAACCAGAAGAGCCAGGAATTCCAGCTCCATTACGACAATGGTTCCAACCTGCATGCCACCTTCGGCGCGTACTACATGAAGGAGAACGTGCCGTCGTACCAGGAGGCGTATGCCGATGACCTGTTCTCGTTCCTGGGCGCCAAGGTGCCGTTCCTGCGCACGATCGACGACGACCTGACCACCACCTCGACCGCCGCCTTCGCCCACGTGAACTGGGAGTTCGTGCCGAGCTGGACCGTGGCCGCCGGCGTGCGCTGGACCAAGGACAAGAAGGACTACGAGCGTTCCACCAGCACGTTCTGGGGCGCGCCGTTCGCTGGCCTGAATGGCACCGTGGCCTTCGATGCAAAGGCATCGTGGACCGCCGTGACCCCGTCGATCAGCCTGCAGAAGGCCTTCAGCGACAACCTGATGGGCTATGTGTCGGCCAACCGCGGCTTCAAATCGGGCGGCTTCAATGGTCGCGCCAACACCGTGTATGACACCGAGCATGCCAAGTTCGATCCGGAATACGTGTGGACCTACGAGCTGGGCCTGAAGGGCAGCTCGGCCGACCACCGCTTCCGCGGCAGCGCGGCGGCGTTCTACAGCAACTACAGCGACTTCCAGGCCCGTGTGTCGCAGGACGTGGGCACCTTCCCGGTGTTGAACGCCGCCAAGCTGAACATCAAGGGCATCGAGCTGGAAGGCAGCGCGCTGCTGGGTGAGTCCACCACGCTGAGCGCGCAGGTGGGCTGGATGGACGCCAAGTACGACAAGTTCGAGGACTTCCGCCTGGATCCGTCCTACCCGGGCTTCGACCCGAACGTCAGCCACGCGCACGTGCCGTTCTCGCCGGACTGGACCGCGCGCGTGGCACTGCAGCACGTGTTCCCGCTGGGTGACAGCGGCAGCCTGACGCTGGGCGGCGACGTGTCCTACCGCAGCGAGACCTGGCTGTCGGTGGACAACCGTGCCGTGTTGAGCCAGGACGCGTACACGCTGCTCGGCGCCTACGGCGTGTGGGATTCGCCGCAGATGAGCTGGCAGGTGCGTGCGGGCGTGCGCAACCTGACAGACAAGCAGTACATGACCGAAGGCCAGGAGTTTGCCAGCGTGGGCAACATCCAGACCGCGTACTACGGTCTGCCGCGCAACTGGTATGTGTCGGTGCGTTACAACTTCTGATGCAGCGCCAGGGCCGGTGACGGCACCGGGACGCGAATCGAAGCAGAAGCGATGGCCCTTCCCGCAGTAGCGGGAAGGGCCTTGTTCGTTCTTGGGTACGTGTGCCAGAGCGGCCCTCACCCCAACCCCTCTCCCGCCTGCGGGAGAGGGGCTTCAAAGCCACAGCCGAAGCAAACCTGAGCCCCTCCCTCCCGCCTGCGGGAGAGGGGCTTCAAAGCCACAGCCGAAGCAAACCTGAGCCCCTCTCTCCCCCCTGCGGGAGAGGGGCTTCAAAGCCACAGCCGAAGCAAACCTGAGCCCCTCCCTCCCGCCTGCGGGAGAGGGGCTTCAAAGCCACAGCCGAAGCAAACCTGAGCCCCTCTCTCCCGCCTGCGAGAGAGGGGCTTCAAAGCCACAGCCGAAGCAAACCTGAGCCCCTCTCTCCCCCCTGCGGGAGAGGGGCTTCAAAGCCACAGCCGAAGCAAACCTGAGCCCCTCTCTCCCGCCTGCGAGAGAGGGGCTTCAAAGCCACAGCCGAAGCAAACCTGAGCCCCTCTCTCCCACCTGCGGGAGAGGGGCTTCAAAGCCACAGCCCAGGCAAACCTGAGCCCCTCTCCCGCAGGCGGGAGAGGGGTTGGGGTGAGGGCAGGCCCTTCTGCGGTGAGGGCTTACTCCGTATCCTGCGCCGATGCATTCGGGGAAGCGGCGTACATGTTGAGTCTGGTGACGGTGGCGCTGGCGGGCCTGGCCTGGTTGGCGCTGATGTTCGGCGCGGCGTTGTATGGCGAGCGTCGACCGACCGCATTCGCGCGGCATTGGCGGCATGTCTACGCGTTGTCGTTGGCCGTGCATTGCACTTCGTGGACCTTCTACGGCACGGTGACGCAGGCCGCGCGCTATGGCTGGCCGCTGCCGCCGACCTTCGTCGGGGCCATCCTGTTCTACGCCCTGGCGATGGGCGTGATGGTGCGCCTGGTGCGGCTTGCGCGCGAGACCAATGCCACCTCGCTGGCCGACCTGATCGCCGCGCGGCTCGGGCGCGATGCCTGGCTGGCGGCGACGGTGACGTTGGTGGCCGCGCTTGGCCTGATTCCCTACATCGCGCTGCAGTTGAAGGCGGTGGCGATGAGCTTCGGCATGATCACCTCGCGTGCGGTCGATGCCGGGCAGGGCGGTTCGCCCTGGCAGGACAGCGCCCTGTACGTGGCGCTGGCGATGGCCCTGTTCGCGATGCTGTTTGGCGCGCGGCGCGCGGATGTGTCCGAACACAACCGCGGGTTGGTGCTGGCGATGGCGGTGGAGTCGGTGTTCAAGCTGTGCGCGATGCTGGTACTGGGCCTGTTCGTGTGGTTCGGGCTGAAGGGCCTGCCGTCGATGCCGGCCCCGGCCGCCGATGCCCCCGGGGGCGGGTTCGTGCCGCTGATGTTGCTGGGCGGGCTGGCGATGTTCCTGTTGCCGCACCAGTTCCATGTCAGCGTGGTTGAGTGCCGCGACCCGGCCGATGTACGCACCGCGCGCTGGCTGTTCCCGCTCTACCTGCTGTTGATCGCGCTGCCGATCCTGCCATTGGCACGTGCGGGCACCGCGCTGCTGGGCAACAGCGTGCCGTCTGACATGTACACGCTGGCGCTGCCGTTCTCGGCCGGGCACGAAGGGATTGCGCTGTTTGCCTTCCTCGGCGGCCTGAGCGCGGCCACCGGCATGGTGGTGGTGAGCACGCTGACACTGAGCCTGATGATCGGCAACCACTGGTTCGCGCCGGGCCTGTTGCGCGGTGCGTGGCGGCGTGCCGGTGGACGCGACCATCGCCGCGAACTGGTCTGGCTGCGCCGTGCCGGCATCTGCCTGATCATGCTGCTGGCATGGGCATACAGCCGCTTGATCGGTGGCGGCAACGTGCTGGCCGACATCGGTGGTATCTCGTTCTCGGCGCTGGCCACCTTGGTGCCGGTACTGGGCTTTGCGATCTGGCGGCCGCAGACCCCCCCGCGTGCGGCCATCGCCGGCGTGCTGGCCGGCTTCCTCACCTGGGCATGGGTACTGTTGCTGCCGTCCCTGCTGGAAAGCAGCGGCCGCGCACCGGGCTGGCTGGTGGACGGTCCATTCGGCTGGCAGTGGCTGGCGCCGCAGGGGCTGTTCGGCCTGACCGGATGGACCGCGCTGGGCCGGGCGGTGGGTGCCAGCCTGTTCGTCGGCACTGCGGTCACATTGCTGGCGATGGTATGGCGGCGTGATACGCCCGACCGCGCCAGCCGCAGCCTGGATGCCGATGCACTGCGCGATGCCGGGCGTCGCTTCCTGCCGCTGGAGCAGGTCCAGCGGCTGCTTGCCGATGCGCCGCGCAGCGGCCCGGTACCGACCCCGATCGAAGCGCGGGTCGAACGGGAACTGTCTGCCGTGCTGGGTGCCGCATCGGCGCGCCTGCTGCTGGATGCCGCGCGCCGGGAGAGCAGCGAGCTGGCGGCGGTGGCCGCCATCGTCAGCGAGGCCTCGCAGGACCTGCGCTTCAGCCAGCAGGTACTGGAGGCGGCACTGCAGAACATGAGCCAGGGCATCAGCGTGATCGACCGCGACCAGCGTCTGGTGGCGTGGAACCGCCCGTATGCGCGGATATTCGGTTTCCCGGAGGAACTGCTGCAGGTGGGGCGTCCGATCATGGACCTGACCCGCTGGGCATTGCAGGCCATGCCGCAGCGCGGGCGCGACGAGCGCGCGGTGGACCGCCGCCTGGCTTTCATGCGCGCCGGCACGCCGCACCTGACCGAGCGGGTGTTTCCCGATGGCAGCATCGTGGAGATCCGTGGCAATCCGATGCCGGGGGGCGGCTTCGTGGCCACGTTCACCGATGTCACCGCCTTCCGGCGCAGCGAGCGCGAGCTCAAGCGCAGCAACGAAACGCTGGAGCAACGCGTCGGCGAGCGCACCGCGCTGCTGGAATCGGCCAAGCGCGAGGCCGAGCGTGCCAATGATGCCAAGAGCCGCTTCCTCGCCGCGGTGGGCCATGACCTGCTGCAGCCGCTGCATGCGGCGCATCTGTTCACCGACCGCCTGGCACAGCAGGTGGATGGCGGGGAGCAGCAGCAGGCCGTGGTGCAGATCCAGGGCGCGCTGGATTCGACCACGGACCTGCTGACCGGCTTGTTCGACATGTCGCGGCTGGAGGCCGGCGGACTGGTGCCGCAGCCGCGCGACATGCCGCTGGCCGAGGTGCTCGATCCACTGGCATCGGAATTCCGCGCGCTGGCCACGGCACGCGGCCTGGCCTTTCATTACCTGCCTACCCGCACGTGGGTGAACAGCGACCCGCAACTGTTGCGGCGGGTGCTGCAGAACTTCCTTGCCAACGCGGTGCGCTACACCACGCGCGGCGGCGTGCTGCTGGGCGTGCGGCGGGAAGCGGGCAGGATACGCATCGAGGTGCATGACACCGGGCCGGGCATCGCCCGCAGCGAGCAGCGTCGGATCTTCGAGGAGTTCCGGCGCGGCGAGGAAACCAGTGGCCAGGGACTGGGGTTGGGGCTGGCGATTGCCGACCGCATCGCCGGCCTGCTGCATGCGCCATTGGGGCTGCGCAGTGACAAGGGGCGCGGCACGGTTTTCTCGGTGTCGGTCCTGGCGGCATCGGCGCCGCCGGTTGCACTCCACGAGCGTGCCGCGCCCGCCGGGGAGGCCACGCCGGTGCTGGTGGTGGACAACGATCCGGCGGCATTGGCGGCGTTGGCGGGACTGCTGCGCGGTTGGGGCTACGCGGTGGCCGAGGGATCCGGTGAAGCCGATGCGGTCGCGGCGATGGAACGGCAAGCCGTGGCGCTGTGGTTGTTCGATTACAACCTGGACGACGGCGATACCGGCACGGCGCTGCAGGCGCGCCTGGCCGAGCGCTACGGCGCCCGTCCGACGTTGATCCTCAGCGCGGACGACAGCCTGGCCACGCGGCGTGACGTGCTGGAGCAGGGGCTGACCCTGCTGCAGAAGCCGGCGCGGCCGTTGGCGTTGAAGTCGATCCTGGACCGCCTGCTGGCGGCGCGGACGGTGACGCAGCGATAGCGAGGCGGCGCAGGCCGGGATGAAGCCCTTGCCCAACGCGATCGGGAATGCGGCGGGAGTCCGTCCCGCGGACTACCGGCGCTTTCCCTTGCCGCAATACGCTTCATACAGCGCATGCATTACGCCCAGTGCGGGGCTGTCGGCCAGCGCGTAGTAGATGGTCTGCGCCTCGCGGCGGGTGATGACCAGGCCTGCGTCGCGCATCAGTGCCAGGTGCTGGGACAGCGCCGACATCGACAACGCCACCTGCGCCTGCAGTTCGCTCACCGACGCCTCGCCGTCCACCAGGTGGCACAGCACGCGCAGGCGTGCCGGGTGGGCGAGTGACTTGAGCAGGGCGGCGGCTTGCTCGGCGTGGGACTGCATGTCCGCAGCATCGATGTCGGGCGTGTTCATCGGGCCAGCTTTCGGGGGGTTGCGCTTCAGGTGAGAGGAGTTTAATTTAGAAAAATCTAAATTACAAAGGTGCAGGCCATGAGCGATGCAACCCGGCTTCATCCGCAGGTGGAACCGTTCTTCGACAAGGACACCGGCACGTTCACGTACGTGGTGTACGAAGGCGAGGGCGGCGCCGCGGCGATCATCGACCCGGTACTGGACTACGAGCCGGCCGGCGCACGGATCAGCACGGCATCGGCCGATGCGCTGTTGGCGTTCGTGCGCGGCAAGGCGCTGCAGGTGACGTGGATCCTGGAGACGCACGCGCATGCCGATCACCTCAGCGCGGCCGGTTACCTGGCCGACATCCTGCAGGCGCAGGTGGCGATCGGGCGCGGCATCGTGCAGGTGCAGGAGCGGTTCAAGGCGCTGTTCGGGCTGGGCGAGGAATTCATCGCCGATGGGCGCCAGTTCGACAGGTTGCTCGTCGATGGGGACCAGTTCGCGATCGGCGCCCTGCCGGTGCGTGTGATCGCCACGCCCGGGCATACCGATGACGGGCTGACGTACGTGATCGGCGATGCGGCCTTCATTGGTGACACCCTGTTTGCGGCCGACACCGGCACGGCGCGCACCGACTTCCCGGGCGGCGACGCGCATCGCCTGTTCGCTTCGATCCAGAAGATCCTGGCGTTGCCGGCGGATACGCGGATCTTCCTGTGCCATGACTACCCCGGCACGCGCCGTGAGGCCGAACCGCTGACCAGCATCGCCGCGCAGCGTGCCGGCAATGCGCACCTGAAGGACGGCGTCGACGAATCGGCCTTCGTGCAACTGCGCCAACAGCGCGATGCGACCTTGCCGGTGCCGCGACTCATCCTGCCCGCGTTGCAGGTCAACATCCGCGGTGGCCGCCTGCCCGAACCCGATGCCAATGGCGTGCGCTACTTCCGCCTGCCGCTGGACCAGATGGGTGATGCGCGATGAACACGTGGATGAGCGCGCTGCTGGGCGGCGTGCTGATCGGCATGGCGGCGACCCTGCTGCTGTGGTTGACCGGCCGCATCGCCGGCATCAGCGGCATGCTCGGCGGTGTGCTGCTGCCGAAGCGGGGCGAAATCGCGTGGCGGCTGGCCTTTCTGATCGGACTGGTCGGCGCCGGTGCGGCCTGGTTGTGGTCGGTGCCCGGTGCCTATGTGCCGCGGCAGGGGTTTCCGCCGCTGTTGCTGGTGGTGGCCGGCGTGCTGGTGGGCATCGGTACGCGGATGGGCAATGGCTGTACCAGCGGGCATGGCGTGTGCGGCTTGGGGCGGCTGTCATTGCGGTCGCTGGCAGCGGTGCTGACCTTCATGCTGACCGCGGTGATCACCACCTTCATCGTGAGGCACGTGGCATGAGCACGCATGCACGCATCACCCTGGCGGCGCTGCTTTCCGGCGCGCTGTTCGGGTTGGGCTTGGCGGTGTCGGGCATGACCGATCCACAGCGCATCCGCGGCTTCCTGGACGTGTCCGGTGACTTCGACCCGGCCCTGTTGTTCGTGCTCGGCGGTGCGGTGCTCACCACGCTGGTGTTGTTCCGCTTCGTGCTGCGCCGGCCGGCACCGGTGTTGGCGGCGCGGTTCCAGATCCCGGCACTCAAGCAGATCGACCGGCCGTTGCTGTTCGGCGCGGCGTTGTTCGGTATCGGCTGGGGCTTGGCCGGCTACTGCCCGGGGCCAGCGCTGGTGGGGTTGGGCGTGTTGTCGCCGGAAGCGTTGTGGTTCGTGCCGGCGATGCTGCTGGGCATGTACCTGCATCGTTGGCTGGGCGGGCGGTAGGAGCGGCCTCGGCCGCGAAGCCGGTCCCGTTCCAGCGCCAGGCCACATCGCGCAATTGCAGTCACGCGATTCCTGCTTCGCCGCCGAGGCCGCTCCCGCACGCGTGGGTCAGAGCACCTGGCGGGCGGGGTCGCTGAGTTCAAGCTCGCGCAGCACGACACTGGCCTGGGTGCGGTTGCGCACGCCCAGCCGTTCGAAGATGGCGGACAGATGCGCCTTGACCGTGCGTTCCTGCACGTCCAGGCGGTCGGCGATCTGCTTGTTGAGCAGCCCTTCGGCGACCAGCACCAACACTCGGAACTGTTGTGGCGACAGGCTGGCCAGGCGTGCGGCCAGTTCGCTGTCGTGGCTGGAGGACTGCGCGCGTGCCACCGAGGCGCGCAGCGAGGCCGGCAACCATTGCTCGCAGGCCATCACGCTGCGGATGGCGTCGTGCAGTTCGTTCAGGCCCGAACTCTTGGGCAGGTAGCCGGCGGCACCGTGGTCAAGGGCGCGCCGGACCACGCGCGGGTCGTCGTTGGCCGAAACCACGATCACCGCCACGCCCGGGTGCTGCGCGCGGATCGCCGCCAGACCGGCCAGGCCGTGGTTGCCCGGCATGTGCAGGTCGAGCAGGATCAGGTCGGTTTCCGGGGCGTCATCCAATGCGGCCAGCACGCCTTCCAGTGACTCGGCCTCGCGCACCTGCATGCCGCTGACCGCGTCGCTGGCAGCCTGACGCAGCGCGGCGCGGAACAGGGGGTGGTCGTCGGCGATCAGCAGGCTGGGCATTCTGGGGCGGGCGCGTGTGGACGACGGAAGCGGTGAGTAAAGGCCGAAGCGGCGACAAACGCAACCGCATCAACGCGCAGCATGCGCGGATGCGGTTGGCCGGTGTCGTCGGCGTGCGTGCACTTACTGCGACGTCCAGCCGCCATCCATCGGCATCGCCGCGCCGGTGACGTTGTGTGCCTCGCGGCGGCACAGCCACACCACCATCGCGCCGATGTCCTCCGGCAGCGACATGCGCAGGCTGGGCTGCTTCTCCTCAAGCAGGGCACGCACGCCGTCGTCGCGGCTGCCGCCGTTGCGGTGGGCCTGGATCTGCGGCTCGATCAGCGGGGTTTCGACCCAGCCCGGGCAGATGCAGTTGACGGTGATGCCGCCGCTGTCGCGGCTGCCGGCGGCGGCGTATTCCAGCCCGGCCACCTTGCTCAGGCCAACGATGCCGAACTTGCTGGCCACGTAGGGCGCCTTGTTCTTCGAGGCCACCAGCCCGTGCACCGAGGCGATGTTGATCACCCGGCCGAAGCCACGCTCGGCCATGCCCGGCAGAGTGTGCTGCATGGTGTGGAAGGCGGCGCTGAGGTTGATGGCAATGATGTCGTCCCATTTCTGTGACGGCTGCTCGGCCAGCGGCGCGGCATGCTGGATGCCGGCGCAGTTGACCAGCACGTCGACCTGGCCCCAGGCCTGCACGGCTTCAAGCAGGGTCGTGATCTCGTCGGGTTTGCGCAGGTCCGCGCCGAAGTGACGGGCCTCGCTACCGGCATCGGCCACGCTCTTGAGCGCGGCGTCGATCTGCTCGGGCGTACCCAGGCCGTTGATGGCCACGCGCGCGCCGGCCGCCGAAAGCGCCTGTGCGATGGCCAGGCCGATGCCGGAGGTACTGCCGGTCACCAGCGCGGTGCGGCCTTGCAGGAAGCGGTCCATGGGGGACTCCGTAGAACAGTGGGGAAAGTACGGAAAACGTAGCAGCCGGGGTGCTAAAAGCGTGTGGTACGAAAGTACGATGAGCCGGCCCGTGGGCCTCTGCTAGTGTGCGCCCATGAGCCAATCCTTACTGCGCGCCGCCTGCGGCCTATTCGTCGGACTGAGCCTGGCCTCCTGCGCCAGCGGCCCCGCCTCCAAGTCCGTGGAGCCTTCCATGTTCAGCAACGAACTCCGTAGCGAACACCGCGGCAGCGACGACCTGCTCACCGCCGGCCTCGGGCTGGCCGGGTTGCGCAGCGTGGCCCCGCCGGCCTTCGCCGACGCCACCGCGCCGACCGTCGAGGAACTGCGCCGCCGCGCCCTGTGGGGCAGCTGGCGTGGCATCGCCGACCTCGCCCCGGGCGGGGGTTATGGCGAGCTGTTCGGCAGCCTGGCGCCGGCGCCGGGCCGCGAGTACTCGGCCTATGCCCGCCTGCCGGGTGCCAGGCAGCCGCACCGGGTGCTGGCGCAGGTGCCGGACAACTTCGACCTGGCCAAGCGCTGCGTGTTGGTGGCCCCGGCCTCGGGCTCGCGTGGCATCTACGGCGCGGTGTCGGTGGCAGCGGCCTGGGGGCTGCCCAAGGGTTGTGCGGTGGTCTACACCGACAAGGGCGCCGGCAGCGACTACTACGACCTGGACGCACAGCAGGGCGTGCGCGCCAATGGCAGCGTCGGTGCACTGGGCGAGGTCGCCGACCTGGCGTTCGCGCCGGATGCGCCGGTCAACGCATCGGGCGTGGCCTTCAAGCACGCCCATTCCAAGGACAACCCGGAGGCCGATTGGGGCCGGCACGTGAAGCAGGCGGCCGAGTTCGCGTTGCTGGCATTGGGCCAGGCCTATCCGCAGGCGGCGCCGTTCACCTTCGACAACACCCGCATCATCGCGGTGGGCATCTCCAACGGCGGCGGCGCGGTGCTGCGCGCGGCCGAGATGGACGGTGACTGGCTGGATGCGGTGGTGGCCGGTGAGCCGAGCATCTATTCCGATGGCCCTGGCGCGCGTGCGCTGTACGACTACACCACCGAAGCCGCGCTGCTGATGCCGTGCGCGCAGCTGCACATGAGCAACCTGCCGCAACCGCCGCTGACCGCCGCATTGCAGGCGGGCGCTGCGGTGCGCTGCGCCACGCTGGCCCGCGAGGGCGTGATCAGCGGGGCGACGCCGGCCGCGCAGGCGCAGTCGGCCTACGCGTTGATGCTGAGCAAGGGCTGGACCGATGCCGCGTTGCGTGCGGGCGCGTTGTCGACCGGTTTCGACCTGTGGCGTGCGATCGCCGCGACCTACGCTTCGGCCTATGGCCGCTATGGCGTGGGCGAGCATCCGTGCGGCTTCAGCTTTGCCGCGCAGAACCCGGACTTCTCCCCGCGCGTGGCCAGCGCCGCCGAGCGTGCGGCATGGATTTCCGATGGCAGCGGTATTCCGCCGGGCGCCGGCGTCGGCCTGCTCGACAGCAAGGTGCAGTTGCCGGACCTGACCTACGCCGGGCTGAAATGCCTGCGCGGCTTGTGGGACGGGCAGGGCGAGGATGCCAAGCGCGTGCAGGCCGGTGTCCAGGCCACTCGCGCCGGGCTGCCGCGCAAGGGGCTGCCGGTGATGGTGGTGCATGGCACCGACGATGGGCTGATCCCGCCGGCCTTCAGCAGCAAGCCCTACGCCACTGCCGCCAAGGCGGCGGGGCGTGAGGTGAGCTATTGGCAGGTGCAGCACGTGCAGCACTTCGACGGGTTCCTGGGCCTGCCGGATTACGGCGCGCGCTACCTGCCGCTGTTGCCGTATGTGTACGCCGCACTGGACCGCGTGGAAGCGCGCCTGGACAACGGCACCGCGTTGCCGGCCGATGCGGTGATCGCGACTACGCCGCGTGCCGGCCAGCCGCTGACCGCCGAGCACCTGGCCGTGCCGCGCTGACCCCACGGCTGGAGCGGCTTCAGCCGCGAAGCCGTTGAGATTGCTGGGCGCATGAAGCCTGTCATCTGAATTTTCGGATGGCAGGCTTCTGCGTTCATGCGGGCATTGTTGGTTTCGCGACTGAAGTCGCTCCTGCCGTCCTGGCGCCCTGCCGCGCGCGGGCGATGGCATCATGCGCGCATGGACCTTCTGAATTTTTCTTCCCGTGTCATTCCCGCCGCCCAGTACC
The DNA here is from genome assembly GCF_052871705.1 of Stenotrophomonas sp. LARHCG68. Taxonomy (NCBI): domain Bacteria; kingdom Pseudomonadati; phylum Pseudomonadota; class Gammaproteobacteria; order Lysobacterales; family Lysobacteraceae; genus Stenotrophomonas; species Stenotrophomonas sp. LARHCG68. The sequence continues at coordinate 433,957 of NZ_JBIXJV010000003.1, read as the reverse complement.
AGCGCGAGCGCTGGCGCAACGGGCTGGGCTGGACCCGCGAGATCCTGCGCCTGCCCGAGCAGGGCGATTGGCAGCTGCGCTTGTCCATCGCCGAGATCGAGCAGGACGCCGCGTTTTCCGCCTTCCCGGGCATCGAGCGCGAGCTGGTGCTGCTGCAGGGCGAAGGCCTGCGCCTGCGCTTTGCCGATGGTCGCTGCGAAACCCTGTTGCCGCCCTACCAGCGGCTGCGTTTCGCGGGTGAGGACGTGATCACGGGCGAGCTGGTCGATGGCTTCACCCAGGACTTCAACCTGATGTGGCGGCGGGATGAGGTGAATGCCGAGCTGCTGCATCGTCCGTTGGTCGGCAACATGCTGTTCTTCACCGAGCCGCAGGCGGCCTGGGCGATCCACCTGCTGGCCGGACAGGCCCGCTTCGAAGGCGATGTGCTGCCGGCATTGTCCGCAGGCGATACCGCCTGGTTGGGTGCCGGGGCACGCGAGCGCTTCACGCTGCACGGTGGCGGCGAGCTGCTGGCGATCCGGGTGACTCCGGCAGTGACGCGGTAGAGCGGAGCCCGGCTCCGCTGCGGTGCTGGCGGGAAAGCCTCGGCGCTACCCGTTGGGAGTACTCAGTACACGTCGCGCCGGTAGCGGCCGGCGATGCGCAGGGCTTCGTGGGCCTCGCTGCCAAGGGCATCGAGGATCACCGCGTCCACCGCCGGGGCCATGCCCTGCAGGCTGCCGCAGACCAGCACGGTGGCGCCGTGGTCGATCCACTCGCGCAACCGCGGCGCGTGCGCGGCCAGCGCATCCTGCACGTAGTGGAAGGCGCCGCCATCTCGGCTGAAGACCGCGTCGAGGTGTTCGATCCAGCCTTCGCGCTGCCACTGCTGCAGCTCGTCGCCGAAGTGGAAGTCATGGGCGGCATGGCGCTCGCCGAACAGCAGCCAGTTGCGGCGCGCGCCGATGTCGATGCGCGCACGCAGGTGCGCGCGCAGGCCGGCGATGCCGGTGCCGTTGCCGATCAGGATCAGCGGGACGTCTGCGGCCGGCGGATGGAAGTTGGCGTTGCTGCGCAGGCGCAGGTCGATGCGGTCACCGGGTTGGGTGTAGTCACATAGCCATCCACTGGCCAGGCCGGGTTGGCCATCCGGGCGCAGCTGGCGGCGCAGCATCAGTTGCAGGCTGCCTTCGCCGGGCATCGAGGCGATGGAGTACTCGCGATGCGGCAGCGGCCTGAGCTGGGCGGCGAGGGCAGCGATGTCGATGTCGGCGGCATGCTCCGGCAACTGCGAGGCAGCGAGCAGTTCGGCCAGCAGGCGACCGTCCGGCAAGCGGGTGCCGGGGTCGAATCCATGCGCCTGCATCCAGGCCTGCACCGCCGCGGCGGATTGGCGCGGCCCGATCTCGGCGATGTCGCCTGCCTGCCAGGATGGCAGCGCACCTTCGGCCGGTTGCAGTGCCAGGTGGAACACCGGGCCGCCGACGCTGCCGGGGTTGAGCAGCCGGCGCGATTGCAGCTGCCAGGGCTGGTACTCGGGCGCGCTCCAGTCCGGCACGTTGCTGGTGGTGCCGCCCAGTTGGCCGAGCAGCTGTTGCCAATGGCGCAAGGCATCGGGATCGGCGTTGTCGACCTCGACGAGGTCGAACAACGGTTGCGCGCCATGTGCGCGCAGCCATGCATCGAGTTGGTGGCCGAAGGCGCAATAGTGTTCGTAGCTGCGGTCGCCCAGGGCGAGCACCGCGTACTGTAGTTCCGGCAACGCGCTTGCCTGCGGCATTACCCGGCGCAGGAAGGCCAGTGCATGGTCCGGCGGGTCGCCTTCGCCGGTGGTGCTGGCGATGAACAACGCCTGGTGGCTGCTGCCCAGCAGGGCGGCGTCGACCTGGTCCAGTGCGCGCAGGCGGGTGGCATGGCCGGCGGCACGCAGGCTCTGGGCGCTGCGTTCGGCCAGTTGTCGGGCAAAGCCGGTCTGGCTGGCCCAGACGATCAGCAGCGGCGGTTGCCCGGTGTCGCTGGCCGGCTCCTTGCGCGGGCGCACGCGCCACCACAGGACGAAACAGGCAAACGCATAGACCGCGCCCACGCCCGCCGCGCTCCACCATTGCCAGGGCAGTGGCGAGGCCAGCCACCAGCCCTCGCCCAGGTGCAGGCGCAGCAGCAGCACGGCGACGGCCACCAGCACCGCGATCACGGCCAGGTTGCCGAACAGCGCACGATTGAAGCGGGGGGTACTCATGCGGCGTCTGCGTCCAGGTACTGCTGGAAAGCGGGGGTCATGGCTTCCTGCAGGCCACTGCCATCGCGCGAGACGAAGCGCGCGGCCAGCCCCTGCGCCCGGGCAAAGGCCAAGCCCTGTTCGGTGCCCAGCACGGTCAATGCGGTGGCCCAGGCATCGGCGTGCATGGCCTGGCGATCGATCACCGTCACCGCGGCCGCGGCGCGGGTGACCGGGGCCTGCGTGCGCGGATCCAGCGTGTGGCTGTAGGACACGCCATCGTGGTCATAGTGGTGCCAGCGATCGCCGGAGGTGGCGATGGCCAGATCGTCCAGTGCCAGCACCCGCGGTGGGTACTCGGCACCGGCATCCTCCTCGGGCGCGGACTCGACCAGCACGCGCCAGGGCTGGCCGTCGGGCTTGCGGCCGTAGCCGTGCAGTTCGCCGCCGACTTCGACCAGCGCCGCCTCGACGCCGTTGCGACGCAGCCAATGGCTGACCAGGTCCACCCCATAGCCCTTGGCGATGGCGGACAGATCCAACTGCAGGCCGCCGGGTTGCAGCGCAGCGCGTGCCGGTTGATCCAACTGAAGTTTCTGCCAGCCGCAGCGGCGGGCGACCGCTGTCCTTTCTGCAGCGTCGGGTACGCGCTGCGCGCGCGCCTGTGCACCGAAGCCCCACAACGCGACCAAGGGGCCGATGCTGGGATCGAATGCACCGTCGCTGCGCCGGGCGATCTCGTGCGCGGCGCTGAGCACGGTCCAGAAGTCCTCGGGGAGCGGCTGCCAGTGGCCGGCAGCGGCACGGTTGTAGCGACTGATGTCCGAGTCTGGTTCCCAGGTGCTCATCTGCGCGACCACGCGATCGAGTTCCCCCTGGATGCCCGCGTGCAGCGCATGCAGGTCACGGCTGCGTGGCGCGACCAGCTTGACGCTCCAGGTGGTGCCCATGGTGTGGCCGCCAAGGGCGGCGATGTCGGCGTTGGGGGACATCAGTGTCGGGAATCGGGGAGCCTTTTGTCCTTCTCCCGTGTGCGGGGGAAGGTGCCCCGAAGGGGCGGATGGGGGAGCGTTCTTGCTGACGTTGATCGGCGACGGGGCCGCTCCTCGTGCCCTCACCCCAACCCCTCTCCCGCAGGCGGGAGAGGGACTTTGAGCAATTGCTTACTGCGGCAGCACTTCCAGCGTGGCGACATAGGTCAGGCGACGCACGTTGGCCTGCGCGACCGTGGTCTTGTTGTCCTCGGTGCCGGTTTCCAGCCAGTACATGCCGGCTTCCGGCCAGGTCACCGAGAACTCGCCGTTGGCGTCGGTGGTGACCTTGATCTCTTCCTGCGCGTTGCGGTAACGGGTGCCGCCGCGGGTGATCTCCACTTCCAGGCCGGCCTGCGGCTTGCCGTCCACCAGCAGGCGGAACCTGGCGGCCTCGCCGGCGAACAGGTCGTTCGGGTGGCCCACGGCCACCATCTCCAGGCCCTTGCCGGTCGGCTTGAGCGCGGTGTCGTTCGGTGCGCCGTTGGTGACGAAGGTCTCGACCCGCCCGGCGGTCTCGGAGACCTTCAGCTCCGGTGCGTTCTTCGGCACTTCGGTGGCGAACTTCTCGGCGTTGCCGCGCCAGCGCTTGGGCTTGCCGTCTTCCTGCCAGGTGGCCGAGAGGCCGGCGTTGACGTTGGCCAGGCGGTAGGTGCCCTGCTGGGTGAGTTCGACGTCGAACACGCTGCGGTACTTGCCGGTGGCCACGTTCTGCGGCTGCACGGTGCTGCCGTCCGGTGCGGTGATCACCAGGTTGTCGATGCGCAGCGGCACGTGGTTGAAGTAGAACAGGTCGTTGGAGACGGCCGCGTCCACGGTGATCCACGGGTTGGTGCCGGAGATGACGGTCTGCGACGGCTGCAGCCAGGCCTTGTGGGCCGAGGCAGTGAACGGAACCAGCGCGGCGATGGCGGCGGCAATCAGGAGGGAACGCTTCATTCGGTGGGCTCCAGTGCGGTGGTGCGGATCAGGGCTTGACGGACAGGGTGACGGCGCCGAGTTCGGACGTGCCCTGGGCACTGCCGTTCTGGACGCTGCGCGCCGGCCAGGTGAAGGGGATCTTGAGCAGCTCGCGGCCACCGACCTCGCGGGCGGCTTCCACCACCAGGGTGTACTGGCCGGCGGGCAGGCCGCGCAGCTGCGGCTGGCGGTCGTTGAAGCTGAGCTGGTGCTTGCCGACCGGGCGGGTCGGGCCGGTGACGCCATCGACCGGCACCTGCAGGGTGCGGCCGCTCTTGCGCCACCACTGGCGCAGGTCCGGCAGCCACTTGGTGCCATGGCCCTCGGCGGTGTCGCGCAGCTGGTACCAGACCGACAGGTTGGCGGCGACCTTCTGGTCGGCACCCTCGATCCACACCGCGACATACGGGCGGTGGTATTCGGCGACGTTGAGCTTGGGCACTTCGACGTTGACGTCGAGGCTGGCGGCGTAGGCGGCCGGGGCGGTGGCGATCAGGCCGCTCAGGGCGATGGTCAGGGTGACGCGCATGGTGCGACTCCGGGAGGAATGACGATCAGTGGATAAGGAGCAGGGCGATCAGCAGCGGGATCAGCAGGCCCAGGCCGACCAGCGGCCAGGTCATGCGCCGCTGCCGCGCGTGCAGATGCAGCAGGAACAGGCCGGTGATGCAGAACACCAGGCAGGCCACGGCGAACAGGTCCAGGAACCAGCCCCAACCCGGTCCGGCGTTGCGGCCCTTGTGCAGGTCGTTGAAGTAGGACACCCAGCCACGGCGGGTCTTCTCGAACTCCACCGCGCCAGTCTCGCGGTCGATGCTCAGCCACGCATCGGCACCGGGCCCGGGCATGGACAGGTAGACCTCCTCGGGCGACCACTCGGCCGGGCGTTGGCCGATGGAGACGTCCAGCCGCGCCGACAGCCAGTCCGAGACCCGCGCCGGCAGCGGCGCGTTGCCATCCTCGCGCGTACCCAGCGCCTTGAGCACCGGCGCCGGCAGCTCCAGCTGCAGGTTCTGTACCTGCGGCTTGGCTTCGATCTTCGAGGCGTGGTTGAGGGTGATGCCGGTGATGGAGAACAGCAACATGCCGATCAGGCAGACCGCCGAACTGATCCAGTGCCACTGGTGCAGCGTGCGCAGCCAGAAGCCGCGGCTGGCCTGTTGCTGCACGGTGTTGGTGGAAGCGCGGTCTGCGGACACGGGAACGAAGCGGATGGGAGACCGGGAATTAGATCATTAATGAGAATGATTCGCAATTTGTATCGAATTGTATCGCGGCCTCACCCGCTGGCCGCCGCGGTATCGGGCCGCGGCGCGCGTCGGCCCGGACGCAGGCGTTGCAAGGGTTGCTCGAGCCAGCGCCAGGAGGCCCAGCCGGCGCCGATGCAGGCCAGGACGGTGAGCGCGATGAAGGCCCCGGACTGGCAGGGGCCGTGGTTCCAGCCGCTCGCCTGCCAGAGCCGCCCGGCGGCGGAGATCACGAACACATGGCTCAGGTACAGCGAGTAGGAACTGTCGCCGATCCGCAGCAATGGAAGCGGGACCCGGGGCGATCCGGCACGTTCCCAGCGCACCAGCCCCAGCGTGAGCAGGGCCGCCGGCAGGCCGAAGGCACACAGGCGCATCGCCATGGAAGGGGGCGGGCCGCCGGCTTCGGACAACAGCAGCATCGCGCCGGCCAGGCCCAGCGCACCGGCAACGGCCACCGGCAAGGCCATGGGTGCAGGCAGGTGCCTCCAGTACAGCCCGACCAGTGCGCCGGCAATGAATTCCAGTGTCAGCGGGCTGCTGGCGACCTGCTGCCATGGCGCACCGGCATCGAGCAGGAAGTGCGCTGCCAGGGTCAGGGCACCCCAGCCAAGCAGCAGTGCCGGCAACCAGGTCTCGCGCGCGAAGGCGATCATCCCGGCCATCACCAGGTAGAAGAACATCTCGTGGATCAGGGTCCAGCCGACGGTCAGCAGGGGCAACTGCGGCTGTGGCCAGAGCAGGTACGAGGCCAGCACGCTCTGCTCCTGGTAGGCGCTGTTGGCGATGCCCGGGGCGACCAGCATCAGCACCACCACGACGGTGGTGTAGAACCAGTAGGGCGGCAGCACGCGCCAGCTGCGTCGCACCAGGAAACGCCCGGCCTGACGCGGTGAACCGTAGCTGCCGGCGGCGATGGTGGTCATCACGAAACCGGACAGCACGAAGAACAGGTCCACGCCACTGTCGGCATGGCGGATGAAGCCCGGCAGCAGCGGCATGCCGGCGGTGTACTTGTCCTCCACGATCTGCAGGTGGAACAGCACCACCAGCAGGGCGGCAATGGCGCGCAACGCCTGGATGGAATGAAAAGGGCGGGTGGCCATCACGACGGGGAAGCTCAGAGTGTGCGGACTCTAGCATCGTGCCCGCGCCGTGTGTTGCCGATGGACGGCGCCGCCGGCCGCCACGGTTCAGCGGCCGGAACAGGGCCTGTACGGGTGCGGCACGGGCCCTGCCGCCGCCCGTCGTGGGGGCGGCGGCGGGCAACGGCTCAGAAGCGCGCGTTGAGCGAGATCCAGTAGCTGCGACGCTGCTCCTTGACCGCGTAGTCGTCCACGCAGCTGTACTCGCTGGGCGAGGTCAGCAGGCACGACTGCGAAACGAAGTCCTTGTCGAACAGGTTGTTCACGCGTGCGTTGAAGGTCAGCCAGGGGGTGGCCTTCCAGCTGCCGCCGAGATGGAAGAGGGTGTAGTCCTCGTAATAGCGGGTCTGCGGGTTGCCGTTGGCGTCCGGCAGGGTGTCGCGGTAGCGGTCGTAGCGGCCTTCGCCGATCAGCGACAGGCTCAGCGCATCGCTGATCTGCCAGTTGAGGCTGGCATTGGCCATGTGCTTGGCGGGGTTGCCGGCGATCGGCAGGCCCTTGCCGGTGCCGCTGGTCTGCTCGCTCTTGGTCCAGGTGTAGTTGCCGCGCAGCTGCAGGTTGGCGAGCAGGTCGACATGGCTGGCCAGCTCGACGCCGCGGGTCTCGGCCTTGTCCAGGTTCACGCTCTGGCCGAAGACGCTGTAGCCCAGCGCTGCCCAGCCCGGGCCGACATCGACGCAATAGCCACCGCCGGCCGGGGCGACCTCGCAGTTCGGGTAGCTGCCGCCGCTGGCGATCTTGTCCTCGAAGCGGTTGAAGAAGGCGGTGGCGTTGAAGCCCCAGCGCTCACCCTCGTAGTAGCTGGCGATCTCGTAGTTGGTGCTGGTTTCCGGCTTGAGGTTGGGCGAGCCCACCATCGGGATCACGCCCTGGCCGCCGAAGCCGGTGACGCCGGGGAACAGCTGGTCCGGGCGCGGGGTCTTGTAGCCGGTGCTGATGCCACCCTTCACGGTCCAGGCATCGCTGGCGTTCCACACCAGGTAGGCGCGCGGGCTGACATGGCTGCCGAAGATGTTGTGGTGGTCATAGCGCAGGCCGAGCGTGGCGGTGAGGCGCTCGGCCAGCGACCAGTTGTCCTCGGCGAACACCGACCAGGTGCGGTGCTTCTGCTGGACGTTGTCCTTGTAGCCGGCACCGTCCATGCCGAACACGCCGTCGGTCATGTCGGTGTTGTTGTACTGGCCGCCCAGGGTGAGCTGGTGCGCGCCGAACTGCAGGTCCAGCAGGGTGTCCAGCACCAGCGCGTCCAGTTCCATGGTGCGCAGGGGGCGCGGCAGGAAGGCCTGCAGGCGGGCGCGTTCGGCATCGTTGAGGATCGAGACGTTGCCGTTGGTCATGTTGCAGTTGGCGGCCTGGCCGCGGCGGCTGCAGACGTCGTTCCACAGGGTCTGCAGGTCGGCGCGCTCTTCCAGCGTCAACGGCAGCGAGCGACCGAGGTTGTTGCTCTGGGTGCGGGCCAGGCTGGTCTGCCAGGTGCCGAAGTCATAGCGACCCTGGTGGGTCAGGGCGAGCTGGTCCAGTTCGTAGCGCTGGTAGGCGGTATAGCCCACGCGCGGCTGCACCACGCGGCGGCTGGTGGTGCCGCCACTGCCGTTGGGAATGGTGGCCACGCCGCTGCGCCACAGGCTCTCCAGTCCGTCCAGGGTGCCGGTCTGGCCCTTGCTGTTGTCGTACTTCTGGCGGGAGAGGTCATAGTCCAGCCACAGGCTGTGGTTCTCTGACACGCTCCAGTCCAGGCGCATGCCCGTGTTCCAGTTGGTGTTGGCCACGGCCTTGCCGCCACCGCCGAAACCGAGCGCGCGCTCCCAGCTGCTGCCATCGGGCAGCGGCAGGGCCGACCACTCCGGCGAGGATTCGTCACTGTCATACCAGCTGCCGCGCACGGTCAGGCCCAGCGTGTCCTTGACCAGCGGGCCGCTGAGATACAGGTCGCTGGTGCGGGCGTCGCCGAACTGGCTGTCCTGCTGCACGGTGAAGCCCTGGGTGAACGAACCGCTCCACTGCCCCTTGTTGCGGCGGGTGATGACGTTGATCACGCCGCCCATCGCGTCGGCGCCGTACAGCGTGGACATCGGGCCGCGCACCACTTCGATGCGTTCGATGGCATCAAGCGGCGGCAGGTAGGCGAACTGGCCGCCGCCGAAGTTGTTGGGGTACAGGTTGCCGACGTTGCTCTGGCGGCGGCCGTCGATCAGGACCAGCGTGTATTCCGAGGGCATGCCGCGCATGGAGATGGTGGCGCGGCCGTTCTTGTCGGTGGTTTCCATGCCCACGTCGATGCCTTCGACGTCACGCAGTGCGTCGATCAGGCTGGTGTAGGGGCGCAGCGCGAGTTCCTCGCGGCTGACCACGCTGATGCTGGCCGGCGCATCGACGATCTTCTGTTCAAAGCCGGCGGCGGTGACCACCACCTTGTCCAGCGTGGTGGGGGCCCCGGTGCCACTGGCGTGGGCGGAGACGGACAGCGCGCCGAGCACGGCGGCGGTGAGCAGGTGGCGGGAAACGGACGCACGACAACGATGGCTGGCAGCCATGGAAGCAACCTCGGGAAAGATGGATGAGCGGTGCGCAGGCCGGTGCCACACGCGTTGGCGTGCGGCCGCTGCTGCGGCAGGAAGGAGCAGGGAGCCAGGGCCGGACCCGGCCCGTGGTGACGCGGTCAGGCCAGTGGCGGTGCCTGCCCGCGCTGTTGGCGCGGACTGTGCAGGGCGGGCGGGGCTTGATGCGATGCGGCGGGGATCGGCACGGGTGCGACGGCGCGTGCAACGGCGGCACGACGCGGCAGGAACCCGGGATGGGGCAGGGCGGCACGCGCCGCATGCAGGGGGGCGGCCCGGCGCAGCTTGGCCGGGCCCTGTTCTTCGAGCGGGGTTTCGCCACGTTCCTCGCCCGCCGTGGCGCAGGTGCTCTGGGCGCCGCCCAGGCGTGGCAGGTGGGTGCCGTGCTGCCACAGCGAGGCGAGCAGCGACAGCAGCAGCAACGCGCACAACGCCACCGGGCGGATCGCGCTGGCGCGATGCGCGACGATGGCCACGTCCTGTTGGCGCTGCAGCTGGTACACGTGAAATCCCCGGTGATGCGCACGACAGGAAGGCCATGCGTTTCGGGCGGGAATTTTAGATGGGACGCGTTAGCTTTTGCAAATGATAACCACTATCGGTAATGTCCCGACGCCTTTGGCGCTGCAGCCGGGGCGTTACGTGCTCAGGTCTCGGCCCACTGGCGCAGGAGGTTGTGATAGATGCCCGTGAGATTGACCAGTGCCGGATGCTGCGGGACATCCACGGTCAGTTGCTGGATGGCGAGGTCCAGTTCCCACAGCTGGCGGCGTTGGCTGTCGTCGCGGACCATGCTCTGCACCCAGAAGAAAGAGGCCAGCCGTGCACCCCGGGTCACTGGTTGGACCTTGTGCAGGCTGCTGGAGGGATAGACCACCATGTCGCCGGCAGGCAGCTTGACCTCGTGCTCGCCGTAGGTGTCGCTGATCACCAGCTCACCGCCGTCGTATTCCTCCGGCCCGCAGAGGAACAGGGTGCAGGAAACATCGGAGCGCAGGTGGGTTCGTTGCGGGCCCTGACCGATGGTCATGACCGAACCATCGACATGAAACCCATACTCGCCACCGCCCTGGTAGCGATTGAAGCGCGGGGGAAGGATCCGTAGCGGCAACGCGGCGGCGAAGAACTGCGGGTTGCGTTCCAGCGCGGCCAGCACCATCGCCCCCAGCGAGGCCTTCAGTGGTGAGCTGTCCGGCAGTTGTTCGTTGCGTTTTACCTGTGCGCCGCGATGACCGACGGTCTCGCGACCATCGGTCCAGTCGGCGTCATCCAGCGTCTGGCGGATGACGGCCAGTTCGGTGGCGGTAAGTACATTGGGGATATGCAGCAGCATGGAAATTTCCGGAAGTGGCGCGGAGAGCAAGCCTCCGCGCCACCTGGCTCAGAAGCGGAAGTCCGCGCTGAACACGAAGGTACGCGGGGTACCCGGGGTGTAACGGTAGCCGCTCTTGTTGATTGCCGCGACATACTGCTTGTCGAACAGGTTGTAGGCGTTCAAGCGCAGTACCAGGTGGTCGTTGATCGCATAGGACGCCACGGCGTCGTAGACGGTGTAGGACTTGGTGAAGGCGGGGGTGCCGGCAGCGCCATCGGTGCCGCGATGCATCTGGCCGGAATAGCGGGCGCCGCCGCCCAGCGTCAGCCCGAACGGGAAGTCGTAGCTGGTCCAGGCGGTGAATGCCTCATCCGGGGTGTAGGTGAGGTTGTTGGTGCCGTCGGCGGTGACCAGGCTGCCGGTGTCGACGCGGGTGTTCATGTGGGTATAGCCCGCCGACACCGACCAGTTGTCGGTGATGCGGCCGACGCTGGAGATCTCGACGCCTTCCACGGTCTTCTGGCCGTTCTGGAAGTAGCCCTCGGCGGCGCTGCCGGTGATCTCGTTGGTCACTTCAGTGCGGAACAGGGCCACGTTCAACGCCAGCGCATCGTCCAGGAAGCTCCACTTGGTGCCCAGCTCGATGGTGCGAGCTTCCTGCGGGTCCATGTTGATGTTGTTAACGTTGCCAGCGGTCTCATTGAGCTGGAAGTTGCTGCCGCCCGGCGGCTGCTGCGAGAGCGCGTAGTTGGCGTACAGGCTGACGGTTTCGTTCGGCTTGTAGACCGCGCCGAGCTTCCAGTTGATCAGCGTGTCGGAGTCTTCCTGGGAGGGCAGGGCGATGACCGTGCCGGTCGGCAGGCTGCCGCAGGCCGGGCCACCACGGCCACCGCATGCGGCCAGGCTGCTGTACTCGGTCTTGTAGTGGTCGGCACGAATGCCGGCGGTCAGCATGAAGCTTTCGCTGAACTTCAGCGTATCGAACACATACAGCGAGGAAGTGGTGGTCTTGCCCTCGCTGTTGGCACCATTGCGGGTGGTGACCAGGCCGGAGGCGTTCCAGTCCGGGTCATACAGGTTGGCCGGGCCCCAGCCAGCACCAACGGTGCCTGCCTTGCCCCAGCTCTTCTGTTCCTCACGGGTGAACTCCAGGCCGGTGCTCAGGTTGTGCTGCACGCTGCCGGTGGTGAAATCCACGCGCAGGTTGAGCTGATCGGTCAGGATGGTGTTTTCCTGATCCTTGTAGGTCAAGTTGCTGCGGTTCATCGTATAGGTGGACAGATCATTGGCATCGGTCCATTTGATGTTGCCGGTCGCGCCGCCGGTCGACATGAAGGCTGTCAGCAGGTAGTCCTGCTCGGTCTTGCCCCAGCGGGCGGTGTTGGTCAGCTTCAGCGTGTCCGAGAAGTCATGCTCGAAGCGGAACGTGGCCTGCTGCGAGGTCACGTCGTCATGGTCATATCGCGTGCCGTAGAAGTTCTCCGGGTTGACCGGGTGGCCGGCCAGTTGCTCCAGGCCTGCTTGCGGGCTCCAGCCCGGCAGGCCAATGGTCGGCACGAAGCCGTCCGGGACATTGTCCTGCTTGAGGTATTGCAGGTTGAGGAAGTAGCGGGTGCTGGTCCCCAGGCCGAAGGCCAGCGACGGTGCGATGCCCCAGCGCTTGTTGTTGACGTGGTCGCGCCCGGGGACATCGCTGTCCTGCCACATCGCGTTCAGGCGCAATGCCGAGGTGGCGCCCAGGGTCTGGTTCCAGTCCGCGGTGGCGCGCTGCTGGCCATCCACGCCGGCGGACAGGCTGCCGGAGATAGCGTCACGCAGGTTGGCCTGCTTGCTGATCATGTTGATCGCGCCGGTTGGTGCGGTGCGGCCGATGTCGGTGCCGGCGGGCCCCTTGAGCACTTCGACCTGCTCGGTGTTGAACACATCGCGCGAGATCGAGCCCAGGTCGCGGATGCCGTCGACCAGGATGCTGCTGGAGCTGTCGAAGCCCCGCATGTACACCGTGTCGCCGGTACTGGTGTTGCCGTTCTCGCCGGCGTAGAAGGTGCCGACGCCGGCACTGTTGCGCAGAGCTTCGGTCAGGGTGGTGGCACCCTGCTGGTTGAACAGGTCACCGGTGATGACCTGGATGGTCTGCGGGGTGTTCTGCAAGGTCTGGGTGTACTTGCCGTTGGCCGACTTCTCGGTCTTGAAGCCATTGGTCGCATGTACTTCGACCTGCTCAAGGGTGCGCGGGCCGCGCTCGTTGTCCTCGGCATGGGCAAGTGCGGGCAGTGCGGCCAGGCCCAGGCCGGTGATAAGGCCGGCGGCGGAAGCGAGGGTGGTGACGCGCGCCGTCGGGGAGGCGTGCTTGCGGCTCTTGATATGGCTCATGGAAGTCCGGAAGGTCGGTGGGAGGGGGATGATGGAAAGGAGCAAGGGCAGCCAGGCAGACGTGCCGGAAGCGGCTTGATCGAACGGGGGAGCCAACGGCGGCCGGCAGGCCGGAGTGCGGCGATCGGGCGGCAACGGACAAGGCCCGCGCGGCGCGTGGACTCAGACCCGCGGAGGGGCGTGGCCGCGATTGATCAGCAGGTAGGGCGCACGCGGATAGCGATGTGCGCTTTCCAGCGCCTGGCGCAGGCGGGTATCGGTCGCTGCGCTCAGGAACGTGCGGCTGGGCGGTGCCGGCAGGGCCCGCGGCGGCAGGCTGCCGGTGGACGCGGGACGTGGCCGCGCGCTGCGCAGGCTTTCGGCCCCGGACTCGGAAATGGCAGCCATGTCCGGCAGGTCCCCGGGCTGGCCACCGCCGGGGAGGGCACTGACCAGGTCGACGGACGCGCTGGGTGCCAACGCGCCGGGCGCGGCCACGGCATGGCCGAGCATCGCCCAGGCGATCAGCAGGCCCAGTGCCAGCATCAGCCACGGCTGGCGCTGCCGCAGCTGGGCGGCGAATCGCTGAATGGCCATGGCGCTGGAAGCGGGCATCGAAGACAGGCGTGTTAAGAAATCATTGCAGGACGCAATGGATGCGCATCTTATTGAGAATTGTTTGCGTTATCAATATTGAGTGGGCCCGCCGGGCCATGACGCCCGACGAATCACCCGGGCAGGCGCTGCCCGGCCGGCAGGCCAAAGGGGGAGTGGGGAAGGGGGCGCGGCAAGCAGCCGACGGCCGCCAGCCGCGTGCCGGCCCCCCGCGTCAGGGGCCGGCGGCCAGACGGCCGTTGCCCGGTGGCCCTGTCGGGCGAGCGGCCTCCGCCGTGGCGACGGGCGAGGCCTGCAGGCTCAGTCGCGGTCGTCGCGCGACCAGATGCCGCCGTGTTCGCGCTTGACCGGGAACTTGGGCACCGGGGAATAGGCCGGCGCACACAGGGCGCGGCCATCGCGGATGTCGAAGCGGGCACCGTGCAGGATGCACTCGATGCTGCCCTCGGCCGGGTCGATCACGCCGGAGGACAGTTCGAACTCCTCATGGCTGCACTGGTCTTCCAGGGCGTACAGCTCGCCATCAAGGTTGAAGACGACCAGCGGGGTACCGGTGACCTCGTCGAAGGCGGTCTTCATTTCCCCGGGCAGCAGTTCCTCGCTGGCGCAGATGAAGGTCCAGGTCTCGCTCATGCCGCCGCTCCCAGCGGCTTCTCCAGCACTTCGAACTGCAGGTCATCGCGCTTGGGCAGGCCGTAGCGGGCATCGCCGTAGGGGAAGGGCTTCTTGATGCCGGTGCGCACATAACCGCGGCGTTCGTAGAAGGCGATCAGTTCGTCGCGGCAGTCGATCACCGTCATCTGCATGGTCGGCAGCTGCCACCGTTCGGCGGCAAAGCGCTCGGCGTACTGCATCACCTGCTTGCCGACGCCGCCGCCCTGCGCCTTGGGGTTGACCGCGAACATGCCGAAATAGCCGTGGCCGTTCTCATCGGCGACATGGCAGCAGGCCATCAGCTGGCCGTCCTGTTCGGCCAGCAGGACCACGCTGCGCGCGCGGTTGATGTCGGCCAGGATGCCATCGGCGTCCACGCGCTGGCCATCGAGCAGGTCGGCCTCGGTGGTCCAGCCGACGCGGGAGGCATCGCCACGGTAGGCGGAAGTCACCAGTTCAATCAGGGCCGGGATGTCGGCGGCGGTCGCGGTACGGAAAGTCAGCTCGTTCATCCCCACATTCTAGTGCGCGCGAGGCGAAGGGGAAGCGGCGGTGCACGGCGCGTCCGGGAAGGAGGCGGCGCGTGGCCGGGGTGTCCGGAGACAGTACCGCGCGTGGCTCGGCCCTACCGCCTTGGGCCCTCCCTTTCGCGCGGCGAAGGGGGAGGGCTTTCGCGGCCGAGGCCGCTCCTGGCCTCAGCCCAGCAGGGTGCGGACCTTCTTCAGGGCCACCATGAACGACTCGATCTCGTCATGCGTGTTGTAGAAGGCCAGCGAGGCGCGGCAGGTGGCGGCGACGCCGTAGTACTGCAGCAGCGGGTGCGCGCAATGCTGGCCCGAACGCACGGCCACGCCCTGCAGGTCGAGCAGGGTGGCCAGGTCGTGCGAATGCGCGCCTTCGACCAGGAACGACACCACCGCCGCCTTGTGCGGCGTGGTGCCGAAGATGCGCACGCCGTCGATGCGTTGCAGCTCCTCGGTGAAATGCGCCAGCAGCGCCTGCTCGCGGTCGGCGATGTGGTCGCGGCCAAGCGCGTCGAGGTAGTCCACCGCCACGCCCAGGCCGATGAAGCCGGCGATGTTCGGCGTGCCGGCCTCGAACTTGTGCGGGGCATCGTTGAACACGGTGCCGTCGAAGCTGACTTCCTTGATCATCTCGCCACCGCCCAGGAACGGCGGCATTTCCTGCAGCAGCTCGCGGCGTGCCCACAGTGCGCCGGTGCCGGTCGGGCCGCACATCTTGTGCCCGGTGATGGCGTAGAAATCGCAGCCGATGGCCTGCACGTCCACGCGCAGGTGCGGGGCGGCCTGCGAGCCATCCACCATGGTGACGATGCCGCGCCGGCGTGCCTCGCGGCAGATCTCGCGCACCGGGTTGATGGTGCCCAGCACGTTGGAGACGTGGGTCACCGCCAGCAGCTTCACCTCGGGGGTCATCGCCGCGTGCAGGGCATCCAGGTCCAGCGAACCGTCGGGCAGGATCTCGGCCACGCGGAGGGTCGCGCCGGTACGCTGCGCCACCAGCTGCCACGGCACGATGTTGGCGTGGTGTTCCATGCGTGAGACCAGGATCACGTCGCCGGCCTTCAGGCGCGGCAGTGCCCACGAATACGCGACCAGGTTGATCGCGAAGGTGGTGCCGCTGCACAGCACCAGCTCGTCGCCGCGCACGTTGAGGAAGCGCGCCAGCTTGGCGCGTGCCCCTTCGTAGGCCTCGGTCGCCTCGGAACCGAGCGCGTGCACCGCGCGGCTGACGTTGGCGTTGTAGCGGCGGTAGAACTCGTCCACCGCACCGATCACCTGCAGCGGCTTCTGCGCGGTGTTGGCGTTGTCGAAGTACACCAGCGGCTTGCCGTTGACTTCACGCATCAGCAGCGGGAAATCGGCGCGCACACGGTCCCAGTCCGGAGCGGTGGCCGGAGGGTGGATCGGACGCGGTGAAGAGAGGTTCATGCCATGCCAGCCTGTTGCAGTGCCTGGTCCAGGTGCCGGGCCAGCTTCTCGGTGAGGATGCCTTCCACGGCCGACAGCGGTTCGTGGCAGAACGCCGCGCTGAGCATGGCGCGGGCCTGTTCGGCCGGCACGCCACGGGTGCGCAGGTAGAACAGCGCATTGGCGTCGAGCTGGCCCACGGTGGCGCCATGCGCGGCCTTGACCTCGTCGGCATCGATCACCAGCGTCGGCTGGGTGTCGATCTCGGCGTCGGCGGACAGCAGCAGGTTCTTGTTGGACAGGTTGGCATCGGTGCCATCGGCGCCTTCGCGGATGTTGATGCCGCCATGGAACACCACGCGGCTGCGGTTGGCGGCCACGCCGCGCCAGACCAGCTCGGCGCTGGTGTCGCGGGCAATGTGGTCGATGCCCAGGCGGGTGTCGATGTGGCGACGGCCATTGCCCAGCAGCACGCCGTTGGCGACCAGCCTGGCGTTGTCACCTTCCAGGCGCACGTTGAGCTCATGGCGGGTCAGCGCCGCGCCCAGTTCCAGGTCGATGCGACGGTACTGCGCGTCGCGCGCAAGCACGGCGTCGGTGCGCAGCAGGTGGGTGTCGCGGCTGCTGCCGGCCTGCACGCGGGCGTGCGCCAGCTGGGCATCCTGGGCCAGGTGGACGTGGACCAGGGTGTTGTCAAAGTTGGCGCTGTCGCCGTCGTGCAGGTGGTGCTCGACCAGCCTGAGCGAAGCCCCGCGGCGCAGTTCCACCAGGTGCCGGTGATGCCACGCGCGGTCGCTGCCGTCGCCGGTGCTGACGAACACCAGGTGCAGCGGGGTATCGCTGTGGACGCCGTCGGCCACCTGCACCAGCACGCCTTCATCGGCGAGCGCGGCGTTGAGCTGGGCGAAGATCTCCTCGGCGCGGTCGAAGCGGCGGCCAAGGAAGCGGACGGCTTCCGGCTCCTGCTGCTTCACCGCCGACAGGGTGCGTACCTGCACGCCCGCATCCACGCCGGCCAGGTCGCTCAGGTCGCTGCTGGGGCGGCCGTTGACGAACACCAGGCGCGGGGTGGGGATGTCGGCCACCTGCGCGGCATCGATGGCCGGTGCCTGCAGCGGAGCGGCGCTGAAGCTGCGACGTTCGAACTGGCGCAGCGAGGTGTACTTCCAGGCCTCGCTGCGCGCGGCCGGCAGGCCGGTCTTCAGCGCGGCCTCGAGCAGTTCGGCGCGTTCGGTGTTGCCGCAGAAGCCGGCAGCCAGGGAATCCAGCAGGACGCTCATTACTTGGCCGCCTCGCGCACCACGCGGTCCTTCAGGAAGTCGTAGCCGTGTGCTTCCAGCTCCAGCGCCAGTTCCGGGCCACCGCTCTTGACGATGCGGCCATTGGCCAGCACGTGCACCACGTCCGGCTTGATGTAGTCGAGCAGGCGCTGGTAGTGGGTGATGACCAGGAACGAGCGCTCCGGCGAACGCAGCGCGTTGACGCCGTCGGCCACGCTCTTGAGCGCGTCGATGTCCAGGCCCGAGTCGGTCTCGTCCAGGATCGCCAGCTTCGGCTCCAGCACGGCCAGCTGGAAGATCTCGTTGCGCTTCTTCTCGCCGCCGGAGAAGCCTTCGTTGACGCCCCGGTGCAGCAACTCGTCCTTCAGGTGCAGCACGGCCAGCTTCTGCCGGACCAGTTTCAGGAACTGCATCGAATCGAGTTCTTCCTCGCCGCGCGCCTTGCGCTGGGCATTGAGCGCGGCACGCAGGAAGTAGGTGTTGTTCACGCCGGGGATTTCCACCGGGTACTGGAAGGCCAGGAACAGGCCGGCGGCGGCGCGCGCTTCCGGTTCCAGCTCCAGCAGGTCGCTGCCTTCGAACTGCACGCTGCCTTCGGTGACCTCGTAGCCATCGCGGCCGGACAGCACGTTGCCCAGCGTGGACTTGCCGGCGCCGTTCGGGCCCATGATGGCGTGGACTTCACCGGGCTTCACGTCCAGCGACAGGCCCTTGAGGATTTCCTTGTCGCCGATGCTTGCGTGGAGGTTTTCGATCTTCAACATGAGGGTGCGGTCTTCAAATTTGAATGTGGGGCGGGGCGATCAGAGCTCGCCTTCGGCGCGATCAAGGAAGGTGGCGCGCAGCCACTGGGTGCGCTGCCGGGTGAGCTCGGCCTTGTTGGCCGAGTACAGCATCGGGTACATCGAGCCGTACATCACGCGCGGGTTCTCGTCCTTGCCCACCGGGTAGCGTGCGTCGATGTCGGCATCACGCAGCTGGATCCACAGGCGTTGGGCGCTGCGCAGCTTCTCGATGGCCACCGGCTGGCCCTGCAGCTTCTGCATCACCTGCCGGTACACGGCGTTGAGCTCGGCATCGCTGGCGTCGGCTTCACGCGCGGCGCATTCGTTGATATCCAGCTGGGTGCGGGCATCGTCGCAGGCGTTGCCCGGAGAGGCGGCCGAGGCCGCCACCGGCAGCAATGCCAGCAGGAGCAGGGGCAGGCGGCTCATCCGACCGAGCCTTCCAGCGACACTTCCAGCAGCTTCTTGGCTTCCACCGCGAATTCCATCGGCAGTTCCTTGAACACCTGCTTGCAGAAGCCGTCGACGATCATCGACACCGCGTTCTCCTGGTCGATGCCGCGCGCGCGGCAATAGAACAGCTGGTCATCGGAGATCTTGGAGGTGGTGGCCTCGTGCTCGACGGTGGCGCTGGGGTTCTTCACCTCGATGTAGGGGAAGGTGTGCGCGCCGCACTTCTTGCCGATCAGCAGCGAGTCGCACTGGGTGTAGTTGCGCGCGCCCTCGGCGTTGCGGTCCACCTTGACCAGGCCGCGGTAGGTGTTCTGGCCGCGCCCGGCGCTGATGCCCTTGGAGACGATCTTGCTCTTGGTGCGCTTGCCGACGTGGATCATCTTGGTACCGGTGTCGGCCTGCTGGCGGTGGTGGGTGAGCGCCACCGAGTGGAATTCGCCCACCGAGTCGTCGCCCAGCAGCACGCAGGACGGGTACTTCCAGGTGATGGCCGAGCCGGTTTCCACCTGGGTCCAGGTCACCTTGGAACGCGCGCCACGGCATTCGGCACGCTTGGTGACGAAGTTGTAGATGCCGCCCACGCCGTTCTCGTCGCCCGGGTACCAGTTCTGCACCGTGGAGTACTTGATCTCGGCGTCTTCCAGCGCCACCAGCTCGACCACCGCGGCATGCAGTTGGTTCTCGTCGCGCATCGGCGCGGTGCAGCCTTCCAGGTAGGACACGTAGGCCTTGTCCTCGCAGATGATCAGCGTGCGCTCGAACTGGCCGGTGTTGTTGGCGTTGATGCGGAAGTAGGTGCTCAGTTCCATCGGCGAGCGCACGCCCTTGGGCACGAACACGAAGCTGCCGTCGGAGAACACCGCCGAGTTGAGCGCGGCGAAATAGTTGTCGCCGACCGGCACCACCGAGCCCAGGTACTTCTGCACCAGCTCGGGATGCTCGCGGATGGCCTCGGAGATCGAGCAGAAGATCACGCCCTTCTCGGCCAGTTCCTTGCGGAAGGTGGTGCCGACGGAGACCGAGTCGAACACCGCATCGACGGCCACGCCGGCCAGCTTGGCGCGTTCGTGCAGCGGCACGCCCAGCTTGTCGTAGGTGTCCAGCAGTTCCTTGGGCACCTCGTCCAGCGACTTGTACTTCGGGCCCTTGGGCGCGGAGTAATAGCTCAGCGCCTGCAGGTCGATCGGGCCGATCTGCAGCTTGGCCCAGTCCGGCTGGCGCAGGGTGAGGAAGTGACGGTAGGCATCCAGGCGCCACTGGGTCATCCATTCCGGCTCTTCCTTCTTGGCCGAGAGGGCGCGGATGACGTCCTCGTTCAGGCCCGGCAGGAACGAATCGGATTCGATGTCCGTGACGAAACCGGCGTCGTACTTGCGACCCAGCTGTTCGTGGATTTCACGGTTCGGAGTGTCGGCGATGCCGACGTTTTCAATGGTCTCGGTGGCCATGGGGCTGCCTACGGTGGTTCAGGAGACGACGTCGGCGGTGATCCGTCGACGGTCGGCAAGCGGTAAGGGATGCAGCATCTGGGCCAGGGTGACGGCGCGCAGGGCGTCGCTGACGACATCGTTGATCAGCCGCCAGTTCGAGCGCACGCCGCACTGGCTGGCGATGCCGCAATGGCTCTGGCCCTGGCTGCATTCGGTGATCGCCAGCGGGCCTTCCATCGCCTCGACGACCTCGATCAGGGTGATTTCGCTGGCCGGGCGGGTCAGCCGGTAGCCGCCGCGCACGCCGCGCAGGCCTTCCACCAGCCCGGCCTGGGCCAGGGGCTTGAGCAGCTTGCTGACGGTGGGCGGTTCCAGACCGGCGGCCTCGGCCAGCTCGGTCGCGCTCAGCACTTCGTCCGGCCGTGCGGCGAGCACGGTCATGACGACGGTGGCGTAATCGGTGAGCTTGGTGACGCGGAGCATCTCGGCACGTGGGTTCAAAGCGGACCAAAATTGTACGCTTTGTCGCCGGTCGAGTCCAAGCGCCCTGTTCAGGCAGGGGCGGGGCAGGTGACGGCGGTGGCTGCCGTGGCCGGCGGCGGGTACCGGCACCGGGGCGTGATCGCCGGGCGGGGTCGTGTCCGCGGAGGGGCGCGATGGCCCGGCCCCGGTCCGGCGCGTACTTGGGTCATTGGCGCAGATGGGAGAGAATCTGCGCCTCTCATTCGTTTCCGGTCATTTACATGCCCAAGAAGATCCAGGCGCGCAAATCCAGCATTCATGGCAACGGCGTGTTCGCCGTGGCCGACATCAAGCAGGGCGAGCGCGTCATCGAGTACAAGGGCAAGCGCCGGACCCATGCCGAGGTGGATGCCGATGACACCGGCGACGTGGAGAGCGGGCATACCTTCCTGTTCACGCTGAACGAGGACTACGTCATCGACGCCAACCACAAGGGCAACGATGCGCGCTGGATCAACCACAGCTGCGACCCGAACTGCGAGGCGATGATCGAGGAAGCCGAGGGCGACGACCGCACCGCCGACAAGGTGTTCATCGAAGCCGTCCGCGACATCAAGCCGGGTGAGGAGCTGACCTACAACTACGGCATCACCTTGGCCGAGCGCCACACCGCGCGCCTGAAGAAGATCTGGGAATGCCGCTGCGGCTCGCCCAAGTGCACCGGCACGATGCTGCAGCCCAAGCGCTGACCCGCGCATCGATGGGGTGAATGAAGGGGCCGCCTGCGCGGCCCTTTCCCGTTGTGGCGTGGGCCGGGAGGGAATGCCGGCGGCGGGGCGCACAAACGCGGAAGGCCGCTTTCGCGGCCTTCCTGCCTGCATGCGGGAGGGGCTTACTTGCCCAGCAGGCCCTGCGGCACCAGGTTGCCCAGGCCCTGGTTGAAGGTCACCGCGATGCGGCCGTTCTCGATGCCGACCGACTGTACCTGCAAGGCGCCCATCACCCGCGCGATGGTCGGGTCGATCTTGTAGATCGGTTCGCGGCGGGCGTAATCGGCCAGCCAACTGTTGAGCAGGCTGCGGGTGCTGGAATCCAGTTCGCCACCGGCCATGGCCGGGTTGAAGCGGTCGACGGTCGGCTGGTCCAGGTGGAAGCCCTGCGTCTGCGCGTCGTAGCGCAGGCCGCTGCTGATCTGCACCTTGCCGACCGGCATCGAGGTGCCACCGGCGGCCATGGCCAGGGCGAAGCCCAGGTCCAGGCGGTTGCCCTGCGGCAGGGTCAGGTGCGGCTCGCTGACGGTCAGCGCCAGCAGGCCGCCGAGCGCCTTCTGCGTGCGCGGGAAGCTGCCGTCCAGATAGTCCTGCACGTCGCTGGCGCCCACGGTCAGCTGCCGTCCGTTGACCTGCGGCGCGGCGTGGGCGGTGGTGGCCAGGGCCATGCAGGCGACGGCGGACAGGAGCAGGTGGCGCAGGTTCATGGGGTCAACTCGTGAGGGGACGGTGATGGGTGAGCACGATACCCGCTGCAGGTGAATACCTGGTTAGCGGCTTTTTACTGCAATTCCACTTGTACGGACGCCGAGCTCAGTTCCCAGCCCGCGCCATCGATGGTGCGGCGGACCCGGTACCAGCCCTTGTAGCGCAGCGGTGCCCCGTCTTTGGTCATGCGCAGGTCGACGGGGATTTCCAGGGCGCGATGTGGCGTTTCGCGATCCAGTGGTACGGCGGCGCGGGTGAGGATGCGCAATGACCCGGCATCAACCAGCATGCTGCGCAGGGCGGCATCATCGGGCTGCGGTGCCGGCTGGCCACCGGCCCACATGCGGTCGGCATTGGCACGGTCGGTCATCAACAGCTCCAGGTAGCGGTGCACGGTCATCTCGGGGGTGGTCTGCTCGCCGCGCAAGGTGTCAGGGTCGGCCTGCCGCGCCGGGGCAGGTGCGGCGTCGGTGGCGGTGGTTGCGCGCGCGGTGGTGCCGGTGTCGGTCGCGGAGGTGGTCGGGGTGCTGCTGTCAGGATCATCGGTGGGCGTGCGCTGGCAGGAGCAGCCGGCCGTCAGCAGGACCAGGATCAACAGCGGAAAACCACGCATCGGCGCACCCTCTGCAAAAAGTGGTGGCCAGTCTACGTGCTGCCGTTCAGGGGCTGCCAGCCATTCAACCGGGTTGCTGCAGCTTTTCCAGCTTCAACAGCAGTTGGTCCAGTTCCGGCTGCAGGCTGTCCAGGGCGTTGCTGTGCCGGCCCGAAGCGGCCGACAAGCTGTGCAGCAGGCCGGTGGCGACCACCAGCGATGCGTCGTCGTTGGAAGGCAGGCGGCGTCGGCGCTGGGCCTGCTCGAACTGCTTCATCCAGCTGTAGGTGGTGCGCTGGTCGAACTCCAGCGTGCAGCGCCCGGTGCACTGCTGGCCATCGGTTTCGATGGGAGTGACGGTGATGCGATAGCGGTGCGCGTTGCTGGACATGATGGCGTGGGGGTAGGGGGATGGCCCCACCATAGGCCCGCGATCGGGGTGTTGCGAGGCGCCGGACCATGACGCTGTGTTCCAGTGTGCCCGGGTCCGGCGTGGATGGAACGCAGTGGTCCGCCTACGCGCCATGGGGCCCAAAAAAGAAACGGGACGGCTTTCGCCGTCCCGTCCGGTTCGCCACAAGGGGCGCGCTGATCAGAGCGCGGCGTCCTTGAGCTTCTTGAGCGGACGAACCTTCAGCTTGGTGGTGGCCGGCTTGGCGGCGAACCACTGCTCTTCCTTGGTGAACGGGTTGATGCCCTTGCGCTTCGGCTTGGCCGGAACGTTCACGGTGCTGATCTTCAGCAGGCCCGGCAGGGTGAAGGAGCCAGCGCCCTTCTTGTTGACCGAGGCGGCAACGGCGCCTTCCAGGGCGGCGAACACAGCGCGCACGTCCTTGGCAGCGACGGAGGTGGCTTCGGCGATGTGGGCAACCAGACCCGACTTGGTCAGAGCTTCCTTGATCGGCTTCACTGCGGCCGGCTTGGCGGCAGCCTTGGTGGCGACTTTCTTCACTGCCTTCTTCGGGGCAGCCTTTTTAGCGGTCTTTGCCATGATTTCCTGTTCCGTGAACGGTTGGTTGTTTGGTCGTGCCGACCCCGTCGGCAAGCGAAATGTAGGGCATGAATTGCATGCCGCCAATAGGCAATCGACAAAAAAGCCCATAAAAATTGCTTCTGGCCGGTTTGTGCATGCTTCCACATGCCAAAACACAGGGGAAAACAGCATCGACAGGGATACAGTGCGGCGTCACCCGGCATGTCCACGGCAGGCCAGGTGATCGGCGACGCACCGCACAATGCGCTAACGAACGCTGCCTTAGGCTGGGCTGCCAACCACCACGAGGAGTTCCACCATGGGTATTTCGCGTCATGCCACCGCGCACTGGGAAGGTGACCTCAAGACCGGCCAAGGCCGCCTGGCCACGCCGCAGAGCGGGCTGCTGGAAAACACGCGCTATGCCTTCAGCACGCGCTTTGGCGAGGAGAAGGGCACCAATCCGGAGGAGCTGATCGCCGCCGCGCACGCCGGCTGCTTCACCATGGCGCTGTCGGCCAAGCTCAGCGAGGCCGGCTTCCCGCCCACTTCGCTCGATACCCGTGCCGACGTCGACCTGTCGATGGAAGGCGGGCCGCAGTTCTCGCAGATCCGCCTGAAGGTCAAGGCGGTGGTGCCGGGGCTGGACGAGGTACGCTTCCGCGCGATTGCCGACGACGCCAAGCAGAACTGCCCGGTGTCCAAGGCGCTGAGCGCGGTGCCGATCAGTCTGGAAAGCGAGTTTTCCGCCTGATCCAGGCAGGGGCTGGCGGGCGGGGAAGGGCCCGCCGGTCCGGTTCAGGGACGTTTCACCCGGCGCGCCCGAGCATCGCGCCATCCAACCACGGGGGCCTGTTGCCATGTTTCGTTCGCTGCCTATCGCCGGTGTCCTGATCATGGCCGGCCTGTCCAGTTTTGCCGCGTCCGCACAGAACTACGACGACGGCCAGTACCGTCCCGACTACCGCGATGACGATGGCCGCTACCGCGACGGCGGCTATGCCGGCGACAACGGGCCGGCCTACGACTACGCGCGGGTGGTGCGCGTGGACCCGATCATCGTCAGTGGCAACGGCGGCCGCAACGAGCGCTGCTACCAGCGCAGCGATGGCAGCTACGTGAACGAGGATGGCTACCGCGACACCGGTCGCTACAACGGCAATGGCTATCGCAACGACGGTTACGACGACCGCGGCAATGACAATGGCCAGTACCGCCAGGGCAGCGAGGCCGGGCGCCAGATCGCCACGGTGATCGGTGGCCTGGCCGGCGCGATGATCGGTGGTGGCGACGGCCGCTACCTCGGCACCGCGGTGGGAACGATCGCCGGCGGCGCGGCCGGGCGCGCCATCTACGAAGCCAGCAACCGTGGCCCGGACTACCGCCGTGGCGACGTGCGCGTCTGCGAGCCCGGTGGCTATGGCAGCGAGAGCGAACGCGTGGACGGCTATGACGTGACCTACGAGTACGCCGGCCGCGAGTACCACACCCGCCGTGACTACCACCCGGGCGAGCGCATCCGGGTACGGGTGGACGTCAACGCCGACTGAGGCAAGCCTGCGGCGCACGCCGCAGGCCGCGGTTTGTCATGCCTGCGGGATGGCGGCATAGTCGCCGGGTCCCGTTCAGGAGTGATCGTATGCGCCGTGTCGCCTGTCTTGCCCTGTTGCTTCCCTGCCTGTCCCTGAGCCCGGCCCAGGCCGAGGTCAAGGTGCTGGTGGCCGACACCATCCGTACCGGAGACCCGGCGCAGCCGGTGGTGGGTGCGATGGCCTGGGATGCGCAGACTGGCCGCGTGCTCAGCGTGGGCACGCGCGAGGCGGTGCTGAAGCAGCATCCGCAGGCACCCCGCATCGACGCCGGCAAGGCCACGGTGGTGCCGGGGCTGATCGACGCACATGCGCACCTGGTCTACCTGGGCAACACGCTGGCGCAGGCCGACCTGTCCGGCGCGCGCACCCGCGGCGAGGTGGTGGAGCGGCTCAAGGCATTCGAGAAGACCTTGGCGCCGGGAGAGTGGCTGCAGGGCCGTGGCTGGGACCAGAACCGGTGGGACAACACCGACTTTCCCACCGTCGCCGACCTGGATGCCGCCTTCCCGGAACGGCCGGTCTACCTGGACCGCGTCGACGGCCACGCCGGCTGGGTCAACAGCGCCGCGCTGCGCATCGCCGAGAAGGCGGGCAAGCCGTTGGCCGGGGACTGGCAGCCGGACGGTGGACGGATCGTGCGCGACGCCGCCGGCACGCCGACCGGCGTGCTGGTCGATGCGGCGTCCAGCCTGGTCACCGCGCAGATCCCCGCGCTGGACGACGCCGCCCGCGAGAAGCGCCTGCTGGCCGCGTTGCAGGCGGCGGTGAGCAACGGCCTGACCGGCGTGCACGACATGGGCGTTTCGCGCGAGGACCTGGCGTTGATGAAGCGCCTGGCCGACGCCGGCAAGCTGCCGTTGCGCATCGATGCCTATGCCGACGGCAACCAGGCCGCGCTGGATGACCTGTGCCGTGACGGCCTGTACCAGCATCCGGGCGGTCGCCTGGAAATGCGCGGCGTGAAGCTGTTCATGGACGGTGCGCTGGGCAGCCGTGGTGCGGCCCTGCTCGCCGACTACAGCGATGACCCGCACAACCGCGGCCTGCTGGTGACTTCACCGGCCGATTTCGAGGTGGCTGTGCGCAAGGCCGAAGGTTGCAAGGTGCAGGTTGCCACGCATGCCATCGGCGATCGCGGCAACCGCATCGTGCTGGATACCTACGAGAAGGTGCTGGGTGCGCGCAAGGGCAGTGACCACCGCTGGCGCGTGGAGCATGCGCAGGTGGTGTCGCTGGAGGACATCCCGCGCTTCGCCCGATTGGGCGTGATCGCCTCGATGCAGCCTACGCATGCCACCTCGGACATGGGATGGGCCGCGCAGCGGGTCGGGCCGGAGCGCATCCTGGGTGCGTATGCCTGGCAGCGCTACCTGCACAGTGGGGCGCGGTTGGCATTGGGTTCGGATTTCCCGGTGGAGAACGTCGATCCGCGCCTGGGCCTGTACGCCGCGGTGACCCGCCAGGACCGCGACGGCCAGCCGCCGGGCGGTTGGCAGCCCGACCAGCGCCTGAGCGCGGAGGAAGCGGTGCGCGGCTTCACCAGCGATGCGGCCTGGGCCGGGCATGACGAAGCGCAGGTGGGCCGCCTGCAGGCGGGCCTGCGCGCCGACTTCGTGGTGTTCGACCGTGATCCGCTGACGGTGGATGCCGCGCAGCTGGATGACCTGAAGGTGTTGTCGACCTGGGTGGATGGCGAGCCGGTCTACACCGCCGAGGCCGCGCCGGCGGGTTGAGCCGGCGTCTGCCGGCAAGGTGCCAGCGGCCCACGCGCGCCGCTGGCACTGCCGCGGGAGGACAGGTCCGGTCCCGCGGTGAAGGGCGCGGCTTCCCTCAGGGGGATGCGGCGCCGCCGGGTTCGGCCGGCGCGTCATGCTGGTCGCGCAGCCGGCGCTTGTTGATCTTGCCCACACTGGTCCGCGCGATGGTGTCGACGAAGCGCACCCGCTCGGGGATGGCATAACGGGAGATGTCGCCGGCTTGGCTGCGCGCGGTGACCAGCGCGATGATCTCCTGCTCGGTCACGTCGCGGCCGGCATGCGTGACCACCAATGGCAGCGGCCGCTCGCCCCACTTGGGATCGGCGACGCCGATCACCGCGACCTCGGCGACCCCGGGGTGCATGGCGATGATGTCCTCCAGCGCGAGCGAGGAAATCCATTCGCCGCCGGTCTTGATGACGTCCTTGATGCGATCGGTCACGCGCAGGTAGCCGCCCGCGTCAATGTTGCCGATGTCGCCGGTGTGCAGGTAGCCGCCAGCCCACAAGGTGGCCGACGCGGCGGGATCGTGCAGGTAACCCTGGGTCAGCCATGGCGCACGCACCACGACTTCGCCGGTGGCCTGGCCGTCGTGGGCGACCTCGTGCATGTCCTCGTCGACGATGCGCAGGTCCACCAGCGGGATGGGGATGCCGGCCTTGGTGCGCAGCGCGACATCGGCCTCGCCGTCGGCCAGTGCGTCGCCGTCGAGCTGGGCGACGGTGAGCACCGGGCAGGTCTCGGACATGCCGTAACCACCGAAGATGTCGATGCCGCGCGCCAGCGCCTGCTGGGCCAGCACGCGTGGCAGTGCGGCGCCGCCGATGATGACCTTCCAGCCGCGCAGGTCGGTCTGCGCCGAGGCCGGGTCGTTCAGCAGCATGTGCAGGATGGTCGGCACGCAGTGCGAGAAGGTCACCTTCTCGCGGCCGATCAGCGCCAGCAGCCGCCCGGGCAGGTAGCGGCCCGGATAGACCTGCTTGATGCCCATCAGCGTGGCCACGTAGGGCAGGCCCCAGGCGTGGACATGGAACATCGGCGTGATCGGCATGTACACGTCGTCGCGGTGCAGGCGACCCTGCTGGTGCGCGCTGCCGAGCGTGGCCATCGCCGCCAGCGAATGCAGCACGAGCTGGCGATGGCTGAAGTAGACGCCCTTGGGCAGGCCGGTGGTGCCGGTCGTATAGAACGTGGTGGCGCG
Source organism: Stenotrophomonas sp. LARHCG68 (assembly GCF_052871705.1). NCBI lineage: Bacteria > Pseudomonadati > Pseudomonadota > Gammaproteobacteria > Lysobacterales > Lysobacteraceae > Stenotrophomonas > Stenotrophomonas sp. LARHCG68. The sequence goes on along the minus strand of NZ_JBIXJV010000003.1, from coordinate 405,946 downwards.
GGTGTTCTCGTCGAAATCCGGGAAGCGCGTGACCGGCGTGGCCTGTTGCAGGCCGGCCTCGTACTCCGCGGCGAAGCCATCGGGCAACGCGCCGCCTTCATCGTCGAGCAGGATGCGCGTGCGCAGCGCCGGCAACTGCCCGGCGATGCCGTCCAGCACCGGCAGGAACTCGCGGTTGGCCAGGATCACGCTGGCCCCGCTGTGCTTGAGCGTGTAGGCGATCTGTTCCGGGGCCAGGCGGATGTTCACCATCATCAGCACCGCGCCCATCATCGGCACGGCGAAGTAGCTTTCCAGGTAGCGGTGGCTGTCCCAGTCCATCACCGCGACGGTATCGCCGGGCTTCACGCCCAGCGATTGCAGCAGGCCGGCGAGCTGGCCGATGCGTGCCTGCAGCGTGCGGTAGTCATGGCGCACGTCGCCGTAGACGATCTCCTGCCCGGGCCGGGTTGCCAGCGGCGTATGCAGCAGTTGCTTGATCAGCAGCGGGTAGGCGTAGGGACCGGAGTCGGGCGGCGTGGTGGAGGGCATCGGCGATTCCTGGGGGCAAGGCAACGGGGTGTCAGCGACGGGAGGCCGCCGGGAGCGACAACTGTGCGGGCTGCAGCGGTGCTTCCGCGCGCGGGGTGGGGGTGATCAGTGCATCCTGGGGCAGGGGCTGCGCCGGGTTTTCGAGGTGGTTCCAGACCTGGTCCATGGCCGCGAACAGGTAGGGCAGCAGCGGTACATAGCGCTTGCGGTAATCCGGGAACGCCAGCAGCGAGTCGAAATGCTGCGCGTTGGCTACCCGCCAATAGGCGATCCGTGCGCCCGCCGCACGCGCCTGCGGCACGTAGCGGTCGCTGGTCAGGCTGATCGGCACCAGTCCGTCGTCGATGCCATGGATGACGACGATCGGCAGGCCCGGGCGGGGCGGGTTGGCGGCCGCACGGGCAATGCCGGCGCGCACGCGCTCGGCACCTGCACCATCGTGGGTCCAGAGCGAGCGCAGGCAGGACAGGCCAGGCAGGGGATCCGCTGCGGGCAGCGCGTGATCGTCGTACAGCAGCATCACGCCGTTGCCTGGCGGGATGCCGCTGGCATCGCTCCACCAGGCTGCACGGACCTCGGGTGTCGCGATGCCGGGCCTGCCATCCGGGCCAGCGGCGGCGAAGGTGTACCCGCAGGGGTGATTGCCTGCGGCATAGCCACCATAGGCTGACGCATAGGTGGCGGCGATCGCTTGCCACAGATCAAATCCGGTCGAGAACGCGGCTGCGCGCAGGGCGGGTTCACTCAGGCCTGCATTTGCCAACTGTTGCCATGCCGACCGCGCCTGGGCTTCGGTGTCCGCGCCTTGCACCTGTCCAATGGATGCCAGCACCGCGCAGCGCTGGATTCCGGCCGGTCGTGTCTGGGCCTGCGCGGGTGGCTGCGGCAGGTCATCGATGGCCAGCAATGCGCAAGGCATCAGCAGCGCGGCCTGGGTCACGAAATCGTAGAGCGGAGGGGCGCCTGCGACCGATACGTTGGGCTCACCGGCCACCATCGCATCAAACCAATCGCCTTCAATTTCGGCGGCGCGCAGCACCGCACCGCCGCCGTTGGATACCCCGACGCCCAACGTGCGTGTGTTGGCCGAGGTGAAGGGTGCCGACTGCGGATAGGCACGGTCCAGCGCCTGCAATCCGAACTGCACGGCCTGCACGAGGTGCAGGCCCCAGTCGGCTTCCGGGTTGTCGCCCGAATGTGCGTGCTTGAACGCGACCCCATGCGCAGCGCTTCCCTTCGCGGGGACGAATGCCAACGCGCCATCGGCAGCCGGGGTGCCATCGGCCTGGAAGCCAATGCCTGCGTCCAGATCGTAGTAATCGCTGCCGGCGCCCTTGTCCGTATAGGCCACCGCGCAACCGTGGGCCAGTCCCCAACTGCCGGCCACGGAAATCGCGCCGTAGATCCCGCGCGAACCGGAAGACGCCGTCGCGACCAGGCAGCGGCGTGCGGGGTCGAAGGTGTCCGGTATCTGCACCAGCACGCGGTGCGGCTGGCGGGCACCAGGGATGCGGCCGTAGGCGGAGAACTCGCGCCCCGGTGCGGGCTGGAACGTGCCGTAGATTTCACCGAAGCCGCCACCCGGGGTCAGGTCGGCGATGCCCCGCCAGCTGCTCCAGATCGCACGGCGCCGCGCTTGCTCTGCGGTGGGCGCGGTGGGCTTGGCGAATGCCGGCGGCGCGCTGGCGCGCAGGCCTTCAAGACCGAGCCCGGCTGTCATCAGGTCATCGCTGCCGCGATGGGATGTCTCGCGCCATTGCTCGAACACCGGGGCGGCAGCGGGGGCAGTGGCGGCGTTCGCGACGGGGATGCAGCCATGCAGGATCGGCAGCACGGCGCAAAGCAGGGAAGCACGGCAGGGAATGTTCATCGCTCCACACTATCAATCCGGTCCGGGGATACCAGCGTACCTAGGTCCCCGTGCTCAGCTGCAATGGGATTTGCTAACCTCGGCCCGAGATGCCAACCCTGCTCATCGCCGATGACCACCCCCTGTTCAGAGCCGCGCTGCATCGCGCGGCCGATGAAGCGGTGGTCGACCTGCAGATCAGCGAGGCCGATTCACTGGACGGGGTACTGGAGGCCATCGAGGGCCAGTCGATCGACCTGATGCTGCTCGACCTGCACATGCCGGGCAACCACGGCCTGGCCGGGCTGGCGACGATCCGCGCGCTGCAGCCGGGGCTGGCGATCATCATCGTCTCGGCCAACGAGGAACCGCATGTGATCCGGCGTGCCATCGACCTGGGGGCGGCCGGTTACCTGCCCAAGAGTTCGGGGCTGGCGGACCTGCAGCAGGCGCTGCTGACCGTGCTTGAAGGCGAGCGCTGGATACCGGCGATGCTGCGCGATACCGTCGCGCGGGTGGCGCCGTTCAGCCGCGATGCCGACCTGGCCGCGCGGCTGTCCAGCCTGTCGGCGCACCAGTACCGGGTGTTGAGCCTGGTCGCCGAAGGCCTGCTCAACAAGCAGATCGCCGACCGCCTGGGGGTGCAGCTGCGAACGGTGAAGGCACACATGACGCGCATCATGGGCCGGCTGGGCGTGCGCAACCGTGCGCAGGCGATCCGCGTCCTGCATGAGCTCGGCCTGGCCGATCCCTCCCGGCAGATCGAGGGCGCGGACGCGCGGGTGCAGCGCGAGGTCGCCGAAGAGGCCTGAGCCGGCACCGGTCAGCCGTGGCCCCCCGTGGCGCCGGCGTCCTCGCCGGTGGCACGCGCGGCCAGCAGGTGGTTGATCGCCCAGCGCAGCGCCAGCGGCTTGAAAGGCTTGTTCAACAGTGACAAGCCAGCCTCACGCACCGCCTCGCGGGTGTCACTGCCGGTGTCCGCGCTGAGGATCACGGTCGCGCGCGGGCCGTGCGCGGTGGCCAGACGCGCGTACAGGGCAATGCCGGTGTCGCCGTCATCGAGGTGGTAGTCGAACAGCCACAGCCCGGCTTCGCGCGCCGCGGTGCCCACGTTGGCGCCATCGGCCAGCGCGGTGACCTCGCAGCCCCAGGCCAGCAGCATCTGCCGCATCGCCGCCAGCGCATCGGGGTCGTTGTCCACCACCAGCACGCGGGTGCCCTTGATGGTGCTGGTGGCCGCGGGCGCGTCGTTGCGCGGCGCACGCGCCGGGTAGGCACGCGGCACCGTGATGGCGAAGGCCGAGCCGCGGCCGAGCGCGCTGTGCAGCGACAACGGTGCATGCAGCAGGGCGGCGATGCGTTGCGCGATGGTCAGGCCCAGGCCCAAACCCTGCCCGTTGCTGCGGTCGCCGCGCTGGAACTCCTCGAACACCACGCCCTGCTGGTCGGCGGCGATGCCCGGGCCGCTGTCGTGCACGCCGACCACCAGCGCCTCGCCGCGCCGGCGGACACCAAGCAGCACGCCGCCGCTGCGTGTGTAACGGATGGCGTTGGCCAGGAAGTTCTGCAGCACGCGGCGCAGCAGCAGCGGGTCGCTGTGCACCCAGGCGCGGCTGGGCACGTAGCGGAACTGCAGGCCGCGTGCGGCGGCCAGCACCGAGAATTCCTGCGCGAGCGGGTCGAGCACGTTGGACAGCGCGAACGGGCGCGGGTCGGCGACCAGCCCGCCGGCTTCCAGCCGCGAGATGTCGAGCAGGCCCGAGAGCAGGTCGTCGGTGGAGTCCAGCGCGCCGCGGATCTGGCGCAGGAAGCTGTCCAGGAATTCGGACTCCAGGTGCTGCGACATGGCGTCGGTCAGCAGTTGGGCGGCATGCAGCGGCTGGATCAGGTCGTGGCCGACCGCGGTCAGGAAGCGCGTCTTGGCCACGTTGGCGCGCTCGGCCTCGTGTACGGCCTGTTCCAGGCGCGCGGTGCGGTCCTGCACGCGGCGCTCCAGGGTCTCGTTGCTGCGCTTGAGCGCATCCTCGGCGCGGCGGAACGCGGTGACGTCGGTGAAGGTGGCGACGTAACCGCCGCCAGGCATCGGGTTGCCGCGGATCTCGACGATGGTGTCATCGGGGAAAATGCGCTCGGACAGGTGCGGCGTGCCGCGCCGCATATGCGCCACGCGCCGGTTCAGCGCCTTGGCCGGGGTATCGGCGCCGCCCTGGCCGATCTTCAGCTGTCCCATTGCCCACTCGGTGAGATGGGCGACCGGCTGGCCCACCTGCAGCAGCTCGGGCGGGAACTTGAACAACGCGGCATAGCGGCTGTTCCAGGCCACCAGCTGCAGCTGCGCGTCGACCACGCTGATGCCCTGGCTCATGTTCTCCAGCGCGGCTTCGAGCAGGCGCTGGTTGAAGCGCAGTACCTGGGTGGCTTCGCCGACCGCGCGGGTGACCGCCTCCAGTGGCGCGGCGCCGCCATCGCGCGCGGCCTCGACCAGCAACCGCGCCATCCCGGCACCGACCACGGCGGTGAGCTCACGCTCGATGGCGGTGACGCGCTGGTCGTCCAGCATCTGCCCGGCATGCCCGGCCATCAGCTGCCGCGTGCGTTCCTGGCCGAGGAAGCGCCCGGCGGTCTTGCGCATGGAGGCGGCGGCAACGCCTTCGCGTTGCTGCGGCAACGACGGGCGCACCGCGCGCGCCATCACCGCGACGGTGATCAGGTTGACCAGCAGGCTGACGCCCATGCTGATCGCGATGTGGCCCGGCTGCACGCGCAGCGGGAAGAACACGACCCAGTGCAGCCCTGCCGAGGCGGCCGGCGGCGAGACGATCATCGGCAGCAGCACCAGCCACAGCCATACCAGCGAGCCGGTCACGATGCCGGCGATGATGGCCGGCGAGGACTTGCGCGGGCGGTACACCGCCAGCAGCACCGCCGGCGCCAGCTGCGCCAGCGCGGTGAAGGACATCAGGCCGAAATCACTGAGCGCTTCGGTGTCGCTCATCGCCCGGCTGTACAGCCAGGACATCAGGAACACGGCCAGGATGCCGGCGCGCCGGAACGCGATCACGCGCGGGCGCAGGTCGGCGCCGGTGTCGCCATGCATGCCGCCGAGCAGGCGCGAGCCGAAGCCGTGGTTGCCGAGCATGATCGACAGGGTCAGGCCGGACAGGATCATCATGCCGGTGGCCGCGCTCAGGCTGCCCAGGTAGGCGAGCAGGGCCAGGAGATGGTGGCCGGCGGCCTGCGGCAGCATCAGCACGTAGACGTCCGGCGATACCGATTGCCCGAGCTGGGCCGCGCCGGACAGCGCCATCGGCACCGACGGCAGCCCGATCAGCAGCAGGTAGAGCGGGAACAGCCAACGCGCGGTCCTCAGGTCGGAGGTCTGGCGCAGTTCGACCACGCCGACGTGGAACTGATGGGGCAGGGTGAAGGCCGCCATCGCGCCGAGCGCGACCATGGTGAGGAAGTCCGGGACCACTGCGGGCGGCGGCAGCTGCGTCATGCGTGCGAGCAAGGGGCTGTCGGCCTGTACCGACAGGGCCGCATACAGGCCGATGGCCAGCAGTGCGGCCAGCTTGAGCAGCGACTCCAGCCCCAGCGCCACCACGATGCCGCGGTTGTGCTCGGTGGCCGACGCCTTGCGCGCGCCGAACAGCAGGGTGAACGCCGCCATCGTCAGCGCGAACCAGAACGACACGTCCGGCGGCGCGCCGCCGCTGGCCAACTGGTCGCCGAGCAGTGCGCCCAGGCCCTGGCTGATCGCCTTCAGCTGCAAGGCGATGTAGGGAATGATGCCGATCAGCGCGACCAGGGTGATGGTCATGCCCAATCCTTGGTCGGTGCGCAGCCGTGCCACCACCAGGTCGGCGATGGTGGCGCTGTTGTGCTGCTTGGCCAGCCGGCTCAGCCGCGCCAGGAACGGCATGCCGAAGGCGAAGATCAACGCCATGCCGATCAGCGTCGGCGGGATCGCGAAGCCCCATTGCGCGCCCTGCGAGGCGGCGCCGTAGTAGGTCCAGGCGGTGCAGTGCACCGCCAGCGACAGCGCATAGATCACCGGCCAGGCACGTGCCAGGCGATGGCCCTGGCGTTCGCCCCACAGCGCGACGCCGAACAGCAGCACGGTCCAGGCAAGGCAGGCCAACAGGACGATGGAGGGCGTCAACATCGCTCCAGTGTAGGGATCCGGCCAGCCGCCCGGCAGGTGCCGGTCGACACGGTGGCGCGGTCGCGGCGAGGGCGTGGCGGGCTAGGGGTCGATGAGGACCAGGGCGAGCTGTTCGGCCACCAGCGCCACGTCGCCGGTCGGCTGCAGTTCCACCGTCTTGTGCTGGGTCAGCAGCCATTGCCCGGGCTGGCGGCATTGCAGCGACAGCAGCCGCGAACGCACGCGCACGTCCGCGCCGCTGGGCACCGGGGCCAGGAAGCGCACCTTGTTCAAGCCGTAGTTGAGCACCCGGGTGATGCCGGGGATCGCGGCCAGCGCGGCCACGTCGTCCTGGACGGTGAGCGAGAGCAGCAGGAAACCATGGGCGATGGTCTGCCCGCCGGGCAGCTCGGCCTGCGCCCGAGCCGGATCGACATGGATCCAGTTGTGGTCGCCGGTGGCATCGGCGAACGCATCGATGCGGGATTGCCCCACCTGCACGCCCGTCCCCAACCGCTCGGCTTCGGCCCAACGCTGCAGTGCCGCCACTGCCGGCGGCAGGTGGTCGTCGATGGTGCTCATGCCACGCGCTCCAGCAAGGCGAGGATGGCCTGGAGCGCTTCCGGCTCGGACAGGGTCGGGGCGTGACCGACCTCGGGCACTTCGACCAGGCGGGCGTTCGCCGAGGTGGCGGCCATCTGCCGTGCCACGTCGGGCGGAAGGATGTCCGAAAGCGCGCCACGCACGATCAGGGTCGGTGCCTGGCCGGTGAGCGTGCGGACCGCGCGCCACAGCAGCGGCCGCAGCAACCACAACACCCAGGGCCGGGTGGTGCGGATGACGGCCGGGTCGTAGTCGAGTTCCAGCAGCCCGTCGTCGCGCTGGCGGAACATGCGCGTGGCCATGTCACGCCAGTCGTCGGCGCCGAAGCGCGGGAACGATGCCTTGCCGATCGACTCGGCGTAGGCGGCGGCCTGCGCCAGGTCCATCGGCGGCAGGTGCTTGCCGGCGTACTTGCCGATCCGTGCCAGCGCCTGGCGTGGCACCTTCGGCCCGGCATCGTTGAGCACGGCGGCGGCGATCAGCCCGGGGGCGCGCGTGGCCAGGGTGATGGTGACCAGCACGCCCAGCGAAGTGCCGATGAACACGCTCCTGTCGATGCCCTGCGCGCGCAGCAGCGCGACCAGGTCATCGGCGTAGGTGCGGGGGTTGTAGCTGGACGGGTCGGGTGCGCGCGCCGAGCCGGCGCGGCCGCGCAGGTCGACCGCCAGCACGCGCCAGCCGCGCGCGGACAGCATCGTGGCCAGCGCGTCGAAGTCGGCGCCGTTGCGGGTCAGCCCGGGAATGCACACCACCGTGCCGCGGGGGGATGTCCCCGCGGCCGGCCGGTGGTCACGTGCATGCAGGCGCAGGCCGTCGCTGCTGTTCCAGTACAGGTCATCGTAAGACCGGGTCATGCAGGGGTTCCTAGAAGTCGTAGCGGACGCTGAGGCTGTACTGGCGCGGCGGACCGTAGAAGCCGATCAGCGTGCCCACCGCCGGGATGTTGTAACCGGTGGTGCGGTACTCCTTGTCGGCAAGATTGGTGCCTTGCAGGGAGAACGTCCAGGCATCGTTGAGCTTCCAGATCACGCCGGCATTGACCAGGCCGTAGCCATCCTGCCGGATCACCGGACTCAGGTCGGTGGTCGGCCAGACCTCGCTCTGGTAGCTGTAGCCCACCCGCGCGGACAGGTTGCCGCCATTGGCCAGGCCGGTGCGGTACTCCACGTTCACCGCGCCGGAGAACTCGGGTGCATTGGTGAACTTCATCTGGTCGGCGACGTTGACGCCACGGTCCATGTACTCGTCGTACCTGGTGTCCAGCCAGGCCAGGTTGCCGGTGATCAGCCAGTTCTGGGTCGGCAGGTACTGATACTCGACCTCCAGGCCGTTGACCGTGCCCTTGCCGGCGTTGGTGAAGTCGCCGAAGAAGGCATCGTTCACGCCATCGCCGTTGGTGTCGATGCCGGTGAACACCGACAGCTGGATGTCCTTGTACTTGTTGTGGAAGGCCGACAGGTTCAGGAACAGGCGCTGGTCGAGGAAGGCCATCTTGCTGCCGATCTCGTAGCTGTCCACGGTCTCGTCGTCGAACGGTTCGGCCGAGCGCGGCACCGCCACGGCATTGGCGCGGATGTTGTAGCCGCCGGACTTGAAGCCACGCGTGGCCAGGCCGTAGACCATGATGTCCGGGGTGATCTGGTAGTCCAGCGACACCTTCGGCGAGACGTTCTTGAAGTTGGTGGTCTTGTCGAAGTCGGCGGCCACCGCGATCGGCCGGGTGAAGGTGGCATCGGCGTAGAAGCGGTTGAGCACGATCGCGCGCTTGTCCTCGTCGGTGTAGCGGGCGCCGACGTCGAGCTTGAGCCTGCTGGTCAGGTCGAACGTCCAGTCCGCATACAGCGCGACGCTGTCGGTGAGTACCTTGCCGCGGGTGTCGCCGAACTGCAGGTTGAAGAAGTTGTTGCGGATCTGGCCACCGGCCTCGCCGCTGAACTGGTACAGGCCGACCACGCCGCGCACGCGCCCGCCGCCATCGTAGTTGGCCTGCAGTTCGTTGCTGACCTGGTTGTCCTCGTAGAAGCCGCCGACATCGGCCAGCTTGACCGGGGTGGTGTCGAAGTCGATGTTGGAGTGCGAGTCGGACTCGCGCTTGGCGACCACGTACTTGAGCGCCCAGTCTTCGTTGGGCCGCCAGTTCACCGTCGCCGAGGCTCCCTTGGTTTCCACGCTGTTGACGTTGGGCATGCCCGAACGGATGTCGTAGCGGTCGTCCATCGGCGGGTAGGCCGGGGAGAACGGGTTGCGCGCGAGCATCTTCGAGCCGCGCATGCCGGACTGGTCGTCGATCCAGTCCAGCGCGAACTGCACGTCGAAATCGTCGCCGGCGTAGGCGCCCAGGTTCAGGCGCGCGGCGTTGACCTGCTTGTCGCTGACCGGTTGGCCGTTGTAGGTATTCTCGCCGAAGCCGTCACGGTTCATGCTGGCCACCGCGATGCGGCCACGCAGGCCGCTGTCCGGCCCGCCCAGCGGGCCACCGATGGCGGCCTTGGCATCGCGCTGGTTGTAGTTGCCCACGGTGACCTGGGCAAAGCCCTCGGTGGTGGTCGGCAGGCCACGCGAAACGTACTTGATCGCACCGCCGATGGTGTTCTTGCCGTACAGCGTGCCCTGCGGGCCACGCAGCACCTCGATGCGCGAAACGTCGAATACGTCCAGCAGCGCGCCCTGCGGGCGGGCGATGTAGACGTCATCCAGATAGATGCCCACGCCCGGGTCGGCGCCCCAGGTGGGGTCGGACTGGCCGACGCCGCGGATGTAGGCGGTGACCGTGCTGCTGGCGCCGCGCGCGGCGTAGATGGTCAGGTTGGGCACCTGGGCGTCGAGGTCGCCGATGTCCTGCACGTTCAACTTGTCCAGCGCCTCGGAGGTGAACGCAGTCACCGCCACCGGCACTTCCTGCAGGGTTTCCTCGCGCTTGCGCGCGGTCACCATGATGGTGTCCAGGTTGGTGGCCGAAGCGCCCCTGTCCGCCGCCGGCGCGGCCTGCGGCGCCTCCTGTGCCAGTGCCGGCCCGGAGGCCAGCAGCGCGCCGATCATCAGGCTCAAACAGTTCCGCTTCATTCGGTCCTCCCCAGGCAGGTGCGTTGTGGATGGCCCATTGCCACCCGTGGAGCCTAGGCTAGCGGCGTACCCCCCGGCCCAGCGAGTGGACCTAGGTCCAGTCGGCAGCGGCGGCCATATCCGGATACTTGGCGCCTCCTCTTCCGGGAGCGCCGTATGTCGTTGCTGATCGTGCTTGCCGCGCTGGGCTTCCTGATGCTGGTGGCCTACCGCGGCTACAGCGTCATCCTGTTCGCGCCCATCGCCGCGCTGGGGGCGGTGCTGCTGACCGACCCCTCGCTGGTGGCGCCGATGTTCACCGGCTTGTTCATGGACAAGATGGTGGGCTTCCTGAAGCTGTACTTCCCGGTGTTCCTGCTCGGGGCGGTGTTCGGCAAGCTGATCGAGCTGTCCGGGTTCTCCAAGTCGATCGTGCAGGCGGCGATCGGCCTGTTCGGGCCGCAACGGGCGATGCTGTCGATCGTGCTGGTGTCCGGGCTGCTGACCTACGGTGGCGTGTCCCTGTTCGTGGTGGTGTTCGCGGTGTACCCGTTCGCCGCGGAGATGTTCCGGCAGAGCGACATCCCCAAGCGGTTGATCCCGGCCACGTTGGCGGTGGGCGGCTTCAGCTTCACGATGGATGCGTTGCCGGGTACGCCGCAGATCCAGAACATCATCCCGACCACGTTCTTCGGCACCGATACCTGGGCTGCGCCGGTGCTGGGCATCCTCGGCAGCCTCTTCGTGCTCGGCGTCGGCATGGCCTACCTGGAATGGCGCCGCCGCGTGGCCGCGCGTCATGGCGAGGGGTATGGCGACCCGGCGACGCTGGTCAACGAGCCGGCGCCGTTCGCCGGCACCACGCTGGCCAACGCCGGGGTGGCGGTGCTGCCGCTGGTATTGGTGTTCGTGTCCAACAAGCTGCTGACGCTGGGGATCCCGCACTGGTACGGGGCCGAGCACAGCTTCGTGCCCGCGGTGCTCGGCAAGGCCGCACCGGTGGTGCAGGAGGTGCCGAAGATCGCCGCGATCTGGGCGGTGGAAGGCGCATTGCTGGTCGGCATCGCCACGGTGCTGGTGCTGGCCTGGCGGCCGGTGGTCATCCAGTTCGCCGAAGGCACCAAGGCCGCCATCGGCGGTGCGCTGCTGGCGGCGATGAACACCGCCTCGGAGTACGGCTTCGGCGCGGTGATCGCGGCGCTGCCCGGCTTCATGGTGGTGGCCAACGCATTGGGGGCGATCAAGGACCCGCTGCTGCACGAAGCGGTCACCGTCACCGGGCTGGCCGGCGTGACCGGATCGGCCTCCGGCGGCATGAGCATCGCGCTGGCGGCGATGTCGGAGACCTTCGTCGCCAACGCGCAGGCGGCCGGCATCCCCATGGAAGTGCTGCACCGGGTCGCCTCGATGGCCTCCGGTGGCATGGACAGCCTGCCGCACAACGGTGCGGTGATCACCCTGCTGATGGTGACCGGGCTGACCCATCGGCAGGCCTACAAGGACATCTTCGCGGTGACGATCATCAAGACGGTCGCGGTATTCGTGGTGATCGGCATCCATTACGCAACCGGTTGGGTGTGACGGCGGCAGGGCAACACCCGCGGGCGTGTTTCTCCCCGTGGTGACTTCGGCACGACTTCATCCACGACTCACGCATGAGGATCTGGCTATGAAATCCGGCATCGAGATGATCAAGGCGGGCCTGCTGGCCCTGTGTGCATGGTTTGCAGTGGCGGGCCCCGCGCACGCGCAGGCGGTGGGGCATTGGGATTTCGGCGTATACGGCAATCTTTACGGTGCCCGTGAATACCAGGTGTGGGTACCGGCCGGCTACGACCCGGCGCAACCCCGGCCGTTGCTGCTGGTGCTGCACGGCTGCGTCAACGGGCCGAACCTGATGGGCGAGGCTTCCGGCTTCAACGACGTGGCCGACGTGGAGGGCTACATCACGGTGTACCCGCGTCAGAACGTCACCGCCAACCCGGCACGTTGCTGGAACTGGCAACTGCCGGTCAACCAGGCGCGCGGCAGCGGCGAAGCGTCGATCCTGGCCGGGATCGTGGATGCGGTGAAGGGCGATTACAACGTGGATGCGCGGCGGGTCTACGTCACCGGCATCTCCGCCGGCGGTGCGATGACCTCGATCATGCTGGCCTGCTACTCGGACGTGTTCGCCGCCGGCGCGGTGCACTCCGGCGGCATGTACAAGGGTGCGACCACCGTTTCCGGTAGCGCCTACGCGCTGCTGGCCGGCAGCATCTACTCCCCGGACGGCAACGGGCGCAGCGCCTGGGAGTGTTCGGGCTCGCCGTCGCCACGGCCGATCCCGCTGCTGGTGTTCCATGGCAGCGCCGATGTCACGGTCAACCCGGTGAACGGCCAGCAGGCGGTGCGCCAGTTCCTGCAGACCAATGACCTGGCCGATGACGGCATCGACAACGACTCGGTCAAGTACGTACCCACCAGCACGATTGCCGGACAAGTGCCGGGCGGGCGTGCCTACACCGTCTACAACTACACCTATGGCGGACAACTGCTGGCCCAGCACTACGTCATCCACGGAATGGGGCATGCCTGGAGTGGCAGTACCTCCGGGCTGCCGTTCACCGACCCGAAGGGCCCGGACGCAACCCTGATCACCTGGCTGTTCCTGAAGGGCTACCAGCGCTGAGCGCTGGCGCCTGGTGATCTGCCTGCCGCCATCCCGGACCTGATGCAGGTCCGGGATGGCGGCGGTGCATGGAGGACGGCGGGCCGTCGGCCGGCCGGCGCGTACGCGGGCGACCGTGTTACGCAACTGCAATGTTGTGCAGTGATGATCTGCGCGCTTTCATGCCGCGCCATCGGTGCGGCCCGGGCCGAACGGACTCATCACCTGCCAACCAAGGGCAACTCCATGCAGCTTCACCCTGTTTCACGTGTTTTCAATCGTTCCATCCGCACGCTGCCGCGCCGCTCGCTGCTGGCGCAGGCTTGCGCTCTGCTGGTCCTGCCGCTGGCCACACAGTCCGCGCTGGCGCAGGACGCCGCGCCAGGCGCCGAGCGCAGCGCGGCCACCGCGCTGGACACCATCACCGTCACCGCAGAGCGCCGCGAGCAGAACCTGCAGGACGTCGCGGTCTCGGTTGGCGTGGTCCAGGGCGAAGCACTGCGCAGCTATACCGAAGGCGCCGACGACACGCTGCTGGCGCTGTCCGGCCGGGTGCCGAGCTTCTATGCCGAGACCACCACCGGGCGCATCTTCCCGCGTTTCTACATCCGCGGCCTGGGCAACATCGACTTCTACCTGGGCGCCTCGCAGCCGGTGTCGATCATCCAGGACGACGTGGTGCTGGAGCACGTGGTGCTCAAGTCCAACCCCGTCTATGACGTGGACCAGGTGGAAGTGCTGCGCGGCCCGCAGGGGTCGCTGTTCGGGCGCAATACCACCGCCGGCATCGTCAAGTTCGACACGGTCAAGCCGAGCCAGGAGGGCAGCGGCCGGGTCAACGTCAGCTACGGCAGCTACAACACCGTGTCCATCGACGGCGGCATGGGCGGTGCGATCAACGACGTGCTGTCCTACCGCATCTCCACCCTGTACCAGCACCGCGACGATTGGGTGGACAACACCTACAGCGGCCCCAGTGCCGACGGCACTGTGACGCCGAAGAAGGACGCGATGGGCGGCTACGACGACCGCAACCTGCGCCTGCAGCTGCTGTTGCAGCCCAACGAGCAGTTCTCGCTGCTGGCCTCGGCGCACACCCGCGACTATGAAGGCACCTCGACCCTGTTCCTGCGCAATGCGCTGACCAAGGGCAGCAACCGCGTGGACGTGGCGCGTGACAAGGTGGCCTACGACGAAGCCGGCAACAACCCGCAGGCCTACAAGACCCACGGCGGATCGATCAAGGCGACCTATGACTTCGGTACCACCACGCTGACGTCGATCAGCGCCTACGAAACCACCTCCGGCTACAGCCGCGGTGATACCGACGGCGGCGCCGCGGCGGACTACCCGGTCGGTGGCGTGCCCAACGGGTACGGCCAGTCGATGGGACAGGTGCGCGACCTGGACCAGTTCACCCAGGAAGTGCGCCTGGCTTCCAACCGCACCGACCCGTGGTCATGGCAGGTGGGCGGGTTCTACTTCGATGGCCGCGACACCACCGATTTCTACCAGCGCGCCTGGTTCCTGCAGACGGCCGCGCACAACCCGAACAACTGGGTGCGCCTGCGCAACACCAACACCTCCTGGGCTGGTTTTGGCCAGGTGAGCTGGAAGGCGACCGACGCGCTGACCCTGACCGCCGGCATCCGCGCCACCAAGGACGAGAAGCGCACGCGCCTGCTCAAGACCGCCGACACCACCGCCGGGGCCGTGACCTACAAGGGGCGTCGCGATGTGGCGATGTCCGATACCCAGCCCAGCTGGGACCTGAGCGCGATGTACGAGGTCAGCCCCGAACTGAGCGTATACGCCCGCGTGGCACGTGGCTTCCGTGGCCCGACCATCCAGGGCCGCTCGGCGGTGTTCAACGCCGATTTCACCACCGCCGATTCGGAAACCATCCTGTCCTGGGAAGCCGGCATCAAGAGCAGCCTGTTCGACAACCGCCTGCGCCTGAACGTCAGCGGCTTCACCTATGCGGTGGATGACATCCAGCTCAACGGCAACGACTCCAACGGCAACGGCGTGTTGTTCAACGCCGACAAGGCCCGGGCCTACGGCCTGGAGGCCGACCTGGACTGGCGCCCGATCCCGAACCTGTCGCTGACCGCCGGCCTGAGCCTGCTGCACAGCAAGATCCAGGACAAGCGCGTGTATGCGCAGGTCTGTGCGCTCAACGGCGTGGTGGTGTGCACGGTCAACGACCCGACCATCAAGATCGGCAGCAATGTCTACGCGCAGATCGACGGCAACCCGCTGCCGAACGCCCCCAGGTACAACATCAATCTGGCCGCCCGTTACGACGTCCCGATGGGGGATGACGGTGCATTGTTCTTCGCCACCGACTGGAACAAGCAGGGGCAGACCCAGTTCGTGCTGTACAGCAGCGACGAGTTCCATTCCAAGGGCAACTTCGAAGGCGGCCTGCGCGTGGGTTACACAGGCGGCTACGGTGCCTGGGAAGTGGCGGCGTTCGCGCGCAACATCACCAACGAGAAGAACCTCAAGGGCGTGATCGAGAACTACATGGCCGCGGTGTACAACGAACCGCGCATCATCGGCGTCTCGTTCAACTACAACTGGCGATAAGTGTTCAACGGGGCCTGATGGCGACTCGCGTTTTTTAGCCCCTCTCCCGCGTGCGGGAGAGGGGTTGGGGTGAGGGCCCTGTGCGGAGGTATCGCCCCTGGACGGTGCTGGGAGCACGCTGAGCGCAGCTCCCTCATCCGCCATGCAGGCACCGTTGTCTGCGTGAGCCCCTCTCCCGCGTGCGGGAGAGGGGTTGGGGTGAGGGCGCTCTGCGGAGGTATCGCCCCTGGACGGTGCTGGAAGCACGCTGCGCGCAGCCTCCGCATCCGCCTTGCAGGCGCCGTTGTCTGCGTGAGCCCCTCTCCCGCGTGCGGGAGAGGGGTTGGGGTGAGGGCGCTCTGCGGAGGTATCGCACCTGGACGGTGCGGGAAGCACGCTGCGCGCAGCTCCCTCATCCGCCTTGCAGGCGCCGTTGTCTGCGTGAGCCCCTCTCCCGCGTGCGGGAGAGGGGTTGGGGTGAGGGCACTTCGCGGAGGTATCGCATCTGGACGGTGCGGGAAGCACGCTGCGTGCAGCCTCCTCATCCGCCTTGCAGGCACCTTCTCCCGCCAGCGGGAGAAGGAAACCGCCAAAGCCAAAAGCAAACCAAGCCCTGCGAACGCCGGTTGGTTTACGCCATGCCGGCTCCGACCGTGGCACGTACCGGGATGCCGGTCGGGTCGAAGTCCTCCAGGCAGAACACGTTGATACCGTAGAAATCCGGCGTCACCCGCTTGCGGTGGAACGGGTAGATGCCGCAGGTGGCGCAGAAGTAATGGTGCGCGGTGCGGGTATGGAACTGGTACTCGACCAGCTGCTCCTGCCCGGACAGCAGTTCGAACGCGGATTCGTGCACCTTGACCATCAGCGCGTTCCGGCGCCGGCAGATGGAGCAGTCGCAGGTGGTCAGCTCGGGGAAGTCGGTCTGGATACGGAAGCTGACCGCGCCGCAGTGGCAGCTGCCGCGGTAGGTCTGCAGGGGGCGGTGGGGCATGCGGGGCTCCGTTTGGGTCATGCTGCGCGCCGACGTGCCTGGCCGCGCGGGGCGGATCATACTGGCGCATCATCGGGCGTCATGGGAGAGGGGCGATGCGCGCATTCCTGAAAGGGCTGCTGGCCGTGGTGGTGGGCTTGGTCGTCGGCAGCGCGGTGAACATGGGGCTGATCCTGCTGGGCGCACGGGTGGTACCAGCGCCGGCGGGCGTGGATACCACCACCAGCGAAGGCCTGGCGGCGGCGATGCCGCTGCTGGGGCCGGCCCATTTCGTCTTTCCCTTCCTGGCCCACGCACTGGGCACGTTCGCCGGCGCGCTGCTGGCCACCTGGATCGTCGGCCGCGTGAGCCGGGTGCCGGCGGCCGTGATCGGCGTGCTGTTCCTGGCCGGTGGCATCGCCAGTTGCTTCATGCTGCCGGCGCCACGCTGGTTCGAGGCGCTGGACGTGGTGCTGGCCTACCTGCCATTCGCATGGCTGGGCTATCGCTTGGGACGACGACCGGCCTAGTCGATCAGGCGCGGCCGAAGCCGCGCCTCCACTACACGGCTCACGCGTGGGTGCGCGCGAGGTTGCCGCGGTTGTCGCGCAGCTCGCGTATCCACCACTGGTGCGGCGTGGCATCGCTGATGAAACGCAGGTGGGTGGCCATCGCCAGCAGGGCGCTGTCATCCGGGTCGAGCTGCTTCCAGGCGTAGCCCAGCAGGTCCGGGGCCTGTTCGGTGAACTCGAACCCGTCATGGTCGAACAGGAAGACCTTCCCGGCATCGGCGCCGTGGGTGGGTATCAGCAGGTAGTTGCCGGTGCGGGGTTCCTCGCCGACCACCAGCGCATCATCGGCCCATTCCGGCAAGTACTCCTCGCGTTCGTCCTCAGCCATGTCCTCGGTCCAGCCATCGAACCCGGAACGCAGCAGCGCCCACTCCGACGGCGCGGCGAGCCGCACGGCGGCTTCACCGCTGTCCTCGTCGCCGTAGAACAACACTTCGCCGAATTGCCGGTAGAAGTCACGCAGGCCCGCCAGGTCAGGGACGCCTTCGATGCCTTGCGCCGGGGCCAGCCGATGGCGGAAGTCGATGGTGCGGGTGATGTTGGCATCGTCCAGTGCTTCACACAGGAACGTACCGTTGTGCGCGTCGATGGCATGGTGCAGCGCCTGGTGGGTGGTCATGGCTGTCCTTGGCGGTGTGGATAGGGCGCCGGTGGCTCAGGCGCGATGGGACTTGGCGTAGCTGTCGCGTTCGATCTCGACCAGTTGCACGCTGGTCTGCAGGGCATTGCCATTGGCCGGCACGGCCGCTTCCAGCGCTGTCAGCAAGGCCTGGGCGATCTCCTGGCGAACCTGCAGTGAGCGCCCCGAGAGCAGGGACAGCGTCGCCGCCAGGAAGGCGCGGGGCGCGTTGTCGGTGCCAATGGCCACGCAGTCGAACGCCAGCGCACGGGTCTTGATGTCGGCCTCGTCGAAATGGCCGGTGCCGACCAGGGCGTGGTTCAAGCCGCGCAGCACGGCCGGGCTGATCGCGGTACCGAGGTTGTCGCTGTATTCAAGGGTGAGATGTGGCATTCAGGACCTGGACGGGGCGGCGTGGAAGGAAGGCCCGCAGTATCGCCTGCGGCGGCCGGATCAATGCGCCGATGACGACGTTGCCGGTGCAGGGCCGGTGGCGCGCGTCGCGCGATCCAGTGCACGGACAAGACGCTCGACCTGGGCATGTTCGTAGTGGATATGCGGCGGCGTGCCGGCGTTGGGCGCGGCGGCATCGGCGCGGCGCAGCACTGCCTGCAGCCCGCTGTTGGCCCCATAGCGGGGGGCGTCGATCTCCAGCATGCGTGCCTCCGGCATGCCGTACAGGGCGTGATGGAGCTTGATTGCATCAAGCAGGGTCAACGCCGGCCCGGGGTGCATGCCGTCTTCCGCATACCAGGGCAGGTCCGGCAGGTGCCGCGAGAGGCCGGCCAGGGTCTGCGAGATCTCGACGTATTCCGCACCGGCCTGGCGCGCGGCCGCGGCTTCCTTTTCCACCAGCGCGGCCGAGGCCTGCGCATTGGCCTGGTAGGTGCCCAGCACCAGCACGCGCGCCTGCACGGCGCGGGCGGCCTCGGCCAGTACCTGCAGCGCATGCTGCGACTGCTCGCACCGTTGCCGCCCGCCCAGGCAGAGCAGGTCGCCGCCGCGTTCCTGCAGCACCAGCACCTGCGGTCGTCGTCCGGCCAGCGCTGTCTGCACGCTGCCATCGGCCAGCCGCTCGCTGAGCGTGGCGCCGCCCTCAAGGATCATCTCGGCCTCGACCGCATGGCCGTTGGCCTGGGCCAGCGCGGCGAAGGTCGCCGGCAGGTTGCCGTAGTAGGTGAGGCTGTTGCCCACGAACAGGATGCGCTGGGGCGGCGCGGGCTGCACGGCGCAGGCGGGGGTGACAGCGGACAACCAGAGCGCGGCCAACAGGATCCATCTGCGCATTGCGTGCTTCCCTTCAGGAGATCAGGCCGCTGTGACCCGGCTTACCAGTCGATGGTTCCCTGGATGACGGTCTGCACCTGGCCGCCGGACCAGACCTCGCCGTGGTCGTCGATGCTCAGCTCCAGCAACGCGTCGTGGCCGACCTCGCGCCCCTGGCTGGCGGTGTAGCGCTTGCCGCTGCCGGGCAGGGCGCCACGTTCGTCCAGCCATGCCGCGAGCACGGCGTTGGCCGCGCCGGAGGCGGCGTCCTCGAAACGTCGACCGTTGCCGACGAAGGCGCGCACGACCAGCTGGTAGCCCTCGCCGCTGCTGCGGGCGTAGGCGAACACGCCCATCGCGCCGGTGGCCTCGGCCAGCGTGGCGATCGCCTCCCAGTCCGGTGCAAGGCCGCGCAGGCTGGCTTCGTCAGCCACCTCGACCACCCACCAGCGGCGGCCGCCCTCCATCAGCGCCGGCGGCAGTTCGCCCAGCGGCCAGCCATGGATTGCCGGTTGCAGGCGCGCGTCATCGGCGGTTGCCACTTCGGCCACCGAGGCACGCGGGGTGCGGATGGCGATGGTGCGCACGCCGTCCTGCGTGTGGATGCGCAGCGGCAGCTGGCCGGCGATGCCGTCCTGGATCAACTGGCCATCGACCGCCGCGGCGACGCCGGCTTCGAGTACCGCATGTGCGCTGCCGACGCTGGGGTGGCCGGCGAACGGCACTTCCTTCTGCGGCGCGAACATGCGGATGCGGTAACTGGCGCCGGGAACGGTCGGCGCACTGATGAAGGTGGTTTCGGGCAGACGGGTCCAGCGGGCGATGGCCTGCATGGCGGCATCGTCCAGGCCGTCGGCGTCGAGCACGACCGCCAGCGGGTTGCCGGTGCCGGGACGGGGTGCGAAGACATCAAGTTGCAGGAAGCGGCGGGTGGTCATGGGCAATCCGTGGAGAAGCAATGCGGTAGACAGCCCCTCTCCCGAGTAGCGGGAGCGGGGTGGGGGAGAGGGGGCGACGTCACCACTCGATCTGGCCGGAGATCACCGGCTGCACCTCACCGCCGATCCAGATCTGGGAATCGATATCCACCTGCACCCGCACTTCGCCGTTACGGCCCAGTTCGCGTCCCTGGCTGGCCAGGTATTGGTCGCCGGGCTTGATCCGGCCCTGCGCGAGCAGGTGCGCGGCGACCAGCGCGTTGGCGCTGCCGGTCACCGGGTCTTCATTGACGCCCACGCCGGGCGCGAAGGCGCGCACGACGTACTGGTAGCCCACGTCCGGGCGGTCGGCCGGGGCAAACACGGCCAGCTTGCCGCGCCCGGGCAGGGCGGCGATGGCCGCCAGCTCGGGGGTGTAGCGGCGCAACGCGGCCTCGCTGGAGGCTTGCAGCAGCCACCAGTCCGGTCCGTTGTTCCACAGCACCGGGCTCTGGCCAGGATGGGCCAGGGTGGCCAGGCCATCGGGCAGGACCGGGACGGGCTGCTCGCGGCGCTCGGCCTGCGGGCTGCGGACCTTGATCTGGCGGAACCAGCGCCCGCCCTGCACGTGGACCGGCAGCATCCCGGCGGCGCACTGCTGCACCAGCCGGCCGTCCTCGTCCGGCGTGGCCAGGCCCAGTTCGACCGCCGCCCACGCCGCGCCCACGCTGGGGTGGCCGGCGAAGGGCAACTCGCCCTTCGGGGTGAAGATGCGGACGTGGTAACTGGCGCCCTCGTCCGGCGGCAGGAAGAAGATGGTCTCGGAGAGGTTCAGCCAGGCGGCGATGGCCTGCATGCCCTGGCTGTCCAGGCCGTCGCTGTCGACGATCACGCCCAACGCGTTGCCGGCGCCGGGACGGGCGGAAAACACATCCAGCTGCAGATAACGGCGTACGGCCATCGCGGGGGACACTCCAGGAAGGGGGCCGGGCAGCTTACCAGTGCAGGTTTGCCTGGATCACCCGCTGGACCTGGCCGCCGATCCAGATGTCACCCTGGGCCTCCACGCGGAGCTGCACCTGCCCGTCGCGGCCCACTTCGCGGCCCTGGCTGGCGACATAGCAGCCATCGATGCCCGGCAGTTGGGCGCGCTCCCGCAGCCACGCAGCGATCAGAGCGTTGGCGCTTCCGGTGACCGGATCCTCGGGGACGTCAGGTGCATCGGCGGGGCAGAACGCGCGCACCACCAGCGCATGCGTCGGGCAGGGCTCGGGGGCGAACAGGGCCACGCCGGTGGCAGCGGTGGCGATGCTCCAGTCGCGCAGCGCGGCCATGTCCGCGACCAGCGCACGCAGGCTGGCGGCGTCGCGCGCCGGCAGCAGCCACCAGCGCGGGCCGTTGTCCCACAGCTCCGGCGGCTGGCCGGCGGCGGCCAGTGCACGCAGTTGCGCGGGGACCGCCCCGGGGGGATCCGGCAGCCGCCGCGGTGGCGGGCTGGCCAGTTCGATCAGCGGTGCCTGCGGCGGGCCGGACACCCGTACCGGCAGCCGACCGGCCGCGCATTGCTGGACCAGCAGGCCGTTGCGCGGGCGCACCCGCCCGCAGGTCAGCGCTGCCCATGCCGCCCCCACGCTGGGGTGGCCGGCGAACGGCAGCTCGCAGCATGGGGTGAAGATGCGGACGCGGTAACTG
Source organism: Stenotrophomonas sp. LARHCG68 (assembly GCF_052871705.1). Taxonomy (NCBI): domain Bacteria; kingdom Pseudomonadati; phylum Pseudomonadota; class Gammaproteobacteria; order Lysobacterales; family Lysobacteraceae; genus Stenotrophomonas; species Stenotrophomonas sp. LARHCG68. Next base: position 384,517 of record NZ_JBIXJV010000003.1, on the reverse strand, counting down.
GCCTGGTCATCCGAGGGCAGCAGGAAGACCGTCTCGGACAGGTTCAGCCAGGCCGCGATGGCCTGCATGTCCTGGCTGTCCAGCCCATCGCTGTCGAGAACGACGCCCAACGGGTTGCCGGCGCCGGGCCGGGCGGAGAACACATCCAACTGCAGATAGCGGCGAGCGGTCATTGCGGTATGGGGAACAGGGCAGGCCAGCTTAGGCAAGCCGCACGCAAATGTCGCACCACCAAATGTCGCAGCACGGGTAGGAGCGGCCTCGGCCGCGAAGCTGGCCAGGCATCGGTGTCCCGAATCGCGCAACCGGGGGATCCATCGGCTTCGCGCCCGAGGGCGCTCCTACGGGGTGGCTGTTCAGGTGGATGACCCGGATCGTTGCAAGTGCTACTTTCTTCGCCCCGGGAGGGGGCGGGCTGGAATGGTATCTCCCGAAATCAGCGGTCCGGCCCCATGGGCCTTGGCATAGAATCGGGGGTTCCGCCCGCATTGCCGGGTCTTTCTCCCACTGTGAACCCCCAAAGCCAATGTCCGCTTCCCCAATCGCTGATCGCTGGATCGTCCTCAAGTTCGGTGGCACCTCGGTGTCCCATCGGCATCGTTGGAACACGATCGGGGAACTGGCGAAAAAACGTGCGGACGAGACCGGTGGGCGTGTTCTGGTGGTGGTGTCGGCGTTGTCCGGCGTCACCAATGAACTGACCGCCATCGCCGACGGCGCGGCAGACAGCCGCGAACGCGTGGCCGCGCTGGTCCAGCGCCACAACGACTTCCTCGCCGAGCTGGAGCTCGGCAGCGAGGTACTGGCCGAACGGCTGGCCGCGCTGCAGTCGCTGCTGGACGACCCGCGCGCCGCCAGCCGCCCGCTGGACTGGCAGGCCGAGGTGCTGGGGCAGGGCGAACTGCTGTCCTCGAGCATCGGTGCCGCCTACCTGCGCAGCAGCGGCCTGGATTTCGGCTGGATGGACGCCCGCCAGTGGCTGCATGCGCAGCCGCCGGCACCGAACCAGACTGCCTGGTCGCAGCGCCTGTCGGTGAACTGCCAGTGGCAGGGCGATGCCGACTTCACGCCGCGCTTCTCCGCGCAGCCCACGCGCATGCTGATCACCCAGGGCTTCATCTCGCGCCACGGCGACGGTGGCACCGCCATCCTGGGCCGTGGTGGCTCGGATACCTCGGCCGCGTACTTCGGCGCGCTGCTCGGTGCCAGCCGCGTGGAAATCTGGACCGACGTGCCGGGCATGTTCAGCGCCAACCCGAAGGACGTGCCCGACGCTCGCCTGCTGACCCGGCTGGACTACTACGAGGCGCAGGAAATCGCCACCACCGGTGCCAAGGTGCTGCACCCGCGCTCGATCAAGCCGTGCCGTGACGCCGGCGTGCCGATGGCCATCCTCGACACCGAGCGCCCGCACATGCCGGGCACCAGCATCGACGGCAACGCCGAGCCGGTGCCGGGGGTGAAGGCGATCAGCCGCCGCAACGGCATCGTGCTGGTGTCGATGGAAGGCATCGGCATGTGGCAGCAGGTCGGCTTCCTGTCCGACGTGTTCAACCTGTTCAAGAAGCACGGCCTGTCGGTGGACCTGATCGGTTCGGCCGAGACCAACGTGACCGTGTCGCTGGACCCGTCCGAGAACCTGGTCAACACCGACGTGCTGGCCGCGTTGTCGGCCGACCTGTCGCAGATCTGCAAGGTCAAGGTGATCGTGCCGTGCGCGGCCATCACCTTGGTCGGCCGTGGCATGCGCTCGCTGCTGTACAAGCTCTCCGACGTGTGGGCCACGTTCGGCAAGGAGCGCGTGCACATGATCTCGCAGTCGTCCAACGACCTGAACCTGACCTTCGTCATCGACGAGGCCGACGCCGACGGGTTGCTGCCGATCCTGCACGACGAGCTGATCGGCAGCGGCGCCATGCCGGTCTACGAAGAGCAGGTGTTCGGTCCGCGCTGGCGCGAGATCATCGGCACCATCCGCCCCCGGCAGACGCCGTGGTGGCAGGCGCCGCAGCAGCGCCAGAAGCTGCTGGAGCTGGCCGCACAGGGCACGCCGGCCTACATCTACGACCTGGACAAGGTGCGCGAGCGCGCCCGCCAGTTGAACGCCATCAGCGCCATCGACCGCCGTTTTTACGCGATCAAGGCCAACTCGCACCCGGATATCCTGCGCACCCTGGCCGCCGAAGGGTTCGGCCTGGAATGCGTGTCGCAAGGGGAAGTTGAGCTGGTGTTCGCGGCGGTGCCGGACCTGGCGCCGGAGCGCGTGCTGTTCACCCCGAGCTTCGCGCCGATCGGCGAGTACGCCGCGGTGCTGGCGCGCGGTGTCAACGTCACCATCGACAACGTCGAGCTGCTGCAGCACTGGCCGGAGGTGTTCCGCGGCCGCAAGCTGTGGGTGCGCATCGACCTGGGCCATGGCGACGGCCACCACAAGAAGGTCAACACCGGCGGCAAGGATTCCAAGTTCGGCCTGTCGGCGCTGCGCGTGGACGAGTTCATCGCCGCCGCGCGCGCGCTGGATATCCGCATCACCGGCGTGCACGCGCACCTGGGCAGCGGCATCGAGAACGCCGGCCACTGGCAGCAGATGGTCGATGAAATGGCCGGTTTCGCGCGCCGCATCGGCAGCGTGGAGATCCTGGACATCGGCGGTGGCCTGCCGGTGCCGTACAGCGACGACGACGAGCCGTTCGACCTGGACGCCTGGGCCGCCGGCCTGGCCGCGATCAAGGCGGTGCACCCGGCGTTCCAGCTGGCGGTCGAGCCCGGCCGCTTCATGGTGGCTGAGTCCGGCGTGCTGCTCACCCATGCCTCGCAGGTGGTGGAGAAGGACGGCGTGCGCCGCGTCGGCCTGGATGCCGGCATGAATGCCCTGCTGCGCCCGGCGCTGTACGACGCCTGGCACGACATCGCCAACCTGTCGCGGCTGGACGATGCGCGTGATGTTGATTTCAGCGTGGTCGGCCCGATCTGCGAATCCAGCGACGTGTTCGCGCAACGGGTGAAGCTGCCCGGCACCACCGCGCCGGGGGACGTGATGCTGATCGCCGACGCCGGTGCCTACGGTTTCAGCATGGCCAGTACCTACAACCAGCGCGTCCTGCCGCGCGAAGGCGTGGTCAATGCCTGACGCCCACCTTTTTTTGTCGTCCCGCCGCGCGCCCGCGCGAAAGCGGTTCGTTTGATTCGGATACGCCATGACAGCTTTTGATAAACACCAGGTTTCCCGTTTCCGCTTCGTCCGCTGCGATTTCGCTGCGGACACCGGCGTGGCGCGGCTGGTCTACGCCTTCGACGACGGCCCGGAGATGACCGAGACCGTCACCGTGCCGGGTGCGCCGTTCCAGCTGGAGGGCGAACGCGCCGCAGCCGTGCAGCGTGCCTTGCAGCTGCTGCACCTGATCGCCGGCGTGAGTTACTACAAGGCTGGCGTACCCGCGCAGGTCAGCATCGACAGCTATGCCATCGATGCCGACACCGCCGCCCTGGTGGAAACCATCTACCTCAACGGCCTGGGGGAGTTCGCCTACCGCAATGGCTTGAACCTGCGCGGCAGGTTCAAGCTGCCGGTGGCTTCGCTCCCCTCTCCCGCCAGCGGGAGAGGGGCAGGGGGTGAGGGCGGCTCTGCTCCCAATCTCAACCTCTCCCACCATGCCCTGGTCGCCATCGGCGGCGGCAAGGATTCGCTGGTCAGCATCGAAGCCCTGCGCAATGCCGGCGTGGCCGAAACCGTCACCTGGATCGGTGGCTCGCAGCTGATCCGCGCCTGTGCCGAACGCACCGGCCTGCCGATGCTCAACATCGGCCGCACGCTGGCCCCGGAGCTGTTCGAGCTCAATCGCCAGGGTGCATGGAACGGGCATATCCCGGTCACCGCGGTGAACTCGGCGATCATGGTGCTGGCCGCGCTGGTACAGGGCGTGGACCAGGTGGTGTTCTCCAACGAGCGTTCGGCCAGCTACGGCAGCCAGATCGCCGGCACCGGCGAGGTCAACCACCAGTGGTCCAAGGGCTGGGCCTTCGAGAAGGCGTTCGGTGAGTACGTGCAGCAGCACGTGGCCGCCGACCTGCAGTACTACTCGCTGCTGCGCCCGCTCTCGGAACTGGCGGTGGCCCGCCAGTTCGCCAGGACCGATTTCTACGACGCGCATTTCTCCAGCTGCAACCGCAACTTCCACATCCTCGGCGAGCGTCCGGTGAACCGCTGGTGCGGCGTGTGCCCCAAGTGCCACTTCGTGTTCCTGGCGCTGGCCCCGTTCATGCCCAAGACGCGCCTGGTGCGCATCTTCGGCCGCAACCTGCTCGATGACAGCGAGCAGGCCGGCGGCTACGACGCGCTGCTGGAGTTCCAGGACCACAAGCCGTTCGAATGCGTGGGCGAGGGCAAGGAATCGCGCGCGGCGATGGCCACCCTGGCCGCGCGTCCGGAATGGAAGGAAGACGTGTTGGTGAGGCGCTTCGCCAACCTGATCCAGCCGACGCTGTCGGCGGAAGAATTGAAGATCGAGCCGTTGCTGGTCATCGACGGCGAACACCGCATCCCGGCAGCACTGTGGGAGCGTCTGCGTGCGAATTTCGCAGCTTGAAGGCAAGCGTGTCGCGCTGTGGGGCTGGGGGCGCGAGGGCCGTGCCGCGTTCGCGGTACTGCGCCAGCGCCTGCCACGGCTGCCGCTGACGCTGTTCTGCCCGCCGGCCGAGGCCGAGCAGGCGCGTGCCGAGACCGGTGGCGCGCTGCAGGTGGAAACCGACATCACGGGCGCGGCACTGTCGCGCTTCGAGGTGGTGATCAAGTCGCCGGGCATCAGTCCGTACACACCCGCGGCGCAGCAGGCCAGCGCGCAGGGCACGCAGTTCATCGGCGGTACCTCGCTGTGGTTCAGCGAACACGCTGATGCCGACGGCAACCTGCCCAATACGGTGTGCGTGACCGGCACCAAGGGCAAGAGCACCACCACCTCGCTGCTGGCGCACCTGCTGCGCGCGGCGGGGCATCGCACCGGCCTGGTGGGCAACATCGGCTTGCCGCTGCTGGAAGTGCTGGACCCGCAGCCGGCGCCGGACTACTGGGCGGTGGAGCTGTCCAGTTACCAGACCGGCGAAGTGGCGCGCAGCGGCGCGCGCCCGGACGTGGCGATCGTGCTGAACCTCTTTCCCGAGCACCTGGACTGGCACGGCAGTGAGCAGCGCTACATCGACGACAAGCTGTCGCTGGTGACTGGCGGGCATCCGCGTGTCGCGGTGCTCAACGCCGCCGACGAACACCTGCGCGCGCTGCAGCTGCCGCATAGCCAGATCGTGTGGTTCAACCAACCCGAGGGTTGGCACATGGTGGGCGAGGTGGTGCATCGCGGTGCGCAGCCAGTGTTCGATACCTCGAACACGCCACTGCCGGGGCGTCATAACCGCGGCAACCTGTGTGCGGTGCTGGCCGCGCTGGAAGCGATGGGCCTGGATGCGGTGGCCTTGGCCCCGGCGGTGCAGGGCTTCCGTCCGCTGCCCAATCGCCTGCAGACGCTGGGCACACGCGACGGGCTGCGTTGGGTCAATGATTCGATCAGCACCACGCCGCATGCCTCGCTGGCCGCGCTGGACTGCTTCGGCGGGCAACGCATCGCGCTGCTGGTGGGCGGGCATGACCGCGGCGTGGACTGGCACGATTTCGCCGCGCACATGCGCGACGACGCGCCGGTGGAGATCGTGACCATGGGTGCCAATGGCCCGCGCATCCACACCCTGCTGCAGCCCTTGGCCGATGAGGGCCGGTTTGGCCTGCATGCCGGCGGCGACCTGCCGCATGCGGTGGAACTGGCGCGTGGTGCACTGGGTACACAGGGCGGGGTGGTGTTGCTGTCGCCGGGTGCACCGAGTTTCGGTGCCTACAAGGACTACGTGGCGCGTGGTCGTCATTTCGCTGAACTGGCCGGGTTTGACCCGGACCTGATCAGCGCGATTCCCGGATTGGGCGTGGGCTGAGCGGGGCGCTGGCTTCTTGGGCCAGAAGCTTCCCCCTCACCCCAACCCCTCTCCCGCAGGCGGGAGAGGGGCCAGTGCGCTACGAGCCGCAGCAATCCGAGCCCCACTCCCGTTCATGGGAGAGGGGTTGGGGTGAGGGCCGCGTTTGCCCGTAGACTCCGCGACATAACCCAACCCGGAGCACTCCCATGCAAGCAGCACGAAAGTGGCAGTTGGCAGCGTTGGCTTTGAGTCTTTCGGCGGCGATGCCGGCCTTGGCGAAAATGCAGCAGCGCCCGGTCGAATGGCAGCACGGCGGCGCCACCTACAGCGGGGTGCTGGTCTATGACGACGACGGGGATGCGCGCCGCCCGGGCGTGGTGATGGTGCCGAACTGGCGGGGCGTGAATGCCTCGGCCGTCGCCAAGGCCGAGCAGATCGCCGGCGACGACTACGTGGTGCTGGTCGCCGACGTCTACGGCAAGCAGGTCCGCCCGAAGGACAACGATGAAGCCGCCGCGGCCTCCAAGCCGCTGCGCGAGAACCGCGCCGAACTGCGTGCGCGTGCCCAGGCCGCGCTGGAGGCGTTGAAGGCACAGGCCGGCAAGGCACCGCTGGATGTCGCCCATATCGGTGCGGTGGGGTTCTGCTTCGGCGGTACCACGGTGCTGGAGATGGCGCGCGCGGGGATGCCGCTGGCCGGCGTGGTGAGCCTGCACGGCGGCCTGTCCACGCCGAGTCCGGCCGCTGCGGGCAGTGGCAAGGTGCCGATGCTGGTGCTCAATGGCGCGGCCGACCAGGGCGTCAGTGCCGGGGACATCGCTGCGTTCGGCACGGAAATGGATGGCGCCGGCACGGACTGGCAGTTCGTCAATTTCAGCGGCGCGGTGCATTGCTTCGCCGAATCCGATGCCAACAGCCCGCCGGGCTGCCTGTATGACCCGCGCGCTGCCAAGCGTGCATGGAAGATGATGGACAACTTCCTGGAAGAGCGCCTGGAGCACTGACCCGTGGGGCCGGGCCACGCCCGGCAGGGGGTACCCGGCAAGGCTTCAGCGGGGCATGGCTCCGCTGAAGCGCGTGCGATCAGCGGGCCTGGCGGGCGGCGTCGATGGCGCCGCTGATCGCCGCGTGGGCCTGGGGACTGTTGCGCCAGCAGCTGCTGCCCAGCATGGCCGAGGCCTGGGTCACGATGTCCATCGTCTCGGCGTCGGCCAGCTGTGCCAGCGAGTGGAAGCCCAGCTGCTCCAGCCGTGCCACCACGGTGGCACCCACGCCCTTTACCGCCAGCAGCACGGTGCGCTCTTCGGCGCTGAAGCCTTCGGCTGCCATGGCTTAGTGGCTACGCTCGATGGCGTAGCGGGCCAGCCCGCGCAGGGCGGCGACGGCGTCGCTTTCCGGCAGGCCTTCCAGCGCCTGTTCGGCCGCGTCGGCATATTCCATCGCACGCTTGCGGCTGTAGTCCAGGCCGCCGGTGGCATGGATGGCGGCCAAGACTTCCGGCATGGCAGTGGCATCGCCGTTCTGCACGATCTCGCGCAGGCGCTGGCGGGTGGTTTCGTCCGAATGGGCCATGGCGTGGATCAGGGGCAACGTGGCCTTGCCTTCGGCCAGGTCGTCGCCCAGGTTCTTGCCCAGCTCGTCGGCGTTGGCCGAGTAGTCCAGCACGTCGTCGGCGATCTGGAACGCATAGCCCAGGTGCATGCCGTAGTCGAACAGCTTCTGCTGCACCGCCTCGTCGGCACCGGTGGCCAGCGCACCCAGGCGGGTACCGGCGGCGAACAGCACCGCGGTCTTGCGCTCGATCACGCGCAGGTAGGCCGCCTCGTCGGTGTCCGGGTTGTGCACGTGCAGCAGCTGCAGCACCTCGCCCTCGGCGATGCGGTTGGTGGTGTCGGCCAGGATCTGCATCACCGGCATGCGGTCCAGCTCGACCATCAGCTGGAAGCTGCGCGAGTACAGGAAGTCACCGACCAGCACGCTCGGCGCGTTGCCCCACAGCGCGTTGGCGGTGCTGCGGCCCCGGCGCAGGTCCGATTCGTCGACCACGTCATCGTGCAGCAGGGTCGAGGTGTGGATGAACTCGATGATCGCCGCCAGCTGGTGGTGCTCCGGCCCGGCACCGCCGACCGCGTGGCCGGCCAGCATCACCAGCATCGGTCGCAGGCGCTTGCCGCCGGCGGAAATGATGTGGTCGGCGATCTGGTTGATCAGCACCACGTCCGAGGACAGGCGGCGGCGGATCAGCGCATCGACCGCGGCCATGTCCGGCGCGGCAAGGGTCTGGATGGCGGGCAGGCCCAGCGCGGGGCGGAGGTCTTCGGCGAGGCTCATACGGTTGCTTCTGGGGGTACCCGCCGATTATAGGCGGTGTGCGCCCCGGGGGGCCGGAAACGCTTCCGGCCCAGTGAATACGTATGCAAGCGACACCACCGGCAAAGTGGCGACGCTAAGCTGACCGGCATCTGTTTTCAGCCCCCTGTGGGGCTCCTGAAGCCCGGAGGGGGGCGCTCGATGTCGAAGACTCCATGGTGGCGCGGCGCCGTCATCTACCAGATCTATCCGCGCAGCTACCTGGATACCGATGGGGATGGCGTGGGCGACCTGCCGGGCATCATCGAGCGCCTGGACTACATCGCCTCGCTGGGCGTGGATGCGATCTGGGTCTCGCCGTTCTTCAAGTCGCCAATGGCCGATTTCGGCTACGACATCGCCGACCAGCGCGACGTCGACCCGTTGTTCGGCAACCTGGCCGATTTCGACCGCCTGCTGGCCAAGGCGCATGCGCTGGGCCTGAAGGTGATGATCGACCAGGTGTTCAGCCACACTTCGGTGGAGCATGCCTGGTTCAAGGAAAGCCGCGAGAGCCGCGACAACCCCAAGGCCGACTGGTACGTGTGGGCCGACGCGCGTGAGGACGGCACGCCGCCGAACAACTGGCTGTCGATCTTCGGCGGCGTGGCCTGGCGCTGGGAGCCGCGCCGCCGCCAGTACTACCTGCACAACTTCCTGTCCTCGCAGCCGGACCTGGATTTCCATAACCCGGCGGTGCAGCAGGCGACGCTGGACTACGTGAAGTTCTGGCTGGACCGGGGCGTGGACGGGTTCCGCCTGGACTCCATCAACTTCTGCTTCCACGACGCGCAGCTGCGCGACAACCCGCCCAAGCCGGAAGACCAGCGCGTGGGCCGCGGCTTCAGCCCGGACAACCCGTACGCCTTCCAGTACCACTACTACAACAACACCCGCCCGGAGAACATCGGCTTCCTGGAGCGCCTGCGCGCGTTGCTTGACCAGTACCCGGGCGCGGTGACGCTGGGCGAGATCTCCTCGGAGGATTCGCTGGCCACCACCGCCGAGTACACCGCGCCGGGCCGCCTGCACATGGGCTACAGCTTCGAGCTGCTGGTGGACGACTACAGCGTGGAGTACATCCGCAGCACCGTGGAAAAGCTGGAAGCGACCATGCGCGACGGCTGGCCGTGCTGGGCGGTGTCCAACCACGACGTGCAGCGCGCAGTGACGCGTTGGGGCGGCCACCCGGCCAATCCGCAGCTGGCCAGGATGCTGGTCGCGCTGGTGTGCTCGCTGCGCGGCTCGGTCTGTATCTACCAGGGCGAGGAGCTGGGCCTGGGCGAGGCGGACGTGCCGTTCGAGGCGCTGCAGGACCCGTACGGCATCACCTTCTGGCCGAACTTCAAGGGCCGCGACGGCTGCCGCACGCCGATGCCGTGGACGGACCAGGCCCTGGCCGGCTTCACCCTAGGCAAACCGTGGCTGCCGATTCCGGCAGAGCACCGCGCGCTGGCAGTGCAGGCGCAGGAAGCGGACGGTGATTCGACACTGCATGCCTTCCGCAGCTTCCTGCGCTGGCGCAAGGCGCATCCGGCGTTGGTAGAGGGGACGATTCGTTTCCTGGACAGCACTGAGCCGGTGTTGTTGTTCGAACGTCAGGCGGGTGATGAGACCTTGCTGCTGGCGTTCAATCTGTCAGGGGATACGGTGCGGCATGCGTTGCCGGCCGGGGAGTGGCAGGCCTTGGCGCTGCCGGGTCCAGTGGCCGGTGCGCTGGAAGCTGGCGAACTGGTACTGGCTGGAAACGCGGTGTACTGCGCACGTCGCAGCTGAGTCCCCGTTTCTCTCTTTCATGCAGGCGGAGATGGCATCTCCGCCTTTTCTTTGGCTGTGGCTTGGCTGTTGCTGTTGCTGTGGCTGTGGCTTAAGCCCCTCTCCCGTTCACGGGAGAGGGGTTGGGGTGAGGGTGCTCTTGGCTGCAATCCAAAGTTGAAGCCAAGCCAAAGCTCCCCCATCCGCCCTCCGGGCACCTTCCCCCGCAAGCGGGAGAAGGGAATGACCAAGGCCAATGCTGAATCGAAAGCCGAAGCCGAAGCCGAAGCCGAAGCCGAAGCCGAAGCCGAAGCCGAAGCCGAAGCCGAAGCCAAGGCCAAGGCCAAGGCCAAGGCCAGAGCAGAGCAGAGCAGAGCAAAAGCAAGAGCCAAAGCAAGAGCCGAAGCAAGAGCCGAAGCAAGAGCCAAAGCCAAAGCCAAAGCGCTTCCCGCCTGTGGGGGGATCAGGGCACAACTTCCCAGGCAGAGTTCGCCGCTGCTGCACCAGCACCAGTGCAGTGCCAGCAGGTTGTTCCTGGACAGCACTCCCGCCAAGTTGAAAGCACTTCCCCGGTAACCCGCCACGACATCGTTGCCACCAACGCAGAAGGCCCGCTGCACACGCAGCGGGCCTTTACTGTGTCTCCGGTCAGAACGGCTTAGAACTTGTAGTTCACGCCGACCTGGTAGGTGCGGCCCCATTCCACGGCTTCCAGCGGACGGTCCTTGCTGCCTGCGTAGGTCTCGTACTTGGAGTTGGTCAGGTTGCTGGCCTGCAGGAACAGGCTCAGGCCCTTGAACATCGTGCCGTCGCCGAAGCTGTAGCCCACCTGCGCGTCCAGCACGTCCTCGCCCTTGACGTAACGCAGGGTGCGATTGCCGTTGAAGTTGCCGATCTCACCGATGAAGTCCGAGCGCTTGCGCTGGTTCAGGCGTACTTCGAAGCCACTGTTCTCGTAGTAGGCGGTGAAGTTGTACACGCGCTTGGACAGGCCCGGCAGCATGATCGGCTCGGAGCCGACGCTGGAGGTGGTGCCCGGGTCCGGCGGGATGGTGATGTTGCTGTCGTTGAAGCTGGCGCTGGCGACCACGCCGAAGCCGCGCAGGCCTTCGAAGAACAGGTCCAGCGGCAGCGAAGCGGTCAGCTCGGCGCCGCGCAGGCTGCCACCGTTGCCGTTGAACGGCGCGGTGTAGGTGCCGGTCTTGTCGACCACGATGCCCGGCGGCAGGGTGATGGCGTTGGCTTCCAGCCAGGCATCGACCTGCTGGGTGAAGTCATAGCCGTCGCGCTTCTCGGTGTAGATATAGGTCTTCAGGTCCTTGAAGAACACCGCGGCAGCCACGTAGGCCTTGTTGCCGAAGTACTTTTCCCAGGACAGGTCGATCGCGTTGGCCACCCACGGGTCCAGGTTCGGGTTGCCACCGCTGGCGCCGGGCTTGCCCTGGTTGGTGTCCACACCGAATTCCATCGACGCGCGCAGCTCATCCACGCGCGGGCGTGCGACCTGGCGGGCCAGGGCGAAGCGCACGGTGTTCTCGGCCGGCAGTTCAAAGGCCAGGTTCAGGCTCGGCAGGAAGTCGAGGTAGCTCTTGCCTTCGTTGATCGGGATGACCTGGCTGCCGACCGGCTGCCCGCCATCCCAGTAGTTCGAGCTGGAGGACTGGCGCACGTGCTGGGCCTGGATGCCGACGTTGCCGCGCACCGGGATCGAGCCGATCTGGGTGCTGATGTTGGCACGCAGGAAGGTGGTGGTGATCTCCTCGTCCACCGTCCATTGCTTCGGGATCAGGTAGCTCTCGGTGGTGGTCGGGTTGAACACCATGTAGCGGGCCACGGCGGCGGGCACGTTCCAGGCCGGGATGTAGCCGGCACCGGCAAAGCCCAGGTTGACCGGCTTGTACTGCAGGTCGCCGGCGATGCTGGTGATGCCCTGCGCGCCGAGGTTGATGTTGCCTTCGGCCTGGGTCTTGTTCTTGCTGCGGTCGGCGTAGTTCACGCCCACGTCGAAGTCGGAGAACCAGTTGAAGCCGTCCGGCACCGGGAAGGTCGCCATCAGCTTGAAGCCCTTCAGTTCGTCATCCACGTGCGGGGTCTTGCCATAGCCCGAGCCGTAGATGGTGTTGGTCAGGTACAGCTTGCTGTAGTCGGAGTAGTCCATGCCCGGGGTGAACTGCGGGAAGCCGCCGCCACCGTAATTGACCGTAACCGAATCCAGCTGCGGTGCCGGCAACAGCTGCAGGTTGTTCTCCAGGTTGATCTCGTCGCGTTCGGCCTTGGACCAGCTGACGTCGGCCACCACGCGCACGCGCTCGAAGTTGAACTCGTTGTTCCAGCCCAATGCCTTGATGCTGTCCTCGCGGTGGTTGTACATGCCGCGCACCAGCGGGTAGACGTTGTGCGCGGTACCGCTGACGAAGCTGCCGTTGCCGTTGACCACCACGTCGGTGACATCCAGTGGGCCGTAGCCGCCGTTGTAGTCGCCCAGGTGGATCTCCATCTGGTTGGCGGTGTCGTATTCCTTGGCCTTGGTGTAGAAGGCGTCCAGCGTGCTCGTCCAGGTGTTGTTGGGACGGAACTGCAGGGTGGCCATCACGCCGTCGCGCTTGGAGTGGCCGGTGCGGCGCAGTGCCTTGATGCCGTCGGAATAGTAGGTGCCGGCGGCGACGCCCGGGCGCCAGTCATCGCCCCCCAAGGCCTGCCACGGCTCGTACAGGCCGACCTGGTTCTCCTGCTTGGACATCTCCGAGTGGGAGTAACCGATCGCCAGGCCGATGGTGTCGTCGGCGAACTTGTCGACGAAGCTGGCATTGATGCGGTTGCCATACGGGTCTTCGCCGGCGGCTTCGCCCAGCGAGTTCTTCTGGTAGCGGCCGCTGATGGCGATCACGCGGTCACCGTAGCTGAGCGGGCGCACGGTCTGCATGTCCAGCGTGCCGGACAGGCCCTGGCCGACCAGGCCCGAGTCCGGGGTCTTGTAGACGGTGACGCCGCTGATCAGTTCCGACGGGTACTGGTCGAACTCGACGCTGCGGTTGTCGCCGGTGCTGACCATCTCGCGCCCGTTGAGCAGCGTGGTGGCGAAGTCGGGCGACAGGCCGCGCACGCTGATGACCTGGGCGCGGCCGGCGACGCGCTGGGCGGCCAGGCCGGGCAGGCGGGCGATTGATTCGGCGATGCTCACGTCCGGCAGCTTGCCGATGTCCTCGGCCGAGATGGCTTCCACGATCGAGGTGGAATCACGCTTGACCGAGATGGCGCTCTCGATGCCGCGGCGGATGCCGGTGACGGTGACCGTGTCCAGGTCGGTGGCGTCGGCCTTCTTGGCGGTTTCGTCGGCGGTTTGCGCCTGGACGCCGGTGGCGGTCAGTGCGATGGCGGACGCGAGCGCCGCGCTCAACAGGTTGCGCTTGGTGTTCAACATTCTCCCCTCCCAGGTAATGTCGTCGGATTGTTTTTTTCTGCATGCCGGAGTGGTCTCCGTGCACGTGTCGGCGGTGCGATGGGGCTGCCTGCGACATGTCTCGCATGGTAATCAGCGGGCAACGTCGCGGAATCGCCCTGCATACGTATTCAATGGGTTTTGCGGTGGTGGAATGGCGGTGAAAACGCTTCCGGCAGGCGAGCGATGCCCGCAGGCGCGGCCAGGGCCGCGAAGCCATTGCCAATGCGGCTACCGGGCATCTGAAGTTGCGCTCTGTCCTTGCAGATCGGTCTGGCCAGCCACGCGGCCGGGGCCGTTCCTGCAGGGCGTCGCGGGTCAGTCCAGCGGCACCAGCCGCACCGCCGCACCACCGCCGGCGCCCAGCGGCAGGGTCAGGCTGTCACTGCTGCGCACTTCGCGGGTTTCGCGGACGAAGGCAAATGGCCGGGTCTCCCAGTTGGCACCGTCGCCGTCGCGGTAGATCTCGGCGCGGTAGCGGCGCTTTGGATCCAGGAACGACAGCGAGGCCTGCAGGGAATGCGGCTGCTCGTCACCGACGCTGCCGATGAACCATTCCTCCGAGCCGCGTGCCTTGCGCGCCAGCGTCACGTACTGGCCCACCTCGCCGTTGAGCACGTGGCTCTGTTCCCAGTCGACCGCCACGTCCTTGATGAACTGGAAGGCGTCCGGATGTTGGGCGTAATGCTCGGGCAGGTCGGCCACCATCTGGATCGGGCTGTACAGCACCACGTACAGCGCCAGCTGCTTGGCCAGGGTGCTACGCAGCGGCAGGCCGTTGCGGCCCTTCAGGCTGACGATGCCGGGGGTGTAGTCCATCGGCCCGCCGAGCATGCGGGTGAACACCAGCGTGGCCTCGTGGCCGGGCGGGTTCGGCGGGTTGCCCCAGGCATTGAATTCCATGCCGCGCGCGCCCTCGCGCGAGACCCAGTTGGGCCAGGTACGGCGCAGGCCGGTGTCCTTGATCGGCTCGTGCGAGTTGATCGCGATGTGCCTGTCGGCGGCCTGCTTGAGCACGCGCAGGTTGTGGTTGCTCATCCACTGGCCTTCGTGCCACTCGCGCACCACCGGGCCACCGGCCGTGTCCTGGCGCTGGATGTCACCGGCGTCGCAGACGTAACCGGTCTTGACCACGTCCACGCCGTTGCGCGCATACAGGTCCAGCGCGGCCGGCAGTTGGCGCTCGTAGTGGCTGACCGCGCAGGCGGTTTCGTGGTGGCCGATCAGGTGCACGCCCTTGTCCGCACCGTAGCGCGCCAGGCCCGGCAGGTCGAAGTCGGCGGTGGGGCGGGTGAAGTCGAAGCCCCAACCGTTGGCGAACCAGTCCCCGTCCCAGCCCGGGTTCCAGCCTTCGACCAGCACGCCACGGAAGCCATTGGCGGCGGCGAAATCGATGTAACGACGGGTGTTGGCGGTGGTGGCGCCGTGCTTCGGGCCGGTCGCCCAGGTTTCGGTTTCCAGGTGCAGCGACCACCAGACACCGACGTACTTGGCCGGCGTGAACCAGCTCACGTCGCCGATGGCATTGGGCTCGTTGAGGTTGAGGATCAGGCTGGATTCGACCAGGTCACCGGCCTTCTCGCCGACCTGGAGGGTGCGCCACGGGGTGTTGAACGGCAGTGCGCGGACCACCGGCGCGCCGTTGCTGGACGGGGTCAGCGCAGCGCGCAGCACGTCGCCATCGCCACGGGCCAGGTTCATGCCGGCGTAGTCGACCAGCGCGGCTTCGTGGATGGACAGGTGCAGGCCGTTGTCGCTGCGCAGGGTGAGCGGGGTCTGCGCGGTACCGATCTGGTTGAGCGGGGTGCGGTGGTACAGGTACTCCTCGCGGTTCCACTCGAAGGCGGGGATCCACCAGGCCGTGGCCGGTCGCGCCGGGGCGAATTCGGTCAGCTCGGCATTGATCCGTGCCTGCTGCATCGCCGGTTGCTGCGGGAACTCGTAGCGAAAGCCCACGCCATCGTCGTAGACGCGGAACACCACGTCGAAGCGGCGCCCGTGCGCGACGCCCGAGGGGGCCTTCTCGGTGAAGCTGGCGCGCAGTTCGTTGTAGTGGTTGCGGGTGAGGCGGCGTTCGCCCCAGGGTTGCTCCCAGGTTTCGTCGACGCTGCGGCGCGCCTGCCCGGTCAGTTCCAGGTTGCGCTCCAGTCGGCCGCTGTCGAGCAGGAAGCCCAGCCGCGAGGGCGCGATCACCGCCTCCCCGTTGCGCTCCACCCGGTAGGCCAGGCGCCCTTCATGCTGCGATTCGAGGGTGACGGTGAGTACGTCGCCGGGCGAGCTGACGCGGGCCAGTTCGGCCGCGTGTGCGGCGGGCAGGCCGGCCAGCAGCAGGGTGAAGGCGAGTTTCAGGCGGAACAGGCGGGAGGACGGGCGTGGCGGTGCCATGTCGGGTATCAACTCCGGGGTGCAGGAACGGGAAGCAGGTGCCACCACTATTCCAGTTGGTGCAGGGCGTCATGGCCGGCAGGGGCACTGAATACGTATGCACCGGCGGTGCGCATCCGCCACCACGCCTCTACCATGGCCCGGCGCAACGGCGCCCGTACATCGCATCCGTGATTCCCGGAGGGGGGAACCGCTTGATGAAAAGCAAACCGCAATTGTCGTTCTGGCAGATCTGGAACATGTGCTTCGGCTTCCTGGGCATCCAGTTCGGCTTTGCACTGCAGAACGCCAATGCCAGCCGCATCTTCGAGACCTTGGGGGCCTCGATGGAGGCAGTGCCCGGGCTCTGGATCGCCGCGCCGCTGACCGGCTTGCTGGTACAGCCGGTGATCGGCTACCTGTCCGACCGCACCTGGACGCGCTGGGGCCGCCGCCGCCCGTTCTTCATGATCGGCGCGGTGCTGACCACGCTGGCCCTGCTGGTGATGCCCAATTCACCGACGCTGTGGATCGCGGCCGGCACGCTGTGGGTGTTGGATGCCTCGATCAACGTGTCGATGGAGCCGTTCCGCGCCTTCGTCGGCGACCAGCTTTCGCCGCGGCAGCGTCCCAGCGGCTACGCGATGCAGAGTTTCTTCATCGGCGTGGGGGCCATCGTCGCCAGCTTCCTGCCGTACCTGCTGGCCCACTTCGGCGTGGCCAACACCGCCGCGCCGGGGCAGGTGCCGGACACCGTGCGCTATGCGTTCTACTTCGGTGCCGCCGTGCTGCTGGCCGCGATCACCTGGACGGTGGTCAGCACCCGTGAGTACTCGCCGGCCGAGCTGGCCGGTTTCGACGATGCCGAACCCTCGCCGCTGCATGCGGCCGCGCCGGTGATCGGCCCGCCGCGCGGGAGCCACATTCTCGGCTGGCTGGGGGTGGGCGTGTTGCTGGCGGCATTGATCGCCTGGCGGCAGGGCGACCGCATGTTGTACGTGCTGGCCGGCCTGTGCGCGGCCTACGGCCTGCTGCTGGGCGTGGCCCGGATGCTGCCGGGCACGCACATGCTGGCGACCATCGTCGGCGACCTGCGCACCATGCCCACCACCATGCGTCGGCTGGCCTGGGTGCAGTTCTTCTCGTGGTTCGCCCTGTTCGCGATGTGGATCTACACCACCGCCGCGGTCGCCGGCACCCATTTCGGCTCCACCGACCCGCAATCGGCGGCCTACAACGAAGGGGCCAACTGGGTGGGCGTGCTGTTTGGTGCCTACAACGGCTTCGCCGCGCTGGCCGCGCTGGTGATCCCGCTGATGGTACGGGTGATGGGCCTGCGCTGGAGCCACCTGGTCAACCTGTGGCTGGGAGGGCTGGGCCTGGTCTCGCTGATGTTCATCAGCGACCCGGCGTGGCTGCTGCTGTCGATGGTCGGCGTCGGTTTTGCCTGGGCCTCGATCCTGTCGCTGCCGTACGCCCTGCTGTCCGACAGCGTGCCGTCTACCAAGATGGGCGTGTACATGGGCATCTTCAATTTCTTCATCGTGATCCCGCAGCTGGTCGCGGCCAGTGCGCTGGGCTTTGCCCTGCGCAGCTGGCTGGGCGGCGTGCCGATGCATGTGCTGGTGCTGGGCGGCTGCAGCCTGTTCGTCGCCGGCTTGTGCGTGCTGCGGGTTCCGTCGCAACCGGAGGTGGTGTGATGCGCATGCGTTTGTCGGTGGCAGTCTCGTTGGCGCTGGCCGCCGCTCCCGTCCTGGCCGCACGGCCGGACTACGTGGGTACGTCCGAGCCGTTCGCCAGCGATGCGGTGTACTTCGTGGTCACCGACCGCTTCGTCAACGGCGACACCGCCAACGACCACCGTGACCAGGGCGGCGCGCACCGCACCTTCGACATCCCGGTGCCGTGCCCGGACAAGATCGACGGCAACATCGGCTACCTCGGCGGTGACTTCAAGGGCCTGCTCGACAATGCCGGCTACATCCGCGGGCTCGGCTTCGGCGCGGTGTGGATCACCCCGATCGTCGACAACCCGGACCAGGCCTTCACCGGCAGCAAGCCGATCAGCTGCACCAGCACGCTGACCGACCGGGGCAAGACCGGCTACCACGGCTACTGGGGCGTGAATTTCTACAAGCTGGACGAACACCTGCCCAGCGCCGGCCTGGACTTCGCCGGCCTGACCCAGGGCCTGCACGGTGCCGGGCTGAAGGTGGTGCTGGACATCGTCGGCAACCATGGCTCGCCGGCCTGGACCATGCCGACCGTCCAGCCGCAGTTCGGCCAGATCTTCGACAAGGATGGCCGGTTGATCGCCGACCACCAGAACCTGCCGCCGGACAAGCTCGACCCCACGCACAACCGGCTGCATGCGTTCTACAACAACATCGGCCCGGTCGATGGCAGCAAGGGCTCGATCTTCGATGGCAACCTGGCCGAGCTGTCCGACTTCAACGAGCACAACCCGGCGGTGATGGACTACCTGGTCGGTGCCTACCTGCAATGGACGGGGCAGGGCGTGGACGCGCTGCGCATCGACACCATCGGCTGGCTGCCGCACCCGTGGTGGCATGCGTTCGTGCAGCGCATCCGCGCGCAACACCCGGGCATGTTCATGTTCGGCGAAGCCTTCGACTACGACGCCAGCAAGATCGCCGAGCACACCTGGCCAGGCAACGCCAATGTCAGCGTGCTGGATTTCCCGCTACGCGGCGCGATGTCGGCGGTATTCGGCAAGGAGCAGAAGGGCTTCGAGGCCCTGTCCGAACCGTTACACCTGACCGGTGGGCCGTACGCCAATCCGTACGAGCTGATGAGCTTCTACGACAACCACGACATGGCGCGCCTGGACGCGACCGATGCCGGGTTCATCGACGCGCACAACTGGCTGTTCACCGCACGCGGCATCCCGGTGCTGTACTACGGCTCGGAGACCGGCTTCATGCGTGGCCGCGCCGAGCACGCCGGCAACCGCGCCTACTTCGGCCAGGAGCGCATTGCCCAGGCGCCGCAGAGCCCGATCTTCGGCCCCCTGCAGCGCATCGCGCGGCTGCGCCAGGCCACCCCGGCGCTGCAGCGCGGCCTGCAGGTCAACGAACGCCTGCAGGGTGACCAGGCGGTGTTCTTCCGCGTGCTGCAACAGGGCGACACCACGCAGACCGCGCTGGTGCTGCTCAACAAGGGGGACACGGCGCAGGCGTTCGAGGTGAGCCGCTACCTGCAGGCCGGACAATGGCGCGACGCGTTGGACGGCGGCACGTTGACCGTGCGGCGCACCTTGAAGACCGACGTGCCGGCCCACGGCATCAAGGTGTTCGTGCTGGAAGGCGAGGTACAGCAGGCCGAGTTGAAAGCACAGCTGGATGCCGCAATGGCCGACCAGCAGGCCCGCAACCAACACCTGAAGCGCTGACCAACCAAGTCCCTCTCCCGCAAGCGGGAGAGGGGGGAGGGCGGCGTTCAGCGATTCGGCAAACAGCCAACCCCTCCTTGACCTGACGCAAAGGGCGGGGACAAAAGCGGGCGCTCGCAGCCCCAAGCCCCCGGACAACCGAAGCCCCTCTCCCGCAAGCGGGAGAGGGGTTGGGGAGAGGGCCGCTGCAACTAGCCACCCGCTACAATCCACATCCCCGCATCCCCACGCAGTACCCATGAACGAGCTTTCCCCGCAGACCCCCATCGAAACGCTGCTGCAGACCGCGATGGACGGCAAGCTGCCGATCAAGGCCTTCATGCAGGCGTTTGTCGCCTCGGAAGTCGTGCTGCTCACCGGCAGCCTGGTCACGCCGGACGGCAGTGGCTTCGACCCGTTGCTGTTCGACAAGCAGGGCGTCCTGCATGTGGCGGTATTCACCGACATGTCGCGCGTCGGTTTCCACACCCAGCAGGCGCCGCACAACATCCGCATGTTGATGTTCGAAGTACTGCGCCGCGTACCGGGCGGTTATGGCGTGGTGGTCAATCCGGGTACTTCGCTGGGCTTCGATATCTCGCCGGCGGGCCTGCAGGAGATCCTCAAGGACTTCAGTTGACCAACGTGCCTGGGTAGGAGCGGCTTCGGCCGCGAAGCCGACCACGTCGTCAGTCCCAAGGGAAAACAGCAACTACGGCCAGCGTACTGGCTTCTTCGCTCTCGGCATCGCCACGGAAGCCGCTTCTACAACGCTTGTCGCCGCGACGATTCCCGCACCACCAGCTTCACCGGGATGTTGATGCCCTCCACCGGCTCGCGCGCGATCAGCCCCAGCAGTTTTTCCACCAGCAACTGGCCGGCCTGCTTGGTGTCCTGTTGCACCGTGGTCAACGCCGGTGATACCGAACCGGCCAGCGGAATATCGTCGAACCCGGTCACCGCCACGTCGTCCGGCACGCGCAGGCCGCGCTCGCGCAGCGCACGCAGCGCGCCGATGGCGATCAGGTCGCTGGCGGCGCAGACCGCGTCGAAACGCTCGCCGCGGTCCAGCAGGGCCAGGCAGGCGTTATGGCCGGAATCCTCGGTGGTGATGGCATCGTGCTGCAGCGCGGCCTCCGGCGTCAGCCCGCGCGCGCGCAGGGCTTCGGCATGGCCGCGGTAACGCTCGGCGAACTCCGGGTAGTGGCTGTCGGCATGGCCCAGGAAGGCAATGCGCCGGCAGCCCTGGTCGAGCAGGTGGGCGGTGATGTCGAACCCGCCCTGGAAGTTGTCACTGCCCACCGATACCCCGGGTTGGCCCGGCAGCGCCGCGCCCCAGCGGACGAAGTGCGTGCCCTGTTCGACCAGCCGCTCCAGCCGTTCCACCGACTCGTGGTAATCACCGTAGCCGAGCAGGATGATGCCGTCGGCCTTGTTGCTGTCCTCGAAGTCGGCATGCCAATCGCTGGACAGCTGCTGGAAGGACACCAGCAGGTCATGCCCATGCAGCGCGCAGGCACGGGTGATCGAACCCAGCATCGAGTGGAAGAACGGATTGATCAGCGAATCGTCCGGGGTGGGGTCCTCGAAGAACAGCAGCGCCAGGGTGCCGGATTGCTGGCAGCGTAGGCTGGAAGCGTTCTTGTCGACCTTGTAGTTCAGCTGGCGCGCGATCTCCAGGATGCGCTTGCGCGTCTCGGCGTTCACCATCGGGCTGCCACGCAGGGCACGCGACACGGTCGGCTGCGAGACGCCGGCCATGTGTGCGATATCCAGGGAGGTGGCTTTGCCTTTGATGGTCATCGTGCGCCGAGGGGAGGTGCCGCCGGGCATCATGCCATGCAAATGCGTTGCCGCCACCGGCCATGCGGGCGCTCAACGCAATGGCGTTGCGCCGCTCTGCAGGCAGTGCTGTTCGAGCGCATCGCGCAGCAATCGGTCGCGCTCGAAATCCGGCCGCTCCGGGTCTTCTTCCAACGCAAGGATCGGCTCCCACTGGAATGCGTCGGCACCGTGCGCTGCCCAGGCCTGCTGCAGTTGCCGGTGCGGATGGCTGCCCTGGCGCAGGCCGAACCACAGCCGGTTGCGGATCGCGGACAGGTTCAGGGCGATGCCTGCCCAGCGCGTATCGGTGGCGGTGCAGTGGATCTGGTAAATGCCGCTTTGTACTTCCTGCCGCTTGTAGTCGGCGCTTTGCTGACGGCGGGTTTGTTTGTCCATGAGGGATTCTCGAAGATGTGGCAATATTGCCCGGGTGTAATTAAGTTGTAGATATTACCCGGATTAAAATTGAGGTGCTATGAACGATCCGCTGAACGCGCCGCACGCCTTGTTCGAGGGGCACCAGCTGCTGGCCAGGGGGCCGCTGCAGCAGGTGGTGGCCGAGGCCGTGGCGCGCGGTGGCGTGGGGGCCGATGGTCGGCCGCTGCTGCTGCTCAACGATGGCTCCGGGGAAACGGTTGACCTGGACCTGCGTGGTGGGCTGGCTCAGGTGCTGGAGCGCCTGCAAGCCCGCTTGGCACCTGCGCCGGCCGCGCCGCAGGAGGCTGCCGCCCCACGTGAACGCGGTCGTCCCCGGCTGGGCGTGGTGGCCCGCGAGGTGACCCTGCTGCCGCGGCATTGGGAATGGCTGGCCAGCCAACGCGGCGGGGCCTCGCAGGCGTTGCGCCGGCTGGTGGATGAAGCCCGCCGCCGCGAGCAGGAGCAGGGGCTCGCGGCCTCACCGGAGGCACGCTACAAGGCCATGTCCACCCTGGCCGGGGACTTGCCGGGCTTCGAGGAGGCCAGCCGCCTGCTGTTCGCCGGCGACGAGGCCGGTTTTGCCCGCTCCATCGCCCAATGGCCGCAGGACCTGCGCGATTACCTCGGCAGCATGTCGGCCGAGGCCGAGGATTGATCGCGAGCGCGGGTGAACGCGGGCCGCGGTGTTAACATCCCGCGTTACGCATCCCCCAGTCCCCTTGTCAGGACCCCTTTGCGCCGGCCGCAACACCGTCGGCGCGGATCCTGGCTCCCAACGGAAGAAACAATCCTATGGCCCGCGGCATCAATAAAGTCATCCTGGTCGGCAACCTCGGCAACGACCCGGACACCAAGTACACCCAGGCCGGCATGGCCATCACCCGCGTGAGCCTTGCCACCACCAGCGTCCGCAAGGACCGCGATGGCAACAACCAGGAGCGCACCGAATGGCACCGCGTGGTGTTCTTCGGCAAGCTCGGCGAGATCGCCGGTGAATACCTGCGCAAGGGCTCTCAGGTCTATGTCGAAGGCGAGCTGCGCTACGACAAGTACACCGGCCAGGATGGCGTGGAGAAGTACTCCACCGACATCGTCGCCAACGAGATGCAGATGCTCGGCGGCCGTGGTGAAGGCGGCGGCGGTGGCGGCGGCAACTTCGGTGGCGATCGCCCGCAGCGCCAGTCGGCCCCGCGCCAGCAGCAGGGCGGTGGCGGCTACGGCAACCAGGACCAGGGCGGCGGCGGTTACGGCGGCGGCCAGCGCCAGCAGCAGCGCCCGGCACCGGCCCAGCAGTCGGCGCCGCCGATGGACGATTTTGCCGACGACGATATTCCGTTCTAATTTTTAGTAGTGCAGCGATGCAAATGTACCCCAGTAAGTCATCGTACTTTCTGGGGTTTTTCTGTTTACGCGGAGATTTTTGCTTCTTGCTAGTCTGAGGCCCATCTTCTAGCAGTAGAGGATGTAAACGATGGAGCCGGCATTTCGTGTTCGGATCGTCGTGTTCGCCTCAGGCGAACGCTTTCCGGTACTGCTGGATGAGCATGGTAATCCCCCCGCAGATTAGCTGACGCCAAAAGTGGAATTTTCTCTTACCATTTTCCGAGGAGGTTCCATGAAGACATCCCGTTTCACCGATAGCCAGATCATCGCGGTACTCAAGCAGGCCGAGACCGGCACGCCCGTGCCGGAACTATGTCGCGAGCACGGAATCAGTTCGGCGACTTTTTACAAGTGGCGCAGCAAGTTTGGCGGCATGGACGCATCGCTGATGTCCCAGCTCAAAGAGCTGCAGGAGGAGAACCGGCGCCTGAAGAAGATGTATGCCGAATCGCAGATGACCGCCGAAGTACTCCGCGAGGCGATGGCAAAAAAATGGTGAGGCCATCTCAACGCCGGGAGATGGCCAGGTGGGCAGTGGCGAACAGGGCGCTGAGCATCCGGCACGCCTGCCAAGCGTTTGGGGTCAGCCAGACCTGCTACCGCTATCAAGCCAAAGCGAGCGAAGAAAACGTGCGGATTGCCGATTGGCTTGTCCGGCTGACCACGGCCTATCGCGACTGGGGATTTGGCCTGTGCTTCCTGCACCTGCGCAACGTGAAGGGCTTTGGCTGGAACCACAAGCGGGTGTATCGCATCTATCGGGAGCTGGAGTTGAACCTACGGATCAAACCGAAGAAGCGGTTGGTGCGCGAGCGGCCGGAGCCTTTGGAGGTGCCGGAGACGATCAACCAGGTCTGGTCGATGGACTTCATGCACGATCAGCTGGCTGATGGCCGCAGCTTCCGGCTATTCAACGTGCTCGATGACTTCAACCGCGAGGGACTCGGGATTGAGGTCGATCTGTCGCTGCCATCGGCCCGAGTCATACGATCGCTGGAGCAGATCATCCAAATGGCGCGGCAAGCCAAAGGTCATTCGCTGGGACAACGGCCCCGAATACCTCAGTGGTGCGCTACTGACCTGGGCCGAACGCGAAGGCATCCGGATCGAGCACATCCAACCAGGTAAGCCATAGCAGAATGCTTACGTCGAACGCTACAACCGCACCGTCCGCTATGCCTGGCTGGCCACGACCTTGTTCGACACCATCGAGCAGGTGCAGGACAAGGCCACGCGCTGGCTATGGACGTACAACCACGAGCGCCCCAACATGGCGCTCGGCGGCATCACGCCAGCAATGAAACTGGCGATGGCCGCATAGCTCCACTTTTGGCAGCCGCTGAAAGCGGGGGGATTACCGGGGGATATATGGATTCATGGGGCTATGAGGACTACAGGAAATACGTTGAAGGAAGCTTTGAGCACGCTGTAGCGAAATGGGACTTCTCCGCTGGCGCTGCAATTGGATTTGCTCACTCAGAACTGACTAAGAGGTTGGATGAGCTGCCGGAAGAGATTCCGCTGGCGCTGGTTGCGTTGGCGAGTAAGGTGTTAGATATGGGTTTTTTACGAGATTTATCTGTTGATGATGATTTTATTGGTGAGGTGCGCGAAGCCGTTGGTCGCTGTATTCCCGAAGCGTCCTATGCCCATCACTGTAATAATGGCTGGTCGCTCTTTATCACGGATGCTTCTCGCGTAAAGAAAGCGTTGGGTGAATTGTCTTAAGCATTGAATTGGGTTTGGCCTTATTTGGATGCATTCGTTGCTGGCGATTCTTCCATTGCAGGTGGTGTGCTATTGCGTTGTCTAAGTATCAGGCGTTCAGGGGATTTGAAGCATCTGCAGGATCGGTTTTGTGGACTTGCACCTGGTGGTTCTTGGGCTCTTGTAAGCGCTGCTGGTATTTGGTTCGGCAGTTCGCTTTTGCGAGCTAGGTTTGAGGGCGCTGTCCGGTGTTGATTGTTGTGTCACGTATTTTGGTCGCGCCATCACTGAGGCAATATGGAGTCATGCGACGGTGCTAAAGCCATTGTTTTTGTACAGGGAGCGAGGTTACTCGCAATTAGATCAGTCGTTACCAAGCATTCATGACAATATGTGCTTCTTGTCTGAGGAGCTTGCTGAAGGAATTTTGAATTATATGAAGAGAGGGGTTGTTCTCTTGGAGTTTGTTAGTCCCGTGCCCGATCCTTTAGGGGGTGGTGATATGGTTAGGAATGCCATATTTTCAGATGGTGTTTATGCTTGGGATGGGATAGTTATAAATTGGATTTGTAAATATAGAGTTAAGTTGCCGGATGAGTTTGTGCGGCATTATGAGGCAGTAAAAGATCATGATCTTCCGGTATCGGAGCAGGATGCTCAGCGCCTGTTTGACGAGTTTCGATCCGCTCCCAGGGTCTATATTTAGCTGTTGGTGATTGCTTCGACTATTAACGTGACTGACCCGCCCCCAGGAAACTGGTGCAGGCTAAAGTAGAGACGTCGGCAGCATTGGGCCCCGTGACAAACGAGGATTCAGGCATGAAGAAGTCGCGTTTCACCGAGGAGCAGATTGCCTACGCGCTGAAGCAGGCGGAGCTGGGAAAGGCAGTAGGCGAGATCTGCAGGAAAATGGGTATTGCCGAGGCGACCTTCTACGTGTGGCGAAAGAAGTACGGTGGGCTTGGCCCTTCGGAATTGAAACGTTTAAGGCTGCTGGAAGAGGAAAGCCGAAAGCTGTCTTGATCTAATGGCTATTTATTATGTAAAGGTGAAGGATGTTGGGCTCGCATGTCCGTTCTCAGTCTCTTGGTGCTGATGATCCATCTATGGATTGTATTAATCAGAAGTTTCTTGAATCTTGGCGGATGGCGAGGTCGCGTGACTTTGAAAGAGAGTATTTCGAAGTGCTCGCAGCCTTGAAGGATGAACATATTTCCGAGATGCTCTGGCTCTTGTATGGAAAGGGCGCTTTAAAGACCATCGTCACGCCTTTTGATAGTTTGCAGGATGGCCGCCCGTGGTGGGCGATTTTCGCGGAGCGAGAGGTGAATACCATTTCTTCACTGGTCAAAACGAAGCTTGGAAAAATGCGCATTTGGCGATTTTTACATGACGCGAGTGCGTGGGTTTGAGGGGCGGATCTGGTGCCGAGGTGTTCGGTGTCTTCCGGCAATAGATCAAGGTGTTTCCGGGCTGATCTGATAGAAATGGGAGGAAAAAGGGAGCGGAGTCGGGTTTTGCAAGAGTCGGCCTCTGACCCCCGGTTTCGATGTGCCTCAGCACGGGGACGGGCAGGTTAACGTTTGAGGCAAAAGTGGCTTTCAGGCAAGCCGAGCCGCACGGAGGCAGTGGTTACGCTTCCGGTAGCCACCCATTCTGGCCGGAGTCGTGGCATATCTGGCATTGCCGTTGGAGGGGTGGATAGAATCCCGGAGCCGCAGGCCGGATGTCTGCAAGGGGGCATGTATGCGAATGGTGAAGCTGGGCTTGGCGCTCGTACTGATGGCAGGGTGCGGGGACGTGTGGGCGGCGATCGATCTTGCGCCGTACATTCGCAGTGACGATTTCAATGACATCAAACTGTCCCCAACGGGCAAGTACTACGCGGCTACCGTTCCATTGGAGGACAAGACGGCACTGGCAATTTTTTCCCGGGAAGGAAACAGGAGTACAGGGACGTTCGTGCCTGCTCGCAACGCACACGTCAGCGACTTCGAGTGGGTAAGCGACGAGCGTGTTGTGATCAGTCTTTCCGAGAAATTCGGGACGCTCGACCAACCGCAGGCCACCGGCGAGTTGTATGCCATGAATGCCGATGGCGGGCGGGCTGAGCTGCTGGTGGGGTTCCGGGTTCAGGGGAATGGTCCCGGCACCCGTATCCAGCCCAAGAAAGTGGAGGCGGTGGCGGCTTTCCTGACCGATGGACTGACCGGGGATGAACGCTACGCGGTGATTTCGGTGTGGCCGCTGGGGGCAACAGAACCCTACGCCCGTGCGGAGAAGGTCGATGTGCTGAGTGGCCGCCGGACCAGCCTCGCTTCCGCGCCTGTGCCTTGGGCAAGTTTCGGGACGGACAATACTGGCGAGGTCCGCTTTGCGTACGGTTCCAGCCACGACAACGCCAACAAGCTCTACTACCGCGATGGCAGTGGCTCCGATTGGCGGCTGGTCAACGACCAGGGCGATGGTGGTCGCATCGAGGAGCCCCTCGGATTCTCGGCCGATAACAGCGTGGCCTACCTGCGCGTGAGCGGTGACGGTCCTGGAACGGATGTCATCATTGGGTGGAACCCGGTCACGGGTGAGCGCAGGCGTTTGTTGCAGGATGCGGGCTCGGACCCGGTGTCGATCATTTACCAAAACGGCACCCGGATACCCATCGGGGCGCAGGTCATGAATGGTCGCTACCAGAACCTGTTCTTCGATGACTCGCGTCCGGAGGTGCGACAGCACCGGAGCCTGGAGGCGGTATTCCCAGGGCAGGCGTTGCGGGTGACCTCCGCCACCAGTGATGGCAGGTTGCTGATGGTCAAGGTGTGGTCCGGCAACAACCCGGGCGATTTCTATTTATATGACCCCGCGCAGAAGAAGGTAGAGCATGTGGTCAGCAGGGGAGGGTGGATCGACCCCGATCAGGCCGCGACGGTCGAGCCGTTTTCGTTCAAGGCACGTGATGGCTTGGAGATCCATGGCTACCTGACCGCGCCACGCGGCGCCAGAGGCCCGCGGCCGATGGTGGTGATGCCCCATGGTGGACCGTTCGGCATTTTTGACAGTTGGCGGTACAACGCCGACACACAGATGTTGGCCGCAGCGGGGTACACGGTGATGCAGGTGAACTTCCGGGGGTCGGGCAATTTTGGTCGGCGTTTTCAGGTCGCTGGCGCACGCCAATGGGGAGGGGCGATGCAGGACGACCTGACGGACGCCACCCGCTGGGCAATCCAGCAGCAGCATGCGGATGCGGGAAGGATATGCATCTATGGCGCCAGCTACGGAGCCTATGCGGCGCTGATGGGCGTGGCGAAGGAGCCTGCGCTGTACCGCTGCGCCGCCGGCTACGTAGGGGTCTACGACTTGCCGATGATGCAACGTGCCGACAGTCGTCAGTTGCGACGCATGGGTAATTGGTCGCGGGAATGGGTGGGAGACGATCAGGCGCAGTTGGTTGCTGCATCCCCCAACCGCGTCGCCGAGCGGATCAAGGTGCCGGTGTTTCTGGCGGCAGGCGGTGAGGATGAGATCGCGCCGATTGAGCACACCCGGATGATGGAGTCTGCGCTGACCAAGGCGGGTGTGCCGGTGGAGGCGCTCTACTACAACACGGAAGGGCATGGTTTCTACACCGAGCCGCATCGTCGCGAGTACTACACGCGTCTGCTGGCATTTCTTGCCGCGCATCTTGGCGGAGAGACCGCTAGATAGCCATGCCGCGGCCTGAAGATCAGGATGGTGCCGCGGCGCACTGAACCACCCATGGGCCTGCATGCACGGCGGTTGGATCTGCTGTGCACCTGGCCCTTTTGAGGCCGGTGGAACTGTCCGGAATTTTGGGTGTGTGATCGCTCGCGTTCTCTCGGGGTGGACGACCGCCGGTGGCTCCAACGTCTGCCATCGCTCACTGTCCGTAGCTTCTGGGGCACAAGGTGGGCTGAGGGTCGGGCAGTTGATCGCTGCCATCCAGTCGCTGGTAGGTCGGTGTTCCCGGATTCCATGCGCGTTGCATCGTTCTTCCTGCCCTCCCGCCTTGTAGGTCGTGGGTGGTGCGTGCTGTGTGCCGCGGATATGTCAGCGCAATGAACAGGGCGAAACGCTGCATGTCCTAAACAGAGCGCGGTGATCATTTCCGCTGTCCGGCAGACACTGAATGTCCGCATCTGATTTCGCATGCCATTGATTCAACGAGGCTTGGCGACGGTGTTTCTGCAGGAAAGTGAGGCGCATGCGCGTGTGTGCCGCATGTCGCGAGTGGTCGATCGGCCAGCGTAACGATGCGTCCTGCAAGGGCGCGCGTGTGCGCGATGGGCACGAACCTAACATCGCTGCGCGGCCAACCCGTGCCGCCGGGACGGAAAGGTTCCTGGTGCGCGGGTTTCGCGGATTCGCCCCCGGGCGTAACGCCGCGGCCGGTACGGCGTGGGCCGCTGCCTTGCTGTATTTCACAGAGCAATGCATGTCTCCATGCATCCTTATGCTCGTAGGGCGGGGCTTGGAGAGGGCCGCGCCATGCGCGGAGGCAAGAACCACCCGAGGAGGTCGCCACGTGATCAAAGTCCCCACTCTCCGTTCGCCAACGCTTGCAGCGGGCGGCGCGTTTTTGTTGTGTTCAATGGCCTTGTGCGGCCCGGCGCATGCGGCCGATGCCTTCGCGTCTGATTCGAAGTGGATGCTGGGTGATTGGGGCGGCAAGCGCACGGAGCTCCAGGCGCGCGGCATCGACTTCAACCTCGACTATGTCGGCGAGGTGGCGACCAACCTTGACGGTGGCTACAACGACGACCAGGTGGGGCGCTACAGCGACCAGTTCGCGCTGGGCATGCACCTGGATCTGGAAAAGGTATTCGGCT
Organism: Stenotrophomonas sp. LARHCG68; assembly: GCF_052871705.1. Classification (NCBI taxonomy): domain Bacteria; kingdom Pseudomonadati; phylum Pseudomonadota; class Gammaproteobacteria; order Lysobacterales; family Lysobacteraceae; genus Stenotrophomonas; species Stenotrophomonas sp. LARHCG68. The sequence continues at coordinate 355,086 of NZ_JBIXJV010000003.1, read as the reverse complement.
GGAAGGCAGCGCAGTTGCAGGTGACCGTCACCGAGCGGAGCGGTGAGAACCTGTCCAATGCGCGCATCGCCGACCCGCGTGCCGGGCAGCTCAGTTCGGTGCAGGAGATCTGGGGGCGAGGGCAGACCTGGCGGCTTACCCAGCTCTGGTACCAGCAGGCCTACTTTGATGGTGCCCTGGATGTGAAGCTCGGGCGCTTTGGCCCGGGCGAGGACTTCAACAGCTTTCCCTGCGACTTCCAGAATCTGGCCTTCTGCGGCTCGCAGGTGGGCAACTGGGCGGGGAGCATCTGGTACAACTGGCCGGTCAGCCAATGGGCGGCCCGTGTCCGTTACAGCTTCGCGCCGGATTGGTTCGTGCAGGTGGGCGCCTATGAACAGAATCCCTCGGTCCTCGACCGCCGACGCGGTTTCACCTTCAGCACGGAGGGGCGCGCCGGAACGCTGGTCCCCATCGAGCTGGTCTGGCACCCCCGGCTGGGGACCGCGGCGCTGCCGGGCGAGTACCGGCTGGGCTACTACTTCAGCACCGCGCGGGCCGATGACGTCTTCAAGGACGTGGACGGGTTGCCCCAGGCGGTGACGGGAAGTCCGTTCCAGTCGCATGACCGCAAGCACGGCGCATGGGTGGAGGTGCAGCAGCAGCTCACGGCCCGTGGCGGCGATGCCACGCGTGGGCTGAGGGTGTTCGCCACCTACACCGCGCATGACAAGGCGACCAATGTGGTGGACAACTACCAACAGGTCGGCCTGGTCTATGCCGGCCCCTTCGACGCCCGTCCGCAGGATGACCTGGGCATCGGCGTGGCACGGATTCATGTCAATGCAGAGGTGCGTCGCCGGCGGATGTTGTTGAACGCAGTGAACGGTGTCGAGAATTACCTCGATCCGTTGTATCAGCCGCTGCAGGACACCGAATACAACGCCGAGGTGTATTACGGCGTGCATGTCGCACCGTGGCTGACGATTCGCCCGAACCTGCAGTACGTGCGCCACCCCGGTGGTGTGACGGAAGTGGACAGCGCGTTCGTGGCGGGCATCAAGGTGCAGACGTCGTTCTGATGACGGTTGCAGGCTCCATGTGTTTCCTTCGCAGGCAGGTGGCTTTGCCCGAAGCGATATCGGCTTCGCGGCCGAGGCCGCGCCTGCCGTGTCAGGTGCCACGGACCGCTCCCTCCCTTTGCTGCAGGCAAGGGGAGGGTTTGGGGGAAGTTGCCGTTGGCTCTGCCCGAAGCGGTATCGGCTTCGCGGCCGAGGCCGCGCCTGCCGTGTCAGGTGCCAGGGACCGCTCCCTCCCTTTGCCGCAGGCAAGGGGAGGGTTGGGGAGGGGTTGCCGTTGGCTTTGCCCGGAGTGGCATCGGCTTCGTAGTCGAATCCGCTCCTGCGTAGCTCAGCGTACGCCGTGCATCATCCGCTTGAGCAGGGGCGAGGCCAGCAGGGCGACGACCGCACAACCCAGGCCAATCCACATCAGCAGCCAGAACAGATGTTCGTAGCGCGCGGCAGCCTCGGCGATGTTCATCACCTCGCCTTCGGGCACGTCGATGGCCGCCAGCTTGCCGAACAAGGCCGCCAGCGTCTCGGAGAACGCCGTTGCCAGGAACCAGGTCCCCATCATCAGGCTCATCACCCGTGGCATCGCCAACTGGGTGACCGCCGACAGGCCCACCGGCGACAGGCACATCTCGCCAACTTCCAGCACGAAGTAGGCCAGCACCAGCCACCACACGCTGGCCATCTGCCCGGTTGCGCCCACCTGCTGCGCGGCCAGCGCCAGCGGCACGAACGACAACGCGCCGAACACCAGCCCGAACGAGGACTTCACCGGCTTGGAGGGGTCCAGCCGGCGCTTGTCCAGCCATGCCCACAACGCCGCGAACAGCGGCGCCAGCAGCACCAGGAACAACGCGCCCAGGTAGGTCAGTGAACCGGCCGTCTGCGGCAGCACCAGGCAGTCGCGTACCAGCATCACCAGCATCGCCGCGACGATCAGTGCGAACAGCACGCGTGGCGCATTGGAATCCGGGTCGCGGTCGGACAGCCGTGCGGCCACCACGAAGCCCAGCGGCGCCAGCAGCAGCGACACGATCGACCATGGCAGCGGCGTGCCGTCGCGGATCACCAGTGCCGGCACCAGGTCCTTGGTCAGCAGACGGTCGGTGAAGGTGACCCATGAGCCGTAGGTCTGCTCATACAGGGTGAAGAACACCAGCGCCATGAAGATCAGCACCATCAGCGCGATCATCTGCTGGCGTTGCACCGGCGTGCATTGGGTGCCGGTGAACCAGGCAAACCACAGCAGCACGCCGCCGAGCACCACGATCATCAGCATCAGCGCCAGGCTGATTTCGCCACCAAGCGCGAACGCACCGTTGGCCGCGGCCCACATCAACGCCGCCACCGGCACCACCGCCAGCACCGCCAGCACGTAGATCAGCCACTCGCGACGGATGCCGAGCACGCGCTCGCGCAGGGTCGCCGGCTGCGGCGGTTCGGCGTGGCCGTGCAGGTACTTCTGGCCCCACAGGAACATGGCCAGGCCCACCAGCATGCCGATGCCGGCCGCACCAAAACCGTACTTCCAGCCGTAGGCCTCGCCCAGGAAACCGCACACCAGCGAGGCGAACAGTGCCCCCAGGTTGATGCCGGCATAGAACAGCGAGAAGCCCGAGTCACGGCGCGGGTCGTTGTCCGGGTACAGCTTGCCGACGATGGTGGAGATGTTCGGCTTCAGGAAGCCCACTCCCATGATGATCAGCGCCAGCGACAGGTAGGTCACCCCCAGCGCGGCCTCGTCGCGCACCACCTGGCCGCCGACGTGGTGGGCCTGCTGGCCCTCGAAGGCCATGCCGGCATGGCCCAGCACCAGCAGGATGCCGCCGAACACCACCGCCTTGCGCATGCCCAGCCAGCGGTCGGCCAGCAGCCCGCCGAACACCGGGATGCAGTAGACCAGACCGCCGTAGGCGCCCAGCAGGTCCAGGCCGGCCTTGTCGCCGAACAGGTGGTACTTGGTCAGGTACAGCAACAGCAGCGCCTTCATGCCATAGAAGGAAAAGCGCTCCCACATTTCGGTGAAGAAGCAGACATAGACGCCCTTGGGGTGGCCCAGGAAGTCGTCGCTGCCGGCCCGGGACAGGGATTGGCGGGTGGACATTGGCGGTGCTGGAAGGAGGAAGCCGGCGAGTATAGGCGCGCTTTGGCGGCCGTTGCCGGCCTGTCCGGGGACCTTGCCGGATGCGGCGGCCGGGCAGGCCAGATCCGGGGACAGGCTTTGCCCATTGCCACCGGATGGCGCGTTGCGTCTGGACTTGACGTTAAGCGGGCGTTAGCGTGGCAGCGGTTTTTTGCCATCCAAGGGCTTTCCATGAATAACGCTGCGCCTCGGCAGCTCACCTTCCGCGCGGTGCTGCTCGCCGTCGTGCTGGCGGTGATCCTGTCCGCCGCCAATGCCTACCTGGGTCTGTTCGCAGGCCTGACCATCGCCACCGCCATCCCCGCCGCCGTCGTCTCGATGGGCGTGCTGCGGCTGCTCGGTGGCGGCACCATCCTTGAAAACAACATCGTCCAGACCGGCGCCTCGGCCGGCTCGTCGATCGCCGCCGGCGTGATCTTCACCATCCCGGCGCTGGTCATCATGGGCTACTGGCCGGACTTCAAGTACTGGTGGGTGTTGGGCATCGCCGGCCTGGGCGGCCTGCTGGGCGTGCTGTTCTCGGTGCCGCTGCGCCGTTCGATGATCGTCGAGGACCCGCTGCCGTTCCCGGAGGGCAAGGCCGCGGCCGAAGTGCTCAAGGCCGGTGAGAACCCCGGCCCGGGCATGAAGATCCTTGGCCTGTCGGCCGCCATCGGTGGCCTGGTCAAGCTGGCCGCCGCCTCGGGCCTGCGCATCTTCCCGGACGCCTGGGCGCAGTCTGCCTACGTCGGCAGCTCCAAGATCACCGCCTTCATCGGCACCAACCTGTCGCCGGCGCTGCTGGGCGTGGGCTACATCGTCGGCCTGAACGTCGGCATCGTGGTGGTGTCCGGCTCGATCCTGTCCTGGCACATCGCCATCCCGCTGTACCAGGCGTTCTTCATGAACACCGACCCGGGCCTGGCGGGGCAGATCGCCACGGCCTCCTCGGCCGATGCCGCGTTCGCCATCTGGGGCGCCAAGATCCGTTACCTCGGCGTCGGCGCGATGCTGATCGGCGGCGTGTGGACCCTGTTCTCGCTGCGCAAGTCGCTGGTCAAGGGCATCAAGAGCGGTTTCGCCGCGGCCCGCAAGAGTGCCGGTGCGGTGCAGGTGGCCGAGACCGAGCGCGACCTGCCGATGAAGTGGATGCTGATCGCGCTGGTGGCCTTCACCCTGCCGCTGCTGGGCCTGTACCAGGCCATCGTCGGCCAGTGGCATGTCTCGATCCCGATGACGCTGATCATGATCGTGGCCGGCTTCCTGTTCGTGTCGGTGTCGGCCTACCTGGCCGGCCTGATCGGTTCGTCCAACAACCCGGTCTCGGGCATCACCATCTCCACCATCCTGTTCGCTTCGGCGGTGCTGGTGCTGCTGATGGGCCGTGACTCGGCGCTGGGCCCGGTGGCGGCGATCATGATCGGCGCGGTGGTGTGCTGCGCGGCCGCGGTCGGCGGTGACAACCTGCAGGACCTCAAGGCCGGTTACCTGGTCGGCGCGACCCCGTGGAAGCAACAGCTGATGCTGGGCATCGGTGCCTTCTCGTGTGCGCTGATCATGGCCCCGGTGCTGAACCTGCTGGCCCACGCCTACGGCATCGGTGCTCCGACTGCCGAACATCCGAACTCGCTGGCTGCTCCGCAGGCCAACCTGATGGCCTCGGTGGCGCGTGGCCTGTTCGGCGGCGAGCTGCCGTGGATGATGATCGCGCTGGGCGCCGGCGTCGGTGCGGTGATCATCGCCATCGACGAGTGGCTGAAGAAGACCGGCAAGCGCTTCCGCGTGCCGGTGTTGGCCGCCGCCATCGGCATCTACCTGCCGCTGGAGCTGATGGTGCCGATCTTCCTGGGCGGCCTGCTGGCCTACCTGGTCGAACGCTTCCACAAGATCAAGCCGGACGACGAGGAAGGCCGTGACCGCGTGCATCGCCCGGGCGTGTTGTTCGCCGCCGGCCTGATCACCGGTGAGGCGCTGATGGGCATCGCCATCGCCATCCCGATCGTGGTCAGCGGCCGTGGCGACGTGCTGGCGGTGAACCTGGGCAGCTTCGCCGATACCTGGGCCTCGGCTTCGGCCTGGGCGGGCCTGGTGGTGCTGTTCCTGGTCGGCCTGCTGCTGTACCGGGTCGGCAAGAAGGGCGAGCAGGCGGCGAAGGCCTGAGGCAGACCAACCCAGCTGTGACTTTGTCCCTTCCCCCGCTTGCGGGGGAAGGTGCCCGAAGGGCGGATGGGGGCGCTTGGGGGCTGATCTGGCCGTAGCTCCTGGCGCAAAGCCAAGGCGCCCTCACCCCAATCCCTCTCCCGCTTCGCAGGAGAGGGGCTCACGCAGAGGCCAGGGCTCACGCGGTAGCGGGGCTCACGCAGAGGCCTGGCGGGACCAAGCCAACGCAAAGCCGCCCAAGGGCGGCTTTGCCGTTTGCGGCTGTTTCACGGGCATGACTTCATGCCTTTGCATCGGGGTCCGTGCGCCGCCTACCATCCGTGTTTTGCCGTTTCCCGGGAGATGCCCATGAAGCTTCGTCACGCCTTGCTGCCCCTGTGCCTGCTCGCCGCCCTGCCTTCGCTGGCCAGTGCGCGCGGTTTTGAAGTCCGCGACATGGTCAAGCTGGACCGCGTATCGGCGCCGCTGCTTGCCGGCAACGGGGCCCAGGTGGTGTTCGCCAAGCGCGTGGTCGACGCCGACCTGAAGGGCAGCAGCAGCCTGTGGATCCGCGACCTGCGCACCCGTGACCTGGCCCCGCCCAAGCGCCTGTCGCCGGAAGGCTGGAACGTGAACTCGGCATCCATCTCCGCCGACGGCCAGAGCGTGTACTTCCTGAGTGCCAGGAACGGCAGCCAGCAGTTGTACGTGATGCCGCTGGCCGGGGGCACGCCGCGCCAGCTGACCGACTTCGCGCTGGACGTGGACAGCTACCGCATCTCGCCGCAGGACGACCGCGTGCTGTTCAGCGCCGGCGTGTTCCAGGACTGCGGTTCGGACCTGGCCTGCACCAGCAAGCGGCTTGATGCGGCCAAGGCCGACAAGAGCAGCGCGCAGATCTACGACAGCATGTTCGTGCGCCACTGGGACACCTGGGCCGATGGCCGTCGCAACACGCTGTTCGTCGCGCCGCTGCCGGCCGCTGGTGCTGCTGCGGTGAAGGGCGCCTCGGCGATCAGCGCGACCCTGGCCGGCGATGCGCCGTCCAAGCCGTTCGGTGGCAACGACGATTTCGTCTGGTCGCCGGATGGCACCTCGGTGGTGGCCAGCATCCGCGTGCAGGGCAACCAGGAGCCGTGGTCGACCAACTTCGACCTGTACAAGCTCGACGCCACCGGCAAGGCCGCCCCGGTCAACCTGACCGCCGCCAACCCGGCGTGGGATGCCGGCCCGGTGTTCAGCGCCGACGGCAAGACCCTGTTCTACCGCGCCATGAAGCGCCCGGGCTTCGAAGCCGACCGCTTCGGTCTGATGGCGCTGGACCTGGCCAGTGGCAAGGCCCGCGAGATCGCCCCGCAGTGGGACCGTTCGGCTGATGGCATCACCCTGTCGGCCGATGGCGGCACCGTCTACACCACCGCGCAGGACATGGGCGAACACCCGCTGTTCGCGGTGAAGGTGGCCGATGGCGTGGTCAGCAAGGTGGTGGGCGAGGGCAGCATCTCGGCCTTCGACATCGCCGGCGACACGCTGGCCTTCAGCCGCAACTCGCTCAAGAGCGGCGACCAGGTGTTCACCAGCACCACCGCTGCCGGCGCGCCGCAGCGTGCGATCACCCAGAGCGCCGGTGAGATGCTGCCGGACGTGAACTTCGGTGACTTCGAGCAGTTCTCGTTCAAGGGCTGGAACAACGAAACCGTGCACGGCTACGTGGTCAAGCCGCACGACTACCAGGAAGGCAAGAAGTACCCGGTGGCGTTCCTGATCCATGGTGGCCCGCAGGGCAGCTTCGGTAATGGCTGGAGCAACCGCTGGAACCCGCAGACCTACGCCGGCCAGGGCTACGCGGTGGTGATGATCGACTTCCACGGTTCCACCGGCTACGGCCAGGCCTTCACCGATGCGATCAGCCAGCACTGGGGCGACCGCCCGCTGGAAGACCTGCAGAAGGGCTGGGCCGCCGCGCAGCAGCAGTACAGCTTCCTCAACGGCGACAAGGCCTGCGCACTGGGCGCCAGCTACGGCGGCTTCATGGTCAACTGGATCGCCGGCAACTGGAACGAGCCGTGGAAGTGCCTGGTCAACCACGACGGCGTGTTCGACCAGCGTGCCATGGGCTATGCCACCGAAGAACTGTGGTTCACCGAGTGGGAGCAGGGCGGCACGCCGTACGACGTCCCGCAGAACTACGAGAAGTTCAACCCGGTCAACCACGTCGCCAACTGGAAAAAGCCGATGCTGGTGGTGCAGGGCCAGCTGGACTACCGCATCCCGGTCGAGCAGGGCCTGGCCACGTTCACCGCGTTGCAGCGTCAGGGAATCGAGTCCAAGTTCCTGTACTTCCCGGACGAGAACCACTGGGTGCTCAAGCCGCACAACAGCGTCAAGTGGCACGACACCGTCAATGACTGGCTCAAGCAGCACATCGGCCAGTAATGGAAGCGAGGGCATGCGTTGGCATGCCCTCTTTTTCTGTCTGTTGGCGGTGGCTGGATAGAGCGAAAGCTCCCCTCATCCGCCCTTCGGGCACCTCGCTCCGCGCCCCTGCCCAGCGCAGCGCGCTGGTCGTTCGGCCTTGTACGAGCCAATGGCTCGTAAGCAACAAGTCCTCACCCCGCGTGCGGGAGAAGGGAGTGATCAAGATGGCCGTAATCTCAAAAGCCCTTCTCCTGCGCGCCTGGGGATGAAGCAATCAAGATGACTGCAATCTCAAAAGCCCCTCTCCCGCCTGCGGGAGAGGGGTTGGGGTGAGGGCAGGCTTTTCAGCACTCAAGCATCAGGGGGATAGACGATGACGGCAGCCGCAACCGGTGCGCTCATCAGCAACGACATCATCGTGTTCGGCCTGATCGCCGCCACGCTGGGGGTGATTTTCTGGACGTCCGGCAGCAGCAACCGGCTGCTCAGGAAGTTCTACAGTTTCGTGCCTGCGCTGTTGCTGTGCTACTTCATTCCCGGGGTCTACAACACCTTCGGGCTGATCGACGGCGAAACCACCAAGCTCTACAACCCCATCGCCCGCGATGTGTTCCTGCCGGCGGCGCTGGTGCTGCTGACCCTGTCCATCGACCTGAAGGGCATTCTCGGCCTGGGCTGGAAGATGCTGGCCATGTACGTGGCGGCGGTGCTGAGCATCATGCTCGGCGCGCTGGTGGCCTTCCAGGTGATGTCCTGGGTGCATCCGGACACCGTTGCCGGTGGCACCTGGGGCGGCATGGCGGCGTTGGCCGGCAGCTGGATCGGTGGTGGCGCCAACATGCTGGCGATGAAGGAGATCTTCGAGGTCGATGCGACCACCTTCGGCCAGTTCGCGGTGGTGGATGTCGGCGTGGGGTACGTGTGGATGGCGGTGCTGATCTTCTTCGCCGCACGGGCCCCGGCGCTGGACAAGCACAGTGGCGCCGATACGACCGCCCTGGATGACCTGCGTGACCGCGTGGCCAACTACCAGGCCCAGCACGCGCGCATCCCGGCCCTGGGTGACCTGATGGTGATGGCGGGCGTGGCCTTCGGCACGGTGGCCATCGCACATGCCCTGGCCGGCCCGCTGTCGGGTTGGTTCGGTGCCACCTTTGCATGGTCGGCCTCGGTGAGCCTGGACAAGCCGTTCGTCTGGGTGGTGCTGCTGGCCACGTTCATCGGCCTGGGCTTGAGCTTCACCCGTGCCCGCGAGCTGGAAGGCGTGGGCGCGTCCAAATGGGGGTCGATGTTCCTGTACTTCCTGATCGCCTGCATCGGCATGCAGATGGACCTGCTGGCGCTTCTGGAGAAGCCCTGGCTGTTCGCGCTGGGCGTGATCTGGATCGGCGTGCACATCGTGCTGCTGTGGGGGGTGGGCAAGCTGCTGCGCGTGCCGTTCTTCTATTTCGCCATCGCCTCGCAGAGCAACATCGGTGGCCCGGCCTCGGCGCCGGTGCTGGCCTCGGCGTTCCACCCGGCACTGGCGCCGGTGGGCGTGCTGCTCGGCACGCTGGGCTACGCGGTCGGTACCGGTGCCGCCTATGCGGTGGGCATCGCCCTGCGCGCCATGGCCGGCGCAGGCTGACCAAATTCATAGGAGCGGGCGCGCCCGCGAAGCAGATGGACTCCCCGATATCACTCATGCGGTAGCCGGGATAACGGCTGCTTCGCGGCGTGGGGCACTCCTGCGAAGTGCGCATTCAGCCGTTGCCCCATGCTAGGCTCCACGCTCCCACGCCACGTTCCCAACGTGGCGTTTTTATTCTCATTCGATCGACAGGAACCGGACATATGCCGACCGAAAGCTCCACCGCCATCATCACCAATGACATCGTCGGCCTTGGCCTGATCGCCGCCACGCTGGCATTGATCTTCTGGTTGGCCAGCGGACCCACCGCCTTCTGGCGGAAGGTATTCACCTGGGTGCCGGCACTGCTGCTGTGCTACTTCATCCCGGCCATCTACAACACCGTCGGCCTGATCGACGGCCATGGCACCAAGCTCTACAACCCCATTGCCCGTGACGTGCTGCTGCCGGCCGCGCTGGTGTTGCTGACCCTGTCCATCGACCTGAAGGGCATCATCCGCCTCGGGCCGAAGCTGTTGGTCATGTTCGTCACCGGCACCGTCGGCATCGTGCTCGGTGCGGCGGTGTCGTTCCAGCTCATGAAGCTGATCCACCCGGAAACCGTGGCCGGTGACACCTGGGCCGGCATGGCCGCACTGGCCGGCAGCTGGATCGGCGGTGGCGCCAACATGGCCGCCATGCGCGAGACGTTCAACGTCGATGCCACCACCTTCGGCCAGTTCGCCGTGGTCGATGTGGCCTGCGCCAGCCTGTGGATGGCGATCCTGTTGTGGCTGGCCGGCCGCTCGCAGGCCATCGATGCGCGTACCGGTGCCGATACCTCGGCCATCGATGACATGAAGCGGCGCATCGCCGAATACGAAGCCAGGAGCGCGCGCAATCCGAGCCTGACCGACCTGATGGTGATCGTCGGTGTCGGCCTGGGCGTGGTCGGTCTGGCGCATGCCCTGGCTACGCCGCTGGCCACGTGGTTCGGCGAGAACGTCAGCTGGGCCAGCAAGGCTTCGTTGAACTCGGCCTTCGTCTGGGTGGTGATGCTGTCGACCTTGATCGGCCTGGGCCTGAGTTTCACCCGGGCCCGCAACCTGGAAGCGGCGGGCGCCTCGAAGATCGGCACCCTGTTCCTGTATTTCCTGATCGCCTGCATCGGCATGCAGATGGACCTGTTGTCGCTGGTCGACCGCCCGTGGTTGTTCCTGCTGGGCGTGATCTGGATGGGCGTGCACATCGGTCTGCTGTACCTGGTCGGCCGCCTGCTGCGCACGCCGTTGTTCTTCTTCGCCATTGGCTCGCAGGGCAACATCGGTGCAGCGGCATCGGCCCCGGTGGTCGCTGCGGCGTTCCACCCGACCCTGGCACCGGTGGGCGTGCTGCTGGGCACCGTGGGCTACGCGACCGGCACGGTCATCGCCTACATGACCGGCCTGATGCTCAAGTGGATGGCCGGCGCCTGATTGGCCGCAGGTCGGCATCTTTGTAGGAGCGGCCTTGGCCGCGAAGTCACTGAACGTGAAATTGCGGGGCATTCCTGCATAGCGGCTTCGCGGCCAAGGCCGCTCCTACAACAGACAAAAAAGGCGGGGCCGCTGGCCCCGCCTTTTTTCATTGTCTCAACGTATCCGGCTCAACAGCAGCGGAAACCGCCCCGGTTGCCGAACCGGGCCTCCTGGCGCTCGCGGAAGAAGGTCTTGTAATCCATGACCTCGCGGTCGGGATGCTTCTCCTGCATGTGCCGGACGTAGTTGTCGTAATCCGGTACCCCGCAGCACAGGCGTGCAGTCTGTACCAGACGCCGCCAGGTGCGGCGGAACGTCTGGTACTGGCCGACGGGGACCAGCTCGGTGCCCATTACAGGTCCACCTCGTGCGGCTTCAGTGCCACGTACGGCGTTTCGTGGTCGGTGCGCACCTGCGAACGACGGGCCTGGCGGATGGTCTTGACCGAGTACACCAGCACCGCGAACACCACGAACAGGAACAGCGCGGTCAGGCCGGCATTGATGTAGTTGTTCACCATCACCTGCTGCATCTGGTCGAAGTTCTTCGACGGCGGCAGCAGGTTGCCGGCGGCGATGGCATCACGGTACTTGTGTGCCTGGGCCATGAAGCCCACCGCCGGCTCGTTGGAGAAGATCTTGATGAAGCCGGCAGCCACGGTGCAGATCAGCAGCCAGATGGCCGGCAGCAGCGGCACCCAGGCGTACTTGCCCTTCTTCATCTTGAACAGCACCACGGTGCACAGCAGCAGCGCCACGCCGGCCAGCATCTGGTTGGCGATGCCGAACAGCGGCCACAGCATGTTGATGCCGCCCAGCGGATCGGTCACGCCCTGGTACAGGAAGTAGCCCCACAGCGCCACGCAGCCACCGGTGGCGATGAAGCTGGCCACCCACGAGTCGGTGCGGCGCAGGGCCGGCACGAAGTTGCCCAGCAGGTCCTGCAGCATGAAGCGGCCCGAACGGGTACCGGCATCGACCGCGGTCAGGATGAACAGCGCTTCGAACAGGATGGCGAAGTGGTACCAGAACGCCATCATGCCGTCGCCCGGCAACACCGCGTGCAGGATCTGCGCGATGCCCACGGCCAGCGTCGGTGCGCCGCCGGCGCGCGACAGGATGGAGTGCTCGCCAATTTCCGCGGCGGTGCTGGTCAGCTGCTCCGGGGTGATGGTGAAGCCCCAGTTGGACACCACCTGCGCGGCGTGCACGACGTCGGTGCCGATGATGGCGGCCGGGCTGTTCATCGCGAAGTAGATGCCCGGCTCGATGATCGAGGCGGCGACCATGGCCATGATGGCCACGAACGATTCCATCAACATGCCGCCGTAACCGATGTAGGCGGCGTGGCCTTCATTGGCCAGCAGCTTGGGCGTGGTGCCCGAGCTGATCAGCGCATGGAAGCCGGACACCGCACCGCAGGCGATGGTGATGAACAGGAACGGGAACATGCTGCCCTTCCACACCGGGCCAGTGCCGTCGGTGAACTGGGTCAGCGCCGGCATCTTCAGCTCCGGCATGACGATCAGGATGCCGATCGCCAGGCCGACGATGGTGCCGATCTTGAGGAAGGTGGACAGGTAGTCGCGCGGGGCCAGCAGCAGCCACACCGGCAGCACCGCGGCGACGAAGCCGTAGCCGATCAGCATCCAGGTGATCTGCACGCCGGTGAAGGTGAACATCGGGCCCATCACCGGGTCGGCGGCGACCTTGCCGCCGTACCAGATCGCGGCCAGCAGCAGCACCAGGCCGACCACCGAGATCTCGCCGATCTTGCCGGGGCGGATGTAGCGCATGTACACGCCCATCAGGATGGCGATGGGCATCGTCGCGATGACGGTGAACATGCCCCATGGGCTGCCCTCCAATGCCTTCACCACGATCATCGCCAGCACCGCCAGGATGATGATCATGATCATGAAGACGCCGAACAGCGCGATGGTGCCGGGCACCTGGCCCATTTCCTCGCGCACCAGGTCGCCCAGCGAGCGGCCGTTCCGGCGGCTGGAGATGAACAGGATCATGAAGTCCTGCACCGCGCCGGCCAGCACCACGCCGGCGATCAGCCACAGCGTGCCGGGCAGGTAGCCCATCTGCGCGGCCAGCACCGGGCCGACCAGTGGGCCGGCGCCGGCGATGGCGGCGAAGTGGTGGCCGAACAGCACGTGCTTGTTGGTGGGCACGTAGTCCAGGCCATCGTTGTTGAGGATGGCGGGCGTGGCGCGGGTGGGATCAACCCCCAGCACCTTGTTGGCGATGAAAAGGCCGTAGTAGCGGAAGGCGACCAGATACAGCGAGACCGCCGCGACCACGATCCACAGGGCATTGATGTGTTCGCCGCGGCGTAGCGCCACGACGCCCAGACAGAAAGCACCGATCAGGGACAGCACTGCCCATCCGGCTTTGGAGAAACCTTTCATCGAGTCGCCTCGCAGGGGTAATGGATCCAAGGGTCTACCCATGCACGCCGGGGGTCAATGTGTACGGCAGGTGAAGCGGATTCGACTTTGGTCTTAGGGAAATGTCCGGCCCGAAACTGACTGCGCGGGTCGCTTGCCTGCTGCCGTCGCCGATCTGGAACAATCGGTTGCAGTGCTGGCTGTTGGCGGCTGCGGGCCTGGCCGCCATTGTCGGATCTTCTGCAAGGAGGTTTCCCATGAGCGATGACAATGCCCGTGTACTGCGCACCCTGCGGGGCATGCCCACCTCCGACGGTGCGGGCGTGCGCCTGACCCGGGTGATCGGCACGCAGGACCTGCCGGACCTGGACCCGTTCCTGATGCTCGACGAGTTCGGCACGGACCGTGCGGAAGACTACCTGGCCGGCTTCCCCTCCCATCCGCACCGTGGCTTCGAGACGGTCACCTACATGCTGGATGGCCGCATGCGCCACCGCGACAACCATGGCAACGAAGGCCTGCTGACCTCCGGCAGCGTGCAGTGGATGACTGCCGGCCGCGGTGTCGTGCACTCGGAGATGCCCGAGCAGGAATCGGGGCGGATGCGTGGCTTCCAGTTGTGGGTGAACCTTCCGGCGCGCGAGAAGATGGTGGCCCCGGCCTATCAGGAGTTCGCCCCGGATCGCATTCCGCAGGCCACGCCGGCCGAAGGCGTCATCCTGAAGGTCATCGCCGGGCAGGTGGGCGAGGTGACCGGGCCGATCCGGCAGCCGGCTACCGAGCCGCTGTATCTGGACATCGAGCTGGCTGCCGGAGCGCGCTGGTCCGTCCCGTTGCCGGAGGGACACAACGTGTTCGCCTACGTGTTCGAAGGGCAGGCGTTGTTCGGCGACGGCGCGCAGCGCCAGCCGGTTGCCACGCAGACCCTGGCGGTGCTGGGCGGCGGCCGCCAGCTCAGCGTCGAAGGTGGCAGCCAGGGCGCGCGCCTGATCCTGGTGGCGGGCAAGCCACTGCGCGAGCCGGTGGCCCGGTATGGCCCGTTCGTGATGAACACCCGCGAGGAGCTGATGCAGGCCTTCGCCGATTACCAGGACGGCAAGTTCTGAAGCGGACAGCGCCGCGGACGCCGGCCTTGCCGGTGCCCGCGGTCATCGCCGGGAGGCGGCCTCAGTGGTCGCCGCCGGCCAGTGTCGACGGGTTGAGGTTCAACGTCTGCGTGAGTGCCTGCAGGTTGCCCAGTTCGCCGGTATCGGCCGCATCGATCCAGATCTGCGCGTAGCGGTTCTTGTCCAGCTTGACCACGGTGATGCGGCGCGACTCCAGCCCCGGCAGGTCGCGGCCGCCCATGTCCAGCTTGTACCAATGCAGGCTCTCGCCGGCGAAGCTGCCCTTCTCCGCGCGCAACGAGCGGTTGAGCAGCATGTCCGGATCACGCGGGGTCAGCATCATGTTGAGTACCGGACGGCCGTCTTCGGTGGTGGCCTTGCAGACGATGAAGTCGGTCTGCGCCTGCTGTTCCCAGTGCAGGCCACTGTCCGAGGGCAGGGAAGGGCATTGCGCGGTGCTTTGCGCGGCGGCGGTGGCGCTGGCGGCGAGCAGCAGTGCTGCGGAAACGAAACAGGCGGTCTTCACTTCACATTCCCCATGAAACATCGGCCGGACGGCGCCGACGATGGTTGTTTGGACAGAGTTGAAAGCGTTGCCGGCCGTGGGCGTTGACCCCCTTCGCCCTTCATGTTCCCTTCATGTTCGGCGGCTGGTACCGACGGTATTACAGAAGTGCCACCGCATGCAAAGGATGGATGGTTACAAAAGAAACGGCCCCATGTGGGGCCGTTTGTCGGTTGGTGCGGGAAGGGCGGCTTACTTGTCGCTGCCGATCCACTTGTAGGCCAGGCCGCCGATCAGGGCGCCCAGGATCGGGGCGACCCAGAACAGCCACAGCTGGCTAAGCGCGCCGGAGCCGGCAAACACCGCCACCGCGGTGGAGCGGGCCGGGTTCACCGAGGTGTTGGTGACCGGGATGCTGATCAGGTGGATCAGGGTCAGGGCCAGGCCAATGGCGATCGGGGCGAAGCCCGCCGGCGCACGGCCATGGGTGGCGCCCATGATCACCACCAGGAACACCGCGGTCAGCACCACTTCGCACAGGAAGGCGGCCGCGACGGTGTAGCCGCCCGGCGACAGCGCGCCGTAGCCATTGCTGGCGAACGCGCCGGCCTGGCTGCCATCGATCACGAAGCTCGGGTTGCCCTGGGCGATCTGCAGCAGGATGAAGGCCGCGACGATGCCGCCGAGCACCTGGGCCACGATGTAGGGCAGCAGGTCCTTGCCGGAGAAGCGCCCGCCGGCCCACAGGCCGATGCTCACCGCCGGGTTGAAGTGCGCGCCGGAAACATGGCCGAACGCATAGGCGCCGGTCAGTACGGTGAGGCCGAAGGCCAGTGCGACGCCGACGAAGCCGATCCCCAGCGGATTGCCGTCACCGCCGAAATTGGCGGCCAGCACGGCGCTGCCGCAGCCGCCCAGGACCAGCCAGAAGGTGCCGAGGAATTCGGCTGCCAGTCGTTTACCCATGCTCATGATGTTCCCCAAGATAGACCCGTAACGGGCGTACAGAAAATAACGGAAGTAATTTGGTTGCTGCGTATCGAATTCGTTAATCCGGCCTAGTGGGCCGGCAGCGGGATGAACTCCTTGTCGTCGCCGGGGATGGTGCCGAAGCGGCCATTGCTCCAGTCGTCCTTGGCCTGCTCGATGCGTTCCTTGGAGCTGGAGACGAAGTTCCACCACAGGTGGCGCGGGCCGTCGAGCGGCTCGCCGCCCATCAGCATGGCCTTGACCGGGGTCTTGGCGCGCAGCCGGCCACGCGCGTTGGCCTCGGGGATGACCAGGTGCCGGGCGGGGATGTCGGTGCCGTCAAGTTGGGCGTCGCCTTCCAGGATGTAGAGCGCGCGCTGCACGTGCGAGGTGTCCAGGTCCACCTCGGCGCCGGGCTGCAGGTCGATGGCGACGTTCAAGGTGTCGGTGAACACCTTCACCGGCGATTCCTCGCCGTAGGCGCGCCCGGCGATGACACGCAGCAGGGCGCCGTCACGGCGCTGCTGCGGGAGCTGGTCGGCGGCGAAATGGAAGAAGGCCGGGTCGGTTTCCTCGTGGCTCCTGGGCAGCGCCACCCAGGTCTGCATGCCATGCACGGCCTGTTCGTGTTCGCGCGCGGCCAGCGGGGTGCGCTCGGAGTGGGCGATGCCACGCCCGGCGGTCATCCAGTTGACGTCACCCGGGCGGATGACCTGCTCCGATCCCAGGGTGTCGCGGTGCCCGATCTGGCCGGCCCACAGGAAGGTGACCGTGGCCAGGCCGATGTGCGGGTGCGGGCGGACGTCGATGCCTTCGCCGGGGGTGAAGATGGCCGGCCCCATGTGGTCCACGAACACGAACGGCCCCACGCTGCGCGCCTGCAGGCTGGGGACGGCGCGACGCACCTGGAAGCCGCCCAGGTCGTGGACGCGCGGGCTGATGATCGTGGTCATGGCTGCTCCTTGGCTGTGGACCGAGGGGGCGAGGATGGCATGCCCGGCGCGAGGCTGTCGTGACCAGTGCGGCAACGGATTGTTTTGCACCGGGGCGGCGGCACGCCTTGACCAGGCCCGCTACCGTCGCGACGCCAAGCGGTCCGCCAGCCGTGTCGGCTCCGGCAACCGGTAGCCGGCCAGGCAGGCCACTACCAGCGGCAGGCATTGCGCCACCGATACCCGGTGGCCGGGCGAGACGAACAGTGGCTTGCAACGCGGCTTGCTGCGCAGCACCCACCCCACCTGTCGGCCCTTGAACAACAGCGGCGAATGGTCGCCGCGCTGCGGGCCCGGCTCCTCGTAGTCGCCGACCAGGCGGCTCTTGCCGATGCCGATGCTGGGCAGGCCGGTGAGTACACCCAGGTGCGCGGCGATGCCCAACCCGCGCGGGTGGGCGATGCCGTGCCCGTCCACCATCACCAGTGCCGGCGGCGCGGGCAATTGCGCCAACGCCTCCAGCGCGGCCGGCAGCTCACGGAAGCTGAGCAGGCCGGGGATATAGGGCAGGGCGGTCGGGCGACGCGCCAGCGCCGAATGCAGGGGCTGCAGGGATTGGCCGTCGAGCAGGACCGCCGCCGAGCGGGTGATGCTGCCGCCTTCCTCGAAGCCGGTGTCCACGCCGGCGATGCGACCAGGCAGGCCCTGGAAGGCATCGACCAGTTCGACCTGTGCCGCCAGTTCGCGTTGCTGCTGGCGCAGGCGCGCGTAGTCGGGTGCGGGCGTTGACGTGTCCATGCCCCCAAGCCTGCCACTTCCCGCCCCGCAACGGGGCGGGGGTCAGGGGGACGGGCTACAATCGACGGCCTTCCTTCCCCAACCCGGAGATATCCGCAGTGACCCGCAAACTCGTGCTGTTGCGCCATGGCCAGAGCCAGTGGAACCTCGACAATCGTTTCACCGGTTGGGTGGACGTGGATCTCACCGAGCAGGGCCGCAGCGAGGCCGCCGCCGCCGGCCGCCTGATGAAGGAAGAGGGCCTGCAGTTCGATGTCGCCCACACCTCGGTGCTCAAGCGCGCCATCCACACCCTGCAAGGGGCGCTGGCCGAGATGGGCCAGGACTGGCTGCCGGTCAACAAGTCCTGGCGCCTGAACGAGCGTCACTACGGTGGCCTGCAGGGCCTGGACAAGGCCGAGACCGCCGCCAAGCACGGTGAGGAGCAGGTCAAGGTGTGGCGCCGTTCCTACGACATCCCGCCGCCGCCGATGGACCTGGAAGACCCGGGCCATCCGATCCATGACCGCCGCTACGCTGGCCTGGACCGCAACGCGCTGCCGGCCACCGAATCGCTGGCCACCACGCTGGACCGCGTGCTGCCGTACTGGCACGACGCGATCGCCCCGCAGTTGAAGGACGGCAAGATCGTGCTGGTCACCGCGCATGGCAACTCGCTGCGCGCGCTGTACAAGTACCTCAACAACGTGAGCAAGGAAGAAATCCTCGAGCTCAACATCCCGACCGGCATCCCGCTGTTGTTCGAATTGAACGATGACCTGACCGTGCAGTCGTTCCGTTACCTCGGTGATCCGGAAGCGGCGAAGAAGGCGGCCGAAGCGGTCGCCAACCAGGGCAAGGCGAAGTAAGCCGGCACCCCCGTTTCTCCTGGACACCCGGCCTCGTGCCGGGTGTCCTGCTTTGTGGCCGTGCTTGGCCCTGTGCCATGATCCGGCACGGAAAATGCACAGGAGTGAAGCGTGAAGCGGAAGGTGATTGCAGGATGTCTTGCCCTGTTGCTGACAGGGAGCGCGCTGGCACAGAGCGCATCAGTGGTTCCGGCGCAACCTGCAACCGCACAGCTCGCACAACGTGGTGGCGGCCAGCCCTACGAAGTCATCGGCAGTGAAGTGTGGGATGTGCCGGACCCGGTATCGGCCCGTGTCTACCAGGTGTTCGTCGCCTTGCCGGCCGGTTACGCCGAGAATCCGGACCGGCGCTATCCGGTGCTCTACGTCACCGATGCGGATTACGCCTTCCCGTTGATCCGGCAGATGGCGCGTCGCTTGAACGTGGAAGGCCCGCGCATCGAGGACTTCATCCTGGTGGGCCTGTCCTACGCGAAGGGCGAGGGCGGCATGCCCAGCCGTCGCCGCGACTACACGCCCACTCCCAACGCCCCCAGCGGCACGCCCGCCGATAGCGTGCACGGTGGCGGTGCTTCCTATCTGGGCTATCTGGACAGCCAGGTACTGCCGTTCATCGCACAGCACTACCGCACCGACGAACAACGCAGGTTGTTCCTCGGCCACTCCTACGGCGCCTTGCTGGGCACCCAGATTCTGTTCGAGCGTCCACAGCTGTTCGCCGGCTACATCCTCGGCAGCCCGTCGTACTGGTACGACCGGCACGTGATGGAGCGTCAGGAGAGCCGCTTCGCTGCAGCGCATCGTGACCTGCCGGCACGGATCTACATGTACGTCGGTGAGCGTGAGGCACGGGCGCACGGTGGCGACGCCGACATGGTCGAGGATGCACGACGGATGCAGAAGGTGTTGGCATCGCGCCGCTATGCATCGCTGCAGTTGCAGCTGGAGGTACTCAACGACGAGGACCACCTGACCGTTGCGCCGCGCGGATTCATGCAGGGGCTGGAGTACCTGCTGGCGCAGCCGGCCTCCCTCCCCTGAGGGCAGGGGGCGCCACCGGCGGCGGCCAGGCAGGGCAGGCCACGGCCGCAGGGCGCATGGCCACGGCAACCCGGCGCAAGCCGGGTTTTTGTTTACCCCGCCGATTCCTCACGGGCCATTTACGGCCGGGCTGAAAGATTGCGCACTCCGTCACTGTCGTGCCTGCCTTGGCAGCGCGCAGCGGTGCCAGGGTCTCTTTCCCCAGCGCAGGAAACAGCGTCATGAACAAGCCGGCAGTGGTATTGGTCCATGGGTTCTGGGGCGGTGCCGCCCATTGGGCCAAGGTCATCCTGGAGTTGAAGCGGCTCGGCTACACCGACATCCGTGCGGTCGAGAACCCGTTGACCTCATTGGCCGACGACGCCGAGCGCACCCGCAAGATGGTGGCGCAGGTGCAGGGCCCGGTCGTGCTGGTGGGGCACTCCTATGGCGGGGCGGTGATCAGCCAGGCGGGCAATCTGGACAACGTCAAGGCACTGGTCTTCATCGCCGCGTTCGCCCCCGATGCCGGTGAAAGCCCGGGTGGCATCACTCAGCAGCACCTGCCCGAGGCCGCGCCGAACCTTGCGCCGGACAGCGATGGTTACCTGTGGTTGAACCCGGCCAAGTTCCACGAGAGCTTCTGCCAGGACCTGTCGCCGGAGGAGGGCTTCGTGATGGGCGTGACCCAGAAGGCACCGTTGGCCAGCACCTTCGGTGACGCCATCACCGACCCGGCCTGGAGGCACAAGCCGAGCTGGTACCAGCTTTCGACCCGCGACCGGATGATCGCCCCCGAGAACCAGAGGGCGATGTCCGGGCGCATCAAGCCGCGCCGCGTGCTGACCTTGGAGGCCAGCCACGCATCGCTGGCGTCGCATCCGCAGGAAGTGGCGGCACTGATCGATGAGGCCGCGCAGCAGGCGTGATCCCGCGGTCACTGGCGTCGGTGACACGGCGCCAGTGGCCTGCGCGCCGGGCGCTGCCCGTCGGCGGGGTGCCTGGCACCACGACCAATGGCAGGCGCGGCGCGACATGCGCTCACTAGACTGCGCTTGAACCCCTGAGGTGATTGCCCACGTCCATGCCGTCGCTTCCATCACCGCAAACCCAGGCAGGCAGCGCCAGCCGTACGTTGTTCGTGGGTGAGCGGCTGTCCGCGCGGGTGGGGTGGTATGCGCCCGGACTGCGCATGTCGCGGCACGTGCATGAGTGCCATCAGCTCTCGCTGCTGTTGGTCGGAACGCTGGGCGAGCAGACGCCACATCGCGAAGTGCGGCTGGCGACATCGGCCGTTGGCGTGAAGCCGGCGGGGCAGGTGCATGCCAATGACTACGGGCCGTCCGGGGCGTTGATCCTGGGCATCAATCTGCCGGGCCGGTTCGATCTGGAGAGGGAGCTTGGCGTTGACGGGGGCTGGCAGTGGCGCGAGCGTGCGGCACCGGCGATGCTGGCACGGGGCGGCTCCACGCTGGCGCAGCTGACAGGGGGAGGATTTCCTGCAGAGGAGATGGAAGCGCGCCTGTGGGAGCTGCTGGCGATGATGGTCCAGGTGGATCAACGGCCAGCGGGAACGCCGCCGCGCTGGCTGGCATTGGCGTGCGAGCGCCTGGGCGAGGAAGCGGTGCCGGTGACGGCGCTGGCGCAGGAACACGGGTTGCACCCGGTGTATTTCGCGCGTGCATTCGCGCGCTGGATGGGCTGCGCGCCCTCGGCGTTCCGGCTGCGCGCGCAACTGCAGCGTGCACTGCCGCTGCTGGCGGCCGGCCAGTCGCTGTCAGCGGCGGCATGCCAGGCCGGCTTTGCCGACCAGGCGCACCTGAGCCGCGTAGCGCGCCAATACAGTGGCCTGACACCGGCACGCCTGGCCAGGGTGTTGCGCGCTTGATTGGAAGGGCGCGCAGGTTCGATCCGTTCAATACGCCGGCCCCTTCGCCGCTGCAGCATCGCCGCATGTCCCCGTGGAATCGCACCATGCGCCACCGCTTCCTCCATCGCTGCCAGTTGTGCCTGCTGCTTGTCGCCGCGACCGCGCTGTCGGCTACGGCGGCGACACCGGAGCAGGCGTCGCGGCGTCTGCAGGGCTTCCTTGATGGCATCCCCGGCTTGGGGCCGGGCTACGCGGTCGTGGTGGTGGATCGTGACCGGCAACTGCTCGGTTACACCCGCGGCCAGCGCAACACCGCCAGCGGCGCGCCCTTGACGATGCACACGCCGATGTACGTCGCCTCGCAGACCAAGTCGTACATGGGCTTGCTGGCACACCTGCTTGATCAACGCGGCGTGCTGCGCCTGGACAGCACCCTGGCCGATCACTGGCCGCAGCTGCGCCTGCCCGACGGCGTGGATCCCGCGGCGTGGACCCTGGCCGACCTGCTCAATCACCGCGTGCCGCTGCATGCCGATGCGCTCACCACGATGGAGGCCTACATCGGCGCGCCGGACCCCGTGCTGTACCCGCAGTTGCTTGCCACGCTGGCGACGGCGCGGCCGGCCGGCTTCGACTACGACAACCTGGGCTACAACATCTACGCCGCCCTCCTGTACCAGCGTACCGGCAGGCACTGGCAGGACTGGTTGCAGGAACTGGTGTTCACGCCGCTGGGAATGCGTGAGACCGCCGCGCGCACCTCGGTGTTCGATCCCGCCCAGTTGGCCTACAACCATCAGTGGCTGGGGGAAGGGCGGGGGTGGCAGGTGGTGGCACCGAAGCCGGACGCCATCATGCATTCGGCCGGCGGCGTGATGACCTCGCCGCGCGACCTGGGCCGCTGGCTGCGGCTGCAGCTGGGCGGGACGTTGCCACCCTCAATCGCGCCCGGGGTGGTCGACAAGGCACATGCCATCGGCGTGCAGGTCGACCCGAAGGCCCGCAACGCCTATGAGCTTCCCTGCCACGGCTATGCATTCGGCTGGAACGTCTGCGACTTCGAGGGGCATACGCTGTACATCCATGGCGGCAGCTACACCGGTGCGCGCAGCATGATGGCGTTCTCGCCGGACCTGGGCGTGGGCATCGGGGTGTTCTCCAATTCCGACAACGCCACCGGCTGGTTCACCTCGCGCACGGTGGTGCAGTTCTTCCAGTACCTGGTGGACCACCCGGAGGCGGACACCTGGGCGCGGACACGCCGGCAGGTGTACCCGACGCGGGTGGCCGAGCAGTTGGCCGGGCTGCAGGCGCGCCAGGCCAAGGAACGCGCACAGGCGCGGTGGCAGGGCTGGGCATGGCAGCCAGACGCCGGGGTGCGTGCCGCGTACACGGCACGGTTCCGTGCCGAGCGCCTGCCGGTGGAGGCGGCGGTCACCGAGACGGGGCATGCCCTGCACCTGCAGATGGGAGCGCTCGCGCGTGAGCTGCAACCGGCGACCGTGGACCTGTTTGGCGCGCAGGGCGGGCCGCTGGACGCACCGGAGCCCCTGCAGTTCCTGCGCGACGGACAGGGCCAGATCAGCGGTTTCGAATACGACGGCGAACGTTACATGAAGCAACCGCCGCCCCCGCCGGCAATGCACACCGATGCGCCCTCGTAGGCGCGACGTCAGTCGCGAAGCCGATGGCGCCTCAACGCCTCAGTTTGCAATCGCATCGGCGGCACGCCCACGAGCTTCGGGGTTGAAGCCACTCCTGTCGGCGGCGTCAGCGGAAGAACTGGCTGGGGGTCAGGCCGAAGCGACGCTTGAACATGGTGGTGAACGCGCTCGGGCTTTCGTAGCCCAATGCGAGGGCCACGTCGATGACCTTCTCGCCGACCGCCAGCCGCTCCAGTGCGCGCAGCAGCCGTGCCTGCTGGCGCCATTGGCCGAAGGTCATGCCCAGCTCGCGCGTGCACAGGCGCTGGATCGTCTTGACGTCGACCTGCAGGCGCTGCGCCCAGTCGTGCAGGGTGGACGCATCGTCCGGGTGTCGCTCCAGCTGCCGGCCGATCATGCGCAGACGCGCGTCCTTCGGCTCGGGCAGGTGCAGCGGCAGCACTGGCAGGGTCTGCATCTCGTCCAGGATCAGGCGCATCACCCGGCCGTCGCGTGAATCCTCCACATAGGGCTGCTGCACGCTGGCCGCTGCGCGGATCAGTGCCGCCAACAACGGCGTGACCGAGACCGCCGATGGGCCGGCGGGCGGCTGCCGCATCGCGGCCGGCGTGACGTAGAGGCTGCGCATCTGCACCTGGCCGATGCAATGCACCTGGTGGCCGGTACCGGCCGGCATCCAGATTGCACGGGTGCTGGGCACCACCCAGCGGCCCATGCCGGCGCGCACGACCAGCACGCCGGTCTCGGCATACACGAGCTGGTGGCGATCGGGGTGGTGGTGCAGCGGGATCAGCGTGTCCGCCTCGTAGTCCCGTGCCCTGCAATACACCGCCGTCTCCGGGCCCGCCGGCAGCGGCAGGCGCCGGCCTTTGCGGTTGTCGGTGTCCTTTTCGAGAGGGTGCATGACCATATCGCGCAGGAAGGGCGTAGCGAGCGACTCTACCATGCGCCGGCTCCCCTCTTTCCGTGGTAACGCCATGTCCTCCACCGCTCCACCCGTGGCCGCTTCCAGTACCCCTGCGCGGCGCCCGGCCGCCGTCGGCGTGCTGGCGGCGATCAGCAGTTCGCACCTGGTCAACGACATGATGCAGTCGCTGATCCTGGCGCTGTATCCGATCTTCAAGGCGCAGTTCCACCTGAGCTTCACCCAGGTGGGCATGATCACCCTGACCTACCAACTCACCGCCTCGCTGTTCCAGCCGTTGATCGGCCTGCGTACCGACAAGCGCCCGGCGCCGTACTCCCTGCCGATGGG
Organism: Stenotrophomonas sp. LARHCG68; assembly: GCF_052871705.1. NCBI lineage: Bacteria > Pseudomonadati > Pseudomonadota > Gammaproteobacteria > Lysobacterales > Lysobacteraceae > Stenotrophomonas > Stenotrophomonas sp. LARHCG68. The sequence goes on along the minus strand of NZ_JBIXJV010000003.1, from coordinate 330,864 downwards.
CATGACCTCCACGCTGTGCGGCCTGTTGCTGCTGGCCTATGCGCCGAACTTCAGCACGGTGCTGGTCGCGGCGATGCTGGTCGGCATCGGTTCGGCCATCTTCCACCCGGAATCCTCGCGCATCGCGCGGTTGGCCTCGGGCGGGCGGCATGGGCTGTCGCAGTCGGTGTTCCAGCTGGGCGGCAACGCCGGCACGGCGATCGGGCCGTTGCTGGCCGCAGCGGTGATCGCTCCCAACGGCCAGCGCAGCGTCGCCTGGTTCGGCGGCGCGGCGCTGATCGGCATCGGCTTGCTGACCTATGTCAGCCGCTGGTACCAGCAGCACCTGGTCGTCAGCGCCAGCAAGCCAAAGGCGGGCATGGCAAGCAGTGAGTCGCTGCTGCCCAAGCGCACGGTGGCATGGGTGATCGCGATCCTGCTGGTGCTGATCTTCAGCAAGTACTTCTACATCGCTGGCTTGAGCAGCTATTACACGTTCTACCTGATGCAGAAGTTCCACGTGTCGGTGCAGAGCGCGCAGTTGCACCTGTTCGGCTTCCTGCTGGCCTCGGCGGCGGGCACCTTGATCGGCGGGCCGGTAGGTGACCGCATTGGTCGCAAGCCGGTGATCTGGGCGTCGATCCTGGGCGTGGCGCCGTTCGCGTTGATGCTCCCCTACGCGAACCTGGAATGGACGACGGTGCTGACCTTGATCATCGGCTTCGTGCTGTCCTCGGCGTTCTCGGCCATCCTGGTGTACGCGCAGGAGTTGATGCCGCATCGCATCGGCACGGTCTCGGGCCTGTTCTTCGGCTTCGCGTTCGGCATGGGCGGCCTGGGTGCCGCGGTACTGGGCGTGCTGGCCGACCACACCAGCATCCTGTGGGTCTACAAGGTGATCTCGTTCCTGCCATTGCTGGGCATGGTGGCCGCGTTCCTGCCGAATCGGCGCAGTCACTGATCCTGCGCGAGCTTGCAGGAACGGCGCGAGCGGCGACGCACGCGGCAGTTGAAGCGCAGTGCTGCCGGCAAGCATGAGAATGCCGGCAGCACTGCCGATCAGGCAGCGCAGATTTCGCGGCCAAGGCCGCTCCTGTGGATGGGGCGTTCCTTGCAGGAGCGGCTTCAGTCGCGAAGCATGGTGTGGTTGAAGGGCCGTGTTGCCAGCAACCATGAGGTTGCTGGTCGCACGATTGATCGAGCACCACCAGCCTCGCGGCCGAGGCCGCTCCTACGCAGGATGCATTCCTTGCAGGAACAGCGTGAACCGCCAGGCACGCTAGGGTCGAGGGATGGCTCCCGCGTCATACCAGCGACGCGAGCGGTTGACGATGGCCACCACGGTCAGCATCACCGGTACTTCAATCAACACGCCGACCACGGTCGCCAGCGCGGCGCCGGAGTGCACGCCGAACAGGCTGACCGCTGCGGCGACGGCCAGCTCGAAGAAGTTGCTGGCGCCGATCAATGCCGATGGTCCGGCCACGCAGTGGGCAACACCGAGACGCCGGTTGAGCAGGTAGGCGAGCCCGGCGTTGAAATAAACCTGCAACAGGATGGGCACGGCGAGGATGGCAATGACCAGTGGCTGCTCGATGATCTGCCGGCCCTGGAAGCCGAACAGCAGCACCAGCGTGGCCAGCAGTGCCAGCAGCGATACGGGTGCCAGCCGCTGCAGTACCTGCTGCAGCCTGGGCGGGCCGCCGCGCGCGAGCAGCCAGCGTCGCAGCAACGTGGCCACCGCGACCGGCAGCAGGATGTACAGGGAGACCGAAAGCGCCAGTGTCGCCCATGGCACGGTGATCGACGACAGGCCCAGCAACACGGCCACCAGGGGCGCGAAGGCCAGCACCATGATCGCGTCGTTGAGCGCGACCTGGCTCAGGGTGAAGTTGGCATCGCCCCGGCACAGGTTGCTCCAGACGAACACCATCGCGGTGCACGGCGCGGCCGCCAGCAGGATCAGCCCCGCCATGTAGGAGTCCACCTGCCCAGGTGGCAGCCATGCGGCGAAGACGTGGCGCAGGAACAGACCGCCCAGCAACGCCATCGAGAACGGCTTGACGGCCCAGTTGATGAAGAGGGTGACGCCGATACCCCGCCAGTGCTGGCCCACCTGGCGCATCGCCCCGAAGTCCACCTTCAACAGCATCGGGATGATCATCAGCCAGATCAGCACGGCGACCGGTAGGTTCACGCGCGCCACTTCCAGCGCGCCCAACTGCGCGAATGCCCCGGGGAACATGTGCCCCAGACCGGTGCCAACGGCGATGCACACCGCCACCCACAAGGTCAGGTAACGCTCGAACAGGCCCAGCCGGGCGGTGCCCTCAGCCATTGTCCCGGCGTCCCATTTCCGGCTGCACCTGCCCGATGCCATCAAGGGCGTGCTGGAGCAGCAGGCGGTCCTGCCATTGCGTCGCTGGGACGGCAAGCAGCGCCAACAGCCGGGCCTTTACCACGGCATGCGCCAGCGCGAATGCCGCGCGCTTTTCATCGTCACTGCCTTCCACCGCCGCCGGATCCGGCAGTCCCCAATGGGCACGCAGGAAGTCGCCGAACACCACCGGACAGGTTTCAGCGGCGGCCGAATCACAGACCGTGATGACCAGGTCCATGCGGGGGGCATCGGGTTGCGTGAACTCGTCCCAGGACTTGCTGCGCAGGCCGGCGGTGGCAATGCCTTCCGCGGACAACTGGGCCAAGGCGAATGGATTGACCGTGCCGGTGGGCTGGCTACCCGCACTGAATGCGACGAAACGGTTGCCGCCCCAGGCCCGCAGGGTGGCTTCGGCCAGCACACTACGGGCACTGTTGCCGGTGCACAGGAAGAGAACGTTGATGCTCATGGCGTGTCCGTCAGGGAAAGAGTCGGGTTTCAACGGGTGCAGCGGATGGATGCCGGATGCCGGTCGGCGATGAACGGCCTCGGCTGGGTGTTCAATCCACGGCCAGGTGCTTGTGCATGCAGGTCGCCGAGGCCGGGCAGAGGCTGCGGAACTCGGCGGTGGCCTGGATGGCCGGGGCGACATCGGCCCGCGGCACGGGCTGATAGCCACGCTGCTGGAAGAACGGTGCGGCCGTGGTGGTCAGCAGTGTCAGGCGGCGGACGCCGCGCGCGGCGGCATGTGCCTCCATGGCCTGCAGCAGGCGCGCGCCGAGTCCACTGCCGCGTGCACCGGGAGCCACCGCCAACGAACGGAGCAGGCCATCCGGTGGTACGGCTTCCACGCCGATGATGCCGAGCAGTTGCCCATCCTCCATGGCGACGAGAAAGTCGATCTGTCCCGTTGCCAGGTCATCGACCGGCAGCCCGGCGGCGGCAAGCAGCGCCACCAGCCGGGGCAGGTCGGTCGGGTGAGGAGCGCGGATGCGGGCGGGCATGGGCGCCTCAGCAGCAGGAGTTTGTGGGGGCGGGGGCACAGCGGCTGCCGGGCGAGCCGGCGCAACAGTTGTGGGTGAGGTAGGTCATCAACGCGTTCATGGCGGTGTAGTCGGCGCGGTAACAGACATTGCGTCCGACGCTTTCGCTCTGCACCAGGCCTGCATGCAGCAGTTCCTTCAGGTGGAAGGAAAGGGTGGCGTTGGGGACGGCCAGGGATTCGGCGATTTCACCGGCCATGCGGCCGTCGGGGCCGGCCTCCACCAACAGGCGGAATGCAGCCAGCCGGGTGCCGTGGCCGAGCGCGGTAAGGGCGGCGATTGCCTGATTCGTTTCCATAATTCTAGAATAATGGAATGAATATCGATCAGCAATCCCCAATTGACGCCCTGCCCAACATCAACCTCGATCTGCTACCGGTCCCGGACGGTGGGTTGCGGGCAGCCTCCGATGGCTTGCATCGGCCACGCATCCTGCTGCTGTACGGCTCGCTGCGCCCGCAATCGTTCAGTCGCAAGCTGGCGCTGGAGGCGGAGCGTGTCCTCCTGCAACTGGGGGCAGAGACGCGCGTCTTTGATCCACACGGGCTGCCGATGCTCGACAGTTGCGACAAGGACCATCCCAAGGTGCGGCAACTGCGGGAGTGGTCGCAGTGGTCCGAAGGCCAGGTATGGGTGTCACCGGAGCGCCACGGCACCTTGACGGGTGTGTTCAAGAACCAGATCGACTGGCTGCCGTTGGAAGAAGGCAGCGTACGTCCTACCCAGGGCCGCACGCTGGCGGTCATGCAGGTATGCGGCGGTTCGCAATCGTTCAATGTGGTCAACGCATTGCGCGTGTTGGGGCGCTGGATGCGCATGGTCACCATCCCCAACCAGTCTTCGGTCCCAAAGGCCTGGCAGGAGTTTGACGAAAACGGACGCATGCGTCCTTCGCCCTACTACGATCGCGTGGTGGATGTGATGGAGGAGCTGATGAAGTTCACGCTGTTGGTGCGTGGTCGCAGCGACTACCTGGTTGACCGCTACAGCGAGCGCAAGGGCGCCAGCGCCGCTGCGGCACTGGCGCTTGCCGCCGGCGCGGTGGAGACGACGCAGGGCTGACGCTTCCTGCAACGTGCCGAAGGGGGCGGATGCCGGCGACCCTGGGAAGGGGCGCTGGCATCGGGCCGGGCTGGCAGGATGCGGTCGGTGGCGGATCGCCGGACATGGCAATGCCCCCGTTGAGCGTGCGTTGTCCGTCGGGAAAAGCGGCACGGATGCGGTTTGAGGGGCCATCCGTGCCACTTGTGATTGCACGACGCCCCTTCAAGGGGCATTGGTGTCGCCTGAAGCGTCAGCGATGCCGGAAAAAGCGCCAAGGCTGAAGGTTGAAGTGCCCTTGATGGCGGGAAAAACGCCAGTGATGGCGTTTGATGCGCCGCTGATGCCGTTGCAGGCGCCGGCGCTGCCGCTCCCATCGCTGCGGCCGCACCCAAAGGGCGCATCGGCTAGGAATCATCCGAGACCTGCAGCGCAGGTCGCGTGGAGATTGCTGGCCGTTTGACAGGTGCTTCTGGAGGGGGCGGGGGATGCAGGCGTTGGTTTGTGGCTTCGCGGCCGAAGCCGCTCCTACGGGGGCGGACAGGGCGCGGATGGGTAGGAGCGGCGTTCGCCCCGAAGCTGGGGAAGTGACCGACGCGGTGGTTTCTGTCGCCCCGTCATCGTTGGACGGGGCGCCTTCGGCAATCACACGGCAGCGACCTCGCGGCCGAAGCCGTTCCTACGGAGGTGGGGCGGCGGCGATGTCGGTGGTGTGTGCGTCGGCGCCGCCGCCCAACACCTTGTACAGCGTCACCCGGTTGTTTGCTTCGGACAGCTGCAGGGTGATCTGCGCCTGCTGGGCGCTGTACAGCGAACGCTGCGCGTCCAGTGCTTCGAGGTAGCTGTCCACGCCGGTGCGGTAGCGGGTGTCGGCGAGGGTGAAGCCGCGCTGGTTGGCCGCGACCAGTGCGCGCTGTGCCTCCAGTTGTTCATCGAGGTTGGCGCGGGCGACCAGGGCATCGGCGACTTCGGCGAAGGCGCTCTGGATGCTCTTCTCGTAGCGGGCAACCTCGATGTGCTTGCCGAGCGTGGCGACGTCCAGTTCGGCCTTGAGCGCACCGGCATGGAAGATCGGGATGCTGATGCTGGGGATGAACGACCAGGTGCGCTGGCCCCCGCTGAACAGCGAGGACAGCGCGTCACTGCTGCGGCCGGTGTTGGCGGTGAGCGCGATGCTGGGGAAGAAGGCGGCACGTGCCGCGCCGATGTTGGCATTGGCCGCCTTCAGGGCGTGCTCGGCGGCCAGCACGTCGGGCCGGTCCAGCAGTACCCGTGAATCCAGACCCGACCGAATCGGTGCCAGCGCCACGGCGCTGTCCAGTGCTTCGCTGGACGGCAGCAAGGGGGCTTCCAGGCGGGTGCCGACCAACAGCTCCAATGCAGTGCGGTCCTGTGCCAGCTGCACGGTATAGCTGGCTACGTCGGAGCGCGCGCTGTGCACGCTGGCCTCGACCTGCGACAGATCCAGCCCGGAGACGATGCCCTGCGCATGACGCTCCTGGGTCAGTGCCAGTGTCTGTTGCTGGTTGTGCAGGGTCTGCCGGGCCAGTTCCAGCCGTTGCTGGTCGGCGCAAAGCGTCAGCCATGCGCTCGCCACCTCGGCAACCAGCGTCAGGCGGGTACCGCGCTGGGTTTCCGTGGTGGCCAACCAGTTCTCCAGGGCCTGGTCCTTGAGGCTACGGACGCGGCCGAACAGATCCAGTTCCCAACTGGCAATGCCGACCTCGGCGCTGGCACTGCGGCTGACGCCGCTTTGTCCCGAGGCGTCGGTGCCGCGACTGCGTGACTGTGCGGCGGATGCATCGATCGACGGCAACGATGCAGCCCGCTGGATCCGGTACTGGGCACGCTGCGTTTCGATGTTGAGCAGGGCGATGCGTAGATCGCGGTTGTTCTCCAGCGCCAGTGCGATCACCTGCTGCAGGCGGGTGTCCAGGAACACCTGCCGCCACGGCAGGTCGACCACGGCGCCCGCGTCACTGGCAATGGCGGGAACACCCGCGGGAAGGGTGTCGCTGACCGGTGCGGCCGGCCGCGTGTAGCGCGGTGCCATGCTGGTGCATCCAGCCAGTGCAAGCAGGCAGCCAGCCAGCAGCATGGAGTGGCGCGGTCCGGGCGGGGGACAGGTTCGAGTCACGACGGATTCTCCACTTCGGTCGCCTGCGGACGCGCCTTGCGCGGCGAGAGGGTACGCACGATCACGTAGAACAGCGGGACGAAGAAGATGCCCAGCGCGGTGGAGGCGAGCGTGCCGCCGAACACGCCGGTGCCCAGCGAATGGCGACCGGCCGACCCCGCACCGCTGCTGACCACCAGCGGCAACACGCCGAGCAGGAAGGCCAACGAGGTCATCAGGATCGGACGCAGGCGCATGCGCGCGGCATGCAGCACCGCCTGCAGCAACGATTGGCCCTGTTCTTCCAGTTCCTTGGCGAACTCCACGATCAGGATGCCGTTCTTGGCGGCCAGGCCGACGGTGGTCAACAGGCCGACCTGGAAGTACACGTCATTCTCCAGCCCGCGCAGGCTGGTGAGCAGCAGCGCGCCCACCACGCCGATCGGAACGGCCAACATCACCGACAACGGCACCGACCAGCTTTCATACAGGGCGGCCAGGCACAGGAACACGAACAGCAGCGAGACGCCGTACAGCAAGGGTGCCTGGTTGCCGGCCAGGCGTTCCTGGTAGGACATCCCCGACCAGGAGAAGCCCATGCCCGTCGGCAACGCCGCGGCAAGCCGTTCCATCGTCTCCATGGCCGTGCCCGAACTGGTGCCGGCATTGGCTTCGCCACTGATCTCCATCGAGCCACTGCCGTTGAAGCGGGTCAGTGTCGCCGGTGCGAAATCCCACGAGGAGGTGGAGAAGGCGGAGAACGCCACCATCTGGCCATCGCTGTTGCGCACCGACCAGCGGCCGACGTCGGCCGGCAGCATGCGCGCGGAGGCCTCGCCCTGTACGTAGACCTTCTTCACCCGGCCGCGGTTGATGAAATCGTTGACGTAGGTGCCGCCCAAGGCGGTGGAGAGGGTGTTGTTGATGTCGCTGGTGGCCAGGTCCAGTGCGCCAGCCTTGGCATCGTCGATCTCCACCTTGAAGCTGGGCGCATCGTCGACCGCCGTATAGCGCACCTTGGCCAGGGCGGATTCCTGGCCGGCGCTGCCGAGCAGCTGTTCGCGGGCGGCGACCAACGCTTCATGGCCGGCGCCGCCCAGGTCCTGCAGCTGGAAGGTGAAGCCGCCGGTCTGGCCCATGCCGGGAATGCCGGACGGGGTTACCGCGAAGATCTGGGCATCGGGGATGCGGGACATGGCCTGGGTGATGCGCACGCCCACCTCCTGTGCGCTGGCCTCGCGCAACGACCAGTCCTTCAGGCGGATGTAGGCCTGTGCCGAGTTCTGCGCGCTGTTGCCGCCACCACCACCGGAGCCGGCGTTGGCCATGATGGTCGAAACCTCCGGCTGCTCGAGCGCATAGGCGGTGAGCTGGTCCATCACGGCCTGGGTGCGCTGCATGGTGGTGCCCGAAGGCAGCTTGACCTGCACGATCAGGGTGCCCTGGTCCTCGGCGGGAAGGAACGAGGTGGGCAGGCGCCAGAACAGCAGGCCCATCACCAGCAACAGCACGGCATAGCAGGCCACGCCCAGCGAACGGCGGCCGAGCAGGCGCTGCACGCCGTGCTGGTAACGTTCGGCGCTGGCGTCGAAGCGCCGGTTGAAGCCGGCGAAGAAGCGGCCCAGGCGACCGCGATGCACGGCGTGGCCGTCCGGGCCGGGCGCGACCAGCAGGCTTGCGCACATGGCCGGCGTCAAGGTCATGGCCACCAGCACCGAGAGGATCATCGCCGAGGCGATGGTCACCGAGAACTGGCGGTAGATCATGCCGGTGGAGCCGCCAAAGAACGCCATGGGCAGGAACACCGCCGTCAGCACCAGCGCGATGCCGACCAGCGCGCCGGTGATCTGCTGCATCGACTTGCGGGTGGCCTCGCGCGCGGACAGGTGTTCGGTGGCCATCACGCGCTCGACGTTCTCCACCACCACGATGGCATCGTCCACCAGCAGGCCGATGGCCAGCACCATCGCGAACATGGTCAGGGTGTTGATCGAATAGCCCAGCAGGGACAGCACGCCGAAGGTGCCCATCAGCACCACCGGCACCGCGACCGCGGGGATCAGCGTCGCCCGCCAGCTCTGCAGGAACAGGTACATGATCAGCACCACCAGCACGATGGCCTCGATCAGGGTCTTGACCACTTCTTCGATGGAGATGCGCACGAACGGCGTGGTATCCATCGCCACCTGGTACTGCAGCCCGGTGGGGAAGAACGGCTTGAGCTGCTGCAGGCGGGCCTGCACCGCGTCGGCCACCTGCAGTGCGTTGGCACCGCTGGCCAGTTCGATGCCCATGCCGGCGGCGGGCTTGCCGTTGAAGGTGGACATGACGTTGTAGCTCTCCCCGCCCAGCTCGACGGTGGCCACGTCGGACAGGTGCACGACCGCACCACCGGGATCGGACTTGATCACCACCTGGCGGAACTGCTCGGGGGTCTGCAGCCGGCTGCGCGCGGTCACGGTGACGTTCAGGCCCTGGTCGTCCACGGCGGGCAGGGCGCCGAGCTGGCCGGACGACACATCGGCGTTCTGCGCGCTGATCGCATTGCTGACGTCCGACGGCATCAGTGAATAGGTGCGCAGCTTCTCCGGGTCCAGCCAGATCCGCATTGCGTACTGGGCTCCCATCACCTGCACGTTGCCCACGCCGGAGATACGGCTGATCGGGTCCTGCACCGAGGAGACCATGTAGTCGGCGATGTCGTTCTTCTGCATCGAGCCGTCGGCCGAGCTGAAGGCCACCACCATGAAGATGTTGCCGGAGGACTTGGTGACGGTGACGCCGGTGTTCTTGACCGCATCAGGCAGCTTGGATTCGGCCTGTTGGAGCTTGTTCTGCACCTGCATCTGCGCGGTGTCGGCATTGGTGCCGGACTCGAAGGTCAGGGTGATCTGCGCGCCGCCGGAGGAACTGCTGCTGGAGGACATGTACATCAGGTTGTCCAACCCGGTCATCTGCTGCTCGATGACCTGGGTGACGGCGTTCTCCACGGTCTGCGCGGAGGCACCGGTGTAGTTGGCACGGATGGAGACCGACGGCGGGGCGATGTCCGGGTACTGCTCCAGCGGCAGCGAGAACACCGCCAGCGTGCCGGCCAGGGTGATGACGATGGCGATGACCCACGCGAAGATCGGCCGGTCGATGAAGAAACGTGCCATGGTCGATCCTTACTTGGTGCCGGGAGTGGCGGTGGCGGGGTCGGCCGCGGCGGCGTTGGCGGCCTGCACCTTGACCGTCTGCCCGGCGCTGGCCTTGCTGCCATTGGCCACGATCAGCCGCTGCCCCGCGTTCAACCCCGCGGTGACCACCCATTGGTTGCGGACGGCGTCGCCCAGCGTCACCACCTGCTCGACCACCTTGTCGCCTTCGCCCACCAGCTTGACGGTGGCTTCCCCCTTCGTATTGCGGGTGACCGCGCTCTGCGGCACGAGGATGGCCTTGTCATTGATGGCCATCGGCAGCACCGCGCGCACGTACATGCCCGGCAGCAGCAGGCCGTCGGGATTGGGCAGCACCGCGCGCAGGGTGACGTTGCCGGTGCCGGTGTCCACGGCGGTGCCCACGAACTCGAGGGTGCCGGTGTGCGCGTAGGTACTGCCGTCCTCCAGGGTGACGCTGACCTGTGCCTTGCCGTCCACGGACTGCAGCGCGCCGGAGGCCAGCTGCCGGCGCAGCGCCAGCAGCTGGGCACTGGTCTGGCTGACGTCCACGTAGATCGGGTCCAGCTGCTGGATGGTGGTCAGTGCGGTGGTCTGGCCCGCGGTGACCAGGGCACCGGGGGTATAGGTGGAGGTGGAGATGCGGCCGTTGATGGGGGCGGTGATGCGGGTGTAGTCCAGGTTGATGCGCGCGCTCTGCAGCCCGGCGCGCGCGGCCACCACCGCCGCCTCGGCCTGGCGCAGCGCGGCCAGGGCATCGTCGCCGTCCTGCCTGCTGACCGCATCGGCCTTGACCAGGCTTTCATAACGTTCGGCCTTGGGGCGCGCGGAGAGTACCGCCGCTTCGGCCTGGGCCAGGGTGCCGCGCGCGTTGTCGTAGGCTGCCTGGTAACTGGCCGGGTCGATCTGGTAGAGCACCTGGCCGGCGTTCACCTGCTCGCCCTCGGTGAACAGCCGCTTCTGGATGATGCCGCCCACCTGCGGGCGTACGTCCGAGGTCATGAACGCCACCGTCCGGCCCGGCAACGTCTGCTCCATGGCCATTCGCTGGACAGTGACCGGCTGTACCGAGACGGTCACCTCGCGGGAGGGCGTCGCCTGCTTGGACGAACAGGCCGTGAGCACGCCGCAGACTAGCAGGGCCAACGGAACCAGGGCAGTGCGGGGTGGAACAGCAGCGGGCATGGGGGGCACTCGGTGGTTTCCAGGTGACGCTAGCCTGCGAGGCAAATGTGCAGCAAATATGGAGATTGATGGCGCGGGCTTGCATCGCGGCGGCAGGGCGCCGCTAATGGGGCCATCCCGTCACGGCCCGTCCACATCCGCGCACCATGAAATTCGGAATCGCCGCCAAGATCTTCTGCGCCATGCTGTTGATGTGCGCGGTCGCCTTGCTGGTCAATGGCGTGGCCGGCAAATGGCTGTTCGAAAGGGGCTTCCTGGGCTACCTCAATGGCCAGGGCATCGGCCGCATGGAATTGCTGTTGCCGCGCCTGCAGGCCGAGTACGCCGAACATGGCAGTTGGGAGTTCGTGCGCGGCCAGCGCAAGGTCTGGCTGCGGCTGATCCGTCCCCATGTGGGCGACCCGGTTGCCGACGAAGCCTTGCTGAGTGCGCCACCGGTGTCGGACCAGACCGGCGCGGTGGCCCGCTTCGCGTTGCTTGATGCGCAGGGCCAACGCGTGATCGGCAACGCCGACGTCGATGGCAGTGCGATCCGCCGCCCGATCGTGGTGGAAGGCCATACCGTGGGCTGGCTGGCGATGGTGCCGTTCCAGAAGATATTGGCGCGCAACGAGCAGCGCTTCATGGAGGCGCAGGTGCGGCGCTGGTGGGCGATCAGCATCGTCGCGGTGCTGGTCGCCGGTACGTTGGCGTGGCTGTTGACCCGCCCCCTGCGCAAGCGCATCCAGGGCATGGGGGCGGCGACCCACCGGTTGGCCGGCGGGGACTACGCCACACGCATCGTGCCCGGCGCCGACGATGAGCTGGGGCGGCTGGCGCAGGACTTCAACCGCATGGCCGGCGCGCTGGAGAACAGCGAGCGGAACCGGCGTGAGTTCATGGCCGACATCTCGCATGAGCTGCGCACGCCGTTGTCGGTGCTGCGTGCGGAACTGGAGGCCATCCAGGACGGCATCCGGCCGATGAGCGCGGCGACGTTGGCACCGTTGCAGGGCGAAGTGCGGCAGCTGGGCAAGCTCATCGACGACCTGCACGAGCTGGCGTTGACCCAGTCCGGCGAGTTGGCCTACGAACATGTGCCGCTGGACCTGGATGCGGTGCTGCGCGCGACGGTGGAAGGCATGCGCTGTCGCTTCCACGACGCGGGGTTGGCGCTGGTCGTGTCATCCGCGCCCGGCCCGCTGCCGGTGCAGGGGGATGAACGGCGCCTGCAGCAGTTGTTCGCCAACCTGCTGGAGAACGCGTTGCGTTACACCGACCGCGGCGGCAGCGTCGCGGTACATGCGTTGCGCGATGAACGGCACGTGCGGATAAGCATCGAGGACAGCGCGCCGGGCGTGGACGAGGACAAGCGTGGGCGCCTGTTCGAGCGGTTCTACCGGGTGGATGCCTCGCGCAATCGCGCCAGTGGTGGTAGCGGGCTGGGCCTGGCGATCTGCCGCAACATCGTGTTGGCCCATGGCGGCGCCATCCACGCCGAAGCGTCCGCGCTCGGTGGGCTGGCCATCGTGGTGGAACTGCCACTGCACGCATGAGCACATCCATCGACGCCGCCGTGGAAGTGCTCGTTGTCGAGGACGAACCGCGCCTGGCGGCAGTGCTGCGCGACTACCTGCACGCAGCCGGTTACCGCAGTGACTGGGTGGCCGACGGCAACCAGGTGATGGCCGCCTTCCACGCACGCCGGCCCGCCCTGGTGTTGCTGGACATCATGCTGCCGGGGCGTGATGGCGTGGAGTTGTGCCGTGCCATCCGCGCGGAGAGTGATGTACCGGTGATCATGGTGACCGCGCGGGTGGAGGAGATCGATCGTCTGCTCGGGCTGGAGGTCGGTGCCGACGACTACGTGTGCAAGCCGTTCAGTCCCAAGGAAGTCGTGGCGCGTGTGGGGACGGTGTTGCGCCGCTACCGCCACGGCCAGGCGGAGCCCCGGCAAGCGGGCCTGGTCATCGATGAAACCGGCAATCGCGCTTTCCTGCATGGCCGCGTGCTGGACCTGACGGCGGTCGAGTTCCGCCTGTTGCGCACCTTGCTGGGTAGCCCGGGCCGGGTGTGGTCGCGTGAGCAACTGCTCAACCATCTGTACAGCGACCACCGGGTGGTGACCGACCGCACCGTGGACAGCCATGTGCGCAACCTTCGTCGCCGGCTGCGCGAGGCCGGCATGCAGGGAGACGGTGTGCGTTCGATCTACGGGGTGGGCTACAGCTTCGAACTGCCGGCCAGGGAGCCTGATCCCCGGTCCTGATCGCACGGACGGTTGCGGTGTCCTGCCGTGGATTGCGTGGGTCCATCGGCCTGTGTGGCGGTAGGACGCCCCGCGCCTTGGCGCCGGGGGTGGCGATGCGTACCCGCACCACTGCCTGCGCCGGAGCGGGGTGGCCCTGAATGCAGGTTGTTGCACGTTTAATCGCGTTTATGCATGATTGCTGGCGTCGCAATGACGCCGAACGGGCTGCAAGCCGTGGCGCGTCCCCAACGCTTCCCGCGATCAACGGAGCCGGGTCACATGAATTTGCCCCACAACGAGGTGCTGCCGCAGGAGCGCCAACAGCGGATCCTGGCCTTGCTCAAGGCCCACGGACGCGTAGTGGCCAGCGAGCTGGCCGCACGCTTCGAGGTCTCCGAGGATTCCATCCGTCGTGACCTGCGTGACATGGCGGGCAGGGGCCTGTGCCGGCGGGTATACGGCGGCGCGCTGTTGCCGACCGCGCACTTCGACGGGTTGCCACAACGCATGCAGCGCCGGGACGGAGAGCGCAGCGCGTTGGCCAGCCACGCGGCATCGTTGGTGCAAGCGGGGCAGACCGTGCTGCTGGACGCCGGTTCGACCAATGTCGAGATCGCGCAGGCACTGCGCGGCAAGGCGGTCACCGTGATCACCAACGCGCCCACCGTCGCCGCGGCGCTGTGCGGTGACCCGGTCGCCGAGGTGGTGATGATCGGCGGCCGCGTGGATCCGGCAAGTGGTGGCGCCATCGGCGTGATCGCGCAGCGCCAGCTTGCCGAACTGCAGGTGGATATCTGTATTCCCGGCACCTGCGCGGTGGACCCGGAGACCGGTGTCTGGGGAATCCATGCCGAAGAAGTGGCGTTCAAGCAGGCCATGATCCAGGCCAGCGGTGTGGCCATCATCGTCGCAGGCGTGGGCAAGCTGGGCACGCGCGCCACGTATCGCATCGGCACGCTCGCGCAGGTGGATCACCTTGTCGTTGCCGACGACCTGCCCGCCGAGCTGCGCGAGCAGTTCCTGGCCGGGCCGGCGCAGCTGCACCTGGTGCCGGTCGGCGCGGCCTGATTGATCTTCGCCCGTTGCCGCGTGCGGCTTCGGTTCTCTCCCCCTGTGCCGATGTTTCCATGACCGACCTGCATGCCCTCCAGCGTTGCCAACAGATGGCCACGCGCGCCGCTTTCTTCGTCCCCGGATTCGCCATTTCCTGCTGGGCGCCGCTGGTGCCGTATGCAAAGGTGCGCGCCGGCCTGGATGATGCCCTGCTGGGCGTGGTGCTGCTGTGCCTGGGTCTGGGCTCGTTGCTGGCGATGCCGCTGGCCGGCCTGCTGGCAGCGCGTTTCGGCTGCCGTGCGGTGATGCAGGTGACCGTGGTGATCATCGTGGCGGCGCTGCCGTTGCTTGCGCTCGCCCCCACGCCGTTGACGATCGGGCTTTCGTTGCTGGTATTCGGCGCGGCGATCGGCGCGATGGATTGCGTGATGAACATCCAGGCGGTGTTCGTCGAGCGCGAGTCGGGCAGGGCGATGATGTCCGGCTTCCACGCGTTCTACAGCATCGGTGCCTTGTGTGGTGCGGCGCTGGTGGCGTTGCTGCTGTCGGCCGGCGCCGGTGCGTTGGCGGCCACCCTGGCAACCGCACTGGGCGTGGTGCTGGTGACGGTGGCGTCGATGCGCTGCTGGCGCACCGAGCGCGCGCCCCAGGGGGAAGCGGCGTTCGCGTTGCCGCGTGGCGTGGTGGTGCTGATCGGCCTGGTCTGCTTCGTCAGCTTCCTGGCCGAGGGATCGATGCTGGACTGGAGTGCGGTGTTCCTGCACGAGGTGCGTGGCGTGGAGCTCGCGCATGCCGGGTGGGGCTTTGTCGCCTTCAACGTGGCGATGACGGTGACGCGCCTGTTCGGCGACGGCCTGGTCAACCGGTTGGGCAGCGCACGTGCGGTGCTGATCGGCGGCCTGGTCGGCAGCGGCGGCTTCTTTCTGGCGACGCTGGTCCCGGCATTCGGCGCGGCGCTGCTGGGCTATGCGCTGGTGGGTATCGGTTGCGCCAACATCGTGCCGGTGATGTTCAGCCTGGCCGGACGCCAGACCCGCATGCCGGAGAGCGTGGCGATCCCGGCGGTGACGACCCTGGGCTACGCCGGGGTGTTGCTGGGGCCGGCCTCGATCGGCTTCGTTGCCCAGCACTGGTCCCTGCCGGCGGCGTTCCTGCTGGCGGCAACCGCGCTGGCCGGGGTGGCGGTACTGGGCGCGTCACTGCGGGTGCGTTGAGCCTGCGTCACCGGTCGGGAAGATTCCCTGCCTCCAATGAGGGGTGAAATGCTGGCCGGCCTGCGCCGTACGCCGCTGCCATGAGGTCCGGCCGCGCTGCCCTGTGCGATGTTCATGGAACGACGGCAGGCCCCGGCCTCGGCCGTCCTTCAGTCGCTGGTGAAGATGAGCTGCAGGGCGCTGCGCAGTTCCGCGGCGCCTTCCGTGGTGCCATCGAACAGCAAGGTCTTCATCCCGATGGCTGCCGCGCCGTACAGGTTGCGCAGGGTGTTGTCGATGAACAAGGATGTCCTTGCCTCGGCACCGGCCCGGCGCAGCGCCTCCCGGAAGATTGCCGCCCCACGCTTGCTGTGGCCGACCTCGGCGGAGACGACGATGGGGTCGAAGACCTCATCCAGTCGATGCTGCCTGACGATCACATCCATGCGATCGGACTTGTTGTCAGTGATCATGCCGATGGCGAATTCCGCGCGCAGTTCCCTTGCCAGCGCCAGCACCGGCTGGTGGATGGGCGTCTGCAGGAACGCGGTGGTCAGGTGTTCGAAGGGAATCTCGGTGCCCAGCCGTGCACAGACATCGGGCCAGATCCGGGCGTGGGTGGTGTGGCCCAGGATCAGGTCGCGGTTGAAGGGTTCGATGGCTGCCCAGAGGACCTGCTCGTCCAGGCCGGACTGCTCGGCGAGCGCGCGCAGCGTCGTCGCTGAACCGCTCGGGTCGGTGGTCAACACGCCGTCGAAGTCGAAGAAGAGGGTCTTGATCATGGAGGTTCAGGCAAGGGATGCAGGTGTGCCAGCACGTGAGCCGCAGGCGGCACGCTGGATCATCCCGCGCAACCATGATGCATGTGCCGCATCGCCGGCAAGCGGTGGCTACCGGCAGGCAACGATTCGCGACGGATGCGCGCGTATCAGGTGCGGCGCTTCGCGGCGCATGGACGGCGCGGTGGCTGGCTACCCCAGCCCATCCGGCGTGCGATGAAGCCATCGCCACGCGTCCATTGGCGGTGGAATGCAGCGGCTACGTGCAGCACCACCAGTGCCAGCAGCAACCACGCGCCGTAGACATGCACGTACCAGGCAAGGGCACGCCCGGTCTCGTCTTCGGGGGGCATGAAGAAGGCGGGCACTTCCCAGCCACCCGGCAGGTGCCGGTCCGCCCCCATCCATACCCAGATCACGTGGCCGCTGATCGGCAGGAGCAGGACCAACACATACAGCGCGGCATGCACGCCTGACCGCACGCGCTGGCGCCAGCGGGGCTCATCGCGCCGCGCCGCCGGTGCGTGCAGTGTCAGGCGCAGCACAAGGCGCAGGGTCATCAGGCACAGGATCACGATGCCCAGCGGGAAGTGGACGGCGAGCAGGCGATCGGCGATGGCAGGCGGCACCGCGTGCTCGGCCGCCAGGCCCAGGCCGAGCTGCAGGATCAGCAGCGCCGCCAGCAGCCAATGCAGCACGCGCAACACCAGCGGATACCGTTCGACGGCCGATGCGCTCATGCCGGGCATGCCGGATAGCCGGGAATGTTCTGGCCGGTCACGATGTCGCGGCGGGCCTGCCAGCCACCGGGAACCTTTGCCGGGGTGACGATGCCGTTGCCACCCCGGCGAAGGTCGGCCTTGCGTGCGACGGCGGCGGTGAGGTGGGGATCATCGCTGAACAGCACATCGTCGATGTAGTACAGCGCACAGCCGGGCTCGATGATGTACAGGTGGATGTGTTGCGGCATCCGCGTTCCCGGGTAGCTGCCCGGGCGTATCGTGTCGAAGCGGTAGCTTCCGTCCGATGCCGTGGTGGCCCAGCCGCGCAGCCGGCCATGACGGCGGACACCGGGGTCGGGATCACTGCGTTCGCCCGGGTAGATGCCGTCGCGGTTGGTCTGGTGGGCATACACGATCACACCCGCGCGCGGCCGTCCGCGTGCATCGCTTACCCGGCCCTGCAGGCGCAGCCGTTCGCCCGGCTCGGTGTCCGGCGCCAGGCGCATCACGACGGGCGGAGCGTCGGGCAGGCCGATCAAGGCGACCTCGCAGTCTTCGCAGGGCAGGCCGACCACCGGGGGCGGGCCGGCATCGGCGAGGGCGCAAGCGGCCAGCAGCATCAACAAGGCACTGCCGCGCACGCTGAGGAGCACGGGGCCGGCCAGTGGAAAAGGGGAGCAGGGCATGACGGTTCTCCGGAGCGGCGTGTCGATCAGGAGCGTTCGCCCGATCGAAGCGTTAACCGCCGGACATGTGTTAACGCTTCGGCCCCGGCTACCCTCTTGATCCAGGTCACCCCCGATCCCCAAGGACATGAAGCCCGCGCTTGCGCCACAGGACATCGCACGGCAGGTGCAGGACGCCCGGCGCGGATCGCAGGCGGCCTACGCCTGGCTGTACCGCAGCTTCGCGCCACTGGTGCATGCCATCCACCTGGGCGCGGTGGCGCGTGCGCGGGTGGACGACCTGACCCAGGAAACCTTCGTGCTGGCATTCGCCCGGTTGGACCAACTGCGCGAACCGGAGCGCTTCGGGCCATGGATCGCGATGATCGCGCGCCGCATGCGGCCGGCGGCAACGGTCGAAACCGTAGCCATCGGCGACTGCGCCGATCCGCCCTGGGGCGGCGTCGGGCCGGAATCGATGGCCCAGGCCGGCGAGGCACTGCAGGCCATCCGTGCGTTGCCGCTGGCCTATCGCGAGACACTGATCCTGCGCCTGGTCGAAGGCCTGAGTGGCGCGGAGATCTCCGCGCTCACCGGGCTGACGCCGCAGTCGGTCCGGGTCAACCTGCACCGCGGCATGGGCCGGCTGCGCGAGGCGCTGGGCATCGCGCAGCGGCAGGAGGAGAACAACGATGGTGGATAGGCCAGACCCGCTGTGGGACCCGGCGTTGCCGGGTGACGACGAACTGGTGCGGCTTGAAGCGCTGCTGGGCCGCTACCGGCATGTGCCGGCCGAAGGACAGGCCTGGGCGCTGCCCCCCACATCGCGCGCGCCGCGCTGGCGGCGGCCTGCCCTGGCGATGGTCGCGGTGCTGGTGGCCTGTGCGGTCGGGATCGCGGCGTGGTTGCCGTGGCGGCTGCAATGGAGCGAGCACCACGACTGGGCGGTTGAAACCGACGCCCCGGCGCTGCCGCGCACGCTGCGGGTCGGGCAGACGCTGGCGACCTCGGCAGGGGAAACCGCCACCGTCCAGGTAGCCCGCATCGGCCGCATGCAGGTGTTGCCGGGGACACGGGTCCGGCTGGTCGACACACGCGCCGGGCATCACCGCCTGGAATTGCTGGACGGCCGGGTGCGTGCCCGCATCTGGGCACCACCGGGCCACTTCGGCATTGCCGCCGGTGATGCCGAAACCGTGGACCTGGGCTGCGCGTTCGAAATGCAGCGCAATCTCCAGGGCGAAGGCGACATCCGCGTGCTCAGTGGCTGGGTGATGCACCGCGTGCAGGGGCAGGAAACCCTGGTGCCGGCTGGCTCGCACCTGCGCTTTGATGCGTCGCGCAGCGGCATTCCGCTGGCCGAGACGGCAAGCGTCGCGTTCGCGGCACAGGTCGAGCAGTTGGACCTGGCAATGGCCAGGGGCGAGCGCGTGACCGGTGTCGAGGCGCAGGTGGCCGAGCGCGCAACCGACGATGATCGCTTCACCATACTCACCCTGCTGACCCGCTACCCGGTGCTGGCGTCGGGACCGCTGTATCCGCGCCTGGCAGCGATGTTCGGTGAAACGGTCCCGGATCCGGCCCACCGCCAAGCCTGGCAGCAGGGCAGCGTGCATGCCATGAACCGCTGGTGGGAGCAGGTGCCACGGCCGCCGAAGGCATGGTGGCTGAATTGGCGCGACGCGTTGGGATAAGCCACGCGCTGTGACCTTCGGCCGATCCCGTTGCGGACCGGTATGTCCTACGCTCCCAAGCTGCGCCGCACGTGCCTGCGGCGCCTTTCCCTGTTTGGCCCGGAGATGTCCATGTCGTTTTACAAGCTTGTCCCGTTGTCGCTGACGGTCGCCATCGCCGCTTCGCTTGCCGCCTGCGGCAAGACCGAGGCCGCCGTCCCCCCGGCTGCCGACGCCAAGCCAGCGTTCGACGCGTCGCAGCTGAAGACTGCGCTGATCTCGCTCAACGCCGCCGACCTGGATCCGGCCGTGCAGGCCTGCGCCGACCTCAACGGCTTCGTCAACAGCAAG
Organism: Stenotrophomonas sp. LARHCG68; assembly: GCF_052871705.1. Lineage (NCBI taxonomy): Bacteria > Pseudomonadati > Pseudomonadota > Gammaproteobacteria > Lysobacterales > Lysobacteraceae > Stenotrophomonas > Stenotrophomonas sp. LARHCG68. The sequence goes on along the minus strand of NZ_JBIXJV010000003.1, from coordinate 311,296 downwards.
TGGCTGGCCGCCAACCCGGTGCCGGGTGACCAGGTGACCTGGGGCAGCTTCGAGATCCTGCGCGAGCGCTCGCTGGAAGTGCAGCATGCGCTGGTCGAGCAGGCCGCCAACGGCAAGGCCGCGGCCGGTTCGAACGAGGCCAAGATCGGCGACATCTGGAAGACCGGCAACAACGAGGCCGCGATCGAAGCGGCGGGCATCACGCCACTGCAGCCGGAACTGGACAAGATCGCCGCACTGAACGACACCGCCGCCATCGGCGGCTACCTGCGCGACAGCTTCGCGCGCGGCAATGGCGGGCTGTTCGCGCTGTATGCCAGCCCGGACTTCAAGGACTCGGCCAACGTCATCGCCTATGTCGGCCAGGGCGGGCTGGGCCTGCCGGAGAAGGGCTACTACTTCGACGAATCGCAGGCCGCGATCCGCGCGGCCTACGTGGCCTACATCGAACAGCTGCTGACCCTGTCCGGCGTGGATGCCGCGCAGGCCAAGGAGCAGGCCAATGCGGTGATGGCGTTTGAAACCCGCCTGGCCAAGGCCTCGCTGTCGCGCATCGAGCTGCGCGACCCGGCCAAGCGCTACAACCCGCTCAGTGCCGCCGACGCCGACAAGCAGACCCCGAACTTCAGCTGGACCGCGCTGTTCGACACGCTGCAGATCCCGGCCAAGGACAAGTTCTCGCTGGCACAGCCGGGCTTCTTCGCCGAAGTGAACAGCATGCTCGCCGACGTGCCGGCCAGCACCTGGCAGGCCTACCTGCGCTTCCACGCAGTGGATGACGCTGCGCCGTACCTCAGCAGCGGCTTCGAGCAGGCCAACTATGAGTTCTTCAGCAAGACCCTGCGCGGACAGCAGGAAATGCAGCCGCGCTGGAAGCGCGTGCTGGAGGCCGTGAACGGCTCGATGGGCGAGGCATTGGGCCAGCTGTACGTGGATGCGGTGTTCCCGGCCGAGTCCAAGGTGGCCATGCAGCACCTGGTGGAAAACCTGTCGGTGGCGCTGAAGGCGCGACTGGAAACGCTGCCGTGGATGGGCGAGGAAACCAGGAAGAAGGCGCTGGAAAAGTGGGCCAGCTTCACCCCGAAGATCGGTTACCCGGACAAGTGGCGTGACTGGTCGGGCCTGGCCACCAATGGCGAGGACTACCTGGCCAACGTGCAGGCCGCGCGCGCGTTCAACTACCGCTACATGCTGGGCAAGATCGGCAAGCCGGTGGACCGGACCGAGTGGGGCATGACTCCGCAGACGGTGAATGCCTACTACAACGCCACCAAGAACGAGATCGTGTTCCCGGCCGCCATCCTGCAGCCGCCGTTCTTCGACGCCAAGGCCGACCCGGCCTTGAACTACGGCGGCATCGGCGCGGTGATCGGCCACGAGATGATGCACGGCTACGACGACTCGGGCAGCCAGTTCGCCGCCAACGGCAATTTCGACAACTGGTGGACCGATGCCGACCGCACGGCCTTCACCAGCCGCACCGACCAGCTGGTCGCCCAGTTCGATGGCTACGAGGCACTGCCGGGCGTGAACGTGAAGGGCAAGCTCACCCTGGGCGAGAACATCGGTGACCTCGGTGGCCTGACCGTGGCCTACGACGCGCTGCAGATGGCGCTGAAGGAAGACCCGAAGGCCAATGTACCGGTGGACGGCTACACTCAGGACCAGCGCTTCTTCATGAACTGGGCCACGGTGTGGCGCCGCAACTTCACCGACGGCGAGCTGCGTGTGCGCCTGAACACCGATCCGCACGCACCGGCCAACTTCCGCGCCAACGGCGCACCGTCGAACATGCCCTCGTTCGCGGCCGCGTTCCAGTGCAAGGCCGGCGATGCGATGGTGCGCGCCGACGACAAGCGCGTGGTGATCTGGTAACCCGCTCGCCAGCATGATGGCGTGAGTGGAACGAAGAAGGCCCGGCATTGCCGGGCCTTGTTTCGTCGGGTGACGCGTGGCGTTCCGCTCGTGCGGTCTTCGTCGCGCAGATCGCCTCGACTGCAGGGGCATGCTGCGGGGTGACGCGCCGGGCGTCGAACTCAGCCGGCCTTGCCCAGCAGGCGCTCGGCCAACGCGCGCTCCTCCGTGCGCAGGGTGAGCACGCGCACGCCGCTGTCGGTGACCTCGACGGTGTGCTCGCATTGCGCGGACAACTTGCCGTCGCGGGTGGTGACGGTCCAGCCATCGTCGCTGCTGTCGATGGCGGCGCGGCCCTGGTTGATCATCGGCTCGATGGTGAAGGTCATGCCCGGCTCCAGCGCCAGGCCGGCGCCGCGATGGCCGTAGTGCAGCACCTGCGGCTCCTCGTGCATCTCGCGGCCGATGCCGTGCCCGCAGTACTCCTTGACCACCGAATAGCCGGCATCCTTGGCATGGCGCTGGATGGCGAAGCCGATGTCGCCCAGCGTCGCGCCGGGGCGCACGCTGGCGATGCCTTTCCACATCGCTTCGCGGGTGGCGTTGACCAGCCGGCGCGCGGCATGGCTGACCTCGCCGATCAGGTACATCTTGCTGGAATCGGCGATGTAGCCGTTCTTCTCCAGGGTGATGTCGAGGTTGACGATGCTGCCCTCGCGCAGGATGTCCGAGGCGGAGGGAATGCCATGGCAGACCACGTTGTCGATGGAACTGTTGAGCACATAGGCAAAGCCGTATTGCCCCTTGCTGGCCGGGCGGGCCTTCAGTTCCTGCACGATGAAGCGCTCGACCCAGTCGTTGACCTGCAGGGTGCTCAGGCCTTCCAGCGGCAACCGGTCCAGCGCTTCGAACACCGATGCCAGCAGGCGGCCGGATTCGGCCATCAGGGCCAGTTCGTGGGGTTGCTTGATCATGGGCTGGGCGCCAACAACGGCGCGGGCCGGACCCCGGCCGCCGCCAGTTCCCGCGCGACCAGTTCCTGGTAGCTCAGGTGCGGGTTGAGCTCACAGAGCATGCCGATGCGGATCCAGAAGCCGGCCTGGGCATTGATCGAACGCCCCGATACCGTGCTGGCCCGGCGGAGGTTGTCGTGCAGGTCGTCGTCGATGTTCACGATGCCCATGCGGGTCATCTCCCGTGAGGTGTATATGAAGTATATATGAGCCATATATTCATTGCGACCGGCCATCGGTCAAGCGCCATGGCCATGACGGCGACCGCGCTTGCAGTACGCCGACAGCGGCAACACCGGTCGCATGCTATGGATGTCGCCGTCCGGCAGCTCAGGCGAGTTCGGGGAGAGAGGGGGCAATGACGTTCGATCCTGGCAACTGGCAGGGCCTGCTGCAGCTGGGTGGCACGGTGCTGGTTTTCATCGCGCACCTGCTGACCGCGGCGCGGGCGTTGACCCGGCCGAACCGTGCGCCGGCGTCGCGCGCGGCCTGGGTGGCGGTGATCATGCTGGCGCCGTTGGTCGGCATGGTGGCCTACCTGCTGCTGGGCGAAACCAGCATTGGCCGTTCACGGTTCCGGCGCTTGCAGCAGGTGCGGCACAACATGAGCCGCCTGCACGAGGCCGACCCGGGACAGCCGGTGGCTGGCCCGGATGCCGCATTGGCCGACAACATCGCGCCCCTGTTCGAGCTGGCGCATTCGATCAACGGCTTCCACGTACAGGCAGGCAACCGCATCGCGTTGCTGGGTGCCGAGGGGAGCGCCGCCGATGATCCGGTGGCCGATTGCCGGGCCGCGATGGCGACATTGGTCGCCGACATCGATCGCGCCACCGAGAGCGTGCACATCGCCTTCTACATCTGGCTGGACGATGGCGCCGGCGGGCGGGTGGCCGATGCGGTCGCGGCGGCGGCGCGCCGGGGCGTGGCCTGCCGGGTGATGGTGGATGCGTTGGGCTCGCGCGCGTTCATCGATGGCCCACGCTGGCGCCAGCTCGCCGGGGCGGGGGTGGCGCTGCTCAAGACACTGGACGACGTCAACCGCCTGCAGCACATGGCCTTCAGCCGCATGGACCTGCGCGACCACCGCAAGATCGTGGTCATCGACAACCGCATCGCCTACTGCGGCAGCCAGAACTGCGCCGATGCCGAGTTCCGGGTGAAGCCGGCCTATGCGCCGTGGATCGACCTGCTGCTGCGCTGCGAAGGGCCGGTGGTGCGCCAGCTGCAGTACCTGTTCCTCAGCGGCTGGATTCCGGAAACCGGCGAAACCGCGATGGAGGGCTACGCGGCGCGGGGTGCGGCAGCCACCTTCGACCGTGGCAGCCGTGCGATGGCCTTCGAGACCGGGCCGATCACCCGCCACAACGCCATGGCCGACATGTTCGTGGCCTGCATCTACGCCGCGCGCCGCGAACTGGTGATCTCCACGCCGTACTTCGTGCCGGACGAATCGATCCTGCGCGCGCTGTGCGCGGCACCGCGACGGGGCGTGGCCACGCAGGTGATCTTCCCGGCGCGCAATGATTCCTGGCTGGTGGGACAGACCAGCCGCAGCACCTATGCCGACCTGCTGCAGTGCGGCGTGCAGGTGCACGAATATCCATTGGGCCTGCTGCATGCCAAGTCGCTCACGTTCGACGGCGAGGTGGCGCTGGTCGGCTCGGCCAACATCGACCGCCGCAGCCTGGAGCTGAACTTCGAGAACAACCTGCTGATCGCCGATCCGGCGGTGGTCGGCGTGCTGCGCCAGCGCCAGCAGAAGTACCTGCAGGTGGCAACCCCGGTCAGCCTGTCGCAGGTGCGGCAGTGGCCGCTGCACGCACGGCTGGTGCAGAACGCGGTGGCGATGATGTCGCCGGTGCTCTAGGCCGGCAGTTCGCCCTGGCGCATCAGGCCCATGAATTCGCCGAACAGGCGGGGGTCGATGAGCCGGCCGCGTTCATTGGACAGCAGTTCGACGGCGCGCTGGGCCGGCATCGGCCCGCGGTAGGGACGCTCGGACGTCATCGCGTCGAAACCATCGACGATGGTGAGGATGCGCGATTCCATCGGGATTTCCTCGCCCTGCAGGCCATGCGGGTAGCCGCTGCCATCCCACGCTTCGTGGTGGTGGCGGATCAGTGCGGCCACCTGGCGGGCATCGTCGCGGCCGGTGGCCAGGAACAGCCGCGCACCGCGCTCGGGGTGAGTGCGCATGGCCGACAGCCGTGGGTCATCAAGCTTGCCCGGGTGCAGCAGCACGTCGTCGCGCACGCCGATCTTGCCCACGTCGTGGAAGCGCGCGGCCAGCACCAGGTGCCCGAGGCGTTCCTCGTCCAGGCCGCAGTGGCGCCCCATCGCGTGTGCCAGCCGCGAGACGCGGTCGCAGTGGTGGTCGGTGTAGCTGTCGCGCTGGTCCAGCGCCGCGGCCAGCACGGTGATCGTGCAGGACGGGTCATCCGGCGGAAGGGACAGGCCCACGGGCGTGCTGATCGGCGACATGCGGTATCGGGCTGCGGGACAGGGCGCGGCGAAAGGGAAGGGGGCATTTTCCGCACGCCTCCCCTTTCACGCAAATTTCACGATTTTCCCCGTTCAGGAACTGCCGGGATGCAACGTGGTCAGCAGCGCCCGTGCCGCGTTGAAGCGGTCCGCGCTCTCCGGCAACGGATGCTTGATGCGCAGCTTGTCCGGGCCGTCCATCTGGTAGAGCTTGGGCTGCTTCTGGATCAGCTGGATCACCGCCATCGGGTCGATGTTTGGCTGCGCCTCGAACACGATGCGGCCGCCGTTCTCGCCCAGTTCCAGTTTGCGGATGCCCAGCGTGTTGGCCTGCAGCTTCAGTTCGGCGATCGCGAACAGGTGCTTGACCGGGTCCGGCAGCAGGCCGAAGCGGTCGATCATCTCCACCTGCAGCTCGCGCAGGGCGAGGCTGTCGCGCGCGCTGGAAATGCGCTTGTACAGCGTCAGGCGGGTGTGCACGTCGGGCAGGTAGTCGTCCGGGATCAGGGCGGGTACATGCAGCTCGACCTCGGCGCCGCGCACTTCCTGTCCGCTGTCCAGGTCGGGCAGCTTGCCGGCCTTGATCGAGCGCACCGCGCGCTCCAGCAGCTCGGTGTACAGGCTGAAGCCGACCTCGGCCATCTGCCCGCTCTGGTCCTCGCCGAGCAGTTCGCCGGCGCCGCGGATTTCCAGGTCGTGCGTGGCCAGGGTGAAACCGGCACCGAGTTCGTCCATCGAGGCGATCGCTTCCAGGCGCTTCTCCGCATCAGGCGTCATCGAACGCTTGTCCGGCACCAGCAGGTAGGCATAGGCGCGGTGGTGCGAGCGACCGACGCGGCCACGCAGCTGGTGCAGCTGGGCCAGGCCGAAGCGGTCGGCGCGGTTGATGATGATGGTGTTGGCGTTGGGGATGTCGATGCCCGACTCGATGATGGTGCTGGCCAGCAGCACGTTGAAGCGCTGCTTCTGGAAATCCAGCATCACCCGCTCCAGTTCGCGCTCGGGCATCTGGCCGTGGGCCATGCCGATGCGCGCCTCGGGTACCAGCTCGGACAGTTCGCGCTGCATCCGGCCCATGCTTTCCACGTCGTTGTGCAGGAAGTACAGCTGGCCGCCGCGCGCGAGTTCGCGCTGGAACGCCTCGCGCAGCTGCGCGTTGTCCCAGGCGGTGATGAAGGTCTTGACCGCCAGCCGGTTCGGCGGCGGCGTGGCGATGATCGACAGGTCGCGCAGGCCGGCCATGGCCATGTTGAGCGTGCGCGGGATCGGCGTGGCGGTGAGCGTGAGCAGGTGCACGTTGGCGCGCATCGCCTTGAGGGCTTCCTTCTGGCGCACGCCGAAGCGCTGTTCCTCGTCGACGATGACCAGGCCCAGGTCCTTGAACTTCACGTCCGGCTGCAGCAGCCGGTGGGTGCCGACGATCACGTCGATGGTGCCCTCGGCCACCTTGTCCAGCTCGGCCTTGATTTCCTTGGTGCTCTTGAAGCGCGAGAGCACTTCCACCTTGAGCGGGTAATCGGCGAAGCGGTCGCGGAAGTTGCGGTAGTGCTGCTCGGCCAGCAGCGTGGTCGGCACCAGCACCGCCACCTGCTTGCCACCGCTGGCGGCGGCGAAGGCGGCGCGCACGGCGACCTCGGTCTTGCCGAAGCCGACGTCGCCGCAGACCACGCGGTCCATCGGCTGGCTGGATTGCAGGTCGCGCAGGGTGGCTTCGATCGCGCCCAGCTGGTCGGGGGTTTCCTCGAACGGGAAGCCGGCGGCGAACGGTTCGTACATGGCGCGGTCGATGTCCAGCGCCAATCCGGCGCGGGCCTGGCGGCGGGCCTGGATCTCCAGCAGCTCGGCGGCGACGTCGCGCACCTTCTCGGCGGCCTTGCGCTTGGCCTTGGTCCATTGCTCGCCGCCGAGCGAGTGCAGCGGCGCGGTTTCCGGCGAGGCGCCGGAGTAGCGGCTGATCAGGTGCAGCTGCGCGACCGGCACGTACAGGCGGTCGCCCTTGGCGTACTCGATGTCGAGGAACTCGCCTGGCATGCCGCCCACGTCCATCGCGATCAGGCCGCGGTAGCGGCCGACGCCATGGTCCTCATGGACGATGGGCGCGCCTTCGGTCAGCTCGCCGAGGTCGCGGATGATCGCTTCCGGCTCGCGCCCGGCACGGCGGGTCCGCCGTGCGTGGCCGGCACGCTCGGGGAACAGCTGGCGCTCGGTGAGCACGGCCAGCGGCGGCTCGGTCAGAGCGAAGCCGTCGTCCAGCGGCGCGACGGTGATGGCGAACCTGGCAAGCCCGTCTCCTTCCGGGAGGGCGGCGCGCTTGCTCTTGCCATTGGCACGCCCCCCATCCGGCCCCTCCGGCCCGCTTCCGCCGAGCGGGGAAGGGAGAAACGCGGTGAAGTCCGCCACCACCGGCGGGCGCAGCTCGGCGGCCTGCAGGACTTCCAGCAGCGCCTCGCGGCGCCCCGGCGAGTCGGCGGCGATCAGCACCCTGCCGGGATAGTTGTCGATGAAGGACTTCAGTGCCTGGCCGGCGGGGGCATCCTTGGCAGCGACCGGCAGCGGCGGCAGTGGCTGGTCGCCCAGCGGCTGCGCCTCGGCGATGCGCGGATGGTCGGCTGGCCACACTTCCACGCGCGGCTGCTTGTTGAACTGCTCGCGCAGGTTGTCCGGCGACTGGTAGATCTCCTCCGGCGGCAGCAGCGGCCGGTCGATGTCGTGGCGACGCTGTTCGTAGCGGCTGCCGGTCTGCGTCCAGAACGCGTCGGAGGCCTCGGCCACGCCGGTACCGACCACGGTCAGGAAGCCGCTGGGCAGGTAGTCGAACAGGGTCGCGGTCCTGTCGAAGAACAGCGGCAGGAAGTACTCGATGCCCGAGGGCAGCACGCCGGCCTTCAGGTCCTGGTAGAGCGGGCTGCGCCGGGTGTCGACGTCGAAGCGTTCGCGCAGCGCGGCCTGGACGCGCGCCAGGCTGGCTTCGTCCATCGGCACTTCGCGGCCGGGCAGCATCTTCACCGCGTCCACCTTGTCCAGCGAACGCTGCGACTCGGGATCGAAGGCGCGGATGGAATCGATGTCCTCGTCCAGCAGCTCGATGCGCAGCGGTGTCTCGGCGCCCATCGGGTAGACGTCGAGCAGGCCACCGCGCACGGCGAAGTCGCCCGGGTCCATCACCTGGCCGACGTTGCGGTAGCCGGCGCTTTCCAGCCGGCGCTTTTCCGCGTCCATGTCCAGGCGCTGACCGACCTTCAGGTCGAAGCTGCCACCGACGATGTAGCTCAGCGGGGCCAGCCGTTGCAGCAGCGTCTGCACCGGCACCACCACGATGCCGCGGGTCAGCGTGGGCAGGTGGTGCAACGCGGCCAGGCGCTGGGAAATGATGTCCGGGTGCGGGCTGAACTGGTCGTAGGGCAGGGTTTCCCAGTCCGGGAACGACAGCACCGGCAGCACGCCGGGACCGGTGCCTAGCAGGGTCTGCAGGTCGGCGACGGCCTGGTTGGCGCTCTGGTTGTCGCGGGTGACCAGCAACAGCGGCTTGCCATGCACATCCGCGGCACGGGCCACGTGCCAGGCCAGGGCGGTGCTGGATGCCGGGGCGCGCCACCAGGCGCGGAGCTGGCCCGAACGGGGCAGCGGCGGAATGGGGTAGGGGTGGGCTGACATGGACCGCCGATCTTAACAGACCACCTACCGGGGACCGCCGCGACGGCGCTGTGGCGCTGTGGCGCAGGGGCATTCCGGATGACGCAGACGAAAAGGGCAGGCACCGGTTTGCCGATGCCTGCCCTGCGGTTCGCGTGCGCGAAACCAGGCGCCTGGCGGGGAGGGGAGCAAGCGCGCGGCGCGCTCCCTTCCTTTAGTTCTCAGCCGGCCAGGTCCAGCTCCATACGTACCAGGCCTGGGGCACCGGTGGGATGGGGAACCTGCTTGAAGCCCAGCGACGCGGCCAGCTGCAGCATCGGCTCGTTGTCCTGGGCGATATCGCCGTACATGCGGTCCAGGTACTTGCCGCGTGCCCACTTGACCAGCTTGCGCATCAACTGCCGGCCCAGGCCCTGGCCGGCGAGGAAACGGCTGACCAGGATGGCGTATTCAGCATCCCGGGTGCCCGGGATGATGGTGGCACGGGCGACGGCGCCGACCACGGCTTCACCCGGGGGCAGCGGCTCGGCCGCCACCAGCGCGATCTCCGACTTCGGATTCGGGTGGGTGAGGCGCTGGACCGTCTCGTCGGACAGGGAGTCCACCGCCTGCAGGTAGCGATCCCGCACTTCTTCCGGCCCGAACAGGGCGAATGCGCCCTGCAGCGGTGCGCCGTCTTCCGGACGGATGGGGCGGATCAACAACTCGCGACCACTGGGCGCCTTGAAATTTTCATGCCACGGGGGCATGCGATTACGGGTAGCCATGACTACGGTTCCTCCAAAGACCCGTCGATTCTGTCACCCGCCCTGCTAAGTTCTGTGAACGCGATCAACACGGCGATTCGTTCAGCTTCCGACGGGTGTCAAAAAGGCGTTATTCGGAGGCCTTGAGCCACTCCAGGCGGGTCGAGGCACCGGTTTCGCCCAGGTGCTTCTTCAGCACGGGCAGGGCGGGCGCGATGACCTGGTCGAACTGCCACGGGGCGTTGACCAGCAGCATGCCGCTGCCGTTCAGGCGCAGCGGGGAGTCGTCCGGGCGGACCATGAACTCGGCCAGCAGCACCGACTTGGCCGGCAGGTGGCTGGCCTTGCGGAAGAACTGCTGCAGGCTGCGGCGCTGCTTGATCGGGTACCAGACCGCGATCTGCGCCTGCGGCATGCGGGTCAGGATTTCACGCACGGTGGCGAGGATCTGCGGGTACTCGGCGTCCTGGACCTCGTACGGCGGGTCGATCAGGACCAGGGCACGGCCGATCTTGGTGGCACCGGCCTTGGGTGGCAGGAAGGCGCGGATGCTGTCGTAGCCGTTGCCCGGGTGCACCTGCACGCGGCGGTCGTGGGCGAACAGCTCCTTCAGCGCCGCGGCCTCCTCCTTCTGCAGCTCGCAGGCGGCCATGCGGTCCTGCTCGCGCAGGGCGCGGGCGGCCATCAGCGGCGAGCCGGGGTAGGAGACCAGCGCGCCGACCGGGTTGTCGGCCTGCACCGCGCGCAGGTACTGCTCGACCACCTCCGGCAGCTGGGGCAGGGCCATCAACTGCAGGATGCCGTCGTCGGCCTCGGCGGTCTTGCGGCTTTCCTCGGCCGAGAGCAGGTAGCGCCCGCGTCCGGCATGGGTGTCCAGGACGAAGAACGGGGAGTCCTTGCGCTTGAGCGCGTCGATCATCGCCAGCATGACGATGTGCTTGAGCACGTCGGCATGGTTGCCGGCGTGGAAGGCGTGGCGGTAATTCATGGGGGAAGTGTACGGGGGCGCCCGGGTGGCGGCTATGCTGGGCACATGTCCGATCAACCTGCCCGGGTACTCGTCGTCGAAGACGAGGCCGCCATCGCCGATACCCTGTTGTATGCCCTGCGCAGCGAAGGCTACGCTGCCGAGCACTGCGCGTTGGGGCGGCAGGCCCTGGCCACGCTGCGTGCGGTCGGGGCCGACGTGGTGGTACTGGACGTGGGCCTGCCCGACCTGGGGGGCTTCGAGGTGTGCCGGGAGCTGCGCACCTTCAGCCAGGTGCCGGTGATCTTCCTGACCGCGCGCAACGACGAGTTCGACCGCGTGCTGGGGCTGGAGCTGGGCGCCGATGACTACGTGACCAAGCCGTTCTCGCCGCGCGAACTGGTGGCGCGGGTGCGTGCGCGGCTGCGTCGCAGCGTGCCGGCGCCGTCCACGCCGGCCAGTGCGGGGTGGAAAGTCCACGGCGCCTTCGCCATCGACGGCGAGGGCCGGCGCATCCGCTACCGCGACACGCCGCTGGACCTGACCCGCTACGAGTACGCCCTGCTGGCGGCGCTGCTGGCCCGCCCGGGGTCCATCCTCAGCCGCAGCCAGCTGATGGAGCGCGGCTGGGACCATGCCAGCGACAGCGCCGACCGCACCATCGACACCCACGTCAAGACGCTGCGCGCCAAGCTGCGCGCGGCAGGAGCGCAGGACGACCCGATCCGCACCCACCGTGGCGTGGGCTACGCACTGGAAATCTAGATGCGGCTCGGCCTGAAACTGTTCCTGGGCTTCTTCCTGATCGTGGGCATCGCCGCGTTCTTCGTGATGCGCGTGTTCGTCAACGAGGTCAAGCCGGGGGTGCGCCAGGCGATGGAGTCCACGCTGGTGGACGCGGCCAACGTGCTGGCGGTGATCGCCGCGCCGGACCTGAAGGCCGGGCACATGGCCGACGGCGCGTTCGCCGCGCACATGGCCACCGCGCAACGGCGCGACCCGCGCGCGATGGTGTGGCGCTTCCCCAAGCGCAGCATCGATTACCGGGTGACCGTGACCGACGCCAGGGGCATCGTCATCTACGACTCGCTGGGGCAGGACGTGGGGCGCGACAATTCGCGCTGGAACGACGTCTACCTGACCCTGCGCGGACAGTACGGCGCCCGCTCCAGTGCGCGCACCCCGGGTGACGAGACCAGCACGGTGATGCACGTGGCCGCGCCGGTGTACGACCCGGCCGATGGCCGCACGCTGATCGGCGTGCTGACCCTGGCCCAGCCCAACGACACCTTCGACCCGTTCATCGCTGCCAGCCAGCGCGCCATCGTGGCGCGCGGCGCCTGGCTGATCGGGCTGTCGGCGCTGATCGGCCTGCTGATGACCTGGTGGCTGGCGCGCGGCATCGGCAGCCTGAGCCGTTATGCCAAGGCCGTCAGTGCCGGCGAGCCGGTGCCGCCGCCGCGGCGCCGCCATGACGAGATCGGCGACCTCGGGCAGGCGCTGGAAACCATGCGCCGCAAGCTCGAGGGCAAGGCCTACGTCGAGCAGTACGTGCAGTCGCTCACGCACGAGATGAAAAGCCCGCTGGCCGCCATCCGCGGGGCGGCCGAACTGCTGCAGGAACCCTTGCCCGAGGCCGAGCGCCAACGCTTCGCCGGCAACATCGTGCAGCAGGAGCGGCGCCTGACCGAGACCATCGACCAGCTGCTGCGGCTGGCCGAGGTGGAACAGCACGGTTGGTTGCAGCGGCGTACCGACGTGGACCTGGTCGCGCTGTGCCGTAGTCTGGCCGAGGACGCCGCGCCGCGGCTGCAGGCCGCGCAGCTGCAACTGGACAGCCAGTTGCCCGAGCGCGCATTGGTGCAGGGCGATGCGTTCCTGCTGCGGCAGGCACTGTCCAACCTGCTCGACAACGCCATTGCCTTCTCGCCGGCCGGTGGCCGCATCGAGCTGGCGCTGGAGCAGCAGGGGGGGAGTGGCAGGTCCGCCTGCGTGATGCCGGCCCCGGGGTTCCGGACTACGCGCTGGAACGCGTGTTCGAGCGCTTCTATTCGCTGGCCCGGCCAGGCACCGGCCAGCGCAGTTCCGGGTTGGGGTTGCCGTTCGTGGCCGAAGTGGCGCGCCTGCATGGCGGCCAGGCCGGCCTGCGCAATGTGCCCGATGGGGGCGCCGAGGCCCGCCTGCTGCTGCCGGCCGGCTGACTTCACATTCGCTTCAAGTTCGACACAAACCCTGCTCACCGGCAGCCCCGAAGCTGGCCCCGTTTCCACACGAGGACGGGACATGACTTCCCTCAAGCTGTTGTTGCGCTTCGCCATCGTTGGCGGCCTGGCGCTGTTGTTGTTGATTCCCCTGTTGCTGATCCGCGGCACCATCAACGAGCGCGAACGCTATCGCGACGAGGCGGTGGAGCGGGTGGCGCAGAGTTACGCCGGCGAGCAGACGCTGGTCGGCCCGGTACGGGTGCTGCCATGGACCCAGACGCGCGAGGTGGAAGTGGCGGTGGAGGGCAGCGCCCAGCGCAAGACCGAGCTGCGCACCGAGCAGGGCTATGACCTGCAGATGCCGGCACGGCTGGACGTGCAGGGCAAGCTGGAAACCGACGAGCGCCGCATCGGCCTGTTCAAGGTACCGGTCTACCGCTGGCATGCCCAGCTCAGCGCCGAGTTCGCCGAATCCCGCTACAACGCGGTGCCGGGCCGGGTGTATGGGCGGCCCTATCTGGCACTGGGCCTGTCCGACGTGCGCGGCCTGGTCGGTACCCCGAACCTGCGCGTGGACGGCAAGTCGGTCACCCTGCAACCGGGCGCCGGCGTGATGCAGGACACCTCCAAGGGCCTGCACGCACCGTTGTCGGTGCTGGCGGACGCCAGCCAGGGCGTCCTGGCCGAAGGTGGCAAGGTGCAGCTGGAGTTCGTGCTCGGCGGCACGCGTTCGCTGTCGGTCGCGCCGATCGGCGACGACACCCGGGTGGCGTTGAACTCGCCGTGGCAGCATCCCCTGTTCGGCGGCAGCTTCCTGCCCAACGAGCGCAGCATCGACGGCAGCGGGTTCAAGGCCGAATGGGCGGTGTCCTCGCTGGCCTCGGCGGCGCAGACGCAGCTGGTCCGTGCCATCCGTGGCGAAGGCGGCAGCGTCGAGGCGTTGAACGTGGCGCTGGTGGACCCGGTGGACGTTTACACCCAGGCCGACCGCGCGACCAAGTACGGCATCCTGTTCGTGTTGCTGACCTTCGTCGGCTTTGCCCTGTTCGAGCTGATCAAGCAGCTGAAGATCCACCCGTTGCAGTACCTGCTGGTCGGCCTGGCACTGGCGATCTTCTTCCTGCTGCTGGTCAGCCTTTCCGAGCACATCCCGTTCTGGCAGGCCTACCTGGTCTCCGCGGCGGCCTGTATCGGACTGCAGGGCTTCTATCTCAGCGGCGTGCTGCGCAGCTGGAAGTACGCACTGGTGTTCTCGACCATGCTGACCCTGCTGTACGGCGTGCTGTACCTGCTGCTGGCCTCGGAGACCAACTCGCTGCTGATGGGCTCGTTGCTGCTGTTCGGCATCCTGGCGGTGATCATGTGGATCACCCGCAAGATGGACTGGTACGAGCTGAGCAGCCGCGCGCTGGGCAAGCCGGCCGCACCGCCGACCCTGCCGTGATCGAAACGGGGTGGCGCAGGCCACCCCGTTTCCCTGGGAGTGACCGCAATGAACCGCATATCGATCCATCGTCGTGCGCAGCAGTTGCTGCCTGCCGAGATTGAAACCAGTGGGCTGCTGCAGTTGGGGATGTCGCCGGATCAGATGGCCGGCATCGTGCTGGAGAGCATCTTCGGCGGTGATGCCGGCGGCATCGTGGTCCTGCGCCTTGCCAACCCCACCGCCGCTGCCATCCAACGGCAAGGGCTGGTGTTCTTCGCGCAGGCACGGCAGGCCCGCGCCGGTCTGCCGCGGCATGCACCGGCCCGCTATGGCCATTGGCGACAGGTGCGCGGAGGAGCTGGGCAGGGCGCCGCCGGCACCAGCCCGATGTATGCCGCCACCACCTTGGATGCGCAGTCGTGGCTGGCGGTGCTGCCGGTGGAACGCCTGGTGCTGTACGGGTGGATGCATTGAGTCGCAGCTGGTGATGTTCCAGGGTGCGTTGGATAAAGCCACTCTCCCGCGTGCGGGAGAGGGGTTGGGAGGAGGGGGCCGCACCCGACGCCTGCCACGCACTAGAATTCCCGCATGGAATCGCCCCTCACCCTCGCCGCATTGCGCGGACCGGAACTGCTGCCCGTGCTGGATGACGTGGCCCGCCTGCGCATCGGCGTGTTCAATGACTGGCCCTACCTCTACCAGGGCAGCCTCGACTACGAGCGTGACTACCTGGCCGCCTATGCCGCCACGCCGGATGCGGTCTGCGTGGTCGCTCGCGATGGCGACGCCGTGGTGGGCGCGTCCACTGGCCTGCCGTTGCTCGATGACGGCGCGGCCTTCCGCAAGCCATTCGAGGAAGCGGGCCTTGACCCGGCGCAGGTGTTCTATTTCGGCGAGTCGGTGCTGTTGCCGTCGTACCGGGGACGCGGCATCGGCCATGCGTTCTTCGATGCGCGCGAGGCGCATGCCCGGGCGTTGCGGCGCTTTGCCATCACGGCCTTCTGCGCGGTGGACCGTGCGGCCGATGACCCGCGGCGCCCGCTGGGGCACCGTGACAACGATGTGTTCTGGCACAAGCGTGGCTATGCCCGGCAACCCGGGATGACCCTGCAGTTGCTGTGGCACGAGGTGGGGCAGGGCGAGGTGATGCATCCATTGACGTTCTGGACCCGCACGCTGGAGCCTGTCGCATGAAGATTGCCGTTGCCCGTTACCCGGTGGGCTCGCCCACCGACTTCGATGCCTTCGCCGCACGCCAGCGCCAGGTGCTGGGCGAGGCGGCCGCCGCCGGTGCGCGTATCGCGGTGTTGCCCGAATACCTGTCGCTGGAACTGGCGGCCACTTTCCGCAGGCACATCTTCAGCGACCTGCCGGCCTCGCTGGCGGCCATCCAGCAGTACCGCCCGCAATGGCTTGCGCTGTTCTCGGCACTGGCCCGCGAGTTCGACCTGCACGTGGTGGCGGGCAGCTTCCTGCTCGATACCGGCAACGGGCGCTACCGCAACCGCTGCGACTGGTTGACCCCCGATGGCCAGCAGCTGTGGCAGGACAAGCTGCAGCTGACCGGGTTCGAGAAGGGCACCGGCCTGATCGATCCGGGTGATGTGTTGAAGGTGTTCGAGGTGGACGGCATCCGCGTCGGCGTGGCGATCTGCTACGACAGCGAATTCCCGTTGCCGGTACGGCGCCAGTACGAGGCCGGTGCCCGCTTGCTGGTCGTGCCGAGCTGCACCGATACCGCTGCCGGTGCGACCCGGGTGCGCATCGGTTGCCTGGCACGGGCATTGGAGAACCGCATGTTCGTGGCCCAGTCGGTGACCGCCGGTCTGGCCGAATGGAGCCCGGCGCTGGACGTGAACACCGGGCAGGCGGCGATCTACGCACCGATGGACGTGGGTTTTCCGGCCGATGGCGTGCTTGTGCAGACCGCCGAAGGGCAGCTATGGGCGCTGGCGGAGCTGGATTTCGCTGCCTTCGATGCCCGTCGCGCGCAGGCCCAGGTGGCCAACGACCGCGACTGGCCAGGCCAGTTGCAGCCGGCACTGGCCCAGGCGGTGGTGACAAACGTGCCCTGAGACCGGCGGACCATGACCATTGGCCGGCTCGGTCAGTATGGAGGGCTGGCTAGACTCGGTGCTTTGTCGTCATTTGGCCGAAGGCCGGGGGATACACGGTGATCAAGCGCGGTTTGCTGGCGTTGTGCATGGGGTTGGCGGTGGGCGCTACGGCGCAGGCAGCCGAACAGGTGGACCTGGACATGGTGGGCAAGATCCGTCAGGAGGCCTTCCACCGCTCGCAGGTGATGGACACCTTCAGTCATCTGACCGAGAGCATTGGTCCGCGCCTGACCAACTCACCGGCGATGGCCGAGGCCAACCGCTGGACCCGCGGCAAGTTCAACGAATGGGGCCTGGTGAACGTGCACGACGAGGCGTTCGACGGCTTCGGCCGTGGCTGGGAGTTCTCCTCGGCCAGCGTGGAAATGCTGTCCGAACGCGTGCAGCCGCTGCATGCGCTGCCCAAGGCCTGGACCCCGGGCACCTACGGTCCGGTCGAGGGCGAGCTGATCCAGGTCGACATCAAGAAGCTGGCCGACCTGGAGAAATACAAGGGCAAGCTGCGCGGCAAGATCCTCTTGCTGGGCGAGGCGCGCGAGTACAAGCGCGGCACCGAGCCGGACTCGCACCGCCACGATGCGACCTCGCTGGAAGGCCTGCAGGAGTTCACCATTCCCAAGAGCGCAGCCGATGACCGTGCGAAGCGGGTCAAGGAATACGGCGAGCGCCAGGAGCTGATCCGCGCCACCAATGCCTTCTTCGTCGAGGAAGGCGCCTTGGCGGCGATCAGCATCAGCGGCTGGGACAACGGCATCATCCGCGTGGCGGGCGGTGGTTCGCGCAAGGCCGGCGAGTCGGTGGGCATCCCGGAGCTGGCGATGATCGCCGAGCACTTCAATCCGCTGGTGCGTGCACTCAAGGACAATCAGGTCGTGCGCCTGCGGGTGAACGTGGATGCACGCTTCACCGATGAAGCCGACCAGCCGGGCCACAACACGCTGGCCGAGATCCGCGGCAGCAGCAAGGCCGACGAGATCGTGATGCTGGGCGCGCACATGGACTCCTGGCACACCGGCACCGGTGCGGCCGACAATGCCGCCGGCGTGGCGGTGATGATGGAGGCCATGCGCATCCTCAAGGCCGTGGGCGCCAAGCCCAAGCGCACCATCCGCGTGGCGCTGTGGAGCGGCGAGGAGCAGGGCCTGATCGGCTCGCAGGCCTATGTGGCCCAGCACTTCGCGCGTTACCCGGAGCCCACCGATCCGGCACAGAAGGCGCTGCCGGCCTCGCTGCGCGAACCGACCGGCGCGCTGCAGAAGCTGCGTGATTACGACAAGTTCCAGGTGTACTTCAACATGGACAACGGCTCGGGCCGCTTCCGTGGCATCTACGCGCAGGAGAACATGGCGGCCATGCCGATCTTCGAGCAGTGGCTGAAGCCGTTCAACGACGTGGGCGCGACGACGGTGGTGAGCCGCAACACCGGCAGCACCGACCACATCAGCTATGACCGGGTGGGCCTGCCGGGCTTCCAGTTCGTCCAGGATCGCCTGGATTACTTCAGCAACGTCCACCACAGCCATCTGGATACGTGGGACCACGCCGAGGCCGAGGACCTGAAGCAGGCGGCGGCGATCGTGGCCTCGTTCGTGTACAACGCGGCGATGCGCGAGGAGCGTTTCCCGCGCAAGCCGTTGCTGGAGCCGTAAGCAGGCCGGAACCGCTGATTGCGTCCCTTCTCCCGCTTGCGGGGGAAGGTGCCCGAAGGGCGGATGGGGGGTGCTCTGCTTTGCTTTTTGGCTGGGGTAAATGCGACAGCTAGGGCAACAGCTTTCGCCCTCCTGCGGAGCGCGAGCCACCTTGACCAGCCATTCGGCTGTTGAAGTACGTTTCTTTGCTTGTGCAAAGAAACCTGGCGCAAAGAAAGCACACCCTGCCTCCGCGCCTACGATGCTGTGCATCGCAGGTCCACTCCGTTGCCGGGATTTTTCGACGAGACGTCCCTGTCTCGTCGAAAAACGACGTACATCCCTGTACGTCGCCCCTTCGGGGTCTTGTCCGTCAACTCCGTCGCTGCGGAAGGGGGCCGGTACGTCAACGGCCAAAGCCGAAGCCGAAGCAACGGCCAAGGCACCTCTCCCCAGCCCACCCCTTGCCTTCGGCAAAAGAAGGGGGCTCAAAAACCGGGTCCTGATGGCTTTGCCGCCGTCAGCCCTGCCAGCAAGGCAGCCAGCGGGGTGAAGGGGTAAAATGGCCGGATTCCCACATCTGCGCCTGTCATGACCGTCCGCACCCGCTTTGCCCCCAGTCCCACCGGCTACCTGCACATTGGTGGCGCCCGCACCGCGCTGTACTGCTGGCTGGAGGCCCGCCACCGCGGCGGCGAGTTCGTGCTGCGCATCGAGGACACCGACCGGGAACGCAGCACCCAGGCGGCCATCGACGCCATCCTGGAGGCCATGGACTGGCTGGGCCTGGACTACAACGAAGGCCCGATCTACCAGACCGACCGGGTCGCCCGTTACAAGGAAGTGGCCGAGCAGCTGATCGCCTCGGGCAAGGCCTACTACGCCTACGAGACCAAGGAAGAGCTGGACGCGATGCGCGAGGCGGCCATGGCCAAGCAGGAGAAGCCGCGCTACAACGGCGCCGCGCGCGAGCTGAACCTGCCGTTCAAGGATGACCCGAACCGCGTCATCCGCTTCAAGAACCCGCTTGACGGCAGCGTGGTGTTCGACGACCTGATCAAGGGCCGCATCGAGATCGCCAACAGCGAGCTCGACGACATGGTCATCTTCCGCCCGGACGGCTACCCGACCTACAACTTCGCCGTGGTCGTGGACGATTGGGACATGAACATCACCGAGGTCATCCGCGGTGACGACCACATCAACAACACCCCGCGCCAGATCAACCTGTACGAGGCCATCGGTGCCCCAGTGCCGAAGTTCGGCCACATGCCGATGATCCTGGATGAGCAGGGCGCCAAGCTGTCCAAGCGCACCGGCGCAGCCGACGTGATGCAGTACAAGGACGCCGGCTACCTGCCCGACGCGCTGCTCAGCTACCTGGCCCGCCTGGGCTGGTCGCACGGCGACCAGGAACTGTTCAGCCGCCAGGAGCTGATCGACCTGTTCGACGTGACCAACTGCAATTCCAAGGCCTCGCGCCTGGACATGGCCAAGCTGGGTTGGGTCAACCAGCACTTCCTCAAGACCGAGGAACCCGCTTCGATCGTGCCGCATCTGGTCTACCAGCTGGAGAAGCTGGGCCTGGACGTGAACGCCGGCCCGGCCCCGGTGGACGTGGTCATCGCCCTGCGCGAACGCGTGCAGACGCTGAAGGAAATGGCCGAGAAGGCCGTGGTCTGGTACACCCCGCTGACCGAGTACGACGAAGCCGCCGTGGCCAAGCACTTCAAGGCCGGTGCCGACGTGGCGCTGGGCAAGGCCCGTGAGCTGTTGGCGGCGCTGCCGGAGTGGACCGCCGAAGCGGTCGGGGTGGCCCTGCACGACACCGCCGCGGCACTGGAAATCGGCATGGGCAAGGTCGCCCAGCCGCTGCGCGTGGCCATCACCGGCACCCAGGTCAGCCCTGACATTTCCCATACCGTGTACCTGGCCGGCCGCGATGAAGCCTTGAAACGCATCGACGCCGCACTCATCAAGGTTCCCAAGGCCTGATTTTTTCGAGGTAGACATGACCGAATCGCACTCCTGTACTGCGCCGCACCACCACGTTGACGACGCGGCGGGCTTCATCGCGGTGGTCGAGCGGGTGTGCCGTGAGCGCGGGCTGCGGCTGACGCCGATCCGCGCCAACGTGCTGCGCCTGATCGCCGAGGCGGGCAAGCCGGTCAAGGCCTACGAACTGCTGGAATGGGTGCGTGAAGGCAAGGGCGTCGGTGCCGACGCCCCGCCCACGGTGTACCGCGCGCTGGATTTCCTGATGGCCAACGGCTTCGTGCACAAGCTGTCCTCGGTCAACTCGTTCGTGGCCTGCCACCACCCCAGCAGCAACCAGCATTCGGTGCCGTTCCTGATCTGCGACCGCTGCCACAGCGCGGTGGAGCTGGAGGACCGCGACATCGTCCGCCAGCTTGAAGCCCGCGCCAAGGAGCTGGGCTTCAAGCCGCAGGCGCAGACGCTGGAAGTGCATGGGTTGTGCGCGAACTGCGCGGGGTGAATGAGGGCGTGCAGCAGCACTGGAAAGGCCGCGCATTGCGCGGCCTTTTCTTTTGGGGGCTGTCTGTTTCGCTGATGGGGAGGTTTTCTGCTTCGCGGCCGAGGCCGCTCCTACGGTAGGAGCGGCCTCGGCCGCGAAGCGGGAGACGCGTAGGCAGGCTCGCGTGCAACTACCGGGAGCGCACCGCCTCATAGACGACCTGCCCATCCTTGATGGTCTGCAGCACGGTGATGGTGTGCAGGGCGCGGTGGGCGATGGTCAACGGGTTGCCGGACAGCACCACCAGGTCGGCGCGCTTGCCGACTTCGATCGAGCCCTTGCTGGCCTGTTCGCCGTACTGCTCGGCGGCCCACAGGGTCAGCGACTTCAATGCCTGCTCCGGCGTCACCCGCTGCCCCGGCCCCAGTACGTAGCCGCTGCGGGTGGTGCGATTGACGGTGGCGTCCAATACCCGCATCGCGTCCGGGAACACCACCGGCGCGTCATGGTGCGATGTGAACTTCATGCCGGCATCCAGCACCCAGCGCGTGGGCGAGATGTTCTCCGCGCGTTCCGGGCCCAGTACCGAATTGCGGTGCCAGTCGCCCCAGTAGTAGGTGTGCATCGGGAACAGCGACGGGAAGATGCCCAGCCGCTGGATCTCGCCGACCTGGTCCTTGCGCAAGGTCTGGCCGTGGATCAGCACCGGCAGCAGGTGGCGCTGCGGATAGGCGGCTTCGGCGGCGGCCACGGCGTGGATGAGCTGGTCGATGGCGGCATCGCCGTTGGCATGGGCCAGTACCTGCCAGCCGTGCTGCCAGGCCTTGCCGATCAATTCATCGACCTGCGCGTCGGGATAGGCGGGGTAGCCGGCGTAGTCGGGCTTTTCGCCCTCGGGAACCTGGTAGTAGGGCTGGCTCAACCAGGCGGTCTTGCCCTGCGGCGAGCCGTCCAGGCTGATCTTCACCCCGCCGATGCGGAAGTGGTCGGTATAGGTCGGCGCGTAGTAGGGGCCCTGCATGGCCGGGCTTTCCAGGGCGACGTGGATTTCCGGGTAGGCGACCACGTCGATCTTCAGCTTCCCGGCCTTGCCCGCCATCGGCAGCATCGCCAGCGTGCCTGCGTCGGTCTTGCCGTCCTGTGCGGTGGTGTAGCCGTACTTCATGTACAGCGCCTGGCCGGCTTCGAGCATCGCCATGGCCTGGTCCAGGCTCAAGGCGGGCATCAGCTTGGCCAGCACGAGGTTGTGCGCGCTTTCTTCCAGCACGCCATCGGGAACCTGGCCGCCCGGCTCACGGCGGATCACGCCGCCTTCCGGGTTGGGCGTGTCGGCGGTGATGCCGGCCAACTCCAGCGCCTTGCTGTTGTAGGCCCCCAGGTGCCCGGACTGGTGCATCAGGATCACCGGGATGTCGGTGGCGATGGCGTCGAGTTCGGTGCGGGTGGGGTGGCGCTTTTCCGCCAGTTGGGAGTCGTCGTAGCCGAAGCCGATCAGCACCTTGTAGCCGCCGGGGACCGTGGCCTGCGCGCGGAAGTCACGCATGATCTTCTGCAGCGCGGGGATTGAATTGCCTTCGCCGTCCGGTGCCGGCAGCAGGTTGGCCGACAACGCCTGCAGGCCCACGCCGGAAACGTGCCCGTGCGCATCGATGAAGCCCGGCGTCAGTGCGTGCCCCTGCAGGTCGACCTGCGTGGCGGCGGGGCTGAATCGCAGCGCGGCACGGCGCATGCCAACGAAGGCGATATGGCCATCACGGACAACGATCGCTTCGGCCGAGGGCCGCTGGTCGTCCAGCGTGATGATCGGGCCGCCGCTGTAGAGCGTGTCGGCAGCCAGGCAAGGGGCCGCCAGCATGCCGAGCATCGAAAAGGCCAGAGGGATGCGCATCATGGTTCTTCCAGCATCAAGGCGAGTCACAGCCTAACGCATGGAAGCAACGCGCCGTGCAGGAGTGGCCTTGGCCGCTCCTACCGGGGGCGGGCTGCGGTATCGACTTCCACCACCACCGACATGCCCGGGCGCAGGCGCTTGGCCAGCGGCTGGTCGGGATCGATGGCGATGCGGATCGGCAGGCGCTGCACCACCTTGGTGAAGTTGCCGCTGGCGTTGTCGGGCTTGAGCACCGAGAACTCCGAGCCGGTCGCCGGCGCGATCTGTTCGATGTGGCCAGTGAGCGTCTGGCCCTGGAAGGCATCGACGCTGAAGGTGGCCGGCTGGCCGATCGCCATGTTCCAGGTCTGGCTTTCCTTGAAATTGGCCACCACCCACAAGGTGTCCGGGATCAGGAACAACAACTGGCTGCCGGCGCTGACGTACTGCCCCAGGCGCACCGTGGCCTCGGAGACCTGGCCATTGCGCGGTGCCTTGATGACGGTGTTGTCCAGGTCGATCTGGGCCAGCTGCAGGGCAGCCTCGGCATTGGCGACCTTGGCCTCCAGGCCGCGACGCGCCACCTGGGTGGAGGTGAGGTTCTCCTCGGCGATGCGGATCGCCGCCTGCGACTGCGCCACGCCCGCATTGGCCGACTGCACGCTGGCGCGCAGCTTGTCGCGGTCGCTGTTGGAGACCAGTTGCTGGGCGGCGAGCTGCTCGTAGCGCTTCAGTTCGGTCTGGCTCTGCTGTTGCTGGGCGCGGCCGGCGGACAGGTTGGCCTGCGCCGAAGCGATCTGCGCGCGGTTCTGGGCCTGGCTCTGGTCGGAATTGGCCAGCTGCGCCTGGGCGTCGGCCAAGGCGGCCTGGGCCTGTTCCACCTTCTGCCGGTAGATGCGGTCGTCGATGTGGAGCAGCGGCTGGCCCTGTTTGACGAAGTCGAAGTCCTTGACCAGTACCTCGGTGACGTAGCCGTTGACCTGGGGCGCCAGCACCGTGACCTGCCCGCGCACATAGGCGTTGTCGGTATGCACGTGGTTGCTGTTGAACGGCCACAGCTGCCATGCGCGCAGGATCAGGGCCAGGCCGAGCAGGGCGATGACGATCATCACCACCACCGCGGTGCGGCTGGGGGTGGCGTACTTGGAGACCGGTGCCGGCGTGGCGGCTTCGGCGGGTGGGGTGTGCTTGCTCATCGGTGCCTCAACGGGAGGACGGCGTGGCCCTGCCGGGCCGGATCGCCTGTTTGACGCGGGGGTTGCGCAATGTCACTTCCAGCAGCAGCCAGCTCAGGAAGCAGATGGCGACCCAGCCACTGAGCGCGAACACGTCGTTGAACGCGCGCACGTTGGCTTCGCGCCTGGCGGTGGTCGCCAGCGCGGCGCTGGCCTGCGCCCGCAGTTGTACCGGGTCGGTGATGATGCGGGCGTAGGCCTGCTGCTGTTGCTGCAGGCGTTGCACCACCTGTGGGTCGGCGGCGTCGAGCTGGCTGACCAGCGCGCTGGAGTAGACGTGTTCGCGATGCAGCTGGTAGCTGCCGAGCAGGGCCGAGCCGGCCAGCCCGGCGAAGTTCTGGGTCAGCGACAGCACCACGACGAAGGACACGATGTGGTCCAACCCGCGTGCCATCGCCTGGCGGATGCCGATCAGCATCAACGGGCCCATGAACATGCCACTGCCCACCGCCGCCAGGAACTGGCTCAACGCGAAGTCCATCGGCCGGTCCAGGCTGGTGCGGTGCTGGTCGAGGAAGGCGGCGCTGCCGAGCAGGATGATCGAGGCCAGCAACTGCGGGATCAGTGCCTTGGGGCCGAAGGTCAGCGCGCCGACCGCGATGCCGACCAGCACGCCGCACAGGATCACCGCGAACAACGGCGCCATCTGGTCCGGCCCCATGCCCAGCGTGCGCAGCATGTTGATCACGCCGTAGTTCTGTTCGTTGGTGAGGAAGCGGATCAGGAACGCACCGGCGATGAAACGCAGCATGGTCGGGCCCATCAGCCAGTGCACCTGCAGCAGCGGGTTGCGGCGCTGGTGT
The DNA here is from genome assembly GCF_052871705.1 of Stenotrophomonas sp. LARHCG68. Classification (NCBI taxonomy): domain Bacteria; kingdom Pseudomonadati; phylum Pseudomonadota; class Gammaproteobacteria; order Lysobacterales; family Lysobacteraceae; genus Stenotrophomonas; species Stenotrophomonas sp. LARHCG68. Next base: position 286,840 of record NZ_JBIXJV010000003.1, on the reverse strand, counting down.
TCCAGGCACAACCCGGTGGTGATCAACACCACCGACGCGGCCAGTGCCCAGCCCAGCCAGGGCGTGTCGAACCACCAGCGCACGAAGCCCTGGTTGAGCACGATCACCAGCAGCGCCAGGCCGGGGGCGATCAGCGCGAAGGTCAGGAAGTCGGCCGGCTCGAACACCTTGATCTGGATGCCGGGGGGCAGTTTCAGCACCACGATGGCGGCGAACGAACACAGTGCCAACCCGGCTTCGAACAGGTACAGGTTCTGCCATTCGCCATGGTCGAGCAGGCCGGGCGAAAGCAGCCAGGCCAACGGCGTGGCCAGCATCGACAGGCTCATGCCGACCACCAGCATCTGCCCCACGTATTTGCGTGGCAGCGCCTGCAGCATGTACAGCGTGCCCAGCGTGGTGCAGGCCGCGCCGGCGAAGCCGCTGCCGGCACGCACCAGCAAGGTGGTGGTGAGGTTGCCGACGAACAGGTGCAGCACCGCCAGCGCGGCGTACACGCCCAGGCCGATCTCGGCGAACAGGCGGATGCCGTATTCCTGGCGGAACTTGAATACCAGCAGGTTGGCGCTGACGTTGACCATCATGTACGCGGCCACCAGCCAGTTCGCCTCGGTGGCCTGCAGGCCCATCTGGCCGGTGATCCACGGCAGGTTGGCGGTGATCAGCGCGTTGCCCAGGCCGCCGGTGACGGCGACCAGCACCGCCACCGCCGCATAGGCGGCACGTCGGTGCGGCGGGTGCCATGGCATCGAGGCACCACCGGGCAAGGTGGGTTTCTCGTGGTCCTCCCAGTCCGGGATCGGCTTCAGGGGCGTGAGCGTGGTCATGGCGTGGTGGCCAGCCCGGGCAGCAGCAGTTCGAGCGCGCGCTTGGCCAGCACCGCTCGTTCCTCGCGGTCACGGCCGCGCAGGGCGGCGCCGAGCATGCTGGAGATCAGCGAGATGTCGCGCAGCTGCATGTCCGCGCGGCACAAGCCGGCGGCCTTGGCGCGCTCCAGGGCGGGCTCCATCAGCGCCAGCACGTGCTGGCGGGCATCGCGCACCTGCGGATCATCCTGGTCCACGGCACGCCAGTAGTCGGCCAGCGCCGGCGACTGCACGATGCGCCCGGCCATGCCGGCCAGCAGTTCGAACAGGGCGTCGTCGCGCGCACCGAGTTCGGCGATGTGGGCCTGGAGCTGGGCCACCGAGCGCTCCAGCATGGCGCCGATCAGCGCGGCGCGGTCCGGGAAGTTGCGGTACAGCGTGGCGCGGCCGACGCCGGCCCGTTCGACCACCAGGTCCAACGGGGCGGTGATGCCATGCTCGCCGAACACGGCGTCGGCAGCGTCCAACAGCAGGGCGCGACGAGCGGCAGCGTCGGAACGTAAGGAGGGCATGTCGATCATGATCCGGACAAAAATGTCCGATTTCAATCGACGCGATGTGAAACCCGCTGCCCCGGTTCTGGACGATTCAGCTCGCGGCCAGCGCCGCCGGACGCGGGGCCTGCTCGCGGATCGGCAGGTTGACCAGCGCGGCCAGTGCCGCCAGCACCATGTCGCCGTACCACATCCAGCTGTAGTCGCCGCCATGCTCCAGCGCGACGCCGCCCAGCCAGGCGCCGAAGAAGCCGCCGATCTGGTGCGAGAGCAGGGTGAGGCCGAACAGCGTGCCCATGTGGCGCGGCCCGAACAGCTTGCCGACCAGGCCCGCGGTGGGCGGCACCGTCGCCAGCCAGGTGAAGCCCAGCGCGGCGGAGAACAGGTAGAAGGTGGTGGGTGTCGGCGGCGACAGCAGGTAGACCATGATCAACACCGCACGGCTGAGGTACATCCAGAACAGCAGCCACTTCATGCGGAAGCGCTCGCCCAGCGCGCCGATGATCAGGCTGCCGGCGACGTTGAACAGGCCGATCAGCGCCAGCGAGATCGACGAGACGGTTGGCGACAGGCCGCACAGGGCGATCTCGCCGGGCAGGTGGGTGACCAGGAAGGCGATGTGCACGCCGCAGGTGAAGAACCCCAGGTGCAGGCACCAGTAGCTGCGGTCGCGCAGCGCCCGGCGCAGCTGCACGCCCAGCGCCTCGCCGTCGGCGCCGCCTTCCACCCGCGGTGCGCGCTGGCGCAGTGGCCAGGCCAGTGGCAGGGACACCAGCACGATGGCCGCCAGCGCGTACAGCGTGCGCACCCAGCCGAAGGCGGTGAGCAGCACCTGCACCAGCGGCGCGAACAGGAACTGGCCGAGCGAGCCGCCGGCGTTGATGATGCCGGCGGCCATCGAGCGCCGGGCAGGCGGGATGCGCCAGCTGCTGGCGCCGATCAGCACCGAGAAGCTGCCGGCACCGGCACCGGCGGCAAGCAGCAGGCCGAAGCTCAGGTTCAGGCCCCAGGCGGTCGGCACCCACGTGGCCAGCGCCAGGCCGGCAGCCAGCAGCAGGCCACCGCCGACCAGTACCGGCAGGGGGCCACGCTGGTCGGCCAGCGCGCCGAACACCGGCTGCACCGCGCCCCAGACGAGTTGTCCGATGGCCAGCGAGAAGCTGATCTGGGCGATGCCCAGGCCAGTGGAGACGTGGATCGGATCGATCAACAGGCCGCTGGTCTGGCGCACGCCCATGGTCACCATCAGCAGGGCCGAGGCTACCAGCAGGATGCCCCAGGGCGTGCGTTGCAGGGGCGTGGCGCTCATGCGCGGCTCTCCGGCTCGAGCGCGCGGGCGAGTGCTTCGAGCTGCTGGTTGAGCTGGGACGTGGCCGCGTTGCCGAAACGCGACTGGACTTCATCCTGCGCTTGCTGCCATAGCGGAAGCGCTTTGTGCAGGCGACGCATGCCGGCGGCGGTGGTGAGGACCTGGCGCTGGCGGGGATCGGCCTTGCCCGGTCGGGTCTGCACCAGTCCCGCCTCGATCAGCGGCTTGAGGTTGCGGGTGAGGGTGGTGCGGTCCATGCCCAGGGCGTCGGCCAGTTCCCCCAGCGGACGCGGGTCCCGCGCGCGGCGCAGGATCGAATAGGCGTTGAGGCTGAGCTCTGCGGCGGCCAGGTGCTGGTCGTAGAGCTGGCTCACCCGGCGCGCGGCACGGCGCAGCTGGAAGCAGGTGCAGGGGCGGGTGGCGTCCATCGCGGGATCCGGGGAAACGGTGGACGCGATTATAGGTGCATATGCACCTATATCGGAGCGCGGTGGGATGGAACGCTGCGGTGCTGTGCTGGCCCTTGGATGGGAAGGCAGGTGCCGGGGCATGCCCGGCACCTGCCTGTCTGGGCTCAGAACCAGGCGCGGATGCCGAAGGCGACGCCACGGCCGGGCAACGGCGAGTAGTCACGCAGCAGCGAGGTGTGCGGGCGTGCTTCGCGGTTGGTCAGGTTGCTGCCATCCAGGAACACCTCGTAGCTGTTGCTGGCGTTGCGGTCCCAGCGGTAGGCGAAGTGTGCATCCACCAGCGTGTAGCCGGCACTGGGTTCCTCGTTCTGCGCGACATCCTTCTGGCTGCCGTAACGCACCGCCCCCACCGAGGCACGCCAGCCGTCGCGCGACCAGCGCAGGTCGGCGCCGAAGCGGGTCGGCGAGATGCGCGGCAGGTAGCCGCTGTTGGCCAGGTCCACGGTGTAGTTGTGGTTGTGGTCGCCGTGCGGGACGGCGATGTCGACCCGGCGGCTGCCGCTGCCATCCAGTTTGGCCTTCACGTAGTCGCCGAACAGGCGCAGGTCCCAGTCACCGCTGTCGCCTTCGAACATGTGCACGGTGGCCTCGGCCTCGGCGCCCTTGAAGGTGGCGTCCTGCTGGGTCCACTGGCGCACCGGCAGCGATTCGGTCACGCCGGTGTCGGCCAGGTAGATGAAGTCCTTGAACCTGGTCTGGTAGATCGATGCGGTGAAGTCCAGGCGGTCGGTGTGGGTGTGGATGCCCAGTTCCGCACGCTGCCCGCGCTCGGTCTTCAGGTTGGCATCGCCCAGTTCCAGCGAGCGGGTGGCGATGTGGGCACCGGCGGCATAGAGCTCTTCGTTGGTCGGCGCGCGCTCGGAGCTGTCCAGGCCAAAGCGCAGGTCCACCGCATCATTGAGCTTCCAGATGCCGGAGGCCGACAGGTTGGTCGCGTCGAAGGTGCGTGGGCGATAGCCGTCGGCCGGGTCGAGCTTGACCTGGTCATGGCGGCCGCCCAGTTCCAGCTTGAACGGGCCGAACTGCTTTTCCTGCAGCACGAACAGGCCGAGGCTGCGGGTGCCGGTGTCCGGCACGAAGGCTTCCTCGCCCTTGGCGCCGAAGTCGCCGTTGCTGAACTGCAGGCCGAAGGCGCCGTCCCAGCCGGCGATGGGCTGCTGCACCGCTTCCAGCCGGCCTTCGATGCCGCGGTTGGTGAAGCGGGTGGACGGCGTGCCGGCCTCCAGCTCGGTGTGCTCGTAGTCGGTGTAACCGATGCGCAGGTTGATGTTCTTCAGGAACGCGGTCGGGTCGTAGATGCCGGCCTTGGTATCGAAGCGGTTCTGCACCATGTCGATGCGGACATCGTGCTCGCCGCCTTCTTCCTCGTGGTCGTGGTCATGGTCGTCGTGGTCATCATGGCCATGGTCATCGTCGGCGTGCACGTGCGCGCCGTTGGGGATGCCGTAGTTGGTGCGGTAGGTGCCGGCCGACACGCCGAAGTAGCCGCCTTCGCCCAGCCAGGTTGCGCCGACGCCACCGGCGCGGGTGCGGATGGAACTGTTGTCCAGGGTGCCGCGGCGTGGCGCGTCGGCTTCGTCGTGGTCGTGCCCGTCGTGTTCCTCCAGGCCATCAATGACGGCATAGCCCGGGATCCGGTAGTCGTCGCCGTTGCGGACCAGGCCGTCGACATGCAGCACCCAGTTGCCGTTCACGCCATCGAGCCGGAACATGCCGCTGCGCTCGTCATTGACCGAATTGCCGCGCAGCTCGGCGCGACCGCTGAGCGGGCGGTCCGGCAGTTCGCTGGCGATGCGGCCATCGACCACGTTCACCGCGCCGCCGATCGCGCCGCTGCCGAACAGCAGCGTGGCCGGGCCCTTGAGCACCTCGATCTGGTCGGCCAGGAACGGTTCGATGCTGGTGGCGTGGTCGGCGCTGACGGTGGAGGCATCCATGTTGCCGACGCCGTTGGACAGCACCTGCACGCGCGGGCCTTCCTGGCCGCGGATGATCGGGCGGCCCACGCCGGGGCCGAAGAAGGTGCTCTGCACGCCGGGCAGCTTGCCGACGGTATCGCCGAGCGTGCCGGACTTCTGTTCGTCCAGGCGTTCACCGGCCAGCACGTCGACCGGGCGCGCCAGCGAGTCGGCCGAACCCTGCAACGGCGATGCGGTGACCTTGATCGCCGACAACTCGGTCAGGTTGTGGCTTTGGGGGCCGGCGTCATTGTCGGCGGCGTAGGCGGCCGAAGGCAGCAGGCTGGCCAGGGCCAGGCTGAGCAGGTGGCGGCGGAGGGGGCGTTGGGAGATAGGCATGGTGGCGATGTCTCTTTTGTTACTGTGTATCAACTGAGGGGCGTGGGAAACCCACGTCGATGGGGGAGGTGATCGAAGGCTTGGACTGGCGGGCTGACGATTATGTTATATTATTCCATAACGATTCGCCGACCCTGCTGAAAGTCATGCCCCTGCCTGCCGCGTTACGTCAGTACCTGGACCGCTTCGGAGCCACCGGTTCGCTGTTGTGCGCAGTGCATTGCGCGGTATTGCCGGCCCTGCTGGCGATCGCGCCGTCGCTGGGGCTGTCGTTCTGGCTGAGCGACAGCGTCGAGCTGACCGTGGTGATCTTCGTCACCGTGCTGGGCCTGGCCAGCCTGTTGTGGGGCTATTACCGGCACCGCGCGCTGCGCGCGCTGGCGGTGCTGGTCCCCGGGCTGGCGCTGCTGTGGGCCGGGCTGCTGCATGCCGAGCTGCATCATTCGCAGGTGCCGCATGCCATCGTGATGACGCTTGGCGGCGTCCTGGTGGCCTTGGCGCACCTGCTGAACCTGCGCTTGAACCATCACCACGTGCACGATGCCAGCTGCGCACATTGAATCACGCATGCTAGGCTCTCATCTCAGGCGCAGGTGAGCCGGTTGCGAGCCTGCCGAACCCGTCCCGGACGGGTTTTTTTGGATTTCATACTTGAAGGAGTTGACGACATGGGTAAGGGTGACCGTAAGACCGCCAAGGGCAAGCGCTACAACGCCAGCTACGGCAATTCGCGCTCGCACGTGAACAAGGTGGCCGTGGGCGCAGCTGCGCCGGTCGCCAAGAAGACTGTCGCCAAGGCCCCGGCCAAGAAGGCCGTCGCCAAGAAGACGGTGGCCAAGGCCGGCTGATCCGGCCTGGCGTGGCAAGAAAAAAGCGGCGCTTGCGCCGCTTTTTTTGTGCCCGGGTTTCAGTGGGCGGGAGCGCGCAGCGCCTGTTGCAGTGCCTGCGGGTCGCCGTCATTGGGCTGCGCGGGAATACCGATCAGGCGCGCCAGCAGCGGGTAGACGTCGACGTTGTCGAAAGCGGTGAGCTGTTTGCCCTGCGCGAATGCCGGGCCACGGGCGATGAAGACCGCCTGCATCGACGGCAGGGCCGGGTCATAGCCGTGCGAGCCGCGCATCCCGGGGGAGCGCTTGCCGCGCGAGGCCGGGGTCAACGCATCCCAGCCTTCGTCCATCTGGCAGACGATGGCCGGCACGCGCGGATTGCTGCCGTAATGCCAGCGGGTAGGCAGGTCGGCCTTGTTCCAGCATTCGTGGTGGGCGTGGCGGCCGAGCAGGGCCTGTTCCGCCGCGGCCTGCTGGCCCGGCAGCGGTGCAAAACCGACCGACTGGCCTTCGGAGACCACGCGCGCCACCTCCGGCGGCACCATCGTTTCGGTGGGCACGACGTGGTCGGCGGCCACGTTGGCCATGCCATGGTCGGAGACCACGATCAGGTTGGTGCGGTCGAGTTGTCCCTCGCGGGCCAGGCCGTCGATCAGCACGCCGATGGCGGCATCGACCTGGCGCAGCGCGGCGGCGTACTCGGGGGAGTCCGGGCCGTGTGCATGCCCGGCCTTGTCCACCTGCTCCATGTAGGCGCCGATGAAGCGCGGCTTCTGCACGTCGGGCGCGCCATGCAGCCAGGACAGCACCGTGCGCATGCGCTCGGGCAGCGCCACGCTTTCATCGTAGGGGTGGCGCAGGCTGGCCTGGATGCCGTGGATGGGGGCTTCGCTGCCGGGCCAGGACCAGGTCGCGCTGGTGTAGCCGGCCTTCTCGACCGAGACCCAGATCGGCTCGCCACCTTCCCACCAGGTCGCGTTGCGGACCGACTGCGAATCGCCCACGCGGAACTGGCCGAGCGCGTCGCTCCACATGCTGTTGTGGATCAGGCCGTGGTGATCCGGGCGCAGCCCGGTGACCAGGGTGTAGTGGTTGGGGAAGGTCAGCGACGGGTACGACGGGCGCATGCCCACCGAGCGCACGCCTTCGCGCGCCAGGCGCGACAGGTTGGGGCTGTTGCCGCTGTCGAGCATGTCCGCGCGCAGTCCGTCGATGGACAGCAGGATGACAGTGGCGGGCGGAGTGGAATCGGCCGGGGCGCGATGCGGGGAGGAGGCACAGGCAACCAGCAGACTGGTGCCCAGCAACAGGAGCGGAAGGCGGTACGAAGTCATCCGCGCATGATAGTTCGCGCGCATGACGCGACGAATACGACTTTGGGGGCGGGAGCTTGCCGGGTTGGGTGGTTGGCGTGATGGCGATGGGCAGGGCGAAACGCCAGGGTGGGAGGCGGGCCTCCCTGGCCCTGTCCCTGGCGGCGCCGAAGGGAGGGCCGGGGGCAATGGCGCTGCCTGCCCCGGCCGGCAGGCCTCAGCCAAACAGATCCGGCACCCGCTCCTCTTCCACCGGCACGCCTTCCAGTTTCAGCAGCGCGACCTTGGTCGGCAGGCCGCCGCCGAAGCCGGTCAGCGCGCCGTTGTTGCCGATCACCCGGTGGCAGGGCAGCACGATCGGCAAGGGGTTGCGGCCGTTGGCGGCACCGACCGCGCGGGTGGCGGTGGGTTTGCCCAGGCGCTCGGCCAGTTCCTTGTAGCTCCAGGTCGCGCCGAACGGGATCTGCGCCAGCATCTGCCAGACATCGAGCTGGAAGTCGGTGCCGGCCGGGGCCAGGATCAGGTCGAACCGGCGGCGTTTGCCCTGCAGGTATTCCAGCAACTGGCGCCGCGGCTCGGCCAACGCGTCCGGGTCACGCTGCCATTGCTCGCGTCCCTTGGCGTTGTGCCGGTTCTCGGCGAACAGGATGTGGCGCACGCCGTTGTCGTCGGCGGCGACGGTGAGCGGGCCGATCGGGCTGTCGAAGCGGTCGTAGTAGATCGTCATGGTCAGGTCTCCTTGTTCGTTTCCGCGGCCAGGTGCCACAGGTGCAGCACGGCGTACGCACGCCACGGCCGCCACGGCTGCGAGCGGCGTTCGGTGTCGCGTTCGCTCAGGCGTTGGCCTTCGCCCAGCACCTGCTGCAGGATCAGGTCGCCGGCCGGGAACGCATCGGGCATGCCCATCGCCCGCAATGCCATGTAATGCGCGGTCCACGGCCCGATGCCGGGCAGGGCGACCGCCTGCTGGACGAAATGCTCCAGCGTCTGCGCGCGGCTGAAGTCCAGGTGGCCTTCGGCGCAGGCGCGGGCGATGGCGCGCAGGGTGGCTGCACGCGTGCGCGGCAGGCCGATCGATTCCAGCGGTGCGTCCAACAGCACCTCCGGCGTCGGGAACTGGCGGTCCAGCCCTTCCGGCATGCCGTCCAGGTGCGCGCCGAAGCGGTCCACCAGGCGTCGCGCCAGGGTCGTTGCGGCCGCCACGCTGACCTGCTGGCCGAGCACCGCGCGCGCGGCGACCTCGAAGCCGTCCCAGCCACCGGGAATGCGCAACCCCGGACGCCGGGCGATGCCGCGGGCGAGCAGCGGCTCCTGCGCCAGCGTGGCATGCACGGTGCCCAGGTCGGCATCCAGGTCGAACACCCGGCGCACCCGCGCGACGATGGCCGGGATCGCGCGGGGATCGGTCGTGCCCAGTTGCAGCCGCAGCTCCGGCCGGCGGGGATCGGCGGTGACCCGGATCAGGCTGGCGCTGCCGTTGCTGACGATCACGCGCTGGTAGCTGTCCTGGCCGATGCACTCGATGCCCGGCAGCGAGCGCTTGCGCAGGAAGGCCAGCATCAACGGGAAGTCCAGCGGCGGGCGATAGGCCAGCCGCAGCACCGGCTCGCCGCCGGGCACCGCGCCATGCTGCTTGCGCAGTGCACTGGGCGGCATGCCGCAGCCGGCGAGGAAGGCACTGTTGAAGCGGCGCAGGCTGTTGAAGCCGGCGGCGAGCGCCACCTGCGTCACCGGCAGCGCGGTCTCGGTCAGCAACTGCTTGGCCAGCAGCAGGCGGCGGGTGGAATGCAGCTGCGCCGGGGTCGCGCCAAGCCGGGCCACGAACAGCCGCTGCAGCTGGCGCGGGCTCAGTTCCATGGCCTGGGCCAGCGCATCGACCGGCTGGTCCTGCAGGATGCCTTCGTTGAGCAGTGCCAGGGCACGGTGCAGGGTGTGGTCCTGCACCAGGCTGGCGTCGTCCGGGGACAGCTCCGGGCGACAGCGCAGGCACGGGCGGTAGCCCGCGGCCGTGGCCGCCGCCGCGCTGGGGTAGTAGCTGACGTTGCGCCGCTGTGGCGGCGGGGCGGGGCAGACCGGCCGGCAGTAGATGCCGGTGCTGCGCACGGCGGTGAAGAACAGCCCGTCGAAGCGGGCGTCCCGCGCCAGGCGCGCCTGTTCGCATTGCTCGTAGCTGGGCAGGGCTGGATTGTGCATGCGGCCAGTCTAGGCCGATCGGACCGTGCTGACTGGCCATTTCCGGACATCAATGCTCATGCCGAACCGTTGTTTAGGTTCAATTGAGGACATCGCGCCAAGGGGCACTAGACTGTGTGCACTTTCCGGCGCGCCTGCGCCCTGCATGGACCTGATTGCATTCCTATGTTGCCCAGATTCTGGTGGTCGCCGTTGTTGTGTGTCGGGCTGCTGGCCTGCAATGGGCAGGAGCAGGAGAAGAAGCCGGTGGCCGACCCGGCCACGGCGTTGGCGGCCGATGGCGACCACATGGTCTCGATCAACGCCGCCGACGCGCCGCCGCCGCCGCCGGTGGTGGTGCCGGCCAAGGACCGTGAATGGCCGGAGCTGGTGCTGGAGAACGGCAAGGCATGGGTGAGCTGCGACACCGATTACAGCGGCGAGAACGGTGATGGCGCCGCGCTCGAGGCGCTGGACCGCAAGAGCCTGGACGCCGCGCTGGAGCCGTGCAAGGAGCGCGGGCTGGTGCGCGTGCGCTATGCAGGCAAGATCAACCCCTCCTTCGCCGGGCTGGTGTCGCGGCTGGCGGTGGTGGCCGATGCGATGAAGATCGGCAAGCGCATCCTGGACCTGGACTCCAGCGGCGGGCAGGTGGAAGCGGCGATCGTGGCCGGTGACAGCATCGGTGAGTCCGGCTGGACCATCTGGGTGCGCGAAGGCTCGATCTGCCACAGTGCCTGCGTGTTCGTGCTGGCCGCCGGCGACAACCGGCTGATCTCCGGCAAGGTGGGCATCCACCGGATGATGCGCATCAGTTCCACCGCCACCTCGCGTGCGGAATTGAACAAGGAGCTGCACGAGGTCTACGACAACGTGAAGGACTACCTGCAGCGCAACGGCGTGGCGGTGGGCGTGGCCGACCTGATGATGACCGTGCCCAACCGCAGCCTGCGCCTGCTGACCAGCGACGAACTCAAGCAGTACGGCCTGGACGGCACCAATGCGGTGCAGGACGACCTGGAGCGCATCAAGCAGATGCGCAAGTGCGGCGACGACTTCGTGCGCCGCAAGGATGCCTTCCTGATCGCCTTCGACCGCGAGTGCAAGGTTGAAGGCGCCGACCTGGAAGCGGTGAACAACTGCGGGCAGACGCTGAAGGAGCAGTTCGGCTTCCCGGACGAGGTGTGCCCGGACGAAAGCCCGTTGTCGGAAATCGACACCGCCCTGCTGGTGCCGCGGTTGGAGGCCACGCCTGACCCGCAGGTGCCGGCTACCGCGCCGGCCGCCGCTGCCCAGCTGAATGCGCCGGCCGGCCAGCATTGACCTGAAATTTACAACGCCGGTCGCGCTTTCATGATTGGATGAGCGTCCCTTCAAGCGAACGCGTCATGGAGCCAATCATGCGTCCCAGTCATTTGTTGGTGCTGCTGTCCCTGGTCGGTGGAAATGCCCTGGCGCAGCAGGCGGCCCCCGCGCCGGCCGCTGCCCCGGCCGCCGCCGCAACGCAGGCCACGCGGGCACCGGGCCCGGCATTGAGTGCCGCGCAGCAGGCGCAGGTGGCCCAGCAGGACGCGCAGATGACGCAGGCCGCGCAGCGCGTGGCGCAGCTGGTCGATGGCAACAAGGCCGCCGAAGTCTGGGACGGGGCCTCGGGGGTGGCCCGCAAGGCGGTGACACGGGACCAGTTCGCCAGCAACATCAGTGCCGACCGCACCAAGCTGGGTGCGCTGGTGTCGCGCGGCAAGCCCTCGATCACCCGCGTGCAGTACCCGGCAGGCGCGGCGGTGCCGGAAGGCATCTATATCAACGTGAGCTTCCCGACCCGCTTCGCCAACAACGCACAGCCGGTGCGCGAACTGGTGTCCTTCCGCCTGGACGAGGACAAGGTCTGGCGCACCTCGGGCTACAGCGTGCGCGCGGCGACCAACTGACCGGTGGGAGCGGCCTCGGCCGCGACGCTGGCTGAGCTATCCTCCGGCGCGACGACTGGCCTTCCCGTGATGGCGGACGTGGTCGCGGTGGCCCGGCGTTTCCGGCCTCGCGGCCGGAGCCGCTCCCACGGGTGGCTGATCCAGATCAATGAATCCTTACATCGCGCGGCCTACCCTGCGTCCCGGTGCGAAAGCGGAGCTGGATATGCGCAAGGTGGATGTACTGGTGGTCGGTGCCGGGCCGGCGGGATTGAGCCTGGCCCGGAGCCTGGCCGGCAGCGGCCTGTCGTTGGCATTGGTCGAGCCCCAGGGCGCGGCCGCGCTGGCCGAGCCGGCGTTCGACGGGCGCGAGATCGCGCTGACCCACGCCTCGCGGCAGATCCTGCAGGCCATGGGCATGTGGCAATGCATCGACCCGGCCGAGATCTCCCCGCTGCGCAGTGCCCGTGTCATGAACGGCAGCTCGCCGTTCGCGCTGGGCTTTGCCGCCGAGCGCGAGAACGTCGATGAACTGGGCTGGCTGGTGCCCAACCACCTGATCCGCAAGGCCGCCTGGGAGGTGGTGCAGGGGCAGCAGGGGCTGGAGCTGCTCGATGGCACCTCGGTCACCGCGATCGAAACCGGCACCGCCGGCAACACCGTCACCCTGGGCGATGGGCGCCGCCTGCAGGCCCGGCTGGTGGTCTCGGCCGACAGCCGCTTCTCCAGCACGCGGCGGATGATGGGGATCGGCGCGCAGATGCGTGACTTCGGCAAGTCGATGCTGGTCTGCCGCCTGCAATGCGAACGGCCGCATCACCATGAAGCCTGGGAATGGTTCGGCTACGGACGCACATTGGCGATGCTGCCCCTGCCACGCAACCAGGCCTCGGCGGTGATCACGCTGCCGCCGCAGCAGGTCCAGGCATTGATGGCGATGGATACGGCACAGTTCGGTGCCGCCGTCACCGGCTTCTTCGAACGCCGGCTGGGGGGGATGGTGCCGGCCGGCACCCGCCATGTGTACCCGCTGGTCGGCGTGTATGCGCGCCGTTTCGTCGGCCCGCGCCATGCGCTGGTCGGTGACGCGGCGGTGGGCATGCATCCGGTCACCGCGCACGGCTTCAACTTCGGCCTGCAGAGCCAGCAGCGGCTGGCGGACCTGGTCACTGCGGCGGCGCAGCGGGGCGGGGACATCGGCGAGGCGGACCTGCTGGGCCGCTACGAGCGCAGCCACCGGCTGGCGACCCGGCCGCTGTACGAGGCCACCAATGCCATCGCCACCCTCTACAACGACAGCCGCCTGCCGGCCCGGCTGCTGCGCGGGGCCGCCTTGCGGGCCGCGCATGGGCTGGTTCCGTTCAGGAAAATGATCGCCGGGCACCTGACCCAGCGCCTGGCCTGATCCACCGGTAGGAGCCCCCGGGCCGCGAGGCCGGCGTCCCGTCCGTTGCCCTGATGCACGTCATCGCAAGGCGCCGGCAGGGCGGCAGCGCCATCGGTTTCGCGGCCCAGGCCGCTGCTGCCGGTGCTATTCGGCGGCCAGGACGCGGATGCGGACGTCGCCCAGCTCGACCTGCTGGCCCGCGCGGATCTTGCAGGCCTTGCGCAGCTCGATCTGGCCATCCACGCTCACCTGGCCCTCGCCGATGATCATCTTGGCCTCGCCGCCGCTGGCCACCAGGTCGGTGAGCTTGAGCAGTTGCTTCAGTTCCACGTACTCGCGGTCCAGTTCGAAATCGATGGTCTGCATGGTGTTCCCGGGTAAAAAACGGGCGCTATTGTGCGGCAAGGCGGACCGGGCAGGGGGCTGAACCCGTTGGCCATGTGGTGGCAAGCTGAACGGACATCGGCAAACCCCGCGACAGCAAGGGGGTTCTGGGCGCACAATATGCGTCTTTTCGCCCGCCCGTTCGCGGCGGTGCCCCCGGAGTTCCCATGTCCCAAGAATCCCCCGCGCCGCTGCTGTTCGCAGATCTCGGCCTCTCAGAGCCTGTGATGAAAGCGGTCGCCGACGTCGGTTACGAGACCCCGTCGCCCATCCAGGCCGCCACCATCCCGGCGATGCTGGAAGGCCGCGACGTGCTCGGCCAGGCGCAGACCGGTACCGGCAAGACCGGTGCCTTCGCGCTGCCGGTGCTGTCCAACATCGACCTTTCCGCCACCAAGCCGCAGGTGCTGGTGCTGGCCCCGACCCGCGAACTGGCCATCCAGGTCGCCGAGGCGTTCCAGACCTATTCGGCCTCGATGCCGGGCTTCCGCGTGCTGCCGGTGTACGGCGGCCAGCCGTACGGCCAGCAGCTGTCGGCCCTGCGCCGCGGCGTGCACGTCGTGGTCGGCACCCCCGGCCGCGTCATCGACCACCTGGACCGCGGCACGCTGGACCTGTCCGAGCTGAAGACGCTGGTGCTGGACGAAGCCGACGAAATGCTGCGCATGGGCTTCATCGACGACGTCGAGGCCGTGCTCAAGAAGCTGCCGGAGACCCGCCAGGTCGCGCTGTTCTCGGCCACCATGCCGCAGCAGATCCGCCGCATCGCCCAGACCTACCTGCGCGACCCGGTGGAAGTGACCATTGCGTCCAAGACCACCACCTCGGCCAACATCCGCCAGCGCTACTGGTGGGTGGCGGGCATGCACAAGCTGGACGCGCTGACCCGCATCCTGGAGGTGGAAACCTTCGATGCGATGATCATCTTCGCGCGCACCAAGGCCGGCACCGAGGAACTGGCGGGCAAGCTGCAGGCGCGTGGCCTGGCCGCGGCCGCCATCAACGGCGACATGCAGCAGGCCCAGCGCGAGCGCACCATCGGCCAGCTGAAGGAAGGCAAGCTCGACATCCTGGTCGCCACCGACGTGGCCGCGCGCGGCCTGGACGTGGAGCGCATCAGCCACGTGCTGAACTACGACATCCCGTACGACACCGAAAGCTACGTGCACCGCATCGGCCGTACCGGCCGTGCCGGCCGCAGCGGCGAGGCGATCCTGTTCGTCACCCCGCGCGAGAAGGGCATGCTGCGCCAGATCGAGCGCGCCACCCGCCAGCCGATCGAAGAGATGCAGTTGCCGAGCGTGGACGCGGTCAACGACCACCGCGTGAGCAAGTTCATGGACCGCATCAGCCAGACCCTGGCCGGCGGCGACATGGATTTCTACCGCGACCTGCTGCAGCGTTACGAAGGCGAGCACAACGTGCCGGCCATCGACATCGCCGCCGCGCTGGCCAAGCTGCTGCAGGGTGATGCCCCGTTCCTGCTGACCCCGCCGGTGCGCGAGCGCCGCGAGCCGCGCAGCGATCGCCCGGAGCGTTCCGAGCGTCCACAGCGTGATGGCGGCTTCCCGCGCCAGCGCGAGGAGCGTGGTGAGCGTCCGGCCCGCTTCGAGCCGCGCTTCGAGCGTGGTCCGCGCCAGGACGACGAGCGCGGACCGCGCCCGCCGCGTGGCGAAGGTGAGTTCGGCGAGCGTCCGCGCCGCGAGATGCCGCCGCGCAGCGCCCCGGAATTCGGCATGGAGACCTACCGCATCGAAGTGGGCCACCAGCACGGCGTGAAGCCGGCCAACATCGTCGGCGCCATCGCCAACGAGGCCGGCCTGGAAAGCCGCTACATCGGCCGCATCGACATCCATGACGGCCACTCGGTGCTGGACCTGCCGGCCGACATGCCCAGCGACGTGCTGCAGCACCTGAAGAAGGTGTGGGTGTCCGGCCAGCAGTTGCAGATGCGCAAGGTCGAGCCGGGCGAGGACGTCAACGCCGGCCCGTCGTTCAAGCCGCGCTTCAACAAGGACAGCAAGCCGGGCGGCCGTCCCGGCCCGCGTCCGGGTGGCCCGGGCGAGCGTCCGCGCCGTGACGGTGGCTTCAACAAGCCGCCGCGTGGCCCGCGCAAGTTCTGAGTCCCACGCCGGCACCTGCCTGCCTGAACAGCCCCGGGAAACCGGGGCTGTTCTGTTTCATGCCGGCACGCTGCACGCAGACGACAAGCTGAACACGCGACAGATTTCACGTGCTGCTGTCAGTGGGTTGTTGCGATAATCCGCCCAAGCGCGTCGGGGAACGCGAAAGGATGGTCATGGCGGAGGACGGGGGCGCGGTTGCGGGGCACAACAGGTGGGGCTGGACAGTGCGTTGGCTGTTCGTGCTGCTTGTCCTGTGGTTGCCGGCGCTGTCCCCGGCCCAGACGCCCCAGGTGGGTCGCGACCTGCTGCAGGTAGGGGCGGCCACCGACCAGCAGGCGCCGGTGCGCGCCTGCACGCCGGAGATCATGGCGCGCCTGCAGGAGCCGGTGGAGATCGACGCGCCGGCGGGCGGGTGGTCCGGTGCCCCGCAGGCGGTGGATGTGTTCAACATCTACGGCGGCGAAGTGATGATCAGCCATGGCGACCGCGAGGTATGCGGCCACATGCAGGACGCGCGCACCCGTGATTCCCGTTTCCGTGCCGGCATCGGCATGGTGGTGGTACCGCGCAAGGGCGACACCGACCCGATCCTGGTCGCCTGGGAAACCCCGCTCAAGTCGCGCTGGATTCCCACTGTGCGGCTGGGCGCGCCCAGCCCGGTGCAGCAGATCGACACCGCGCGCCTGTTGGTGCGCACCGCCTGCCTGGCGGTGGCCCTGGCCCTGGCGCTGTCGGCGCTGATGGGGTTCTTCACCACGCGTAGCCGCAACTTCCTGATGTACGTGCTGGTCTGCGCGCTGCTGGTGACCTGGCAGGCGATCCTCAGCGGGCTCAGCGGCTATCCCGAGCCGTGGTTGCCGCTGGGCCGCGCGGCGCCGGTGTGGATGGTGGCGGTCAGCGCACTCAGCTATGCGGTGATGGGCTGGGTGCTGTGGCGGATGAGTGGCGGTCGTCGCCTGCTGCCGGCATCGCGGCGTTGGGTGCTGGGCATGATGCTGGCCCTGCTGGTGGTGGCGCTGGCGACCCCGTTGATGTCCTGGCAGGTGCTGGGCTGGACGGCGGCGGCGCTGGACGACCTGTTCACGGTGATCTGCCTGGTGATCCTGCTGCTGGCGGCGGTATCGGTGCGGACCGGGCGCTACACCGCGGTGGACGGCATCGTCGCGGTGGTGCCGCTGCTGCTGATGAACCTGGCCGACCTGCTGGGCAGCCGCCTGCTGGTGGAGTACCGGGTGGAGGTGATCCAGGTGGCCGTTACCTGGTTCCTGATGATGTCGGCCTATTCGCTCAACCGCGGCCTGGGCCAGCTGCGCCAGCAGCGTGACGAGATGCGCCAGCTGGCCGACACCGACACGCTGACCGGGCTGCCCAACCGGCGTGCCGGCCTGCGCCAGCTGGAGCGCTACCTGCGCGATGCCAAGGCCAGCCAGCAGCCGCTGTCGATCGGCTTCCTGGACATCGACCTGTTCAAGCAGATCAACGACCGCTACGGCCACGATGTCGGCGACGAGATGCTGGTGTCGGTCGCCCGCACGCTGGAGGCCGGCGTGCGCAGCCGCAACGACGTGATCCGCATGGGCGGTGAGGAATTCCTGATCCTGCTGCCCGGCAACAGCGCCGACCATGCGCTGCCACGGCTGGAGCAGCTGCGCGAACGGGTGACCCAGAACAGCCAGGCGCTGCAGCACGCGGGGCTGTCGGTCACCGCCAGCATCGGCCTGGCCGAGCTGGAGCCCGACGACCAGGACATGGCGGCGCTGCTGCGCCGTGCCGACAACGCGATGTACCGGGCCAAGCGGGGCGGGCGCAACCAGGTGGTGGATGCGCGCGACGAGCAGCAGATCGCCTGAGCCACGCTGTCCCGGGACGGGGCGATGGCGGATAATCCGCCGATGACCAACCGACTCAACAAGCACATTGCCGAAACCGGCTTCTGTTCCCGCCGCGAGGCCGACCGCCTGATCAGCGCCCGCCGCGTCACCGTCAACGGCATCGTCGCCGGCACCGGCGCCGAGGTGGGCGAGGGGGACGAAGTCCGCGTCGATGGCCAGCCGCTGCGCGCACGTACCGTGCAGAAAAGCACCGGGCGCAAGCATGTCTACATCGCGCTGAACAAGCCGGTGGGCGTGACCTGCACCACCGAAAGCGCGGTGAAGGGCAACATCGTCGACTTCGTCGGCCATGAGCAGCGCATCTTCCCGATCGGCCGCCTGGACAAGGAATCCGAAGGGCTGATCCTGATGACCAGCAACGGCGACATCGTCAACCAGATCCTGCGCGCCGAGAACGGCCACCAGAAGGAATACCTGGTGGCGGTGAACAAGCCGGTCACCGACGAGTTCCTGCGCGGCATGGCCCGCGGCGTGCGCATCCACAACCAGATGACGCTGCCGTGCCGCACCTCGCGCATCGCCAAGTTCGGTTTCCGCATCATCCTGGAGCAGGGCCTGAACCGGCAGATCCGCCTGATGGCGGCCGAGTTCGGCTACCGCGTCACCCAGTTGCGCCGCGTGCGCATCGACAACATCAAGATCGGCGCACTCAAGCCCGGCCAGTGGCGCAACCTCACCGAACAGGAGCTGCGTGGCCTGCTGCCGCAACAGCGGGAGTGGTGAAGTGTGACTGCCTTGACGCGGTGATGCCGCCCCGCCGCTAGACTTGCCCCAGCCTTACCTTGACCACCGCACGATACGGAACCGCGCATGATCAAGCCTGCGATCCCTGCCAATGAATCCCAGCGCCTGGCTGCCCTGCAGCGCTACCGGATACTGGATACGCCGCGCGAGCAGGAGTACGAAGACCTGGTGACCATCGCCCGCACCATCTGCGGCACCGCCTGCGGGGCGGTGACGCTGATCGACCGCGAGCGGCAATGGTTCAAGTCGATGCAGGGGCTCGAAGGCGAGCAGACCCCGCGCGAGGATGCCTTCTGCGCGCATACCATCCTGCGCCCGCAGGAGCTGACCGTGGTCGAGGACGCGCGGCTGGACGCGCGCTTCAGTGGCAATCCGTCGGTGGTGGGCGACCCGCACATCCGCTTCTATGCCGGCGCACCGCTGCTGAGCAGCGACGGCTACGCACTGGGCTCGCTGTGCGTGTTCGACTCGGTGCCCGGCGTACTGGGCCAGCGCCAGGCCGACGCGCTGCGCGCGCTGTCACGCCAGGTCGGGCGGATGATGGAGATGCGCAAGCTGCGCCACGAGCTGGAACATCACCAGCAGGAACATGACTGGTACGAGGCCCGCCTGGGCGAGTACTACCTGCAACTGGAGCAGGTAAACAGCGAGCTGTCCGAGCAGACCCGCACCGATCCGCTGACCGGCCTGTCCAACCGCCGTGCACTGGCCACCGCATTGAGCGAGGCCATCGAGCGTGCCGGCGAGGTGCCGCCGGCGGTGGCCATCGTCGACATCGACCATTTCAAGCTGGTCAACGATATCCACGGCCACGCCGAGGGCGACCGGGTGCTGACCGAGATGGCTGGCGTGCTGCGCGCGCAGTTTGCCGGGCGCGGCATGGCCGCCCGTTACGGTGGCGAGGAGTTCGTGATCCTGATGCCTGACACGCCGCTGCAGCAGGCCGAGCTGCAATGCCAGTACCTGCGTGAGTCGGTGGGCCTGCTGCCGA
This sequence comes from Stenotrophomonas sp. LARHCG68, assembly GCF_052871705.1. Lineage (NCBI taxonomy): Bacteria > Pseudomonadati > Pseudomonadota > Gammaproteobacteria > Lysobacterales > Lysobacteraceae > Stenotrophomonas > Stenotrophomonas sp. LARHCG68. Next base: position 267,658 of record NZ_JBIXJV010000003.1, on the reverse strand, counting down.
TCGGGCTGCCGGTCACGGTCAGCATCGGCCTGGCCGCGCATCGTGCCGGCGAAAGCCCGCAGGACACCCTGCACCGCGCCGACAGCGCGCTCTACCAGGCCAAGCAGGACGGCCGTGACCGGGTGGTCGTGGCCACCTGACCGCGCCTACGCAGCGGCGGCCGGGCGCAGCCGGTTCAGCAGCGGGTGCAGGAACACGCCGCCGAGGATGATCGCCACGCCCAGGTAGAACTGCGGGGTCAGCTCATGCTGTTCGCGCAGGAACAGCATGGCCAGCACGATGGCGTAGACCGGCTCCAGGTTGGTCACCAACTGCACCGTGTAGGCGCTGAGGTGGCGCAGGGCGACCAGCGCCAAGGCGAACGGCAACAGCGTGCACAGGCCCGAAAGCGCCAGCAGCAACAGCCCGTCGTGCAGGTTGGGCAGCACCCACAGGTCGCTGGCCAGGGCCGGCAGCAGCACCGGCATGGCCGGGGCCAGCAGGGTCAGTGTGAGTACGCCGGCACCCAGTTCCAGGCCGGTGACGGTCAATGGGTCGGCGTGGCCGACCATGCGCTTGTTGAACGAGCCGAACACCGCCACCAGCAGGGCCGACAACGCGCCGACCGCCACGCCCAGGCGCATGCCGTCGGGAACGCCGCCCACCACCAGCGCCACGCCCGGCAGCACCACGATGCCCAGCGCCAGTTCCTTCATCTGGAACGGCCGACGCGCGATCCAGGGCTCGATCACCGAGGTGAACACCGGTGCCAGCGCGATGCAGGTGGCCGCGACCGAAGCATTGGCCAGCTTCACCGAGCCATAGAACGTGAGCCAGTGCAGCGCCACTAGTGCGCCGATGCCGGCGTAGCCCAGCGCCACCTTCGGGCTGAGCGTGGACAGCCCGCGCCATACGCGCGGCAGCAGGGCCAGCATGGCCACCACCAGCAGCATGCGCCACCACACCAGCGGGAGGGCGGGCAGGGTGATCAGCTTGCCGAGGATGGCGGTAATGCCCCACAGCAGGACGCAGAAATGGATTTGCAGCAGGGCCTTGCGGTGTTCGTTCGTCGCCATCGGCGAATTGTCGCCGATGTGCCGACGCATTGCCGCATCGATCGCTTCAGTTTTGGTCGACGCGTTGCTGCAGCTGGCGCGCCGCGGCCGGGTTGCGGTGCTTGGCGGCGCTGATGAAGTACAGGTATACCTCGCGCCCCTCCGGCGCAGGCCTCGCAGGCGCGGCGAGGTGGGGCAGGTCGTGCGGGTCCTGTCCGCGCCGCCACGCCATCACGCGTTCGGCCCATTGCGCCAGTTCCGCCGCCGGGTAGCCGGTGTCGCAGGCATCGCGGCTGCGCATGAGCCGGGCATAGACGAAGTCCGCGCCGAGGTCGGCCGCGTTGGGGTAGTCCGGTGAGTCGGTGTAGACCAGTGCCAGGCCGTGCTGGCGGGCCAGGCCAACCAGCCGTTCGTCGAAGAACGCACGGTCGCGTACTTCCAGCGCGTGGCGCTGGCGGCGTCCGTTGACCTGCCGCGGCAGCAGCTGCAGGAACGCGGCGAAGTCGTCCGGGTCCAGCGTGCGACCGGCATCGAACTGCCACACCAGCGGACCGAGCCGGTCACCGAGGTGGCCGATGCCATCGATGAAGTCATCGATCTGCGCGCCGGTCCCGGCCAGCTTGCGGGCGCTGACGATGCGCTTGGGCGCCTTGGCCGAAAACACGAAACCTTCCGGCGTGGCATCGCGCCAGCCGGCGTAGATGGCTGGCTTCTGGGTGCCGTAGTAGGTGCCGTTGATCTCGATGCTGGTCAGCTGGCGGCTGGCGAACTCCAGCTCGCGGCGCTGCACCAGCCCGACCGGATAGAAGGTGCCGCCGCGCCACGGCACATAGGTCCAGCCGCCGATGCCGATGTGGACCCCGGGGGTATTGGCCGTACCGGCAAACAAGTCGTTCAAGTCACACCCCGGGGCAGGAGCGGCCGTGGCCGCGAAGCCGTCAATGTACCCGCAAGCCAACCGGTGGGAGCGGCCTGGGCCGCGACATCGGGAAGGTCCTGATCCGGGGATTCAACGGCTCGGCGGCAAAGGCCGTGCCTACGCGGCTTTCCAGGGGTCGTAGCTGCCGAACCACCACAGGTGGCCTTCCGGGTCACGGCAGGCGTAGCCGCGGCCGCCATAGTGCTGGTCGGCGATGTCGATGACGATCTCCGCGCCGGCTGCCTTGGCCTGGGCGTAGTGGGCGTCGGCGTCGCTGACGATCACGCAGGCGCTCTGGGTTTCCATGCCACCGACTTCGTCGGGCTGGATCATGTTGCTGCCCCATTCGCTGGGCTGCACCGAGCCGAGCATCACCATGCCGTTGCCGAATACCAGTTGGGCATGCAGCACGACGTTGCCCTCCTGGTAGACCGCGTGGCGCTGGAAGCCGAAGGCGTCGCACAGCCAGTCGATGGCGGCCGGGGCATCGCGGTAGCGCAGGCAGGGAATGATGGTGGCGGTGGTCGTGGCGGCGAGGTCCATGGCGGCCTCAGGGCAGGAGCGGAAAGGCGAGCGTGGGCGCGCTCGCGTTACCATCGCGAGAAGGCCGGCCCGGCCATGGGCCGGCATCGATCCAGAGGGAGAGCGCATTGAATAAATGGTTTGGGGGCGGGCTGGTGCTCGCGATGAGCGTGGTGGCCCAGGTGGCCGATGCACAGGAGGCGGCGGTGCCGGCGGAGCTGCAGCAACTCGATGCCACGGTGGAGCGCGTGCGCCAGCAGTTCGACGTGCCGGGCGTGGCGGTGGCGGTGGTCAAGGACGGCAAGGTGGTGCTGGAGCGCGGCTGGGGCCTGCGCGAGCTGGGCAAGCCCGAGCCGGTGCAGGCCGACACGCTGTTCGCCATCGCCTCCAACACCAAGGCATTCACCGCCACCTCGCTGAACCTGCTGGCCGAGGAGGGCAAGCTGAAGATGGATGACCGGGTGATCGACCACCTGCCGTCGTTCCGCATGTCCGACCCCTACGTCACCGGCGAGATGCGCATCCGCGACCTGCTCTCGCACCGCAGCGGGCTGAGCCTGGGCGCCGGCGACCTGCTGTTCTGGCCGACCACCACCTACAGCAACGCCGAGGTGGTGGCGCGACTGGGCCAGGTACCATTGAAGAACGGTTTCCGCGACCGTTACGCCTACGACAACATCCTGTACGCGGTTGCCCAGCAGGTGATCGAGAAGGTGTCCGGGCAGCCGTTCGCCGCGTTCCTGCAGCAGCGCATCTTCGACAAGGTCGGCATGGCCGGCACCCGCTACAACGCCGACCATCTCAAGCCCGGCGACAAGGCCGCCGTCGGCCACGCCAAGTTCGACTTCACCGACCTGCGCCCGGTGGCGCCGCTGACCTGGTCCAACAACGCCGGCGCCGGTGGCATCTACTCCAGCGTGCACGACCTGGCCAGGTGGATGAACGTGCAGCTGGCCGAGGGCAAACTGGCCGACGGCACGCCGTTGTTCAGTGAAAAGACCCAGCAGCAGATGTGGCAGATGCAGATCCCGCAGGTGGTGCCCAAGCCGTCGGTGCCGGAGCTGGAAGCCGCGCGCCCGAACTTCGCCGGTTACGGTGAAGGCTGGAGCCTGAGTGACTACCGCGGGCAGAAGCTGGTGTGGCACACCGGCGGCTGGCCGGGGCAGGTGTCGCGGCTGACGCTGGTGCCCGGGCAGGACCTGGGCGTGGTGGTGCTGACCAACCAGGAATCGGGTGCGGCTTTCAACGCCATCACCATGAGCGTGCTCGACGCGATGCTCGGGGCACCGTCGCATGACTGGGTGGCGGCGTATGCGGCCAGCGTCGCCAAGGCACAGGACAACGCGGACGAAGGCTGGGCTCGGCACGTGGCTGCGCGCGACGCCAGGAGCACGCCCTCGCTGCCGCTGGGTGGTTATGCCGGCACGTACCGCGATGCGTGGTATGGCGATGTGGTCATCGAGCAGAAGGGCGGCAAGCTGCGCCTGCGCTTCGGTGCCACCGCCGATCTGGTCGGCACGATGGAGCACTGGCAGCACGATACCTTCATCGTGCGCTGGGACAACCGCTCGCTCAACGCCGATGCCTTCGTCAACTTCAGCCTGACCCCGGACGGCAAGGTGCGCGAGGTGCGGATGGAAGCGGTGTCGTCGCTGACCGACTTCAGCTTCGACTTCCAGGACCTGCTGCTCAAGCCCAAGGCGGAGTAAGCAGGGCACCACGGTCCCGCGGCCATGGCGGGGATGGCATTCCCGCCGTGGCATTGCCCGCGGCGCTTCGGAGGATCGTGGACGGGAGGCAAGGGCGTCGCGGCCGGGACCGTTCCCGCTGGCGGGCAAGCGCCTGCCGTAGACAGACACAACACAGGCCGCGATGGGACAATCGCGGCCTGTTCTGTTTCTGCAGGCCGTGGCGATGTTGCGCTGGTTCGAGTCGTTGATTCCCGTGTTCCCGCCGGTGGATGCCCGCATGCCACCGCGCGGCGTGGTGCGTTTCTACCTGCACTACCTGCGCCCGGTGTGGCCGGTGCTGCTGGCCACGCTGGTGGCCGGCCTGCTGCTGGCGCTGGTGGAAGTGGCGATGTTCGACTTCCTCGGGCGCATCGTGGACATGCTCTCGGACAACGCGGGCCCGGGGTTCTTCCGGCGGCACGCAACGGAGCTGCTGTGGATGGCCGGCATCACGCTGCTGGCGCGCCCGGTGCTGGTGGCCCTGCACAACCTGCTGGTCAACCAGGCCATCGTGCCGGGGTTGAGCAACCGCTCGCGCTGGCTGATGCACAACTACGTGGTGCGGCAGAGCCTGACCTTCTTCCAGAACGACTTCGCCGGCAGCGTCGCCAACCGGGTGATGCAGACCGGTACCTCGCTGCGCGAATCCGCCGTGCAGATGGTGGATTCGCTCTGGTACATCGTGGTCTACACCGGCACCGCGCTGTACCTGTTCGCGCAGGTGGACTGGCGCTTGATGGTGCCGCTGGCCGTGTGGCTGGTGGCGTACGTGGCCATCGGCGTGTACTTCGTGCCGCGCATGAAGCAGCGGGCATGGATCGCCTCGGATGCACGGTCACGGGCCATGGGCCGCATCGTCGACGGCTACACCAACATCTCCACGCTCAAGTTGTTCGCGCACAGCGGACACGAGCAGGCCTACGTGGCCGAGTCGATCCAGGAGCTGGCCGAGAAGCACCGCGCGCAGACCCGCATCACCACCGGGCTGGAACTGGTGATCGCCATCCTCAACGGCTTCCTGATCGTCGGTACCTGCGGGCTGGCGCTGTGGTTGTGGAACGATCGCCTGATCAGCGTTGGCGCGATCACCCTGGCCACCGGCCTGGTGATCCGCATCCACAACATGTCCGGCTGGATCATGTGGACGGTGAACGGCATCTTCGAGGACATCGGCACGGTGCAGGACGGCATGGAAACCATCGCCCAGCCAATCGCCGTGCAGGACCAGGCCGATGCCGTGCCACTGCAGGTGCATGCCGGCGCGGTGGATTTCAAGGACGTGCACTTCCACTACGGCAAGCGCGGCGGCGTGATGGCCGGGCTGAACCTGTCGGTGAAGCCGGGCGAGAAGATCGGCCTGGTCGGCCCGTCCGGTGCCGGCAAGTCCACCCTGGTGAACGTACTGCTGCGCCTGTACGACCTGGAGAGCGGACGCATCCTGATCGACGGGCAGGACATCGCCCGCGTCACCCAGGACAGCCTGCGCGCGCAGATCGGCGTGGTGACCCAGGACACCTCGCTGCTGCACCGTTCGATCCGCGACAACCTGCTGTACGGGCGCCCGGATGCGACCGAAGACCAGGTGCGCGCGGCCGTGGCCAAGGCGCGTGCGGAAGGCTTCATCGACGCGCTGGTGGACGGGCAGGGCCGGCAGGGTTACGACGCGCATGTCGGCGAGCGCGGCGTGAAGCTCTCCGGTGGCCAGCGCCAGCGCATCGCCATCGCGCGGGTGCTGCTGAAGGATGCGCCGATCCTGATCCTGGACGAGGCGACCTCGGCATTGGATTCGGAAGTGGAAGCGGCGATCCAGGACAGCCTGGACGAGTTGATGGGCAACAAGACGGTGATCGCGATCGCGCACCGGTTGTCGACCATCGCGCGGATGGACCGGCTGGTGGTGATGGACCAGGGCAGGATCGTGGAGACCGGCACCCATGCCGAGCTGGTCGCCGCCGGTGGCCTGTACGCGCGCTTGTGGGCGCGCCAGACCGGTGGGTTCGTGGCGGCCGATGCCTGAGCCCGGAACGGCCCTCACCCCAACCCCTCTCCCGCGCTGCGGGAGAGGGGCCAGTAGACGGCGAATCGAAACAATGCGAGCCCCTCTCCCGTAAAACGGGAGAGGGGCTGGGGTGAGGGCAGAGACGCGCCGGGCTAGCCGAGCAGCACCCGCCCAAGCACGGCGACAGCGGCAGCCACCACGACCGCCAGCACCATCAGCCAGGCGCGGCGTGTACGCCGGTCCGCCGCCGCAGCGCCGGCGGCAAACAATGCGCTGCGGCGTGCGTCGCTGGCGGCCATCAGGGCGCGGGCGCGTTGCCCGCCTTCCTCTGCCGGAACACGGCCAGCCTTGATGTCCTCGGCGATGCGTTCAAGTTGCTGCATCGTCTCGGTCTGCAGTCTGTGCAGTTCAACGATCGGGTCGTGGTGGGGCATGCGGGCCTGGCGCGATCTCATGGCTCGGTGTGGTGTGACTGCAACGCCTGACGGATCACGCGCGACAGGATGGCAGGGTCGTTGGCGGACAGGTGTTGCCCAAGCCGCACCAGGCCAATGCCGAAGGCGGCCATCAACACGCCGGGCAGGGCGGCCGGGATCAGCATCGGGTCCATCCTGCCAAGCTGCACGACGCTGATCGTCGTCCCCAGCACGCAGAAGCCCAGCCAGAACACCATGAAGGCATGCACGAGCGCGGGTGGCGCGAAGCGGCCGTGCAGCGCGCAGCCCTGCGCGGTGTCCACGAAGTGGCCACGGAAATGCGGCTTGAACGAGTTGCGCAACGCGCTGCGGTGATACAGGTTCACCCGTGCGGCCTCCACCGAACCGACGATGGTGCCGGTTGCGGTGATGTTGCCGCGTGCGGTGGCCGCGCGCAGGTTCTGCACGGCCTGCGCGCGCGGCAGCGGGCTGGGGAACACGGCAGGCGTACGGGGGAACAACCAGGTCCAGAAAGGCATGCGTTTCGGTCGGTGCGTGGCAGGACACGATAGCTGCCCACCCCCGCGCATGGCTATCGGCGGGTGGCGCCGGCGGCGCGTGCGGCCTTCTTCACCAGCGTGGTGACCTTCTTCTCCACTGCAGGGGTGAGCGCGTTGAGCGCGAACGAAGTGGGCCACATGTCGCCGTCGTCGAGTGCGGCACTGTCGTTGAACCCCAGCGTGGAATAGCGCGCGCCGAACTTGCTCGCGCCCTGGAAGAACACCACCACCTTGCCGTCGGCATTGGCATAGGCCGGCATCCCATACCAGGTCTTGGGTGACAGTGCCGGCGCGGTGGTGGTGATGATCCCGTGCAGCCGTCCGGCCATGTCGCGCTCGGCCGCTGGCATCTCGGCAATGCGGGCCAACACCTCGGCCTCGCCCTCGGCTTTCCTGCGGCCGGCCTTGGCCTCGGCCGCCAGTTCGCGGGCGCGCTCCTTCATGGCGGCACGTTCTTCGGTGCTGAATCCGGACTTGCTCATGACAGTGGCTCCTGGGGAAACACGCGCTTTATAGCGCGGATTCGGCCGGTTGGCGTCGTCCATCGTGGCCGGGCCGGCGTCGCTCAGTCACCGGGTTGGCCGATCCAGAGCCGATTGCCGTCCGGGTCCTGCAGCCGGAACTCGCTCATCCCATAGAACGTGGTTTCCAGCGGTGGTACCTCTAGGCCGTTCTGGCGCGCATGCGCATGGAAGGCACGCAGGTCATCGGGATAGAGATAGAGCACGGCGCTGCGCGCACTGCCGGCCGGTGGATTGATGGACTGATCGAGCATGACCTGGCAGGGGCCGCAGCGCAGCATCGCCCAACCCCAGGCGTCATTGTGGTCCTCGACCTCGAAGCCGAGCTTGCGGTAGAAGGCGATGCTGGCCGGCAGGTGTGTCACCGGCTGCATCGGGATCAGCTGTTTCAGGGGCATGGCGGGGCGTCCGGCAGCGACGGGTTGCCCACTGTAGCGCCGGGTTCAGAGCAGGCCGTTCACGGCCATGGCCGACGCGCCCAGCAGGGCGGCCAGCACCGCCAGCACGCACAGGCCATAGCGCAGGTGGAACGGGATCGGCACGCGGCCGAGCTCGCGTTCGGTGGTGCGCGCATCCAGGATCCAGCCATGGTTGCACTGCAGGCAGGCCAGTTGGTAACGCTTGTCGTAGGCGAAGCCGAACAGCATGTCGAAGCTGCCGTACTTGTAGCGCAGCTGCTTCTGGAATGCGGTGAGCTGGCCGCATTTCGGGCAGTTACGTTGTTCGGGTTCGCCAAGCGCGACCACGCGCTCGCCCTGGCCGATCAGGAACATCATTGCCAAGCGTCCTCGACGTTGGCCAGCACCTCGCAGTCATAGTAGCCGCCGTTGGCCTGCAGCCACGGCACCACCGTGGCTTCATCGAGCGCCTGCTGTTGCAGGAACTGGCGGGTGAACCGCAGCGAATGGTCGCAGCCGGCCCCCAGTGCCTGGTCAAGGTGGTCGAACAGGGCCGTCAATGCTTCCCGCGGCAGGGGCAGCGCCGCGATGGCCTGGGCGTGATGCTGCTCGGCGAGCCCGCGCAGCAGGGCTTTGCGACGTTCGAGTTCGGCGTTGGAAGGCATGCGATGCGCCTGTCTGCGTGGGAGGTAAGTGCGGGAAAACCGGCGCTCGCGCCGACGCTCATGGCCGCGGGCGAATGATCACGTACTGCTTGCGGAACTCCGTGCCGGTACCTGCCCATTGCCGGGCGTACTCGACCAGGGCGGGCAGTGCATCGGGATGGTCCTGCCCATTGATGCGGCAATCGGCGCTGAAACTGCCATCGTCCGCACGACTGGCGAACAGGCGCACGCCGAGGAACTGTTCCGCGCGCAGGACCGGCATGAAGGCCTCCAGGCTCCGGGTGAGCAGGCAGCACGGGCAGAACGGGTGCTCCTCGTCGGCATCCACCGGCTCGGAGGCGTAGTGCGCGACCGGGCCCAGCACGATCTGGCGCACCGCCTCCGGCGCCTGTTCCGAGGCCGGCAGGGTGATTTCCATCACCGCGCAATGCCGTGGATCGGCTTGGACGGCATCGGACAGGGTTGCCAGATCCATCTGCGCCCAGCTGCGAAAGCCGCTCGACATCGAGGCCTGCTCATCGGCACCCATGGCGTGCTGGAACTCGATCAGCCCTTCGGTGAAGAACGTCGGGTGCCTGGCCGTGGTGACCGTCGCAGTGCGTACGTTGCCGTTGTCGAAGCGGAACGTCTCGATATGTTCGACGCCCAGCGTGATGCCGCTGGACAGGTGTACCTGCCCATCGACGAGGCGGGCGTGCGGGTCCGATGCCCTGGTCGCTTCGAGCAGCAGCCGAAGTGGCAAGGCCGGCTCGGGCGCCGGCGGACCTTTGAAGAACCTGCTGAAAATACCCATGGAATCCGGCTTCCTGCCCAATGATGTGATCGCGGGTGTTGTGCGAGGGAGGCCTCAGCGCTGCGGCTCGACCACCACGGCGGTGCCATAGCACAGCACTTCGGTCAGGCCGGTCATCAGTTCGGTGGCGTCGTAGCGGACCGCGATGATGGCATTGGCGCCGAGCATGCGCGCGTGCTGCACCATGTCGCGATAGGTCTCGTTGCGGGCCTGCTCGCACAGCTCGGTGTAGATGGTGATGTTGCCGCCGAACAGGGTCTGCAGGCCGCCGATGAAGTTGCCCACGACCGAGCGCGAACGCACGGTGATGCCGCGCACCAGGCCCAGGCTGCGGGTGACGCGCAGGCCGGGCAGTTCCATGGCGGTGGTGACCATGGCATCGGTGAGGTGAGGGGTTGCGGCGGGGATCGCGGGGGAGTTGTAGGGGTCGGCCATCGGAGTTCCTGGGATTGAGGGACGCGGCTGGATGCGGGCGTGCGATCCCTGCCGTCCTGGTTCCGTACAGCGGTGGATTCTATCCAGAACCCACTCCCGCGGTATCAGCCGGTCATCTGCCGATGGAGCAGGAAGGCGCCGGCAGCGACACCGGCCCAGACCAGCAGGCCGACCAGAGCGCACGCCGCATCGCCGGGTTCCTTGCCGGGGCGGAACAGACGGATCACCACGTGGCCGGTACCCTTGAGCAGGATCTCGAAGACCAGCTCGACCAGCATGCGGCCGACGACGCGCAATGCGCCACGCAGGGCTTCGCCGGCCAGGTCATCCAGGGGCATCGAGCAGGGGCCTCGACGGTTCCGGCGGGCTCAGGGCCGCGACGGCTGCGCGCGGCGCAGGTGCTGCTCGAGGTTTTCCAGCAACACGTCGTCTTCGATATGGAAGATTTCCGGAACCGGCTCGCGCGGCGCGGCGGCGATGACGATCAGCTGGCCCAGCCGCAGGTCGGGCGAGGTTTCCCAAAGCGCGCGAAGCGTGACCAGGACGGTGTCGATGCGGGCGGGGTCTCTCATGCGTGTTCCGGTGCGGCGGGTGGGAGGGGAATCAGTCAGGGGCCTGCGTGGGATCCATCCTGGCCGCTTGCCTGCGGTGCTGCGGAGATCACCTGTTCGATCCAGTCATGGTAGTGGCTCAGGCGGACGTTGCAGGCGGTCTGCCCGTAGCGGCCGGGACGGGCGGTCATCACGTTGCCCTGCACGACCTTCCAGGAGGCCAGCCCTGCCAGCTGCCATTGCGCGCCGGACTGGAGCAGTACCGGGCCGCCGCTGTCGCCATTGCCGAGCATGCCCTCAAGCGGAAGGCCATCCGGTGGTGCGTCGAAGACGTAGCAGAGCCAGCGGTCATACGCACTGGTGACGGTGTTGAACGCACGCCGCAACCCGGTACGGTTGGGCCCTCGCGGATCATGCCCATCGGCGCCGGTGCCGGTGGCCCCTTTTCCCAGCAGCGTGACGCGGTTGCCGGGCTCGTCGCTGCCGGCATACAGGCGGATCGGCGGGATGTCGGTGATGGGTTGGCGCAAGCGGATCAGCGCGATGTCGTCCGTGCCGCCAAGGAAGACCACCAGCAGCATCGCTTCACCGCTGGCCATCGCCTGGTCGATCAGCGCCTGCGGCGGGGTGCGGTACCCCGGGTGGGTGACGACCCGCTCCACGTCCCGGGCCACCCCGTTGATGACCACCTGTTCGAGACGACCCTGGCGGGGGAGCGTGTGTGCGGCGGTCACCGCCCATTGCGGGGCGATCAGCACGCCGTGTCCCTCACCGGGCATGTCGACCAGCGCCGGTAATTCGGATGCCGGTACCCGGTACTGCGCATCATCGACATCGTGGCGGATGACGATGGCCGCCGCGTTCGTGGAGGTGGCGAGCAGTGATGCCAGGAGCAGGGCGCGGATCATAGGAAGGCCTTGTTGGAAGGGGCGAGCGCGGGGCTCGGCAGGGTTTGCTACTGCATGTGCAGACGCGGTGGGTGCCGCGCCGCCTACTGCGCGAAACTATCGACTGCGGGTGGAACGGCCCGGGTCAGGCGCAGTTCGCGCTGACCCAGCGGTTGAACGGGTCTGCCGCGTCCTCGATGTGCATGTCCTCGGGATGCCTGACGATCTCGGTGCCGATCTCCGGGATGGTCGCGGCGAACCGGCTGCGGACCCACTGCTGGTAGGCCACATTGGGATGAACGACGAATTCGCCCTCGCGTGGCGGCGGCGATCCCAGTTCACCACCCCAGCAGATTTCGTCGTAGCCGATGGCCAGCAGTCGCAGGAAGTCGAGCGCATCGTCGGCCAGCACGCAGACGGTGACCGAGCCGGAGCCCGAGCCCAGATGGACGATCTTCTGCGTGCCGTCGGGCGCGAGCCAGAGTGCCGCCATCGATCCTTCCGCGCCGGTCTTGGCGAACACGCAGAGCCGGTCGAGTACCTCGGCACGCGCGTGGCCGAACCAGTACTTCAGGTTGGCATTGCCCTCGGCGAAGAAGGTGATGTTGGTTCCGCCCTGACGCTCGTCGTCCGTCCAGCTCTCGCGCAGGGCTTCCTCGGGGAACAGGAAACCGATGCGGGTGCCGTCCGGCCGGTCGATGTAAAGGCCGTTGTCCTCGATCCAGCCAAACAGTGCCTTCAGCGCCGGCGGCAGATGCATGCCGGGCAACAACGTACGGGTGATCTGCGCTTCCAGGGTTTCCACGGGCATGCGTCCTGCTGTCCTGTCTGAAATGGCCGGGTAGATGCAAGGCCCCGGCATGTGCTGCGGATGATGCCACAGGGCGATGGCCGCGCTCTGACGGAGCGCGCGCAGCACGGCAGTGACGCCAGGTGCCTACCAGTGGTTGTCGCCGCCCCCCAGGAAGTTCGGCCGCGTGTACTGCTGTGATGCATGCAACTGCCAGCGGATGCGCGTGCAACCGGCGATGATCGCCTCGAAGGGATGATCGGGGCCGACCGCCGATTGGGACCATTCGCCCCCCAGGTCGCCGGAAGCACGGGTGATCCGCCACGTCGGTGCGAGTTGCCACGCAAGCGCGAGCAGGGCCGCTTCGGTCGCCTCATGGGATCCGGTGGCGTGGTGGACTTCGAACGTCACATGCGCCTCCTTGCGGCCCTCCCACACGAGCCGCTCCACCATCGGTGAAACGGCGGTGAAACCCGCCAGGCGCTCCAGCTTGCGCAGCATCTGGCCGTGTTGTGGGCCGCCATGGGTGACATGCCAGAAGGAAACGATGGGGTGCATTCGAGGGGATGCCGGGTTCGATTCGAGGAAGGGCAGGGCGCAGGGGGCGTCAGTGGCCGGTCAGCAGGATTTCGCGCAGACGTGCCTCGACCCGCGCCCGGTCGAGGAAGGGACGCAGCGTTGGCCAGTTCCTGGCCGACTTTCGCCGGAGGCGCACCTGCGCATACACCAACCCGGCCAGGAAAAAACCTGCCATCAGGAGGGCATGGGGAAGGCTGGGGCGGCCGAAGAAATGGAAGCAGGACGCCGTGATCACCGCGATCGAGATCCAGACCGGTACATCACTCCACCCCGATGACGCCTTGCCGGGGGAGTCGATCTCTTTCAGGAGCTGCTCGAGTACCTTTCGCTCGTCGCTGGGATGCATGGAGGTGTCCGTTGGGTGCCATGAGGCGGTAGTGGTCCTGTCCGCAATGCTGCACGGAAATGGACCGCGGCGAAACCGTGCGCAGAGTCAGGCAGGGCGTGGCGCGCATCGCGGATGCGGGACAGGACACGAATCGTGCGAGCCATGCCGAGCGGCGAAGCGACCCGGTGGATGGGGGCTGGTGCGGGAGTGGGCCAGAGGCGGTGTTGGCTTGAAGGGATTTCCCTGGTGGCATCTCCGATCCATCGGCCCTGAAAACAGAACGAGCACCTTTCGGTGCTCGTTTTGTCGGGAACAATGTTGAGGCATTCCAGCGCTTGGTGACGCGACGGGAGTGGGGCTTGCACGGGGCAGTGGCCCTCACCCCACTCCCTCTGCCGCGTGCGGGAGAGGGAGTGGGCTGCCTGCAGGCTTTCGCCGATCAGTAGCGGTAGTGTTCCGGCTTGAACGGGCCTTCCACCGGCACGCCGAGGTAGTCGGCCTGTTCCTGGGTCAGGGTGGTCAGCTTCACGCCGATCTTCTCCAGGTGCAGGCGCGCCACTTCCTCGTCCAGCTTCTTCGGCAGGCGGTAGACGTCGGCCTTGTAGCTGTCCTTGTTGGCCCACAGGTCGATCTGCGCCAGGGTCTGGTTGGCGAAGCTGTTGGACATCACGAAGCTCGGGTGGCCGGTGGCGCAGCCCAGGTTCACCAGGCGGCCTTCGGCCAGCAGGAAGATCGCGTTGCCGTTCGGGAACACGTACTTGTCCACCTGCGGCTTGATGTTGATGTGCTGCACGCCCGGGAACTTCACCAGTGCATCGACCTGGATCTCGTTGTCGAAGTGGCCGATGTTGCAGACGATGGCCTGGTCCTTCATCGCGCTCAGGTGCTCGATGCGGATGATGTCCTTGTTGCCGGTGGTGGTGACGTAGATGTCGCCGCGGCCCAGGGTGGATTCGATGGTGTTGACCTCGAAGCCTTCCATCGCCGCCTGCAGGGCGCAGATCGGGTCGATCTCGGTGACGATGACGCGTGCGCCGTAGGCGCGCAGCGAGTGGGCCGAGCCCTTGCCGACGTCACCGTAGCCGCAGACCACGGCCACCTTGCCGGCCAGCATCACGTCCATCGCGCGCTTCAGGCCGTCGGCCAGCGACTCGCGGCAGCCGTACAGGTTGTCGAACTTGCTCTTGGTGACCGAGTCGTTGACGTTGATGGCCGGGACCAGCAGCGTGCCGGCTTCGGCCAGCTGGTACAGGCGGTGCACGCCGGTGGTGGTCTCCTCGGAGACGCCCTTCCAGTCCTTGACCACGCGGGTCCAGTAGCCCGGGCGCTCGGTGGCCACGCGCTTGAGCAGGTTCTTGATGACCTGCTCTTCGTGCGAGCCGGACGCGGTGTTGACCCAGTCGCTGCCGTTTTCCAGCTCATAGCCCTTGTGGATCAGCAAGGTGACGTCACCGCCGTCGTCGACCACCAGTTCCGGGCCCAGCAGGGTGCCGTCGGCGGCCTTGAAGGTCAGCGCTTCCAGGGTGCAGTCCCAGTATTCTTCCAGCGTTTCACCCTTCCAGGCGAACACCGGGGTGCCGGTGGCGGCGATGGCGGCGGCGGCCTGGTCCTGGGTGGAGAAGATGTTGCACGAGGCCCAGCGCACGTCGCCGCCGATGTCCTTCAGCGTCTCGATCAGCACCGCGGTCTGGATGGTCATGTGCAGCGAGCCGGTCACGCGCACGCCGGCCAGCGGCTTCTGTGCGGCGTACTTGCGGCGGATGGACATCAGGCCCGGCATCTCGTGCTCGGCGATGTCCAGTTCCTTGCGGCCCCAATCGGCCAGCGAGATGTCGGCGATCTTGTAGTCACCTTCCTGGGAGAAGGTCCTGGCAACAGCATTCATGTAAAGCTCCGGTGTGGTGCGAGCAGGCTCGCGTTCGCCGGGCGCCGTTGTTGCATGGATGCCGCCCCGAGCCTGGCTGTGGCGGGGGTTCCCGGACAGTCGCAGCGCCCCTCGGAGCGGGGCCGGTGATTATATCGCGGCGGCCAGCCCAACCAACGGCAGGGGAGGGTGGCGACAGAGATTGTTAAGTTGGGGGTTTATTCCCCTGCCAAGGAGCGCCATGAACCTGTCCCCCGCCCGCCGCCGCCGTACTTCCGCGGCCCTGGTCCTGTGCGCCGGCCTGCTGCTGGCGGTGCCGCCGGTGCTGGCGCTGGCCCCGCCGCAGGCGGCCGAACAGGCGCAGGGCTACCGCCTGCCCTCGGCCGCGTTGCAGGCCATCGTCGACGCCCCGCGTGCGCCCAGCCTGTCGCTGTCGCCCAGGCGCGACCTGGCGGCGATGCTGCAGACCCCATCGCTGCCGTCCATCGCCCAGGTGGCGCAGCCGGAGCTGAAGCTGGCCGGCCTGCGCATCAACCCGAAGACCTTCTCCGACAGCCGTTTCTCGTTCGGCAACAAGTTGTCGCTGGTGTCCACGCTGGACGGCAGGGAGCGCCAGATCAGCGGCCTGCCGCAGCCATTGTCGGTGGCCTCGCTGGGCTGGTCGCCCGACCAGAAGTACCTGGCCTTCAACCAGGTGGACCCGGCCAGCGGCAGCAACGAGCTGTGGTTGGTGGATGTGGAGGCGGGCAGCGCCCGTCGCATCGCCGAGCGCCTGAACAGCATCGTCGGCCGGGGGTATTCGTGGTTGCCGGGCAGCGACGGGCTGCTGGTGCTGCAGCGCCCGGCCGGGCAGGGCGCGCCGCCGAAGGGGGATGGCGTGCCGACCGGCCCCGCCGTGCAGGAGACCGTGGCCGGGCAGGGCGTGCGTTCGGTGCGGACCTACCAGGACCTGCTGCGCAACGAGGACGATGCGCGCCTGTTCGAGTACTACCTGCAGGCACAGCCGGTGCGGGTGTCGATCACCGGCCAGGCCAGTCCGGTGGGCCTGCCCGGCCTGTTCATGGGGCTGTCGCCGTCGCCGGACGGCAAGTACCTGCTCAGCCGTCGCGTCGAGCGGCCGTTCTCGTATTCGGTGCCGGTGAGCAGCTTCCCGCGCCGCATCGACGTGCTCGATGCGCAGGGCATGCAGGTGCATACGGTTGCCCGCCTGCCGCTGGTCGACGGGCTGCCGACCGGCAACGATGCCGTGCCGACCGGCGTGCGTTCGATCAGCTGGCGCGCCGATGCGCCGGCCACGCTGGTCTGGGCCGAAGCGCAGGACGGTGGTGACCCGTCACGGCAGGCCGCCATCCGCGATGCGGTGCTGGTGCAGGCGGCACCGTTCGACAGGCCGCCGGCCACGCTGATGCAGCTGGGGTCGCGCTACGCCGGCATCACCTGGGGCAAGGACGATGTCGCGTTGCTGGACGAGTACTGGTGGAAGAGCCGCCAGATGAAGCAGTGGAAGATCAACCCGGGCAGCCCGGACCAGGCACCGGTGCTGCTGGTCGAGCGGTCGGAGGATGACCGCTACGCTGATCCGGGCGATCCACTGCTGCAGTCCGACGAGAGCGGGCGCGAGCGGCTGCAGCTGGGCACCGATGGCAAGAGTTTCTTCCGCATCGGCACCGGTGCGTCGGCCGAGGGCGACCGCCCGTTCCTGGACCGCGTGGACCTGGCCTCGGGCAAGAGCGAGCGCCTGTTCCATTCGCAGGCGCCGTACTACGAGCAGCCGCTGGCCATCATCGAAGGCGGGGATGCACGCATCCTCACCTACCGCGAGTCCAACGATGTGCCGGGCAACCTGTTCGCGCGCGGCTTGTCGGCCGACGCGGCGCCGGTGGAGCTGACCCATTTCGCGCATCCGCTGCCGGCGTTGCGTGGGGTGAAGAAGGAGCAGATCCGCTACACGCGCAATGATGGCGTCGAACTGACCGCTGACCTGCTGCTGCCGCCGGGCTACGACCCGAAGAAGGATGGCCCGCGCCCGGTGCTGATGTGGGCCTATCCGGCCGAGTTCAAATCCGCGCAGGACGCCAGCCAGGTCACCGGCTCGCCGCACCGCTTCAACGCGATCAGCTACTGGGGCCCGCAGGCGTTCCTGGCCAAGGGCTACGTGGTGCTCAACAACCCGACCATGCCGATCATCGGCGAAGGCGATGCCGAGCCGAACGACACCTACGTGCAGCAGCTGGTGGCCAGTGCGCAGGCGGCGGTGGACGAAGTGGTCAAGCGTGGCGTGGGTGATCGCGAGCGCATCGCCGTGGGCGGGCATTCCTATGGCGCGTTCATGACCGCCAACCTGCTCGCGCATACGCGCTTGTTCAAGGCGGGCATCGCGCGTTCGGGCGCCTACAATCGCACGCTGACGCCGTTCGGCTTCCAGGCCGAGGAACGCAACTTCTGGCAGGCGCAGGACGTGTACCTGAAGATGTCGCCGTTCAACAGCGCCGACAGGATCAAGGACCCGATCCTGTTCATCCATGGCGAGAACGACAACAACTCCGGCACGTTCCCGATCCAGAGCGAGCGCATGTTCGCCGCAGTGAAGGGGCTGGGCGGCACGGCGCGGCTGGTGATGCTGCCGAATGAATCGCACGCCTATCGCGCACGCGAGTCGATCATGACGATGCTGGCCGAGAGTGAAAGCTGGCTGGACCAGTGGTTGGGCGCGGCCGACGGCAAGGCTGGCAAGAAGCGCTGAGGACGAGCGCCCTCCCTTGCGTGAAGCGCAGGGGAGGGCGGCTCTGCGCAATGTGTCAGTGCGCGACGCAACGTTCTACTCCCTCCTTCGCGCGAAGCGCGCGGGAGGGTTGGGGAGGGGCGCTTCTGACGTGGGTCGTGAAATGCACCCCCTCCCAACCTCCCCCTGCCTGCTGCGCAGGCAAGGGGAGGGGCAGTTCAGCTTGTTGCTGCGGCAGTTCCGTGCAGCTTGTCGCTGAGCTCCCTCGCTGAGCGACGCAACGCTCTACTCCCTCCTTCGCGCGAAGCGCGGGGGAGGGCTGCGGAGGGGGCGCTTCGGACGTAGGTGCGTCCCGTTCACATGCCAACGAATGTCCGCCAAGATGCCGAAACTGCGTCGTTTCCTGTCTGCAAAGACAGTGCCCGGACAAGGTTCACATGCAACTGTTTCACCTTTGATGCACTGCAAAAACCGGACATTTTTTCGGTTAGGCTTGGGGGATTCCCGCTCTCAAGGCTTGTGCGTCCTGGATGAACGAGTACCGTAGCAGCGTTGTCTTCGCCACTCCCGATCTGCCCCTGCGCGACGATGTGCGCCGGCTGGGCACGCTGGTGGGTGACCTTCTTGCCGAGCAGGTGTCGCCGGGCTTCCTGGACGAAGTGGAAGAGGTGCGCACCGCCGCCATCGCCCGTCGCGAAACACAGGGGCCGCTGGCTGGTCTCAGCGCGCAACTGGCCGGGCGTTCGCCACGCGAAGCCGAGGCGCTGGTGCGTGCGTTCAGTACCTACTTCCAGGTGGTGAACATCGCCGAGCGCGTGCATCGCATCCGCCGTCGCCGTGACTACCAGCGCGCCGGCACCAAGCGCCCGCAGCCCGATGGCCTGCATGATGCGTTGATCCAGCTCAAGGCCCAGGGCGTGACGCTGGAGGAGCTGGCGCAGTGGCTGCCGCGCATCGACATCGAGCCGGTGTTCACCGCACACCCAACCGAAGCGGTGCGCCGCGCGCTGCTGGAGAAGGAACAGTTGATGGTCGCCGCGCTGGTCGACAACCTCGACGGCCAGCGCACCCCCGGCGAGCAGGCCGCCGATGCCGCGCGGTTCCGCATGGCGCTCACCGCATCGTGGCAGACCGCCGACTCCTCGCCGGTACGCCCGACGGTGGATGACGAGCGTGAGCACGTGGGTTTCTACCTGACCCGCGTGCTGTACCGGGTGATCCCGGTGTTCTACGAATCGCTGGAGCAGGCGTTGCTCGATACCTGGGGGCGCAGCCTGCCGTTGCCGCGGCTGCTGCGCTTCGGTACCTGGGTGGGCGGTGACATGGACGGCAATCCCAACGTGGACGCCAGCACGGTCGCCGCCACACTCAATGCACAACGGCGCGCGGTGCTGGAGCTGTACATCCAGGACCTGTTGAAGCTGGCCAGCCTGCTCAGCCAGTCCACCGAGCTGATCGGTGTCAGTGACGCGGTGCAGGCACGCGTGCAGGAATACCGCGAACTGCTGCCCGACGTGCAGTCGCGCCCGCGCCATGCCGACATGCCTTACCGGCTGCTCAACGACCGCATGCGTGCGCGCCTGCAGGCGACGCTGCAGGATGCGCCCGGTGCGTATGCCGCGCCGGAAGAACTCATCCACGATATCCAGCTGATCCTGGACAGCCTGGAGGCCAACAAGGGCAAGCACGCCGGCTGGTTCTCGGTGCGTCGCCTGCTGTGGCGCGTGCGCACCTTCGGTTTCCACCTGGCGCGGCTGGACGTGCGCCAGGAGTCGAGCGTGCATTCGCGTGCATTGGCCGAGGTGCTGGGCGGGCAGGAGGCATTCGATGCGCTGGACGGCGCGGCGCGTGCGCGGACGCTGGCGTCGTATGCGGCCGGCGACGCCGCGTTGCCGGCGGGGGCCGACGAAGGGGGGCAGCGGCTGGACAAGGTGTTCGCGGCGTTGGCCGATGCGCGCCGCCGGCACGGTGCCGATGCGCTGGGCAGCTACATCATCTCGATGGCGCATGACCGTGGCGACGTGCTGGCGGTGCTGGCATTGGCACGCCGCGGCGGCCTGCACGATGGCAACGGTGCGGTGCCGCTGGATATCGCGCCGCTGTTCGAGACCGTCGACGATCTGGGGCGTGGCACCGACACCCTGCGCGACCTGCTGGCCGACCCGGTCTACCGCGCCCATCTGTCCGCACGCGGCGACGTGCAGATGGTGATGCTGGGTTACTCGGACAGCGGCAAGGATGGCGGTATCGCAGCCTCGCGCTGGGGCCTGCAGCAGGCGCAGGTCGAACTGCTGGAGGTGGCCAGCGCGCACGGCGTGCACCTGACCTTCTTCCACGGTCGCGGCGGCTCGATCAGCCGCGGCGGCACCAAGACCACGCATGCGGTGAACGCCTCGCCGCGCGGCAGCATCGACGGGCGCCTGCGCGTGACCGAGCAGGGCGAGGTGATCCATCGCAAGTACGGCATCCGTGCACTGGCGCTGCGCTCGCTGGAGCAGTCCGCCGGTGCGGTGCTGCGCGCCAGCCTGCGCCCGCGTGCGGCCGAGCCGCGCGAGGCGCTGTGGAAGCCGGTGATGGCGCGGGTCGCCGAGCAGAGCTCGCAGGCCTACCGGGCGTTCGTGGGTGACCCGCAGTTCATGAACTATTTCCGCCAGGCTACGCCGATCGACGTGATCGAGCGCATGACCCTGGGCTCGCGTCCGTCGCGGCGGTTGGGCCAGGATGCGGCGCTGGGCAACCTGCGTGCGATCCCGTGGGTGTTCGCCTGGAGCCAGGCGCGTGCGGCGATCCCGGGCTGGTTCGGCGTGGGCAGCGGCCTGCAGGCGGCCGCCGATGCCGGGCAGGAAGAGCTGCTGCGCGAGATGGCGCACGACTGGCCGTTCTTCGAGACCTTCCTGGACGACATGTCGATGGTGCTGAGCAAGGGCGACATCCACATCGCCGAGCAGTTCTCGCGCCTGGCCGGGCCGTTGCATGACCAGTTCTTCCCGCGCATCGGCGAGGAGCTGGCGTTGACCAAGCGCTGGGTGATGCGCCTGAGCGGGCAGCAGGAGCTGCTGGAACATGACCCGCGGCTGGCACTGTCCATCCGCCTGCGCAACCCGTACATCGACCCGATCAGCACGCTGCAGGTAGACCTGCTGCAGCGCTGGCGGGCGAGTGACCGCCAGGATGAGGCGCTGCTGCGCGCCCTGGTGGCCTGCGTCAACGGTGTCTCGCAGGGCGTGCAGAACACCGGTTGAGGGTCCGGCCATGGGCCGGGGATGCAGCGCGGCCTGATCCCGGCGTCGCGATGACCGGTGCGCGCAAACGGGTTGGGAGTGCATCCCGGCCTGCGGGCGTAGGGGGCTCAGGCGTCGGGTGAAGGGTTGCTCTTGAGCAGCTCCAGATGCCGCTGTTCCATCTCCTGGCGCAGCTGGCGGCGGATCTGCGCGGCGGCGAAGCGACGCTTCTCGTCGGACGTCTCCGGCTGCAGCGGCGGCACCGGGGTCGGCTTGCCGTCGTCGTCAACGGCCACCATGGTGAAGAAGCAGCTGTTGGCGTGGCGCACGCTGCCCTTGCGGATGTCCTCGGCCACCACCTTGATGCCTACTTCCATCGACGAGGTGCCGGTGTAGTTGACCGATGCCAGGAAGCTGACCAGCTCGCCGACCGCGATGGGCTGGCGGAACGTCACCTGGTCCACCGACAGCGTCACCACGTAGTTGCCGGCGTAGCGGCTGGCGCAGGCGTAGGCGACCTGGTCGAGCAGGCGCAGGACCGCGCCGCCGTGCACCTTGCCGGAGAAGTTGGCCATCTCCGGGGACATCAGCACGGTCATCGAGAGCTGGTGGGATTTGTGTTCGGACATCATGGCGCTGGCTGCGACGGCGGGAGCCGCAGGCTACTCCCTTGCGGGTGAAGGGGGTAGGGGCCGTACCCCGTGCCGGTGCGGCAGGGGCGATGGCGTGGCCGCCGCTTACTGGAAGTTGTAGCGCACCACGTGGAAGAACACCGGTGCGGAGAACACCACCGAATCCAGCCGGTCCAGGATGCCGCCGTGGCCCTCGATCATCTCGCCCCAGTCCTTGGCGCCGAGGCTGCGCTTGACCGCCGACAGCGCCAGGCCGCCGAGGAAGCCGCAGACCACGATCAGCAGCGACAGCGCCGCGGACTGCAGCGGCGAGAACGGGGTGATCCAGTACAGCGCCGCGCCCACGCCGGTGGCCGCCAGGCCGCCCCCGACCAGGCCTTCGACGGTCTTGGACGGGCTGACCTGCGGGGCCAGCAGGTGTTTGCCGAACAGTTTGCCGAACACGTACTGCAGCACGTCGCTGAGCTGGACCACCAGCAGCAGGTAGAACAGCAGCATCAGGTTCTGCCCTTCGTAGCCGGGGATGCGCAGCAGCATCAGCGCCGGCGCATGGCTCAGGCAGAACACGGTGAGCATCACGCCCCACTGGATCTTGGTGTTGCGCTCCAGGAAGTTCTCGGTGTCGCCGGACAGCGCCGATACCGCCGGCAGGGTCAGGAAGCCGTACACCGGGATGCACATCACGAACAGGCCGTACCAGTCGATGCCGATCAACCAGTACTGCAGCGGGATGGCGATGTAGAAACACAGGCACAGCGCCAGGTGGTCGCCGCGTCGGGTCGGGGTGAGCGAGATGAACTCGCGCAGCGCGAAGAACGAGAGCAGACCGAAGAACACCAGCGTGGCGATCTTGCCCAGCACGAAGCAGAACAGCAGCACCGCGGCCATCACCCACCAGGCACGGATGCGGGCGTTGAGGTTGTCCACCACCGAGCCGGACTTGAAGCGGCCGATGATGAAGCCGATCAGGCTGGCCAGCACCAGCACCCCGAACACGCCGCCGATCATCCACCAGAACTTGGGCGGTGCGCGCTCGATGGCCTGCTGCAGGAAGCTGCCCAGGGGCAATTGCTGGAATACGTTGTTCATGCCAGATCCACCACGGCCTGCCGGGCGCGTTGCAGGAACTGCGCCTTGTCTTCATCGGGGATGCGGTTGAGCGACGGGCCGAAGCGCGCCGTGCATACCAGCGGCACCGGCACCAGGCTGCCCTTGGGCAGGGCGCGGCGTGCGTTGTCCAGGTACACCGGCACCAGTTCCACGTGCGGGTAGTGCTGGGCCAGGTGGAACAGGCCGGCCTTGAACGGCTGCGGCATGGGTTCGTGGTTGCGGGTGCCTTCCGGGAAGATGATCAGCGAAGCCCCGCCGTCCAGCGCGTCGTACAGCGGCTGCAGCGGGTCGCCCTCGACCTTGTTGCGGTCGCGCTCGATCAGCACGGCGTTGAAGCCCCTGTCAGCGATGACCTTGCGGATGCCCTTGCTCCAGTAGTCGCGGGCGGCGACCGGGCGGGTGTGCTCGCGCTGGGCTGGCGGCAGCGCCGACCACAGCGCCACCGTGTCCAGGTGGCTGGAATGGTTGGCGAAGTAGATGCGCTGGGTGTCGTTGGGGCGGCTGCCGACCCAACGCGGGTAGGCACCGATGAAGACCTTGACGGCGGCGACCAGCAGGCTGGAGAGCATCAGGACCTTGCCTTCAGTTGCGCGGCGATCGCGCGGGTGCGGGTGATGCAGGTCAGCAGCGCGCCGGCGGCGATCACCACGGCGGCCACCTGCAGGGCGTAGCCGGTGTGGCTGACCCATTGCTCGATGATCGCCGCCACGCAGGCCAAGGTCAGCACGAACATGCGGTGCTGCTTGGCCATCGGGCCACGGAAGTCCTGCGGCAGGCCAAGGCTGGCCCCGGACAGTCGCACGTAGGCGGTAAGCGCGGCGAGCAGTGCGCCCAGCCAGCCCAGCCAGGGCATGCCGGCGGCGTAGCCGAGCGCGACGATCAGCAGCGAATCGGCGATCCGGTCCGGGTATTCGTTGTACAGCGCCCCGGTCGGGGTCTGTTTGCCGCCCTCCATGGCGACCATGCCATCGAGCAGGTTGCAGACCAGGCGCAGCTGCACGCCGATGATGCAGGCGACCAGGCCGAGCAGGCTGGGCGCGGCCAGCAATCCCACCGCGCCGATCACGGCGAAGAAGATGCTCAGTACCGAAATCTGGTTCGGCGTGACGGAGGAGCGTGCCAACGCGGCGCTCAGGGCCTGGGCCCAGCCGGTGGAACGGGCGGCGATTGGTCTGCGGTCTTCTTTCCCCATGGCGGCGATGGTAGTGCATCGCCGGGGTGGCAGGAGCATCCGGTGAGCGAATCAGAGCGGCTGCAAGCGGGCGCGCGTTTCGGCGTCCGGGAAGCCCAGGGTGAGGTAGCGGGGCGGGTGCAGGTGGCGGCTGTCCTGCTGCAGCAGGTGGCCGATCAGTGGCTGGGCCTGCTCCCAGTCCACGACCAGCGTGTGCGCATCGTCCTCGTTGACCGGCATCACCAGCACGATACGGTCGGTGCGCGGCAGCGAGCTGGCCACCCCTTCGGTCCAGGCGCACAGCGAATGCCGCTCCTCGCTGTGGACCATGAAATTGGCCACGAACACATCCTCGTCGTGGGCCTGGTGCACGCGGTCGAGCAGTTGCTTCTGCATGGCGTAGGCATCGCCGTCCAGTTCCAGCCGCAGCTGCCGTTGCCGCTCGCGCAACGCAGGGTCGGCCAGCACGTGCGGATGCAACTGGCCATCGTCATAGCGCAGCACTTCCCAGGAGATCACGCGGCCGTCGGCGAATGCCTGGCCGGCCAGTTCCAGCATCGCCGCCTGCGCGCGCAGGTCACCTTCGCCAGCGACCAGCAGCATGTCGCGGGTGGCGAGCATGAACACCGGCAGGCCGGCGACCGGCACGCGGTGCAGCAGGTCCGGCAGCAGGGCGCGGCTGCTGTCGTAGGCGTCGCCCCAGGCGGCCTGGTAGAGGCCGGGGGCCACCTCGACGAAGGGTTCGTCCGGGCTCTGGCGCAGGTTGGTGCGGGCGATGACCAACGCCTCGTCGAAGCTGATGCCCCACTCCTCCGGCGGGCCCTGGGTGAGGGTGGCGGTATGGTCGGGGTGGTCGACGGCCAGCAGTTCCACGCATTCCTCGCTCAGGCGGCGGTACTGCAGGCGCTGCGGCGGTGCATTCCAGCCCTCCTGCTCGGCATGGTGCAGGGTGATCTCCTCCAGCTGGGTGATGCTGCGGATCAGTGGGCGCAGCAGCGGGCGCGCCTGCTCCAGCGTCATTTCCTCGTCGTTGTCATGCACGCCGAGCAGCTGGCTGAAGGCCTGCAACGCCTTGCGTTGCTCGCCACGCGGGGCTCCCAGGTAGGCCTGGTAAGCGTTGTGAAGGTTGAAGTACGAGCCGTTGGCATGGCGGATGCGGAAGGTGTCCGGCTCGTAGTGCAGCGCCTGCGTGTAGCCGTTGGCGCGTACCGCGGCCATGAACGTGCGGGCGAAGCGGTCCGGGTCGGGTTTGTCCTTGAACAGCCTGCCGATCAATGCCTGAAACATGCCAACGCTCCTTGTGAATGCCAGCCATCGTGAGCGGGGTGATGGCGGCATTGCAAGGGCAACTGCGCAAACGACGACGGGCCGCTTGCGCGGCCCGTCGGGGTGCAACTGGCGGAGCCGGTCGCGCTTACTTCAGCTTGGCAGCCTTGCGCAGGGCCTCGGCGCGGTCGGTCTTCTCCCAGGAGAAGGCGGTCGCGTTCTGGGTCTTGCCATCGCCGTCGACGTACGAGAATTCCTTCGGCTTGCGGCCGAAGTGGCCGTAGGCGGCGGTCTGCTGGTACATCGGGTGGATCAGGTCGAGCATCTTGATGATGCCGTACGGGCGCAGGTCGAAGTGCGCACGGATCAGCTTCTCGATCTGCGCGTCCGGGATCTTGCCGGTGCCGAAGGTGGTCACCGAGATCGAGGTCGGCTCGGCCACGCCGATGGCGTAGGAGACCTGCACTTCGCACTTGTCGGCCAGGCCGGCGGCAACCACGTTCTTGGCGACGTAACGGGCAGCGTAAGCGGCCGAGCGGTCAACCTTGGACGGGTCCTTGCCGGAGAACGCGCCACCACCGTGACGGGCCATGCCGCCGTAGGTGTCGACGATGATCTTGCGGCCGGTCAGGCCGCAGTCGCCCACCGGGCCGCCGATCACGAAGATGCCGGTCGGGTTGATGTGCACCTTGTTCTTCGGCAGCTTGTCCAGCCATGCCTTGGGCAGGACCGGCTTGAGGATGTGCTCGCGCACGGCCTCGATCAGGTCCTTCTGCTTGATGCCCGGGTCGTGCTGGGTCGACAGCACCACGGCATCCAGGCCTTCGATCTTGCCGTCCTGGCCGTAGCGCAGGGTGACCTGGCTCTTGGCGTCCGGGCGCAGCCACGGCAGCGGCGAGTTCTTCTTCTTGCGGACCTTGGCCTGCTGCTCGACCAGGCGGTGCGAGTAGTAGATCGGCGCCGGCATGAACTCCGGGGCTTCGTTGCAGGCGTAGCCGAACATCAGGCCCTGGTCGCCAGCGCCCTGTTCTTCCGGCTTCTTGCTCTTCTTGTCGGTGCCGTCCACGCCGGCGGCGATGTCCGGGGACTGCTTGCCGAGCATGTTGATGATGGCGCAGGTATGACCGTCGAAGCCGACGTTGGAGTTGTCATAGCCGATCGAGTTGATGACGTTGCGGGTCAGCTCCTCGATGTCGACCCAGGCCGAGGTGGTGACTTCGCCGGCGACGATGGCGGCACCGGTCTTGACCAGCGTCTCGCAGGCGACGCGGGCGCGCTTGTCCTGGGCCAGGATAGCGTCAAGCACGGCATCGGAGATCTGGTCGGCGATCTTGTCCGGATGGCCTTCGGAGACCGACTCGGAGGTGAAGAGATAGCTGGACATGAGCTTGTATCCCTGTATGCGGATGAAAAGATAGCCGCGAATGATACACGCTCGGGGCCGGGGGGGAATAGTGCAGGGGGCGCCGTTGCCATACGGTTAAGCCGGGGTCATCGAACTGCCGCAAAACCGCAACCGGCCTGCCTTCTGGCGGGCGCAGGCTGCCGGCCAACAGGGCCGTCGGGGTATCCCCATGCAACAGATCGAGCACCGCCTGCAGCAGCGCTATCCCGATTGGTTCCGTGGCCGGCGCGGCCACCTGGCGCGGCCGTTGCTGCGCACGGTGGGGCGCTGGTCGGGGTTTGACCGGATGGACGCCTTCCTGGCGCGCAGCGCCGATCAGCACGGCTTCGACTTCGTCAGCGCCGCGCTGGCGTTCCTGCAGGCCGGCTACACGGTCGACGCCGCCGCACTGGCCCGGATCCCGGCCAGCGGGCGGCTGCTGATCGTGGCCAACCACCCCTCCGGCGCGCTGGATGCGCTGGCGCTGCTGGACGCGGTGGGCAAGGTTCGCCGCGACGTGCGGATCATCGCCAACGACATGCTGCTGGCGCTGGAGCCGCTGCGCGAGCTGCTGCTGCCGGTGCGGATCCTGGGCGGACGGGCGCAGCGCGCCAGCCTGCAGGCCATCGAGCAGGCACTGGAGGCAGAACAGTGCGTGATCGTGTTCCCGGCCGGCGAGGTGTCGCGGTTGTCGCTGCAGGGCATCCGCGATGGTCGCTGGAACCGGGGGTTCGTCCGTTTCGCCCGGGCCTGCCAGGCGCCGGTGCTGCCGGTACGGGTACAGGCGCGCAACTCGGCGCTGTTCTACGGCGCCTCGGCCGTGTTCAAGCCGGCCGGCACCGCGCTGCTGGCGCGGGAGATGTTCGCCCGCCGTGGCCGGCCGCTGCGCCTGCAGGTGGGACAGCCGATGCTGCTGGGCAGCGACGGCGACCCGGCGCAGCAACTGGAACAGGTCCGCCGCGCGCTGTACGCCCTGGGTGAGGCGCCGCTGGCCCCCCGCATGGCGGAGGCCGGCCCCGAGCCACTGGCCGACGCCATCGATGCCGACATGGTGGCGCAGGCCCTGGAGGCGGCCGAACTGCTCGGCCAGACCAGCGACGGCAAGCAGATCCGGCTGGCGCGTTGCGCGGCCGGTTCGCCGCTGCTGCTGGAGCTGGGCCGGCTGCGCGAGCTGACTTTCCGCCAGGTCGGCGAGGGCACCGGGCGCAGCCGTGACCTGGATGACTACGACCCGCATTACCCGCACATCGTGGTCTGGGACGCGGCGGTGCAGCGCATCGCCGGGGCCTACCGGATCATGCGCGGTGCCACCGCGCTGGCCCGCAACGGCCTGCCGGGCCTGTACACGGCCAGCCTGTTCCGTTACTCCGACGATGCCATCCCGCGCATCGCCGAAGGCATGGAGCTGGGCCGCAGCTTCGTGGTGCCCGACTACTGGGGCAGCCGCAGCCTGGACTACCTGTGGCAGGGCATCGGCGCCTACCTGCAGCGACAGCCGGGCATCCGTTACCTGTTTGGCGCGGTGTCGATCAGCGCCGCGCTGCCGCTGGCCGCGCGCGAGCAGCTGGTGGCCTACTACCAGCGCTACTACGGCGCCGGCGCGGGCCTGGTCGAATCCAACCGGCCGTTCCAGTACTTCGCCGCGCCGCCGAGCTTCGGCGAGATGGATGCCACGGCGGCGTTCGAGGTGCTCAAGGCCAACCTGGCGGCGCTGGGCACCAGCGTGCCGACCCTGTACCGCCAGTACATCGACCTGTGCGAACCGGGCGGGGCGCGGTTCCTGGCATTCGGGGTGGACCCGGACTTCAGCGACTCCATCGACGGCCTGATCGAGGTCGACCTGCAGGCGATCCGCCCCAACAAGCGCAAGCGCTACCTGCGCGACGCCGGGGCGGTGGCGTGAACGCGCCGCGGGTGCTGCAACCGCACCGCCGCACCGTGTTCATTTCCGATACCCACCTGGGTGCACGGCATTGCCATGCCGCCGAGCTGGCCCGTTTCCTCGGCGCGCTGCGCTGCGAACGGTTGTACCTGGTCGGCGACATCGTCGACCTGTGGTGGTTGTCGCACAAGCGCGCCAGCTGGCGACCTGCCCACAATGACGTGATCGAGGCGCTGCACGCGCTGCGCCGGGCCGGCACCGAGATCATCTACATCCCCGGCAACCATGACGCGCCGCTGCGCCGTACCTGCGGGCTGATGCTGCCGGCCATGCAGGTGCGCCGCCGCGCCATCCATGTCACCGCCGATGGTCGCCGCCTGCTGGTGGTGCACGGCGACGACTACGACGGGGTCACCCATTTCGGGGGCCTGCAGGAGCGCTTCGGCGACTGGCTGTACTACCGCATCCTCACCGGCAACCGCCTGCTCAACCAGCTGCGGCAGCGGCTGGGGCTGCGGTATTGGTCGCTGTCGGAGTTCCTGAAGCGGCAGAGCGGCGCGGCCGAGCGTTACATCGAGCGGTTCGTGCAGGCCGGGTTGGAGGACGTGCGGCGGCGCGGCCTGGACGGCATCGTCTGCGGGCACATCCACCGCGCCGCGCTGGTCGAGCGTGACGGGCTGGTCTACGCCAACGATGGCGACTGGGTCGAGAGCCTGACCGCGCTGGCCGAGGACCATGACGGCAGCCTGCGCCTGCTCGACCATGCCGGCAACAGCCTGGCCTGCCTGCCCGGGGCGGCCGGGCTGGCGCGGGTGGCCTGAACCGCCCGTCTTGCCTTTTTCATGACTGGACAGCCAGCTATGCTGGCCCCAGCTGTGGAAACAGGGAGTGTCCGGGTGGCAGCGAAACAGCCGGTAACGATAAGGATCTGCCTGGCGGTGGCCTGTGCGTGGCTGGCACCGGCCGCCCTGGCAGCGGATGTGCCGGCGCTGAGCTTCGAGCAGGCCCGCGAGCGGCTGGAGCAGGTTTCCGATGCGCTGGCCGCGGTCCAGGCCGGGGTGCGCAACAAGCAGGACCTGCAGGACGCCACCCATTACCTGCGCTTGCCGGAGATCACCGGTGACGTGCGTCGCATGCAGTTCCAGAAGACCCTCAACCTGCCGCTGGGCTCGCTGGCGCCGGTGGCCGAGGCATTCGGCATCGAGTCCCCGCTGGAGTTCGTGGAGCGGGATTGGCGCATCCGGCCGATCATCACCGCGACGCTGCCGCTGTACAGCGGCGGGTTGATTCCCGCCGCCCAGCAGGCCGCGCAGGCCGCCACCACGATGGCGCAGGCCGAGCGCGAGGCGCAGCGGCAATCGTTGTCGCTGCAGCTGGTGCAGGCCTACTTCGGCCAGCAGCTGGCGGAGCAGGCGGTGCAGGTGCGGCGCGAGGTGCGCGATGGCCTGGAGCGCCACCTGCAGGACGCGCAGAAGCTCGAGCGCGAGGGCTTCGCCACCAAGGCGCAACGGCTGCAGGCCAACGTCGCGCGCGACAAGGCCGAGCGCGAGTACCAGAAGGCGGTCAACGACCTGGCCACGCTGCAGCAGGCGCTGGCAACCCTGCTGCGCAGTGGCGGCACGGTGGGCACGAGCTCGCCGCTGTTCGTCATCAGCGCACCGCTCGGCACGCGCGAGGAATTCGAACGCAGCGCGCTGCAGCGGCATCCGCAGGTCGACCGCATGCGTGCGCTGGCGGCGCAGGCCGAGCAGGGCGTGCGCGTGCAACAGGCCAAGCTCAAGCCGCAGCTGTACCTGTTCGGCCAGTACGACCTGCGCCGCCGCGATGCACTGCTGACCGACGCCGACTGGGCGTTCGGGATCGGCCTGCGCTACACCTTCCTCTCTCCCAACGCGCGGCCACTGCAGGTCAGCGCCGCGCGCGCGCAGCTGGAGCAGGCGCAGTCCGGCATCAGTGAAGTGGAGAACCAGCTGCAGCTCGGCGTCGGCAAGGCCTGGAACGAACTGGACACCGCGCGCGCGCAGTTCCGCCTGCTCGACAGCAGCATCGCCCAGGCCGAGGAGAACCTGCGCCTGCAGGAGCTGTCCTTCCGCGAAGGGCAGGCCACCTCGCTGGACGTGATCGATGCGCGGCTGGCACTGGGCGGGGCGCGGGTGGAGCGCGCCCAGGCCGCCTACCAGTTCGACGTGGCGCTGGCCCAGCTGCTGGAAGTGAGCGGGCAACTGCAACGGTATGACGACTTCCGCCGGCGTGCGGACAAGGTGCTGGAATGAGCGACTCCCTGCAGGCGGAAGCCAACCCGCGGCAACGCCGCCTGTTCGCCATCGGTGGCGTGCTGTTGCTGCTGCTGGTCGTGATCGGCCTGTGGCTGGGACTGCGCACGCCGCGCGACCAGGTGCAGGGCATGGCCGATGCCGACAACATCAATGTCTCGGCCAAGGTCACCGCGCGGCTGGAGCGCCTGCGGGTGCGTGAGGGCGACCGGGTGAGCGCCGGCCAGGTGCTGTTCGAGCTGGACAGCCCGGAGGTGGCGGCCAAGGAGCGCCAGGCCGAGGCGGTGGTGGCCGCGGCGCAGGCGATGGCGGCCAAGGCGGAGGAAGGCGCGCGCAGCGAGGACATCCGTGCCGCCGAGGCCAACTGGCGGCGCGCGCTGGCCGGCGCCGAGCTGGCCACCAGTACTTTCCGGCGGCTGGACAACCTGTACCGCGAAGGCGTGGTGACCCGGCAGAAGCGCGACGAGGCGCAGGCGCAGGCGCGCAGTTCGGAGGAGCTGGCCCGTGCCGCGCGCGCGCAGTACGACCTGGCCCTGGCCGGTGCCCGCACACAGGACAAGCAGGCCGCGCTGGCGCAGGTACGCCAGGCCGAAGGGGCCAAGGCCGAGGTGGATGCCGCGCGGCAGGAAACCCTGGGCCGCGCGCCGCAGGCCGGCGAGGTGGGCAAGCGCATGTCCGATATCGGCGAACTGGTGCCGGCCGGCTACCCGGTGTTCACGCTGGTGGACATCGACCGGATGTGGGTGGCCATGCACCTGCGCGAGGACCAGTTGCATGGCCTCAAGCCCGGTGCGGTGGTGGAGGGCAGCATTCCGGCGCTGGGCGGTCGCCAGGCCGCCTTCGAGGTGTATTTCATCAACCCGGCCGGTGACTACGCGACCTGGCGCAGCACCCGCCAGTCGTCCGGTTATGACGTGCGCAGCTTCGAGGTGCGGGTGCGGCCGCGCCAGCCCATCGAGGGTTTCCGCCCCGGCATGAGCGTGCTGTTCGCATGGCCACAGGGCTGAGCCCGGGCAGCGCGTTCATCGCCTCGGTACGGCGCGAGCTGCGCCATTGGCGCGGCGACCGCTGGGAGCTGGGCCTGGTCACGCTGCTGCCGTGGCTGTTGATGGCGCTGATGATGTGGTTGTTTTCCGGCGCCGTGCTGCGTGAGGTGCCGGTGGCGTTGGTGGACCTGGACGCCAGTCCGGCCAGCCGCGGGCTGGCGCGCACGCTCGATGCCAGTCCCGGGCTGGCGATCGTCAGCCAGCCGGCCGCGCTGCAGGAGGCGCAGGCACAGCTGCGCGCGCTGGAGGTATTCGCCGTGGTGCTGGTGCCGCGCGACATGAGCCGGCGTGCACTGCGGGGCGAGGAGGCACCGGTTTATGCGTTCTACAACGCCACCTACATGGCCACCGGGCAATCGGCCGGGCGTGATATCGCCGATGCGGTCGCAGCCTACAACGCACGCCTGCTGAAGGAGCAGATCGCCCGCCAGACCGGGCCGACCAGGCTGCGTGCGGCACCGGTCAGCGTGCAGGCCACGGTGCTGCACAACCCGGCGCGCAGCTATGAATTGTTCCTGCTGCCGCTGGTCTTCCCGGCGGTGTTGTCGCTGCTGGCCGCGCTGGCCGCCGGCGGTGCGTTCGGCCGCGAGCGTCGCGACGGCCTGTTGGCCGACTGGCTGGGGCAACGGCCGTGGGCGGCGATCGCCGGCAAGCTGTTTCCCTACGTGGCGCTGTTCTCGCTGTACGGCGGACTGGGCGTGCTGTACCTGGGTTACCTGCGCGGCGACGGCATCAACGGCAGCCTGGGCCTGTTGCTGCTGGCCCAGCCCTTGTTCTACCTGGCCTGCTGCTGCTTCGGGTTGCTGTTCGTCGCGGTGGCGCGCGACATGGGCAGCGGCCTGTCGCTGGTGGGCCTGACCATCGGCACGGCACTGGCGTTCTCCGGGGCGACGTTCCCGGTGATCGAGGCGCCGCTGTTCACCCGGGTATGGAACGCCCTGCTGCCGCTGACCGCCTATGTGCAGGTGCAGATGCAGCAGATGTTCATGGGTTCGCCATGGCAGGTATCGCTGAAGCCGCTGGCGGTGCTGTTGCTGATGGCGCTGGTCAGCGGTGGCCTGGGCGGGCTGCGCCTGCTGCGTGCCGCGCGTGCGCCGGTGCCGGCATGAGGCGCGTGCTGGCCGCCTTCCGCACCACGCTGTTGGCGGTGTTCGCCGACCAGGCAGCGGTGACGGTGATGGTCGGCGCGGTGCTGCTGTACTCGTTCTTCTACCCGGCCGCGTACCGGCACCAGGTGGCCAGCGCGCTGCCGATCGCAGTGGTCGATGCCGACCGCAGCGCGACCAGCCGCGCGCTGGTCCGCCATGTCGATGCGTTGCGCGCGGTGCAGGTGGTATCGCAACCGGCGGACCTGGCCCAGGCCAGGGCGCAGCTGGAGGCCGGGCAGGTGGACGGCATCGTGTTGATTCCGGCGCGCTTGGAACGCGACATCCTGCGCGGTGGCAGCGGTGAACTGGTGCTGCTGGGCAACGGTGCCTACCTGAGCCGGGCCAGCGCGATCCTCAGTGGGCTGGCCGAAGGCGTCACCGCGTTCGCGCGCCAGCAGGCGGTGCACCAGGCCGCGTTCATGGGGGCGCCGCAGGCGGCGCCGCTGGTGCTGGTGCAACGCCCGCTCTACAACACCCGCGAAGGTTATGGCAGCAGCGTGGTGCCGGGCGTGTCGGAGCTGATCGTGCACCAGACGCTGCTGCTCGGTATCGGCGTGCTGCTGGGCAGCCGGCGCGCGCAGCTGGGCCGTCGCCTGCGGTTCGATGCGCCCTCGCTGCTCGGGATGGGCGCGGCGTTCGTGCTGGTGGGCGTGTGCGGGTTGCTGTACTACGTGGGCTTCACCGCCTGGGTGCAGGACTACCCGCGCGGCGGCAACGTGCCGGTGCTGATGCTGTCGGTGCTGTTGTTCGCACTGGCGACGGTGCCGTTCGGGCTGTTCGTCGGCAGCTTCTTCAGCACCCGCGAACGCGCCTTCCAGTACGTCACCGGGGTGTCGATCCCGCTGTTCTTCCTGTCCAACCTGTCCTGGCCGGCGCTGGCCTCGCCGCCGCTGCTGGTGGCCCTGGCCAAGTTGCTGCCGACCACCCCCGGCATCAATGCCATCGTCCGGGCCCAGCAGATGGGCGCGCGGCTGCCGGAGGTGGGCGGGGAGCTGCTCAACCTGGGGCTGCTGGCGCTGCTCTACGGTGCGCTGGCCTGCTGGCGGCTGCGCGGCACCCCGCGGGGGTGAAGCGGCGGCCGGACGGCTGCTAGCATCGGTGCATGGATTCCCTCAGCCAGATCGTCCTTGGCGGTGCCATCGCCGCCGCCATCACGCCTGCCGCCCACCGTCGTGCCGCCCTGCTGGCAGGTGCGGCGCTGGCCACGTTGCCAGACCTGGATGGGGCGCTGATCTGGGCCTTCACCGACAACCCGGTGAGCCTGATGACCATCCACCGCAGCTTCAGCCACTCGCTGCTCGTGCTGCCGTTGCTGGGCACGCTGATCTGGTGGCTGTTCCGCCGCTACGACAAGGGCCGGGTGGCCGCCGCGCCGGCGCGCTGGTGGTGGGCGATCGTGCTGGCGCTGGTCACCCATCCGCTGCTGGATGCCTTCACCGTCTACGGCACGCAGCTGTGGTGGCCGCTGGCACCGCCACCGACGATGTGGTCCAGCGTCTTCATCATCGACCCGCTGTACACCGTGTGGTTGCTGCTTGGCTGTACGGTGGCGTGGTTCGCGCGGGCCAGGCCGCTGGCGCAGCGGGCACTGGTGCTGGGGTTGGTGCTGAGCACGGGCTACCTGGGCTGGTCGCTGCTGGCCAAGGCGCAGGTCGATCGCGCCGCCGACCAGGCGCTGGCCCGCATGGGGCTGGCCGACGCGCCGCGCTTCTCGGTGCCGATGCCCTTCAATACCGTCCTGTGGCGGGTGGTGGCGATGACCCCGCAGGGCTATGTCGTCGGCGACCGCTCGCTGTGGGCCGACCACGGCCCGATGCAGTTCAGCGGCCATCCGTCGAACGTGCAGGCCCTGCGCCAGGCCGCGGACTTGCCCGCAGTCGCGCGGCTGGCCTGGTTCAACCACGGTTTCATGCGCGCCCAGGTGCAGGACGGCGAGCTGGTGCTCAGTGACCTGCGCATGGGGCTGGAGCCGGACTACAACTTCAACTTCGCCGTGGCCGCAGCCGACGGGGATGGCTGGCGGGGCATCGCCCCGCGCCAGGTGCTGCCGGCCTACCGGCAAGCCGGCAACCGCGGCGTGCTGCGGCAGCGACTGGGGCAGGTGTGGCAGCGGATCTGGCAGGCCCCGCAGGACCGGCCGGCTGCCGCGGGCGTTCAGTAGACCGTGGCCTGGGCCTGCACGTAGGAATAGAAGAACACCGCATTCGGGTCGTTCTGCACCTGGCCGAACTCGCGGCGCATGCCGTCGACCGTGGCCGCGTCGACCTTGCCGGCTTCCAGCAACTGGTCGGCCGCCGACAGCAGCAGCTCCTCCCACAGCGCGAACATCACCTTGCGCCGGGCCGGCTCGCGGTTGTCCAGGTGCACGGTCTTGGTGCGGGTCTGCACGTCGCGGAAGCCGCCGGCCAGCAGCAGGTTGCCCAGCTTGGCGCCGACGAACGGGTCGCCGCCGCTGTCGATCTGGAAGTCGTTGAAGGCCATCCAGTAGCGCCACAGGTTGGGCGAGTACGGGTCCAGCAGGAACGAGGCGTTCATCACCTCGGTCACGTACACCGGCGCGCCGGGGCTGAGCACGCGCCGTACTTCGGCCAGTGCACGGGCCGGGGAGGGGACGTGTTCGAGCACCCAGCACAGGAACGCACCGTCGAAGCTGCGTGGCTCGAACGGCAGGTCGGTGGCATCGGCACGCTGGAAGCTGCAGCGCTCGCGCAGCCACGGCATCTGCGCCATGTGTTCGTTGGCGGCGGCCAGCTGGCGCTCGTTGAGGTCGATGCCGGTGACCTGCAGGTCCGGGAAGCGGCGCAGCAGGATCTCGGTCTGCGCGCCCACCCCGCTGCCCACCTCGAGCACGTGGCGGGAGTTGCCGAAGTCGATGTCCTGGAAGATGGACGGTTCGAACAGCCGCGCCTGTTTGCGCAGCCGGGCCTGCTCGGTGGCGGAGAAGCCGTGCAGGTAGGGGAAGTCGTTGAGCGTCATGGGTACAGCGCGTTGCAGGAATCGGGAAAGTATCGCCAGTAACCGTTAGCGCGGCGCATGCGCGCTGATGACCAGCGGTTCTGTGCTGGAAACGGGGGGTTATCAGCAGGCCGCGCCAGGGCCTGCCGCCGCTGGCCGGGCCTTGGATCGCAGGTGGCTGCGATATTTGTTCTGAAAATGAAACGATTTATTGGCTAATGGGTAATTGTTCTGAATTTGTCGGCAAATAGAATGGGCCCCGTCAAGCACGGATCGGCAGCCCGCCGGTCTGCTTCCATCTCCAAGAGGATTCGACCGTGTCCAGCCAAGCCATTTCCCTGTTCAAGAAGCGCCGTTCGCAGTACGCCCTGGGCAAGAGCCTGCCGGTGAGCCAGAACGACGTCACCCACCTGATCAAGCAGGCCGTGCGCGAGGCGCCGTCGGCCTTCAACGCGCAGTCCTCGCGTGCGGTGATCCTGTTCGGTGCCGAGAGCCAGAAGTTCTGGGAGCGTGCCAAGGACGAACTGCGCAAGATCGTCCCGGCCGAAGCGTTCGCCGCCACCGAAGGCAAGCTCAACAGCTTCGCCGCCGGCACCGGCACCGTGCTGTTCTTCGTCGACACCGACGTGGTCAAGGGCCTGCAGGAGCAGTTCGCCCTGTATGCCGACAACTTCCCGGTCTGGGCCGAGCAATCCAACGGCATGGCGCAGTTCGCGGTCTGGACCGCGCTGGCCGATGCCGACATCGGTGCCAGCCTGCAGCACTACAACCCGCTGGTGGACCAGGGCGTGCGTGAAGCCTGGGGCGTGCCGGCCCATTGGACCCTGCGCGCGCAGATGCCGTTCGGTTCCAACGAGGCCCCGCACGGCGAAAAGACCTACATGGAAGACGAAGCCCGCTTCAAGGTGTTCGGCTGATCCTCGTCGGCACGACGCTCTCCCCCGCGCGTTGATGCAAGCCGGATGGCCCGCCAGTTCGCTGGCGGGCTTTTTCATGGGCGTGCATCAGGGCTCGCGCCTGCCGTTTGACGGCCCGCTAACCGTTGCCTTGCCAGCATTGCCGGCCTGCACGCACCACTGCACGCTGCCGCGCACCGTCGCGGCGGTGCCGATCCGAACCCGGGAGACACCATGAAGTTCAAGACGAACCCCCAACACCTGCTGCCGGTTGCCCTGTTGCTGGCCACGGCCCTGCTGGCGGCTTGTGACCGGAATGCGCCGGCCACGGCGGATGCCCCGCAGGTCCCGGCGGTGGCCGCCGGGGAAGCGGTGACGCCTGCGCCGGCGCCCTTGTCGGTGGAGGTGTTCAACCCGGGCGAGCGCGCCATCTTCGCGGTGTCCTCCGAACTGGTCAGTGGCGCGCGCGAGGCCATCCTGGTCGATGCGCAGTTCTCCACCGCCGAGGCCGCCCAACTGGTGGAGAAGATCAAGGCGTCCGGCAAGCAGCTGACCACCATCTACATCAGCCACGGCGACCCGGACTTCTATTTCGGCCTGTCCACGCTGCATGCCGCATTCCCGGACGCGCGGATCGTCGCCACGCCGCAGACGGTGGCGCACATCCAGGCGACCAAGGACGCCAAGCTGAAGGTGTGGGGGCCACAACTCGGCGCGAACGCGCCGGCCGAGCTGCTGGTGCCGACGCCGCTGCAGGGCGACACGCTGACGCTGGAAGGGCAGGCGCTGAAGGTCATCGGCCTGGAGGGCCCCAGCCCCGAGCGCACCGCGCTGTGGGTGCCGTCGATCCGCACGGTG
Source organism: Stenotrophomonas sp. LARHCG68 (assembly GCF_052871705.1). Taxonomy (NCBI): domain Bacteria; kingdom Pseudomonadati; phylum Pseudomonadota; class Gammaproteobacteria; order Lysobacterales; family Lysobacteraceae; genus Stenotrophomonas; species Stenotrophomonas sp. LARHCG68. The sequence goes on along the minus strand of NZ_JBIXJV010000003.1, from coordinate 230,103 downwards.
ATGGGCGGCGTGCTGGTGGATGCCGGGCAACATGTGTTCATGGCCGATACGCAGACGCCGCAGTCGCACCAGGACTGGCTGGCCGCGCTGGAGCGCATCACCGCGTTGCAGCCGGCGCGCGTGATCCCCGGCCACTACGCCGAAGGCGCGCCGCAGGACCTGGCCGCGGTGACGTTCACCGCCGACTACATCCGTGCCTTCGACGAGGAGGCCGCCAAGGCGAAGGATGCCGCGCAGTTGGTCGAGGCCATGCAGAAGCGCTATCCGTCCCTGAAGGGCGCCGACTCGCTGGCGCTCAGTGCCAAGGTGGCCAAGGGTGAGATGGAGTGGAAGTAATCGCCGTCGCGCCGTGATGATTTGAGATCCACGGCGCCGCCGGCAACGCGTGCATCGGCGCCGGTATGACTTCCGGCGCTGTCGGCACCCCTGGGCGAAGCGGATGATCGGCGCACTGTCGTTCATCCCTTTGTTTCTTCCGTCCAGGAGAAGACTTGATGCGTTGCTCCCTTGCTGCAGCCATTGCGGTGGCGTTAGCCACTGTTGCCGTTCCTTCGTTCGCGCAGGTCGCTCCCTCGGCGCCGGGCGTCGCCGAGATCACCACCCAGCTACCGCGCACGGCCAAGCCGCTGCACTACCGGGTGGAGATCACCCCGCATGCGGAGCAGATGCGTTTCGACGGCAAGGTGAGCATCGACATCGAGGTGTTGTCGGCCACCGACCGCATCGTGCTGCAGGCCGCTGCGCTGGAGTTCGGCGACAGCCGCCTCAGTGATGGCGGCAAGGGCCAGCCGCTGGTCGCCAAGGTCAGCGTCGATGCCGACAACCAGACCGCCACCTTCGCCTTCGACAAGCCGTTGGCACCGGGGCGCTACACGCTGAGCACCGCGTACCGCGGCACCATCAATACCCAGGCCAACGGGCTGTTCGCGCTGGATTACCCGACCGACTCGGGCAAGAAGCGCGCGCTGTTCACCCAGTTCGAGAACTCCGATGCGCGGCGCTTCATCCCCTCGTGGGACGAGCCGGGGTTCAAGGCCACCTTCGACCTGACCCTCAACGTGCCCAGCGCGCAGATGGCGGTGAGCAACATGCCGGCCACCGGCACCCGCGAGCTGGGCAACGGGCTCAAGCAGGTGGTCTTCCAGACCACGCCGAAGATGTCGACCTACCTGCTCTTCATGTCGGCCGGCGAGTTCGAGCGTAGCGCCGTCACCGCCGACAACGGCACCGAGATCGGCGTGGTGGTGCCGGCCGGCAAGCTGTCGCAGGCGCAGTTCGCGCTGGACGCCAGCCGTGACGTGATCGCCGAGTACAACGACTACTTCGGCGTGCCCTATCCGCTGCCCAAGCTCGACAACGTGGCTGCGCCGGGCGGCAGCCAGTTCTTCAGCGCGATGGAGAACTGGGGCGCGATCTTCACCTTCGAATACGCGCTGTTGCTGGACCCGGCGGTTTCCAGCGTCTCGGACAAGCAGGCGGTCTTCAGCATCGCCGCGCACGAGATCGCGCACCAGTGGTTCGGCAACCTGGTGACCATGGCGTGGTGGGACGACCTGTGGCTCAACGAAGGCTTCGCCACCTGGATGGAAGGCCGCACCACCCGCAAGCTGCACCCGGAGTGGGACCTGAACAACGTCGACGCGGCCATGACCAGCCGTGGTGCGATGGGGCGCGACGCGATGGCGACCACGCATCCGATCGTGCAGCACGTGGCCACCGTGGAGCAGGCCAGCCAGGCCTTCGACGGCATCACCTACGGCAAGGGCGCGGCGGTGATCAGCATGTTCGAGGACTACGTGGGCAGCGACGCATGGCGCGATGGCGTGCGCAGCTACGTGCGCGCGCATGCCTACGGCAATGCGGTCACCGATGACCTCTGGCGCGAGATCGCCAAGGCGGCGCCGGACAAGCAGTTCATCGAAGTGGCACACGATTTCACCCTGCAGCCGGGCATCCCGCTGATCCGCAGCGCCAGCGCCTGCATCGACGGCAAGACCCGGGTGACGCTGCAGCAGGGCGAATACACCATCGACCGCAAGGACAAGCAGCCGTTGCGCTGGCGCGTGCCGGTGACCCTGCGCGGCGCCGACGGCAAGGACGTGCGTACCCTGGTCGATGGCAGCGCCACCGTCGACCTGCCGGGCTGCGCCGGGCCGGTACTGGTCAACGCCGGGCAGAAGGGCTACTACCGCACGCTGTACTCGCCGGAGCAGTTCAAGGCATTGAGCGACGGCTTCGAGCGCCTGCCGGTGGTCGACCAGCTCGGCGTGATGATGGATGCCAGCGCGCTGGCAGCCGTCGGCCTGCAGCCGGAGGCCGATACGCTGGACCTCACCGCCAAGGTGGCCGGCGATGCGCCGCCGGACCTGTGGCAGCGCGTGTCGCGCACGCTGGGTGGGCTGGACGACCTGTTCGAAGGTGATGCCACGCGCCAGGCAGCATTCCGCAAGTACGCCTACGCTCGCCTGGAGCCGGTGCTGGCCTCGCTGGGCTGGGATGACCGGGACGGCGAATCGGCGCAGACGCGCCAGCTGCGCGGCGGCCTGATCGCCATGCTCGGCGCGATGGACGACCCGCAGGTGATCGCCGAAGCGCGCCGCCGCTTCGCCGCCTTCCTGGCCAAGCCCGAATCGCTGTCGCCGGAGTTGCGCCGCACCGTGCTGGGCGTGGTCGCACGACACGCCGATGCCGCGACCTGGGAGCAGTTGCATGCCCTGGCGAAGAAGGAGACGTCCTCGATGGTGCGCGACCAGTACTACCACCTGCTGGCGCAGAGCAAGGACGTGACGCTGGCGCAGCGTGCGCTGGACATGGCCTTGACCGAAGAGCCGGGCGCGACCAACGGTGCCGGCATGATCGGCGGCGTGTCGCGCGAGCACCCGGACCTGGCCTTCGACTTCGCGGTGGCCAACCGCGAGAAGGTGGAGACGCTGGTGGACGGTACCTCGCGGGCAGGCTACTTCCCGCAGCTGGGGGCCTCGGCCGACAACCTGCAGATGGTCGACAAGATCAACGCCTTCGCCGACAAGTACATCGCCGCCACCTCGCGCCGCGATGCGGAGACGGTGATCGCCGGTATCCAGACGCGGGTGAAGCTGCGCGCCGAGCGCAAGCCGCAGGTGGATGCCTGGTTGCGGAAGAACGGGTACTGAGGCGCTTCGGGGAGGCTGCCCTCACCCCAACCCCTCTCCCGCTTGCGGGAGAGGGGCTCAGTTCCCTGCAGGTTGAAGCATTGCTGGCAATTGCTGCTTTATAGCCCCTCTCCCGCTTGCGGGAGAGGGGCTCAGTTCCCTGCAGGTTGAAGCATTGCTGGCAATTGCCGCTTTAAAGCCCCTCTCCCGCGTGCGGGAGAGGGGCTCAGTTCCCTGCAGGTTGAAGCATTGCTGGCAATTGCCGTTTTAAAGCCCCTCTCCCGCCTGCGGGAGAGGGGTTGGGGTGAGGGCAGCTTCTAGCTTCCAGCACCCAGCCCCCAGCACCCAAACAAAAAGCCAGCCGGTTCGCACCGGCTGGCTTTGTCACATCAGGCCACCGCAGAAGCCGATCAGGCTTCCACGTCTTCCTTGTACGCATCCACCGGGATGCAGGCGCACATGATGTTCTTGTCGCCGTACACGTTGTCCACGCGTGCCACCGGCGGCCAGTACTTCTGCAGCTTCAGCGACGGCAGCGGGAAGGCGGCCAGTTCGCGCGGATAGGCGTGGGTCCACTCGCTGGCCGACACCGCGCCGGCGGTGTGCGGGGCGTGCTTGAGCGGGTTGTCCTCGCGGTCCAGGCGACCGTCCTCGATGGCCTGGATTTCCTCGCGGATCTGGATCATCGCGTCGATGAAGCGGTCCAGCTCGTGCTGCGATTCGCTCTCGGTCGGCTCCACCATCAGCGTGCCGGCGACCGGGAAGCTCAGGGTCGGGGCGTGGAAGCCGAAGTCGATCAGGCGCTTGGCCACGTCCTCGGCGCCGATGCCGGAGGTCTTCTCCAGCGGACGCACGTCCAGGATGCACTCGTGTGCCACCAGGCCGTTGCGGCCGGTGTACAGCGTCTTGTAGTGCGGGGCCAGACGGGTGGCGATGTAGTTGGCATTGAGCAGTGCCACCTGGGTGGCCTTGCGCAGGCCCGCGGTGCCCATCAGGGTGATGTACATCCAGCTGATCGGCAGGATCGAGGCGCTGCCGAAGCTGGCCGCGCTGACCATGCCGACCGGGCCGTTGTCACCGAGCTTGCCCGGCAGGAACGGGGCAAGGTGCGACTTGACCGCGCACGGGCCCACGCCCGGGCCGCCGCCGCCGTGCGGGATGCAGAAGGTCTTGTGCAGGTTCAGGTGCGACACGTCCGAGCCCCACTTGCCGGGCTTGGCCACGCCGACCAGGGCGTTCATGTTGGCACCGTCGGTGTACACCTGGCCGCCGTGCTGGTGGATGATCTGGCAGATCTCGACCACCTCTTCCTCGAACACGCCGTGCGTGGACGGGTAGGTCATCATGATCGCGGCCAGGCGGTCGCTGTACTTCTCGGCGTTGCGGCGGATGTCATCGACATCGACGTTGCCGTTGGCATCGGTCTTGGTGACCACCACGGTCATGCCGCACATCTGCGCCGAGGCCGGGTTGGTGCCATGCGCCGAATCCGGGATCAGGCAGATGTCGCGATGGCCTTCGCCGCGCGAGCGGTGGTAGGCGCGGATCGCCAGCAGGCCGGCGTATTCGCCCTGCGCGCCGGAGTTCGGCTGCAGGCTCACCGCGTCGTAGCCGGTACATTCGACCAGCATCGCTTCCAGCCCGTCGATCAGTTCCTTGTAGCCCTGCGCCTGGTCGGCCGGTACCAGCGGGTGGATGTTGGCGAACTCCGGCCAGGTCACCGGGATCATCTCGGCGGTGGCGTTGAGCTTCATGGTGCAGCTGCCCAGCGGGATCATGGTGCGATCCATCGCCAGGTCCTTGTCGGCCAGCGAGCGCAGGTAGCGCAGCATCTCGTGCTCGCTGTGGTGCGTGTTGAACACCGGGTGGGTCAGGAACGCACTGGTGCGCAGCAGACCCTTGGGCAGGGCATCGGCGGTGGCGGCGTCCAGTGCATCCACGTCGACCGTGGCGCCAAACAGCTGGCCCAGCGCGACGATGTCGGCGCGGGTGGCGGTTTCGTCCAGGCTGATGCCGACCGCGCCGGCATCGATCACGCGCACGTTGATGCCGGCGGCCACGGCCTTGGCCTGCACCGCCGCGGCGTCAACGCCGGTGACGTGCAGGGTGTCGAAGAAGTCATTGCCCACAGCAACACCGGCCGTGCGCAGCGCGCTGGCCAGGATCGCGGCCAGACGGTGGGTGCGGCGGGCGATGCGCAGCAGGCCTTCCGGGCCGTGGTAGACGGCGTACATCGAGGCCATCACCGCCAGCAGCACCTGCGCGGTGCAGATGTTGGAGGTGGCTTTCTCGCGGCGGATGTGCTGCTCGCGGGTCTGCAGGGTGAGGCGGTAGGCCGGCTTGCCTTCGGCATCGACCGACACGCCGATCAGGCGGCCCGGCATCGAGCGCTTGTAGGCGTCACGGCAGGCCATGAACGCCGCATGCGGGCCACCGAAGCCGAACGGCACGCCGAAACGCTGGCTGTTGCCGATGGCGATGTCCGCGCCCCATTCGCCGGGAGCGGCGATCAGGGTCAGCGCGAGCAGGTCGGTGGCCACGGCGACCAAGCCCTGGCGGGCATGGATGGCCTCCACCAGCGCCTTGTGGTCACCGATGTGGCCGGTGGTGTCCGGGTACTGCAGCAGCACGCCGAACACGTCGGCGGTCATGGCTTCGGCCGGGGTGCCGACCTGCAGCTCGATGCCCATCGGCTCGGCGCGGGTGCGCAGCAGTTCCAGCGTCTGCGGGTGCACGGCGTCGTGCACGAAGAACACCTTGGACCTGGACTTGGCCGAACGCTTGGCCAGGGTCATCGCCTCGGCGGCAGCGGTGGCTTCGTCCAGCAGCGAGGCGTTGGCGATCTCCATGCCGGTCAGGTCGGCGACCAGGGTCTGGAAGTTGATCAGCGCTTCCATGCGGCCCTGCGAGATCTCCGCCTGGTACGGGGTGTAGGCGGTGTACCAGGCCGGGTTTTCCAGGATGTTGCGTAGGATCACGTTCGGCGTGTGGGTGCCGTAGTAGCCCTGGCCGATGAAGCTGCGCAGCACCTTGTTCTTGCCGGCGATGGCGCGGATCTTGGCCAGCGCCTCGACCTCAGTGAGCGATTCGGGCAGCGCCAGCGGTGCCGGCGACTTGATCGAGCCCGGCACGATGGCGTCGGTCAGGGCTTCAAGCGAATCATGGCCAACGGTGCGCAGCATCTGCGCGATTTCGGCATCGTTGGGGCCGATGTGGCGGTCGACGAACGCGGAGGAGTGTTCGAGTTCGCGCAGCGAAGGGGTGTTCTGGGTCATGGCTGACGTCCGGAGAAGGCATGCAGGGCTGGGGCGGTGAGCCAGGCAAGCACCGGTACGGCCCCGCTGCCGCGCAGGCGGCATCACGGCCGGCAAGCCGGTGGCTTGCCTCGCGCCCCTCTGTCCTTTTGCCTGAGAGTTTGGAAGCAACGCGACGAGGATCGTGTGCTTCGTGCCCCTTCGGCGCCGGATTGAACCGGTCTCTCCAGAGTTTTGGTGCAGGTGGTATCGGGCCTGAGCGATTTACGGGCGTTTGCGCCTTCGGCAGCGGGGTCAGCCGCTTCTCCCACCGTGTTCGTACAGCCGGCCGATTATAGCCCGGGGCAGACCTGCGCACCGGCTTGGATTACCATTCCGTTCCCGGCCCGAGGATCGCGCGTTGCACGCGGTGGGCGGGGAGGCCGGTACCGCGGGCTGACGCGGGTTCATGTCCGGATAAACAGGCGCGATATGGCCGCGCGGCGTTACCGTGTCCGGCCCTGTTCATTTTTCTCTCCCGCACCGGTGTGCCTGCCGGTGCCGATGCACGTTGTTTCACAGGAAGCCATGAAAGCAAGCAAGCAGGTTTCGCTGCGACGGATCGCCGCGCTGGTGGCCGGGTTGTCGATGTTCGGCCCGTTCGCCATCGACGCGGTGTTCCCCGCGTTCCCGCAGATCGGCGCGCAGATGGGCGCCGACAAACTGGCCATGCAGCAGGTCATCAGCGTCTACCTGCTCACCTATGCGCTGATGAGCCTGGTCCACGGCGCGCTGTCCGATGCGCTGGGCCGCAAGCGGGTGATCATCGGCGGGCTGGTGGTGTTCATCCTGGCCTCGATCGGCTGCGCGCTGTCGCGCGACATGGGCTCGCTGCTGCTGTTCCGCGGCCTGCAGGGCCTGTCCGCCGGCGTGGGCTACATCATCGGCCGGGCGGTCATCCGTGACCTGTACGACGGCGACGACGCCCAGCGGCTGATGAGCCAGGTGTCGATGATCTTTTCCATCGCCCCGGCCATCGCCCCGATCATCGGTGGCTGGCTGCTGGGCTGGAGCCATTGGCAGGGCATCTTCTGGTTCCTGGTGGCGTTCTCCACGCTGCTGCTGGTGGTTACCTGCCTGTGGCTGCCGGAAACCCACCCGCCGCAGGCCCGGCTGAGCCTGCGCCCGGCACGGCTGGCCCAGGATTACTGGAGCATCGCGGTCAACCCGCGCTTCCTGCGCCTGGCCCTGGCCGGCTCGCTGGGCTTTGGCGGGCTGTTCCTGTACATCGCCTCGGCACCGGCCTTCATCCTGGACCTGCTGCACCTGAACGAGCAGCAGTTCGCCTGGTTGTTCATCCCGACCATCGGCGGCATGGCGCTGGGCGCCTATGCCTCCGGCCGCGCGGCCGGGCGCATCGCCGGCGCGCGCGCGGTGCGGATCGGCTATGCGTTCATGGCGGTGGCGGCGGTCTACAACATCGCCTACAACGCGTTGGCCCCGCAGATGAGCGTGCCGTGGGCGGTGCTGGCGCTGACCCTCAATTCGTTTGGCGTGGCGCTGATCTTCCCGATCCTGAGCCTGGCGATCCTGGACATGTACCCGCGCCAGCGCGGCACGGCCTCCTCGATGCAGGCCTTCAGCACGCTGGTGACCAATGCGGTCATCGCCGGCGTGTTGTCGCCGCTGCTCAGCCGCAGTGGCCTGAGCCTGGCCATCGGCGCGGCGTTGTTCGCGCTGGGCAGCGGGCTGATGTGGAAGTGGGAGCGCATCAGCCAGCGCGCCCAACGCAACACCCCGGCGGCCTGATCCATCTTCACCCCCGATCGGGGACACTATCCCTGCCGCCATCAGCGGCGACGGCAAAGAGCACATCACGATGTCGATTCAATCCAAGGGCCGCCGCGAGGCGAAGAAGAAACTGGCCGAGCGCGCCCGCAACCAGGCCGAGGCCAACCCGGCACCGAAGGCCAAGGTCGAGCCGCACGCCGAACTGCGTGACCAGCAGCGCAGCCTGCTGGCGGGCATCGTCCGCCGCGACGGCGAGTGGGTGCTGGGCATGGACGGCAAGATCGCCGGCGAGACCACCAGCGCCGCACGCGTGCTGGCGCTGATCATGCAGGCCGCCGAATGGCACGAGAACAACAACACCCCGGTGCGCCTGATGTATTCCGACGCACTGAAGGACGCCGCGCACGCCGAGGTAGCCGAGCAGGGCATCGATTTCGACACCTACAAGCGCAACCTGGCCGGTGAGCTGGGCGTGGGCGCGAAGAGCGCCGCTGGCACGCATTGAGCGTCTGCGGGGAAGTTGCCGGATCAGCGAAGGCGCCGAGGGCGCCTTTGTTGTTTCTGCGGCGGGCGTGTCACCTGGAGCGGCAGGCCCATCCCTTCAAGGTGCAGCGATGTCGCCCCTGTGCCGGTGATGTCGCATGGAACGCCGGCATTGCCCGTTGAAGCGGCACGGATGTCGAAAAAAGCGTCAGTCATGCCGCTTCGGATGGCACGCATCGGGTGGGATGTTCCAGCGATGCCGCAGGAAGTGGCAACGGTGCTGGGAAAAGCGGCAACGATGACGCCATGGGCCCCGATGGCACGCCGATCCGGTTGCCAGGGATCCGCAGGAGCGGCCTTCCATCCAGCCGCCTGGCCCGGTAATCAGTCCTCTTCGATCCGCATGCTGCCCAGCACCTGCTCGGCCTTGGCCTGCAGGTTCGGGTCGCGGTGCGCGTCGGTGTAGCGGTGGAAGTAGCGCAGTTCGTAGCCAACATCGGCGTAGCGCGGCGAACCGCAGGACAAGGTGTATTGCTCGGCCCATTGCCGTTGTCCATCGGCGGCGGGTTGCCGCAGCTCAAGCCGCAGGTGGATGCTGGCGCAGCGCTTGTCCGCCCGGTATTCGCTTACCTGCAGGTGGTTGATGGTGGCGACGGGACTGTTGGAGAAGTCCTGCTCCAGCTTGCGCCGGATGTTCTCGATGTAGCCGGAAAGGGGGCTGGTCGGGACATCGGGCCGGGTCATGTAGGCCTCGATCTTCCTGCTGTCGGTGGTCGAGCCCGCGTTCCAGTCGACGCTGAGGTTTCCGCTGCCCCACTTGTCCTGTTTCCAGTCCTTGCCCGCCGGCGGTGTGAACGTGAAGCCGAAGGCGCGATCGCGTTCGGTGTAGCCGACGCGGAGGGGCTCGGTGTGTTGTGCAGCCCATCCGGCCGCAGTCTGCGTGGCGAGCAGGAGGAAAAACACGGTGCGCGCTGCAGGGGGCATTCGGGTCTCCAGGAGTAGGCGGGCAAGATGTTCATGCCAATGAGGGCTGTCAATGTCGGGCCGGTGGAGCCTGGCCCGCATCCGCATGATCTCCGTCATGCGCCTGACCGTGGATGAACGAAGGGCGCCGTAACGGCGCCCTTCGTGGTCAACCCGGTCCGTCGTGTTTACGGCGTGCTCGTCGGTGCGGCGACGGCCGCCGGCGGTGCTGCCGTCCAGCCGCACATCTGGCCTTCGTTCTGCTGCTTCAGCCATTCCTGCAGCGGGGCGAAGTATTCCAGCATCGGGCCGGCGTCGAGCTTGTCGTTGCCGGTCAGCTCCTTGAGCGTGGCCTGCCACGGCTGGCTGGAGCCCTTGCTCAGCATCGCCCAGAACTTCTGGCCGGCTTCCTTGTTGCCATAGAAGCTGCACTCGTTGAGCGGGCCGGTGTAACCGGACGCATCGCACAGGCCCTTGTAGAACTGGTACTGCAGGATGCGCGCCAGGAAGTAGCGCAGGTACGGGGTGTTGCCCGGCACGTGGTACTTGGCGCCGGCGTCGAAGAACTCCTCGCCGCGCGCGCTGGCCGGGGCCACGCCCTGGTACTGGGCCTTCAGCTCCCACCACTTCTGGTTGTACTGGTCCGGCTTGATCGAACCGTCGAACACGCCCCAGCGCCAGCGATCGATCATCAGGCCGAACGGCAGGAACGACACGCCGGACATGGCCATGCGCATCTGCGCGTTGATGGTGGCCTCGCGGCTTTCCTGCTGCGCGCCGACCAGGCCGATCGAGTTCAGGTACTTCGGCGTCATCGCCAGCACGATGGTGTCACCGATGGCCTCGTGGAAGCCGTCGTTGGCACCGCCCTGGAACAGCGGCGGCAGCGGGTTGTAGGCCAGGTCGTAATAGATGTGGCCCAGCTCGTGGTAGATGGTGGTGAAGTTCTCCTCGGTCGGGGTGATGCACATCTTGGTGCGCACGTCCGGGCCGACGTCCTTGCCGTCACCGCCCATGTTCATGTCCCAGGCGCTGGCGTGGCAGACCACGTTGCGGTCCATCGGCTTGATGAACTGGGTGTTCTGCCAGTAGCTCTCCGGCAGCTTGGGCATGCCCAGCGACACGTAGAAGTCCTGCGCGCGCTCGGTCATCTGCCGGGCGGTGGCCAGCTCCGCGTCACGCTGTGCCTTGAAGCGGCTCGCCGGGTCGCTGCCACCGGCCTTGGCCAGGGCGGCGCTGAGGTTGGTCTGGTACTGCTTTTCCAGCGCGGCGGTGATGTCCAGGCTGCCCGCGTTCGGGTACGGCGCGGTCATGTCCCACAGGTTGCTCCAATCCTGCTGCCACATATTGCCGGTCAGGTGCGCGGCGATCATGCCGCCGCCAACTTCCGCCTTGTCCTTGCCGTATTCCTTGTCCAGCTTGGCGCGGGTATAGCAATGCACCTGCTCGTACAGCGGCTTGACCTGCTCCCACAGGCGATCGGTTTCCGGGCCAACCTGGTCGGCCGGCATGTCGTAGCCGCTGCGCCACATCTGGCCAGCATCGGTATAGCCCAGTTCGCGGGCGCCTTCGTTGACCAGTTCGACGAAGCGCTGGTAGTTGGCGCGCGACGGCACGGCGGTGGACTGCCAGCCCTGCCAGGCATCGAGCTGCTTGTCGTAGTCGCGCGAGGTGGCCAGTACCTTCTCCAGGTCACCCAGCTGGCGGCAGTTGCGGCTGTCGCCTTCGCCCACACAGTAGGTGCCGGCGCCGTAGTCGCCTTCCAGCTTGGTGGCGATGGCCGCCAGCTCGGCCAGCTTCTGCGGGTCGCGCGGGGCGGGCATCGAGGTCATCAGCTTGAGCAGGCTGATCGCGCGGGCGGTGTCGGCGCTCATCGGCTGGCCCTCGTACTTGCCGGCCTGCTCGATCCAGCCGTTGAGGGTGGTCAGCCAGCGTTCGTTGGCCTTGGCGGCCACGCGCGCGGAGTCGTCGTTGATGTAGGTGGACGACAGCCACTGCGCCGAGGTCATCTCCGGGTACATCGCCTTGTACTCGGCGTTGACGCGGGCGATGAACTGGTCGGCGCTTTCGGCCGGTGCGGCGGCGCTGGTGGCCGGCTTGGCGGCCTCCGGCGTGCCTTCCTTCTTGCAGGCAGCCAGCGAGAGCACGGCCACGCCCACGGCGGCGGCCAGCAACAGATGACGATGTTTCACGGAAATCCCCGGTAATGGTTGCGAATACCGGCGAAGGCTAGTGGGGCGGGGCGGGCCCTGCAAGTGGACCAGGTCAGGGAGGGGGCGCGGCAGGAGTGGTCTCGGCCGCGAAGCCGGGATTCCGGCAGCCTCCTGGCTTTGGCAGGGCGCGGGGTCATCGGCCCCGCGCCGGAAGACGCTCCTACGACGGGGTCGTGCAATCGGCAAACAGGTCGCGGCTGCGGTCGTACACCGAGGTCCGCACCTGCATCAGCCCCAGCACCGAGGGGAACAGGTTGTCCTGGTCGGCGCGCTGCTGGGTGCGTTGGCGCAGGCACTGCAGGTCCAGCCCGCGGTCGGCGGCGAAGCCGGGCGAGAACCACATCAGCAATGGCACCCGGGTCTGCTCCTCCGGCGCGATGGCATAGGGCATGCCGTGCAGGTACAGGCCTTTCTCGCCGAGGGATTCGCCATGGTCGGAGAGGTAGATCATGGCGGTGTCGTAGTCGCCCATCTCGCGCAGGCTGGCGATGGTGCGGCTCAGGAAATGGTCGGTGTAGCGGATCGCGTTGTCATAGCTGTTGACGATCTGTTCGCGGCTGCACTTGCCCAGGTCGGCCGTGTCGCAGGTCGGGGCGAACTGGCGGAACTGCGCCGGATAGCGATCGAAGTAGCTGGGGCCGTGGTTGCCCAGCTGGTGCAGCACCACCACGCGGTCGCCCGGCTTGGCGCGGACCTGCGCGGCCAGGTCGTTGATCAGGATCTCGTCCATGCAGCGGCCGTTGGCGCACAGGCCGGGCAGGGTGGCATCGTCCAGCCGTTCGATCTGCAGGCCATCGCATACGCCCTTGCAGCCGGACTGGTTGTCGCGCCACAGGGTGCTGATGCCGGCATGCTCGAGTACGTGCAGCAACGACTGGTGGTTGCGGATGGCCTTCTCGTCGTAGTCGTGGCGGCCGTAGGGCGAGAACATGCAGGGCAGCGAGACTTCGGTGCTGCTGCCGCAGGCATGCATGTCGGGGAAGTTGATCGCGCCGGTCTGCGCCAGTTCCGGCGTGGTCTGGCGGGCGTAGCCGTTCAGGCCCCAGTTCTGGGCACGCACGGTTTCACCGACCACCAGTACCAGCAGGCGGGGCTTGCTGCCCGCCGCGCGCGGCGTGGCCTGGGCATCGGTGCCGATCGGTTGCTTCGGTTGGTGCTTGATCGGGCTGGCACTGGACAGGTTCTGCTTCAGCGCGATCAGATAGTTCACCGGCGTGGCCAGGTAGCGCACTTCGCGGTGGTTGCGCATCAGCGAGGAGATGTTCTGGAAGGACGCCATCGCACCGGCGGCGGTGACCAGCACCACGCCCAGCAGGAACACGCCACGCCACAGGAAGGTGCGGCCGACGCTGCGCCTGCGGATGCGCAGCCGCCACAGCAGAGCGGTGGGCAGCACGCCGTAGCCGAGCAAGGGCAGGATCAAGGCCGCGGTCATCAGCTCGCCGGATTCCTTGTGGTCGGTGGCAAGCACGTTGCGCAGCATGTCCGCGTCCAGGTACACGTTGAAGCTGCTCATGTAGTGCACCGCAAACGCGGTGGTGATGAACAGCACGCTCAGCAGCACCTTGGCGTTCCAGCGCCACACCAGCAGCCCGAACAGCAATGCGTGCACGCCGACCAGCAGGGTGAACAGGGACAACGCGAACAGGCCGTTGCCCGGGTTGGTGGCCATGGCGTTGCGCCAGAACAGGCCATTGCACAGCACGGCGAAGAAGATGCTGGACAGCAGGATCAAGGCTTCGCTGCTGATCTCCGGGCGCCAGTCGCGCAGCGCGCTCCAGGACAGGCGGGAAGCACCGGGGCGGGGCAGGGTGGTGCTCATGCGTGCTCTCCCGGTGCCTTTGGCAGGGTTGCGGTTGCGGTGGACGGGGAGGGCTCGAACATGACCAGGTACAGGCCAACGGCCACGGTCCAGCTGATCGCCAGCGACCACAGGTCATGGGACAGGAAGTGCGCGCCGCGCAGCTGCTGGGTGATGCCGAACACCAGGCCGACCGCCAGCACGGAGAGGGTTGCCGGCCAGCGCCATTGCGGGCGGACCTGCAGCATGAAGAAGTAGATCGCCAGCCAGGCGTAGCCGGCGCTGGCGTGACCGGCCGGGAAGCAGGCCGCATGGCCCAGTGAGACCGGGCGCGACTCGAACAGGCCGATGAAGGGGCGCAGTCCGCCGTAGCGTTCCAGGTCCCATGGGCAGTCCATGTGGGTCCAGCTCTTGAGCAGGGACACCAGTCCACTGGACAGGGCCACCGCCATCAGCAGGTAGGACAGCGGGCGACGCAGTGGCCGCCATGACGCGTTGAACCAGGTGCGCAGCAGGGCCAGCATGACCAGTGCGGCGGCGAGGAAGCTCAGGTTGCGGCCGCCCTTGTGGACCAGGTGGCTGCTCCACCAGGCGTCCTTCAGTGCCCAGTGGCTGCCCTGCCAGCGATACAGCTGGTCAGCCAGCCATTGGTCGCCGCTGCCGGCCATCAACACGACGCTGGCAAGCAGCAGCACCGCGGCGGGGATCAACAGGGCCCGGGTGGCGAACTCCAGGCGGGCTCCCGGCAGCGCCGGGCGCCACGGGCGGGCAGAAGCGAAGGGGGGCATGGAACAGGCGCACCATCAGGGGTTGATGGGCGCATGCTGTGCCCCCTTCTGTCGGAGACGGGTCGGAGCAATGTCGTAAATATGTGGGAGGTTCAGCGCCGGTCCACGGGCCCGGCGCGTTGCCCACGACGGCTCAGTCGCCGTCGTCCTGGAGTGCCGCGTCGGCATCGTCGACCACGCCGTGCGTGCGCGCCACGCAGTCGGCCTGCAGCGCGGTGCCGGGCAGCAATTGCCAGTTGTTGCGGTTGGCGCTGCCGATGTCGATCACCTGGCTGCGGTCGGCACAGGGGCTCATCACCTTGTCCAGCACGAACAGCCAGCGGCGCTCCGGTGCCTGTGCCACCCAGCGGGCTGCATCTTCCCATTGGCCGGCGACCGGACGCTTGAAGCCGAAGTCGGTGGCCTGCGGCCAGGTCTGCAGCAGGTTCTGCTCGCGCCAGGCCACCATGCCCAGTTCGGCATCGGGGCCGATCCGCTCACGTACCTGGTCCATCACCCGCGACGCGGAACTGTACGGGTCCAGCGCCGGCATCGCGCCCAGGCCATACATGCACCACAGCAGCACCGTGGTCAGGACCACGGCCAGCCCGGCCCGGCGCAGGCGCAGTACCGCGATGACCAGCAGGGTGGCCACGGCAAAGCCGATCAGCCACCACCCCACCTGCGGCAGCACCCACGGGTCGATCGCCCGCTTGACCGCATTGCGCTGCGCCCAGCCATCGCCATGCACGGCACCGTAACCGACCACCAGCGTGGCCAGGGACAGCAGCAGCGCGTACAGCATCAGCACCCAGCGCACGCCGGTGCGACGCAGCAGGCCGGGCAGCAGCGGGGCCGCGGCCACCGCCAGCGCCGGCAGCATCGGCAGGATGTAGACCTCGCGCTTGCCAGGGCTGGCGCTGAAGAACACCAGCACCAGCAGCGCCCAGCCCAGCAACAGGAGGTAGCGCGGGTCGGCGCGGCGGCAGCGGCGCCACCACGCCGGCACCAGCCACGGGAACAACGCGCTGCCCGGCACCCACAGGGTGAACATCACCTGCAGGTAGTACCAGAACGGCTGGTGGTGGTGCCAGGCGTTGGCATAGCGGGTGCCGGTCTGCTTGAACAGCAGTTCCTTCGCGTAGGACTGCAGGGCCGGGTCGGGGTTCTGCAGCAGCGCGATGCCCAGCGGCGCCAGCCACACGGCGGTACCGGCCAGGAAGGCCGGCAGCAGCAGCCACCACTTCCAGCTGCGGCCGGGGCCGGCCGCCTGCGGGTGCCGCCAGCGCCAGATCACCCACGGGACCAGCATCAACAGCGGCAGGAAGCCCACGCCCTTGGTCACGGTGCCGACCCCGGCGGCAAATGCCGCCAGTGCCAGCGCGCCCCAGCTCGGCCCCAGCAGCAGGTGCCGGACCAGCCCCCACAGCGCCAGCGTGGTCATGCCGACCAGCACCATGTCGATCTGCGCGCGCTTGGCCATCAGGCCGAACTGCAGGGTGACGAATAGCGCCAGCACCGCGTAGCGCGCTACCCGGGGATTCCACAGGCGGCGTGCCATGTCCCAGGTGAGCCAGAGCGTCAGCAGCGCCGCCAGCAGGGACGGCAGCAGGAAGGACAGGTTCCAGCTGCCCAGCAGCTTGTAGGTGCCGGCCTGGATCCACATGAAGGTCGGCGGCTTCTCGGCATACAGCTCGCTGCCGCGATGGGGCAGCAGCCATTGCCCGGTCTCGACCATGTGCCGGGCCGCCAGCACGAAGCGGGGTTCGTCCGGCGGGGTCGGCGAGCGCATGCCCAGGCCGGCCAGCAGGCTGGCGACCACCAGCGCGATGAGGATGGCGAACCAGAGTCGGGTGGAGGATGAGCGGTGGTTGGACGGGCGCACGTGCGGCTCACAGAGGGGTCGGCATGGATGATGGCGCTCCCGACGTAGGAAGCGCGTCGAAATTGTCGCGCGTTTCGACGGCATTCCGACGGCCGGGGCGCTAGGATGATCGCCGAATTGATCCCGGGCCTGGCCGGGACCGGAGAGGTCCAACGCAATGCGGCTGCTGGTCGTGGAAGACAATCGCAACCTGATCGCCAACCTGTTCGACTACTTCGAGGCCCGCGGGCACGTGCTCGACGTGGCGCCGGACGGGGTGACCGGCCTGCACCTGGCCGCGACCCAGGACTACGACGCGATCCTGCTGGACTGGATGCTGCCGCGCATGGAGGGGCCGGAAGTGCTGCGCCGCCTGCGCGAGGAACACCGCTCCGAAGTGCCGGTGATCATGCTCACCGCCCGCGACGAGCTGCCGGACAAGATCGCCGGCTTCCGTGCCGGGGCGGACGACTACCTGACCAAGCCGTTCGCCCTGCCCGAACTGGAAGTGCGGCTGGATGCGGTGCTGGCGCGGATCAAGGGGCGCAACCCGCGCAAGGTGCTGGAGGTCCACGACCTGCAGCTGGACCTGGGGTCGCTGGAGGCCCGGCGCGACGGGCAGGTGCTGCACCTGTACCCGGCCTGCCGCAAGCTGCTGGAGGTGCTGATGCGCGCCAGCCCGGCAGCGGTCACCCGCGACCAGCTGGAGTACGCCCTGTGGGGCGAGGAACCGCCGGATGGCGACATGCTGCGCTCCCATATCTATGAGCTGCGGCGTGCGGTGGATGGCCCGTTCGCCCAGAAGCTGCTGCATACCCTGCCGCGGGTCGGCTACCGGTTGTCGGCGCCGTCGCCCGGAACCGCTGCATGAGCCGGCGCGCCACGCTGCGGCGCAAGCTGCTGGGTTGGTTGGGGATCTACCTGGCGTTGATCACGCTGGTGGTGTTCAGCGCCGCCAACTACGTGCACGAGCACGCCGAGCATGCGGTCTGGCGTTCCCTGCTGAACACCGAACTGGACAGCGTGCTGGCGCACATGCGCGTGGACCAGAACTACCACTGGCAGGATTCGGACACCCTGCACCTGTTCATCGAGCGTGGTGGCGCGCCCATCCCGGAAAGCATGGCCACGCTGCATCCCGGCCTGCATGACGGTGCGCTGTTCCTGGGCAAGCAGACCGCGGTGATGGTGCGCGATACCTCCGATTACGGACGGGTGATCCTGGCGCTGGACATCACCGACTTCGGTGAGCTGGAGCACTTCATCACCCGCTGGTCGCTGCTGGCTGGCGTGGCGTTGGTCATCGTGACCCTGTTGATGGCATGGCTGGGCGTGGCACGGCTGGTGCGCCCCCTGTCCGCGCTCGCAAGCAACATCGCCGCGCTGCGGCCCGAACAGCGCGGGCAGCGGGTGGCGGTGGACCGGCGCGGTTCGGCCGAGATGGAGGTCATCGCCGGTGCGTTGAACGACTACCTGCAGCGCAACGAGCACTTCGTCGAGCGCGAGCGCGCCTTCATCAGCGCGGCCAGCCATGAGCTGCGCACGCCGGTGGCCGTGATCAGCGGCGCGGCCGAACTGGCGCTGGAACAGCCGGAGCTGCCGCCGCGCGCGCGCCAGCAGCTGGAGCGGGTGCGTGGTACCGCGCAGGGCGTGGAGCAGCTGATCCAGTTGCTGCTGGTGCTGGCGCGGGACCCGGCGCGGTTGTCGGCGATGAGCGAGTTGCTGGCGGTGGAGCAGCTGTTGCCGGAAATCATCGAGGACCACCGGCATCTGGCCCACGGCAAGGAGCTGGACATGCAGCTGCACGCGGAGCCCTGCCGGATCATCGCGCCGATGGGCGTGGTGCAGGCGGCGATCGGCAACCTGCTGCGCAATGCGATCGAGAACAGCGACCGCGGCGTGATCCGGATAAGCGCTTCGGCGCAGGCGGTGGTGACCATCGAGGACCCCGGTCACGGCATGAGCCCGGAGGAGGTCGCCCAGCTCTACGCGCGGCTGGCCAAGGGCGAGCGCAACCCGGGCTCGGGCATCGGCATGGACCTGATCGCACGCCTGTGCGACCACTTGGGCTGGGAGCTGACCATCCAGTCGCAACCCGAGCGCGGCACCCGCGTCACCCTGGACATGGGCAGTTCGTTGCCGCTGGACTCGGCATAGGCGCGGCCTCTGCCGCGAAGCCGGGAAGGCACGGCAGGGTGCGGGGCGTGCCCGCGTCAATGCGGCCGGCGGCGATCGCGGGGAAGGGGCGGGCAGACGGCCGGCTTCGCGCCTGAGGGCGCTGCTACGACGCGGCCGCCTCCAACGACGGCAGCAGCGCGCGTTCGACCAGCCAGCGCCGGGCGTCGTCGGCATCCTGCTCGAACCAGGCCTGCGTCGATCCCAGCCGGTAGGTGTAGCCCCAGGCGTCCATGTCGGCCATCAGCCGCGCGCTGCCCACGCCGGGCAACTGCCCGGCCAGCACGATCTGCAGGTAGCAGGTGGCGTCTTCCTCGGGCACCGAATCGGTGGCGTCGGTATGCACCTGCGCGCGGCGCTCGGGCGGCAGCACGATCAGGTGGCAGGACTCGTGCAGCATCGAATGGATCGGCGTGTCATCGCGCACGTACACGTCGTTGGCGATGATGCCGGCCTCCGGCTCGCCCCAATAGCTGCCGGGGATGGTCTCGCCGGCAGCGACGTGGTTCAGGCGCAGCCCGTGGCGGGCGAGCAGGGCGACGGCGTCGTCCCACTGGATGTCGCCGACGCACATCACCGTGGCGGTCGGTTCGGGGGAAAGGGTTTCGTTCACGGGTACGGGGTGCCCGGCGGCCGTGGCCGCCGGGTGGGTATCACTTGTCGTCGGGCAGTGCGACGGAGATGTCGAGCACGTCGTTGGCGCCGTCCTTGACCAGGTCCACCTTGACCGCGTCGGCATCGATGTTGACGTACTTCTTGATCACTTCCAGCAGCTCGCGCTGCAGCAGCGGCAGGTAATCCGGGCCGCCGCGGGTGCTGCGCTCCTGCGCGATGATGATCTGCAGGCGGTTCTTCGCGGTTTCGGCGGTGTTCTTTTTCTGCCTCAGGAAATCGAGCAGTCCCATGCTTATCCTCCGAACAGCTTGCTGAAGAAGCCCTTCTTCTCGACCGTCGTGAAGCGCATCGGGCGCTCCTCGCCGAGGATGCGGCCCACCGCGTCTTCATAGGCCTGGCCGGCCGGCGATTCGGCGTCCAGGATGACCGGTTCGCCCTTGTTGGAGGCGTTGAGCACGTCACCGGATTCGGGGATCACACCGATGGCCTTCAGCCCCAGCACTTCCTCCACGTCGGTGATGCTGAGCATCTCGCCGCTTTCCACGCGGACCGGGCTGTAGCGGGTCAGCAGCAGGAAGGCCGGCACGCCGCCGTTGCCGGTCTCGGCCTTGGCGGTCTTGGAGTCGAGCAGGCCGATGATGCGGTCCGAGTCGCGCACCGAGGACACTTCCGGGTTCACCACCACCACGGCGCGGTCGGCGAAGTACATCGCCAGGAACGCGCCCTTCTCGATGCCTGCCGGGGAGTCGCAGATGATGTAGTCGAAGCCGTCGGCGGCCAGGTCCTTGAGGACCTTCTCCACGCCTTCCTTGTTCAGCGCGTCCTTGTCGCGGGTCTGCGAGGCAGCCAGCACGTACAGGTTCTCGAAACGCTTGTCCTTGATCAGGGCCTGCTTGAGCGTGGCCTCGCCATGGACGACGTTGACGAAGTCGTACACCACCCGGCGCTCGCAGCCCATGATCAGGTCCAGGTTGCGCAGGCCGACGTCGAAGTCGATGACGGCAACCTTCTTGCCGCGGCGTGCAAGGCCAGACGCGATGCTGGCGCTGGAAGTGGTCTTGCCCACGCCGCCTTTGCCGGAAGTGACAACGATGATTTCAGCCAAAGGATTTCTCCTGAATATTCGGGGTGGGCTGCGTCAATCCAGCGCAGCGATCATGATCTGGTCCTGTTCCAGCCAAACCTGCACGGACTTGCCACGCAGATTGTCCGGAATATCGTCCAGCACCTTGTAGCGTCCTGCAATGGCAACGAGTTCAGCATGGAAGTCGCGGCAGAAGATGCGAGCCGCTTCATTGCCTTGCGCGCCAGCCAGGGCACGGCCACGCAGGGTACCGTAGATATGGATGCTGCCATCGGCAATGACCTCGGCGCCGGCACCCACCGTTGAGAGTACGGTCAGGTCGCAGTTCTCCGCGTACAGCTGTTGGCCGGAGCGGACGTTGGTCAATTGCATGCGGCCCGGCTGCGGCGAAGCGGCCGGAGGCGCGGGGGGCGCCGGTGCCGGGGCGGGTGCCGGTTCCGGTGCGCGCGGGCGCGCTGCCGGTTCGGCATCGGCCCGTTCGTACTGGGCGCGGAACTTGGCCAGCAGCGGCAGGCCCAGCTGCTCGGCCAGGCGCTCGGTTTCCTGGGTGCCGTAGGCGAGGGCGACCGGCAGTACGCCGGCCTCGCGCAGGCCGGCGAGCAGTGCCTGGGCCGTGGCCAGGTCGGGGAGCTGGATCAGCCCGCCGAAGTCCAGGATCACCGCGGCACGGCCGAACAGCTTCGGCGCACGCGCCACGCGCTCGTGCATTTCCTGGGTCAGTCGCGCCACATCGAGGGTGCGGATACGCAGGTTGGCGATGCCGA
This sequence comes from Stenotrophomonas sp. LARHCG68, assembly GCF_052871705.1. Classification (NCBI taxonomy): domain Bacteria; kingdom Pseudomonadati; phylum Pseudomonadota; class Gammaproteobacteria; order Lysobacterales; family Lysobacteraceae; genus Stenotrophomonas; species Stenotrophomonas sp. LARHCG68. Next base: position 209,219 of record NZ_JBIXJV010000003.1, on the reverse strand, counting down.
CCTGCCCGATTTTCAGTTCACCTGCCTGTTCGTAATCCAAATTCACTGCCATGTTCAGGTTCCCGTCGGACGCTGCTGCAGCGGCCGGCGTGTGTTGCCCACCCAAGGAACGTCGGGCAGGTTGTCGCCATAGGTTTCCTTCACCCATTCGTAGCTGCACAGGTCCTTGAGCAGCATGCTGGCCCGCACGTCCACGTCCGGCATGGTGTTCTGGCCGACCTCGCGGAAGCCGAAGCTGCCATGGAACAGCAGCGCGGCATCGGCGCCATGGTCGAGGAACACCTCGCAGGCCATCTGCGGATAGCGCAGCTCGGCGTAGCTCTGGGCGTCGGCGTAGAACGCCCGGCCCACGCCGCCACCGCGGCGGCGGCTGGCCACCACGATGCGGTCAATGTAGAAGAAGCTGGGGTAACGCTTCTGGAACCAGGCGAAGTTGCAGCTGTCGTGCTCGGCGTGGCTGCCATAGCCGACCAGGAAGCCGGCCATGTTGCCGTCGCGCTCGGCGATGCGGAAATACTCGGCCGTCTCGTAGAAGCGACGGACCTTGGCCGCATCCAGCGGGAGGATCGCCAAGCCAGCGTTATTGTTCAGTGCCAGAACGGAATCAAGCTCGTGCTCGCGCACGTCGCGGATGACAATCGACATTGTGACTCCGTGGGGGTGAAACGGTCGTCGGCCCTGCGGGCTTTGCCGCGATTATCGCATGGCTGGCGCAGGGGCGGCGAGCAGCCCCATGCCGTTGGCGGGCATGACTTCCGTGGGAGAGCGCACAGGCCCTGCAATCCTTACCATGCACGCATGTTGGGATACCTCAGCCATACCCGCGTCCTCCGCCTGGCCGGCCTGTTCACCTGGGCCCTGGTCAGCCTGCCGCTGATCTATACGCAGTACGCGCCCGAAGAAGGGATGATGCAGCCGGGCGCCAACGAGGCCGCCTGGCTGTTCATCGCCTACCTGTCCTTCGGTGGCTGCTACTTCTGGCTGACCCGGGGGCTCAATGCCGCCGGGCATACCGGCTGGTACGACCGGCTGGCCCTGCTGCTGCTGACCATCTCGGCGCTGGTGGTCAGCTACATCTCCGGCACCGGGCTGGGCAGCATCCTGATGATGGTGGCGGCGGGGGTGATCCCGTGGCTGCTGAGCAAATGGGTGGGCGTGCTGTGGCTGGTGGTCAGCCAGCTGGCGGTGCTGCCGGTCTACAGCCTGATCATCGGCCTGCCGCTGTTCGAGGCGCTGTTGCAGTCGCTGCTGTACGGCGGTTTCTCGATGTTCGTGTTCGTCACCAGCCTGGTCGCCCGCCAGCAGACGCTGGCCCGCGAGGAGCAGCGCCGGCTCAACGCCGAACTGCGCGCCACGCGCCTGCTGCTGGCCGAAAGCGCCCGGGTCAACGAGCGCACCCGCATTTCCCGCGAGCTGCATGACCTGCTCGGGCACCACCTGACGGCGTTGAGCCTGAACCTGGAAGTGGCCGGCCACATCACCGAGGGCCAGGCCCAGGAGCATGTCCGGCAGGCGCACACGCTGGCCAAGCTGCTGCTCACCGACGTGCGCGAGGCAGTCAGCCAGCTGCGCGAAAGCGGGGCCATCGACCTGGCCGCGGCGCTGCGGCCGCTGACCGAGCGGGTGCCGTCGCTGGACATCCATCTGCAGATGGACGACCCGCTGAACGTCGAGGACCCCGAGCGCGCCCATGTGCTGCTGCGCTGCACCCAGGAAATCATCACCAATGCGGTGCGTCATGCCGGCGCCCGCAACCTCTGGATCCAGGTCGAGCGGGAAGGGGGTGAGATCGTCATTGATGCCCATGATGACGGCATTGGCGGTGAAGTTGACGAGATCCTGCCGGGAAATGGCCTGCGCGGCATGCGTGAGCGGCTGGCCCAGTACCAGGGCAGCCTCGATGTGTCGGCACGCAAGGGGGAGGGCTTCCGCCTTCGCGCCAGCCTGCCGGTGACTACCCATATGATGTTGGCCTCGGGGCCACAAGGAGTGAACTGATGATCCGTGTCTGCCTGGTGGACGACCAAACCCTGGTACGGCAGGGCATCCGTTCGTTGTTGGCGCTGGACGACGGCATCGAAGTGGTGGCCGAGGCCACCGACGGCCGGCAGGCGGTGGAGATGATCCCGACCGTGAAGCCGGACGTGGTGCTGATGGACATGCGCATGCCGGTGATGTCCGGGCTGGAGGCGTTGCAGACCCTGAGCCGGTTGGGCCAGCTGCCGCCGTCGATCATCCTGACCACCTTCGACGACGACCAACTGGTGCTGGCCGGGCTCAAGGCCGGGGCCAAGGGCTACCTGCTCAAGGACGTCACCCTGGAGCAGCTGGTCGGTGCGATCCGCACCGTGTCCGAGGGCGGCTCGCTGGTGCAGCCGGCGGTGACCCAGCGGCTGCTGTCCGGGCTGGAGCACATGCGCAACGAGTTCGTCAGCCTGGACCGCCCGGACCCGCTGACCGACCGCGAGACCGAGATCCTGCGGCTGATGGCCAGCGGCTTCTCCAACAAGGAGATCGCCAACTCATTGGGCGTGGCCGAGGGCACCATCAAGAACCACGTTTCCAACATCCTGTCCAAGCTCGGCGTGCGCGACCGCACCCGTGCCGTGCTCAAGGCCTTCGAGCTGCAGCTGGTCTGAGCGGTGGGAGAGTTGGATGAATACGCGTGGGGTACTGGTGCCGGCGGTGCCACTGGAGTGAGAATGGGCGGCTCAGGGTCATCACATGGCCTTGACGAATGCATGAAGGCACATCTGCTTGGCGGTTGATGCGCTACCCTGCGGTCTGTCGATCTGACGCCGCCATCCGGGGATGGAAACCGGTACGCCATTTGTAATCAACATCGTGCGAAAAGCCTGATAGGATGGGGGCTTCGCTTCAATCAACCCGGCCGTGGGATCGGCCCCGGAGACTCCTGAATGACCCGTATTATCGAGTTCCTGATTGCCTTGGGGATCGTGGCTGGCTTGTTTGTCATCATCGGCGTGTGTCTGCCGGGTGAGCGCCACATTTCCGAAAGCATCGAAACCAACCGCAAGATGACGATCGTGTATGACACGGTCAACAGCCTGCGCCGCTTCAAGGACTGGAACCCGCTGGTGCTGCGCGACAAGGCGGTCGAGCTGAAGTACAGCGGCCCGGATGCTGGCGTCGGTGCCCGCATGGAGTACTCCTCCAAGAATGACGCCCTGGGCCAGGGCAGCTGGGAGATCAAGGAAAGCGAGAAGAACAAGCGCGTCGTGATCGCCATCGACGACGTGACCCGCGGCACGGACAAGGTGACCACGTTCACCCTGGAGCCGACCGGCAAGAACGATCGCAACGTCAAGATCACCCAGGACTACTCGGTCAAGTACGGCTTCGACCTGTTCGGCCGTTACGCCGGCCTGTACGTCAGCCGCCACGTCGGCGACGACCTGAAGCTGGGCCTGTCGCGCATGGCCAACATGCTGGCCTCGGTGCCGAACGTTGACTACGCCGCTGCCGAAGCGCCGCTGACCGATCTGAAGGTCGTCGAGCTGCCGGCCGAGAACCTGCTGGTCGTCAACGCCGGCAACATCGACCGCAACAACGACTCCATCAAGCAGTCGATCAACGACAACATGGAGTGGATCAAGCGTGCGATGGATGCCAACGGCCTGGTCGCCGCCGGTCCGGTGCGCATCGTGACCACCGACTTCGGTGCCGAGAAGTACGCCTTCGACGTGGTCCTGCCGGTCCGCAAGGGCAGTGCTGCTCCGGCTGCCGCCGGCGACAAGGACAAGAAGGACGGCGAAGCTGCCGCTCCGGTTGCCGCTTCCGGTGATGCACTGACCGTCAAGATCCCGTCCGGCAACCCGGTCACCTACGTGCACACCACGCCGCACCGTGCTGCCACCGCTGCCTACACCGGCCACATGGCTGGCCTGGATGTCGCCCGCAACGCGCTGCGTGCCTGGGCAACCACCATGGGCAACGAAGTGGTGGATCGTCCGTACGAGTCGTGGAAGGGTGGCGTGGACAAGGCGTTCACCACCGACGGCACCTACGACATCTACTGGGCCGTCAAGTAAGCGGCCGGATGTTGCTGGTGAAGTGATACACGAAAACGCGCCGCTCCCTGCGGCGCGTTTTTTTTGGCCGGCCCGGCCGGCCCGCAGACGGGAGCAGGCACATGCTTGGACAGGAACGACGTTCGCGTAAACCTTCTTTCCTGGCGTTCTGTGGCGGCTTGCTGGCGGCCGTGGCGATCGGGCTGTCGGCCTATGCCTCGCACGGCGTGAGCGAGCCGTTGGCGCAGTCACACCTGAACACCGCCGCGCTGTATGCGTTGGGCCATGGCGCGGTGCTGGCGGTGCTGGGCGGGTCGTCGTTGAACGGTCTCGCGCGGGTCGCGCTGTATGTGCTGCTGCTGGGGACGCTGCTGTTCTCCGGCAGCCTGGCCGGCAACGTGCTGGCGCAGTGGCCGACCACGCTCGCACCGGCCGGCGGCACGACCCTGATGGCGGGCTGGGTGCTGCTGGCGCTCAGTGCGCTGAAGCGCTGACCCCATGCCGCGTCATGCGCGTGGTTTCGATGTCGATCAGGCGCTGGCGCACCTGCAGCGCAGTGATCGGAAGCTGGCCGGCTGGATCCGCCGGCTGGGGCCGTTGCCGGCGCCGGATGGCTGGAAGCGATCGTTCGACCCGGTCGATGCGCTGGCGCGCGCGATCCTGTTCCAGCAGCTCAGCGGCAAGGCGGCCTCGACGATCGTGGGCCGGGTGGAGGCGGCCATCGGCAGCCGGCGCCTGCATGCCGATACCTTGTCGTTGATCGATGATGCCGGGCTGCGCGTGTGCGGCGTGTCCGGCAACAAGTCGCTGGCGCTGCGTGACCTGGCCCGGCGCGAGGCCGCCGGCGAACTGCCGACGTTGCGGCAGATGTCGACGATGGACCATGAGGACATCATCCGCGCCCTGGTGCCGGTGCGCGGCATCGGGCGCTGGACGGTGGAGATGATGCTGATGTTCCGGTTGGGCCGGCCGGACATCCTGCCGATCGATGACCTGGGCATCCGCAAGGGCGCACAGCGCGTGGACAAGGCTGGGGCGATGCCGACGCCCAAGGCGCTGGCCGAACGGGGTGAGCGCTGGGGGCCGTACCGCACCTACGCCAGCCTGTACCTGTGGCGGATCGCGGACTTCAGCGCTGATCCGAAGCCGGCCACCAACCGCTCTCAGGATTGAGCGCTGCCGGTAGGCGCGGCTTCGGCCGCGAAGTGGGCAGGCTCCCGGTCCCGGTCAGGATTCACGGCGTGACTCGCGCCGCTTCACTGCCGCCGGGCAGTTGCCTCGCCCGGCGCAGTTCCGTCGTTCGTGGCGGCCGCTCCCGCGGGGATCAGCCGTGCGGCAGATAGCGGTCCCATAGCAGGTTGCGGAAGCGGTTGTCCGGATCCACCTGGCGCTTGATCGCGGCGAAGCGGGGCGCCTGCGGGTAAGCGCTGCGGAACTGCGCCAGCGTGGCATGCAGGCGATAGGGCAGGTAGTAACAACCGCCATGTGCCAGCGTGGCGGCGATCAGCTGCCGGGTCCAGCGACGGGTGTTCTGCTCGGCCGCATTCCAGTTGCGCTGCTTGTGGTACAGCACGAAGCAGAACACGTCCTCGCGCGCCCAGCGCATCAGCGAGGTGGTGTCCGCCGGTGCGTGCCGGACCGAGATGTTCAGCGCATTGGCCTCGCCCTCGCGCAGGATGCGCGCCATCGCCCGTGCGAACGATACGAAGGCCGACATCGGGACGAAGTACTCCTGCAGCAGATAGGACGACATGCGCCGCGTGCGGGGTTCCAGCGCGGTCGCGTCCAGGCTGGCCTCCAGGTTGCGCCGGATCACGCGTGGCTGGGTCAGCAACTGCCGGGTCTGGTAGACGTCGCGCAACTGGTCGCCTCCCGGCAACTCGGAGGCGGCCCAGATCATGTTCTGCTGCTTGGGGTAGCTGGATTGGCCGGGCATCAGCCGCAGCGGGTCGGTCAGCGGCGCATGGCTGCGGCGCCAGCTGATCGCCAGGGGCCTGTCGAAGTCCGGCGGGATCAGGTCGGCGTTGTGCAGCACCACGTCGTCCCGGCCGAGCACCTGCGCCTGGAACCAGTCCGGATAGTCGGCCAGTGCAACCTGCTCGACCTTGCGCGCGATCACTTCATTGTCGGCCAGGTCGAGTTCGACCTCGGTGATCACGCCGAGCCCGCCGTACCCGCCGATCACCGCGGCGAACAGCTCCGGCTGCCGCATGCGCGAGAGTTCCAGCGTTTCACCGGCCGCGGTGACCAGTTGCAGGGCGCGCACCGTACCAGCCAACGCACCATTGCCGATGTAGCGGCCATGGCAGTTGACCGAGACCGATCCGCCGATGGAGAAGTTGCTGTAGCTCTGCATGACCTTGACCGACAGGTCGTGCGGGTCGATCAACGCCTGCAGTTCTCGCCAGCGCATGCCGGCCTGCACGCGCACCCGCCGGTGGGCGGTGTCCAGCCAGACCAGGCGGTTCATCGTGGTCATGTCCAGCTGCAGCGCGTCGGGTTCGCGGGTCTGCCCGCCCATGCTGTAGCGGCCGCCTGCGATGCAGACCGCGCCGGGCCAACGGCGCAGTGCGGCGGCAATGCCGGCACTGCCGGTGGGGTGCAGCGTGCCGGCGATCCGGGTCTGGTCCAGTTGCGCCACATCGCTCGCCTGCGGCTGCCCGGCGTCGCGACGGCACGCCGTCAGGCCGCCAAGCAGGCCTGCCGACAGCGTGCCCTGCAGCACCGCGCGGCGGCGCGGATCAGTTCGGTGCGTCGTCACGGCTGGCAAGGCACCAATGCCACGGCTCGTAGACGATGCCGTGCGGATTGTCGCGGGGATAGCTCATGTGGAAGCCGAACGTGGCGGCGTGTTGCTGCAACCATGCGAACGCGGCCGTGTGCTCGAAGGATTCCTCGGCGGCCGGCTCGCCGGGGCTGCTGATGTCCAGCGCGTTGCCGCCGTGGTGTTCGCTGTAGCCCGGTGCGGCATTGACGGTGAGGATCTGTTCCACCGGCAGCCCGCGCGCCTGCTTCCGCTCGAAGATGCCCAGCTGGTAGGCGTGGCTGCGGTACCCGGAAATCGCCTCCAGGGCGATGCCGTCGGCCGCGGCGGCCTGCTGCATGCGCTGCCACGCGCGCGCCGCGGCACGGGTGAGCCACAGGGGGCGGCGGTAGCGGTCGAAGCCGGCCAATGCCAGGTGTGCAGGTTCGGCCACCAGTGCCAGGCCGGTGCGTTCGGCATAGCGGGCCTCATCCAGGCCGAGCTGGTCCAGGCGCTGCTGCAGGCGGTCCAGCGGAAGCGTGCCCGGCGGTGGTGGGATGCGCGCCGGTTGCGTGAGGCGGGTTTCCAGCGCGGCCAGGGCTTCGTTGATGCCGGCGGCATCGGCCAGGCGGGGGAGCAGGGGCATCAGCCCGCCAGCAAGCTGCGCGGCGAGGTAGCGCCCGTCCTGCTTGCGGCGCAGGACATGGCTGGCCCGCGCCAGCAGGCGTGCATCGTGGTTGCTGCGTGCGTGCAGCAACCCGCCGGGCCAGATTTCGATATCCGGGGTGTTGATCAGGAGATGGGGGGCGTTGCGCATCCGCCCAGCTTAGGGGCGCACACGCCGCTCGGCCAGCCGGCGGAGTTCATCGAGCAGCTGCCGGGGCTGCTCGGGACTGACCAGCACGACCGAACCATCGCGCAGTGGCAACACCAGCACGCGTTGGTTGTCGGTGATCAGGCAAAACGCCTTGCCGCCATCGGGCATGCGGAAGTGGCCCGAGCGGAAGCCGGGGAACTGGAAGCCATTGGCCTTGGATGCAGGCTTGAAGTCGGGATACTCGTCGAAGCGGACCGCGCGTGCACGGTCCAGGCGCAACTCGCTCAGCGCCACGCGCTTGCGGTACAGCGTGCTGACGATGTCCAGTTGCCCGCCGTCGAGCGTGATCGAGCGACGCCGGTAGAGCAGGCTCAGTGCAAGCGCCAGCAGTGGCAGCACCACCAGTGGTCCCCACGAGGTGAAAGCGGTGGTGACCGGGGATTTGCCGGCAAACAGGCGGAGCAGCGGCTCGAGGCTGATGGCCAGCAGGATCGGCCCCCACAGCCACCACAGCGCGCCGCGGCCCGCTGCGGCCAGCGGGATCGGGTGGGCGGCGGCATGGGCCGGGGGGATCATCGGGTGTGGATCCACCGGGCGATGTCGTTGATCAGGCCGGCATCGACGTGACCGGGCTGCTGGTAGTCCTGCAGGGCCGGCTTGCCGCTGGCACGGATGGCCAGGTGATTGAGCGCGGGGTAGTGATGGAACCGATAGCGTTCGCCCTGCAGGCCCTTGCGCCACAACTGCCACTCGGCATCGACCACCTGGAAGTCCTGCCCACCCTGCAACAGCAGCACCGGCAGGCCGCTAGCGCGGACATCGGCGACCGGGTCGACCTGTTCCAGCTGCTGCCAGAAGCGCCCGGGCAGGTTCATCAGCGTGGCGTCGGGATCACGCCGTACCTGGGCGATGGCGGCGTCCAGTGCGTCCAGCTGCGCCTGCTCATCGGTGCTGACACTGCCGTCGAGGTTGGCCAGGTAGCGGTTCTGCTCGGCCAGGATGTCCAGGATCGGCCGCACCGGTGCGGCCAGCAGGATCAGCCCGGCCAGCTTGCCGTCGGTGGCCCGGGCGATCCGGCCGGCGAGCAGGCCGCCCTGGCTGTGGCCGAGCAGATAGACCTGTTGCGGATCGATGCCGGGCGTGGCCGCCAGGGCCTGCACCGCGGCAGCGGCATCGTTGGTGGTTTCGTCATCGACGGTGAAGGCGCCCTGGAACTCCTGTGGGCGTGCATGGGTGCGCTTCTCGTAACGCAGCACTGCGATGCCCTGTGCGGCCAGGCCGCGCGCGATGTCCAGGAACGGGCGATTGGAACCGATGGTTTCGTCGCGGTCCTGCGGGCCGGAACCATGCACCAGCACCAGCGCCGGGAACGGGCCCTTGCCCTTGGGCAGGGCCAGCGTGCCGGGCAGGGCGGCCTTGCCCGCTGCACTGGCAGGCACCTGGAAGTCCTGCTCGATGAAGGCCGCATCGGCGGCCGGCGCGGCGGCCGCTGGCGGGCCGGCCGGCTGGACCAGGAAACCGCTGATCCGGTCATCGCTGTCCAGGGCGACCCGTGCCTGCAATGCGCCGTTGGCGTACTGCAACGGGATGACCACGATGCGCGCGCCGTCGGCTTCGCTGGTGCGTGCATCGCCCCGGCCGGTGGCGGCCCCCATCTGCGCCGGCAGCGACTCCCAGACCGCACGGAGCTTGTCAGCCGGGACCGCAGCCTTCATCTGTGCCGAGAACATGGCCTCGGCCTGGGCGTACTGGCCGGCGTCGAGCTGGTCGAGCAGGCGCGTGGCCAATGCTTCCGGCTCCGCCGCGAACGCACTGCCGGACAGGGTGAGCATCGCCGCGGCAATCCAGGCCGTCACGGTGTTCATCATTGCTCCTTCTTGAACACAAGCGTGGGCGAGGAAATCGTCGGCGTGGCGTGCACGACGTTGACCAGTTCCCAGCCGAGCCGGCCCTGCTTGTCCAGTTCTTCCTGCAGTGCTTCATGCCTGAAGCCGCCCATCAGGCCGGTCTTCACTTCAACGACGAGGTACTTCCATTGCTTGCTCATGGGTCTTCCTGTTTCGTGTCAGCGTCGGGTCTGGGAAGACGCCCGGCCTTGCGCAGGGCGTCGCGGATCACGTACTCGATCTGCGCGTTGAGGCTGCGCAGCTCGTCGTCGGCCCAGCGCTGGGCCGCCGCCAGTACGTCGGCGTTGATGCGCAGCGGGTAGGCCTTCTTCTCACTCACTTGCGGGGGACTCCGTTGCGCTCGCGGCGCAGGTGCACCACCAGCGAGATGCCCAGCGCGTTGACCGCGATCACCAGCGCGATCACCACGCCGTAGGCGATGTTGCGGTTGTCGCCGGCCAAGTACACGCCAATCGCGCCGACGAACAGGCACAGCGCGATCAATGCCCAGCGCAGCCCCAGTCCGCGCGCATGCGCGGTGCCGGGGCGGCCGCTCCAGGCGGCGAAGCACAGGGCGGGGATGCCGGTGGCGGCGATGATCAGGGGGGCAAGGGCATTCAACGGGAGATCCTCAGTACAGCGAGCCGGCATTGACGATCGGCTGGGTGCCGCGGTCCGAGCACAACACGGTGAGCAGGTTGCTGACCATGTGCGCCTTGCGCTCCTCGTCCAGCTCGACCACGGCGTTCTTCTGCAGTTCGACCAGGGCCATCTCGACCATGCCGACGGCCCCGGCCACGATCTGCGTGCGTGCGGCGATCACCGCGCTGGCCTGCTGGCGCTGCAGCATGGCCTGGGCGATTTCCGGCGCGTAGGCCAGGTGGCTGATGCGGGCATCGAGCACCTGCACGCCGGCATCGGCCAGGCGTTCGGCCAACTCGTCCTTCAGGTGCTGGGAGATCTCGCTGGCATGGCTGCGCAGGGCCAGCTGCCCGTCGGTGTGCTGGTCGTAGGGGTAGCTGGTGGCCATCGCGCGCAGCGCCGACTCGGACTGGATGTGCACGAAGCTCTCGTAGTCATCGACGTTGTAGACCGCTTCGGAGGCATCGACCACCTGCCAGACGATGACCGCGGCGATCTCGATGGGCGAGCCGTCCAGCTCGTTGACCTTGAGCTTGCCGCTCTCGAAGTTGCGCACGCGCTGGCTGACCTTGCGCTTGGTCAGGAAGGGGTTGTTCCAGCGCAGGCCGTTGTCCTTGACCGTGCCGACGTACTTGCCGAACAGGCTGAGCACCGCGGCCTGGTTGGGCTGGACCATATACAGGCCGCAGCTGAGGAAGATGCCGACGGTCACCAGCACGATGCCGGCAAGCACCATCAACCCGCCGCCGCCCAGGCCGGATTTGGTCAGGACCACGGCGAAGATGATGGCGACCGTGCCCGCCAGCATCAGGGCGAGGGTGCCAAGCAGGGTGGGGATACCGGACAGCGAACTGAGAGGCTTCTCTTTCATGGCACGTCTTCCGTGGTGGTTGAGTGTGAAGATATCAAATTGATATCAATTAGCAAGTGCCCCGCGGACGGCCGGGATTGGCACCCGGAAGCGGGGTGGTGGACGGAACCCCGTGCCGCCGGCCGCCTGGCGGTGCGGCGCGCGCGGCCCCCGCCCAAGGGCCGGCTTGCCTAGAATGTGCATCCCTTTTGGTCCTGCCCCCGGAATCGCCTGATGACCACGCTCGGTACCCCGCTGTCGCCCTCCGCCACCCGTGTCCTGCTGCTCGGCTCCGGTGAGCTGGGCAAGGAAGTCGCCATCGAGCTGCAGCGCTTCGGGGTGGAAGTGATTGCCGCCGACCGTTATGCCGACGCGCCGGCCATGCAGGTGGCGCACCGCAGCCACGTGCTGGACATGCTCGACCCGGCGGCGCTGAAGGCCGTGATTGCCCAGGAGCAGCCGCATCTGGTCGTGCCGGAGATCGAGGCCATCCACACCGAAACCCTGGTGCAGCTGGAAGCCGAACAGGGCCTGCGGGTGATCCCGACCGCCCGCGCCGCGCGCCTGACCATGGACCGCGAGGGCATCCGCCGGCTGGCAGCCGAGGCGCTGGGCCTGCCGACCTCGCCGTACCGTTTCGTCGATACCGAGGCCGAATACCGCGATGCGGTGGCCGCGATCGGCCTGCCGTGCGTGGTCAAGCCGGTGATGTCGTCCTCGGGCAAGGGCCAGAGCACGTTGCGCAGCGAGGCCGACATCGGCCCGGCGTGGGACTACGCGCAGACCGGCGGCCGCGCCGGTGCCGGTCGCTGCATCGTCGAGGGCTTCATCGACTTCGAGTACGAGATCACCCTGCTGACCGTGCGGCATGCCGGCGGCACGTCGTTCTGCGGTCCGGTCGGGCACTTGCAGCGCGACGGTGACTACCGCGAAAGCTGGCAGCCGCAGGCGATGTCGCCCAAGGCGCTGGAGCGCGCGCAGCAGATTGCCCGCGCCATCACCGACGACCTCGGTGGCTGGGGCCTGTTCGGCGTGGAGCTGTTCGTGAAGGGCGACGATGTCTGGTTCAGCGAGGTCTCGCCGCGTCCGCACGACACCGGCCTGGTCACGCTGGTATCGCAGGAGCTGAGTGAGTTTGCGCTGCATGCCCGCGCGATCCTGGGCCTGCCGATCCCGGTGATCCGTCACCACGGCGCATCGGCCTCGTGCGCGATGCTGGCGCAGGGCAACGGCGTGCCGTTCTTCAGCAACGTGGCCGAAGCGCTGCTGCACCCGGATTCGGCGCTGCGCCTGTTCGGCAAGCCGATGGTGCAGGGCCAGCGCCGCGTCGGCGTCACCCTGGCACGCGCGGCCGACGTGGACCAGGCGCGTGCGATCGCGCGCGATGCGGCGGCTGCGATCGGGATTGAGCTGCGCTGAGCTGAGCGCGTTTTTGGAGCTCCCTCCCGAACCCTCCCCTTGGCGGTGCCAAAGGGAGGAGCAAAAGCAGGGCTCGTTGCAGCCTGAAGCGCTGCGCAGAACCGCCGCCTCCCTATGGCGCAGCCAAGGGTAGGACGGGGGAGGGGTAAGCCGTTGGTCTTGCCGCAACAAAAAAACGCCGGCTTCCGCCGGCGTTTTCCGTAAGCCCTCAGCGCACGTCCACCCAGACCAGATGGTGGTCGCTGCCGTCGGCGATCTTCGCCTCGGGGCTAGCGTTGGCCGGCCAGAACACGCCGCTGCCGATGTAGCTGAAACCCGTGGATGGCAGCACGTAGTCCAGGCGCATCGTGCCCGAGCGCGGGCCGAAATCACCGGTGGCGTGCTGCGGTGCGCCGCGTCGGACCAGGCCCTTTTCGGCATAGGCCAGGCTGGTCTCGCGCGCGCCCTCGCTGCTCGGCGTGGGGTAGCGCAGCACGCGCGGATGCTCGAGCAGTTCGAGGATGGCGTCGTGGCGGCCGTCGCCATCGACCGGGTCGTTGTTCATGTCGCCGACGATCACGAACCGCGCATCGGCGGCCAGCCCGCCGCAGCGGCCCTGGTCGTCGCACAGCCAGGCGTCGTTGCCGCCATCGAGATAGTCCTTCCACAGCCGCAGCTCGTCATGGTTGCGCGCGGCGTTGCGCTTCTCCTTGCCATCGAACACCGGCGGGGTGGGGTGGGAGGCCAGCACGTGCACGGTGCCCAGCGGGGTTTCCACCGGAACGTCCCAGTGCGATTTGGACGACAGGCGCAGCTGTGACCACACCGCATCGGGCCAGAACGATTTGCCGGTGCCTGGCTCGATCGGGCGCAGCGCGCCGGGCATGGCGCTCCACTTCAGCAGCTGGAAGCTGCGTACGTGCTTCTCGTCGATGGGGTAGCGGGACAGCACCAGCATGCCGTACTGGCCCGGGTGCAGGCCGTAGCCCCACGCATCGTTGCCACGCTCGCGGCCGGTGCCGCCGACGCTGCCGTTGTTGTCCAGGTCCAGGCCGCTGGGCACGCCGGTGTTGACCGGTGCCAGGTAGCGGTAGGGGTAGTGCAGCGGTTCGCCGCCACCGGGCTGGGCCACTTCGAGGTAGCGCTGCTGGAACAGCTCGGCGGCCCGGTGGGCCGGGTCGAAGTCGAACTCGTTGAGCAGCACCAGGTCCGGGCGCGCCTGTTGCAGCACCGCGGCGATCTTGCGTGCATGGGCGCTGTCGCCCTGCAGTTCGCGGATCAGGCCACCTTCCTCGTCGGAGTACAGCGAGGTGTTGTACGTGGCCAGCCGCAGGTGGTCGGCGGAGGAGGGCACGCTGGCGGTGTTCGCGGAGGTGGAACAGGCTGCCAGCAGCAGGGTCATGGGGAGCAGGAAAGTGGGAATGCGCATCCGGGCATTTTCTCACGACCTCATGACCGGTACGAGAAATACGAACGCCCCGCGGGGGCGGGGCGTCCGAGGTCCGGCTCAGCGTGGGATCAGAACGTGCAGCCCATGGCGCCGAAGCTGGTCTTGGCCTGGTCCATGGCGGTCTTGCACTGGGCGGCCAGGGCGGTCTTGTCGGAGATGCCCTTCCAGGCGTTCTTCGACTGCTCGATGCCCTGCTTCATCATGTCGCGCTGGGCTTCGGGAACCTTGTCGCTGATGCAGGCGTAGACCTTCTCCAGGTACTGGTCGCATTCCGGGACGCCAGTGCCGGCATCAACGGTGTCGGTGGTCGGCGCCGGGGTCACGGCGGCCGGGGCGGAGGCGGCCGGAGCTGCGGGGGCTGCCGGGTCGGCAGGCGTCTCGGCCTTCTTGCAGGCGGCCAGGGACAGGACGGCGAAAGCGGCAACAGCCAGGATCTTGATCTTCACGCATAGCTCCAGTTGGACAGGGGTTCTTCCTTTTGGCCGCCGCGAGGTCCGCGGCGACGGGCGTAACTTTGCGTGAACTTTGGTTAAATTCAAATCAAGACTGCAACGCTTCGTTCCCTGGATCGGCCTGCCGCCAGTGCCGCCCGTCGAAATACTCCAGCGGATGGTAGCGGCGCTTGTAGTCCATCTTGCGATGGCCGTGGATCCAGTAGCCCAGGTACAGGTGGGGCAGGCCACCGCGCTGGGCCCAGGCAATCTGCTGCAGGATCGCGAAGGTGCCCAGGCTGCGCTTGTCCTGCTCCGGGTCGAAGAAGGTGTACACCGCCGACAGGCCGAGTTCGGTGACGTCGGTCACCGCCACGCCCAGCAGCCGGCCGCGCTGGTGGTCCACGGTCGGGCTGCGGATCTCCATGAAGCGCCCATGCGACCAGCTGCCGATCAGGAACTGGTCGAACTCGTGTGGGCCATGGTCGTCCATGCCGCCACGGGCATGGCGGTGCTGCAGGTAGCGCTGGTAGAGCGCGAACTGCTCGTCGGTGCGTTCGGCCGGCAGCACCCGGCATTCCAGGTCGGCGTTGCGGGCCAGACAGCGGCGTTGGCTGCGGTCCGGCGCGAAGCGCGCCACCGGGATGCGCACCGGCACGCAGGCACGGCAGTTCTGGCAGTGCGGGCGGTAGACCAGGTCGCCGGAGCGGCGGAAGCCCCAGCTCAAGGCCATCGGGTACAGCGTGCCCAGGCGCTCGTCCTGGGGATCGAGCACGAGATCGCGCGCCTGCCGCTCCGGCCAGTAGCCGCAGGGGTGTTCCCCGGTCTGGAACAGGCGTAGTTCCTGATTGGTTTCGTCATGTACTGCCATGGGGCAAGCATAGCCCCGCGTCGTCGCAGAACCTGCGTCTGTCTGCCCGATGAATATCGCCGGTGGAGGCGTCAACCGGTGCTTCCCCCGCGCGTTGACGGTAGCGAGGACGCACTGTCGCGTCCGTTCTTCCACCAACGGAGTCGCACCATGACCCAACGCAAGCCCTTCCTCCTGCTGGCCCTGCTGCTGGCCACGTCGGCCACCGGTGTTGCACTGGCTGCCAGTCCCGCCGGCCAGCGGCCCACGCCGCCGCGCATGGATGCCAACGGTGATGGCGTGATCGATCGCCAGGAAGCCGCCTCGCACCCACGCCTGGCCCAGCGTTTCGACGAGCTGGACAAGAACAAGGATGGCAAGCTGTCGCGTGAGGAGCTGCCGGCCCCGCGTTTCGCCGGCCGGCATGGCCATGCGGGCCATGGCCATGCGGGCCATGGCGGACGTGATGGCTTCATGCTGCGCGGCATGGACACCGACAATGACGGCCGGATCAGCGCTGCCGAATACCGGGCCCACTTCGACCGTCTCGACGTCAACAAGGACGGCTTCATTGACCAGGCCGACCGCCAGGCCCGCGCCGAGCAGCGCCGCACCGAATGGTTCAACCAGGCCGACACCGACAAGGACGGCAAGTTGAGCCAGGCCGAACTGGACGCAGCACGCGGCAAGGAGCGGTCGCGCGGCCCGCGCGGTCCGATGCCGCCGCAGGCTCCGGCTGCGAAGTAACCCTTCCGGAGAGGCGCCGATCGACAGCACCCCCGCTGGCAACAGCGGGGGTGTTTCATGTCCGGCCTCAGTTGCCCATCAAGGCGTACGCCACCGCAGCCACCACGAGCAGCGACGCGCCAACCACCGCACTGCGGCCGAACAGGCTGCGATAGACCCAGGTCGGGCCACGGCGGCCGTGGCGCGCGGCGTCGCGCGCCAGCATCGGCGCCATCACCCGCGGCAGGCTGACCAGGTACTGGTAGTTCAGCACGGTCATGCCCACGGCGATGACCAGCACCCCGGGCAAGGGGCCCATCCGCAGCAGCACCGTCGCCATCGTGCTGGTGCAGAACAGGAAGGCAGTGGTGACATGCAGGCGCAGGAAACGGCGCAACTGCGTGCGCTCCTGCGCGGTCTCGGCATAGCGCAGCAGGTAGAGGCTGGACAGGTAGGCCGACAGCATGCCGAACGCGATGCTGCCGATGACCAGCAGGATGTCGTGGGAGTTGGGCATCAGGGTGTTCACCGTCGCCCCGAGCGTGCCGGCGGCGGCACCGCCTCCGAGGGTGGTCGTGCCCAGGCCACTGGCCCCCAGCTTGCCGGCGCCGGCGGCGGTGCCGACCACGATGGCGCTGGCGGTGCCGGGCGCGGCCAGCATCACCGTCGAGCAGACCGCCGCGGCAAAGGCTGTGCCCGGCGCGGTGCTGCGGGCGAACTCGCCGAAGCGCTTGAGCAGTTCGTCGCGCACGGTGGCGCGGGCACGCGACAAGCGCTTGCGCACGGCGGCATCGCTCAGGCCCAGCAGCCGTGCGACCTGCTGCGAGCTCTGACCTTCGCGGTAGAACAGCAGCAGGGTCTCGCGGCTGTCCTCGGGCAGGGCCGAGATGATTTCCTCGGCGACCAGTTCCTCTTCGACGCGGCTCATTGCCTCGACCGCATCCGGTGCGGGGTCGGCGGCCATGCCGATGGCGATCTCGGCCGCCTCGCCGCTGAGGGGGCGGTTGTGGTTGGCTCGCAGCCAGTCCCGGGCCAGGTTGCGGGTGATCTGGCGCAGCCACGGCAGGAAGCTGGCGCCGTTGTTGAGTTGGTTGAGCTGCTGCCAGGCCTTGATGAAGGCCTCCTGGGCGATGTCCTCGCTGGCCTGCACGTCGCGGGTGATCGCCAGGGCGATGGCGGTCACCGTGTTCTGGCAACCCAGCACGATGCGCCCGTAGGAGCGGGTGCAGCCGCGGCGGGCGGCGGGCAGTTCCTGTTGCAGCAGGGTGTCCAGCGTGGCGGTGGTCATGGGCGCTTCCCTCGGGGTTCGCAATGCATGACGCAGGCCAGCGCTGGATGTGACCGGGGACGGGGAAACGGGGAGAAGGCCGGGCAGGGTGGTGGCACTGGCGTTTCCCCGTTTCGGATCCGGGTTACTTCTTGCCGGCGTCCGGCGCGGTGGTCGGCTGGATCCGCACGCGTACTTCCTCCGGCGCCTGTGGCGCCGCGGGCTGGGCCTGCGGGGCGGGCGCGCGTGCTGGCGGGGTGGGCGTGGCCTGCCGGCGCAGCATCATCAGCAGCACCACGCCGGCGATCACCGCCAGCAGGATGATGCGGATGCGCCATGCCCAGCCGCGGCCGCCGCTTTCCTGCTGCGGCATTTCGCGGAAGGCGTACTCGGCGACGGGATGGTCGGTACGAGTGGTCTGCAGCAGGTTGGCGCCGCGCAGGATCTCGCGCGCACGCGGCTGGTCATTGGCATGCACCACCCACACCGCGGGATGGTTGGTCCCGTCGCTCTTGTCCAGGTAACTGAACTGGCCGCGGCGCTTGCTGTGGTACGAGTGGCCGTTGGTGACGCGGACCTCGATGTCGGCATCGCGCAGCATCTGCGCCACCGCCTCGGCGTTCTCCACGCGCTGGCTGCTGAAGATCTTGCGCATGGCTTACTCCTTGCCGCCGTCGGCGCCGGTGGAAGGCGTGACGCGGATCAAGCCTTCCTGCGCGGTGCTGGCCACCAGCACGCCGTCACGAGTGAAGAACTGGCCCCGCGCCAGGCCGCGCGCGTCCTGTGCGCTCGGGCTGTCCAGCGAGTACAGCAGCCAGTCGTCGACGCGGAACGGGCGATGGAACCAGATGGCATGGTCCAGCGAGGCCATCTGCACGTGCGGTTGGTAGTAGCTGATGCCGTGCGGGAACGTGGCGGTGCCGAGCAGGTGGAAGTCGGAGGCATAGGCCAGCAATGCCTGGTGCAGCTCCGGTGCATCGCCGACCCTTTCGTTCAGTCGCAGCCACACCTGGTGGTAGGGCGGGCGCTTGGGCGGGTGCAGTTCGTCGCGCGGATAGACATGGCGGAACTCGAACGGGCCGCCGCGCGAAAGCCAGCGCTGCACCTTCACCGGCAGCCGCTCGAGCACGTCGGCCGGCAGCGGGCGGTTGGGCTCGATGTCTTCCGGTGCCGGCACCTCCGGCATCTTGTGCTGGTGCTCGGCGCCGCGTTCGGCCTGCTGGAAGGAGGCCGCGCAGAAGAAGATCACCTTGCCGTGCTGGATCGCGGTGACGCGGCGCACCGAGAAGCTGCCGCCGTCGCGGGTGCGGTCCACGTCGTAGATGATCGGGTGGTCGATGTTGCCGGCACGCAGGAAATAGGCATGCAGCGAATGCACGTGGCGGCCGTTGTCGATGGTGGCCTGGGCGGCGGCCAGCGCCTGCCCCAGCACCTGCCCGCCGAACACGTACTTGGTGCCGATATCGCGGCTCTGGCCACGGAACAGGTTGTCCTCCAGCCGCTCCAGCGACAGCAGGTCAATCAGTTCGGGGACAACGGGTTCGGCATTGGCGGACAAGACGGCGGCCTTCGGTTCGACAGGCCGCGATTATAGCGGGCGGCAGCGCGCCGCCCGCCGGCGGGGCTCAGTTCTTGCCCAGGCGTGCGGCCAGCGCCTGCAGCGCGCCCTGGGCGTCGGCCGAGTACCAGGCCTCGACGAACCGCTCAAGCTGGATGTGCTCCGGTTGCATGGCGTCGTGCAGGTCGGCGCGGGCGATGGCGCGGGTCTGCAGCATCGGCTGGCGCGGCAGCTTGAGCTGTGCCTGCAGCCAGGCAACCGCCTGCGCGACGACCGCGTCGGCACCATTGGCCAGTTCATCGACCAGGCCGATCTCCAGCGCCCGCTCGGCGGTGACCAGCTGGCCGCCGGCCAGCAGCACGCCGGCACGGTGGGTGCCGACCACGCGCCGCATCAGGCGCTGGATGCCTTCCGGCGCGACCAGGCCGACCTGTACTTCGTTCAGGCCGATCACATAGGGCTTGGCCGGGTCGACGCTGCGTGCCATCACCCGGTAGTCGCAGCACAGCGCCAGCACGCAGCCGCCGGCCGGCGAGTGGCCGGTCAATGCCGCCGCCACCGGGATGCGACTTTCGGCCAGTGTGCGGGCGGCGCCGAAGAAGGCCTGCCAGCTGTCCAGCAGCTTGTGCTTGTCCTGGCCATGGCGCAGCAGGTATGGCACGTCCATGCCGCCGGTGAAGATACGTTCGCTGCCGGACAGCACGATGCCCTGCACGTCGTCGGCCATGGCCTGGTTCAGCGCGGCGATCAGCGACCGGCAAAGCTCGGTGTCCAGCGCGTTGACCGGCGGCCGGGCCAGGCGCAGTTCGCGGATGGGGCCATGGTTGATCACTTCGATGAGCGTGGTCATGCTGCGGTTTCTCGTACGGCAGGGAGTCGTGGTTTCGATGATAACCAAACCATTCGTGTGCGTACTGTTGGGCCTATGTGGGTTCGGGGCCGCGGCTCAAACGCGCGCGCCGGCCTGCGTGACGATCACCGAAGGCTGGGCGCGCCTGCCACCGGGCGCCATGCCGATGACGGCCGGCTACGCGCGCTTCCGCAACGATTGCCGTACCGAGGTGGTGGTGGTGGCCGCGGGCAGCCGCGCGTTCGGCGAGGTGTCGTTGCATGAAACCACGCAGGTGCAGGGGGTCAGCCGGATGCGCGAGGTGGCGCGGCTGCCGATCCCGGCCGGGGCGACGGTGGAGCTCAAGCCCGGTGGCCTGCACCTGATGTTGATGCAGCCTGCGCTGGCGCTGGCGCTGGCCGAGGGCACGCGGGTGCCCCTGCGGCTGAGTCTGGAGGACGGGGCCAAGGTGGACGGCACCTTGCAGGTGCGGCGTCAGGCGCCGGGGCAGCCCTGACCGTCCCACGCAGCGGGATCCGCGTCCGGGCCGGGAGCCGCCTGGTGGCCGTGCCGCACCTGCTTCATCCAGTCGCGCGGTGATGCGCCCACCTTCGCAGTGAAGGCGCGGGACAGCGCCGAGGCATTGGCATACCCCAGCTCTTCGGCCAGCGCGGTGATCGGCCGGCCACGCAGCAGGTCGCGTTGCGCCAGCGCGATGCGCCAATCGGTCAGGTAGTCGGCCGGGGTCTGCCCGACCCACGTGCGGAAGGTGTTGGCGAAGGCGGTGCGTGACATGCCGGCGCGTTCGGCCATGCGTGCCAGTGTCCATGGATGGCCCGGCGTGTCATGCATCGCCACCAGCGCACGGGCCAGCCGCGGCTCGGACAGGCCGGTGATGAAGCCCGGACGGATGCCCGCTTCCTCCGGGTGATCAAGCAGCCAGCGCAGCAACTGGATGACCACGACCTCGAACAGACGGTCGGTCAGCAGGCGCTGTCCACAGCGTGCCTGGTCGGTTTCGGCGAACAGCAGCTCCAGTGACAGCGCCAGTCCGGGTACCCGGTCCAGTGGCAGCGCGACCAGTGGCGGCAGCCCCCGGACCAGCGGATGGGCCATGCCGCCATCGAAATCCAGCCGGGCACAGGTGAAGTCGGCACCGTCACGGGGCGGGTTGTGGAACCGGTGGGTCAGCGGACGGGGATAGAACAGCAGGCTGGGGACATCGAAATGCATCCGCTCCGGCAGGTCGCGGCGGCCGGGGTGGCTGACCTCGAGCTGGCCGCGGCGCAGCACGTGCAGGAAGGCGTGGCCTTGGCCGGCGTCGAAATGGGTGAGTCCGCACAGGGGGCCCGAGTGGTACAGCTGCGCCCGGAAGCGGAAGTTGTCCAGGATGCCGGCCAGCCGATCCATCGGGGGAGTGGCGCTCATTTGTATCAATTGGTTTGTTTGGCGTACGAATCGTATCAAATGATCCGTTCGGATGGCGGAGACTGGCTCCACGGGCAGCCCGCCCGATGCGTCCCACCCCACCGATCAGGAGATCACCATGTCCCGTGTCAGCCTTCAGTCCCAATCCGTTCCCGCCGCCAGCCAGCCGCTGCTCGCCCAGATCCAGCAGGCCTTCGGCGCCACCCCGAACATGTTCAAGGCCGTCGCCAACTCCCCGGCCGCACTGCAGAGCATGTGGGCCGCTTTCGGTGCCTTGGGCAAGGGCACGCTCGGCGCACGCCTGGGTGAGCAGATCGCCGTGGCCATCGCCAATCGCAACCGATGCGAGTACTGCCTGGCCGCCCATACCGTGCTCGGTCAGCAGGCCGGCGCGACCGCCACCGACATGGCCGAGGCGCAGCTGGGTCGCTCCAGTGATGCCCGTACCGCGGCGGCGCTGGCGTTTGCGTTGAAGGTGGTGGAGCAGCGTGCGCAGCTCACCGACACGGATGTCGCGCACCTGCGTGGGGCCGGATTCGATGACGGGCAGATCGTGGAGATCCTGGCCCACGTCGCGCTCAACCTGTTCACCAACTACATCAACGTGGCGCTGGATGTGCCGGTGGATTTTCCGAAGGTGGCGTTGAAGTAACGGGGGCGCTGCTGCGCTTCAGCCGGAAGAAGAAAAGCCGCCCTCAAGGGCGGCTTTCTTCATTCCAGCAATGCATACGGCAACTCAGCTCGAAGCGTTCCGCACCGGTTCCGGCAACGGCGCGCTCTTGCCGGTTTGCGTATCCATCCACACGACGACCACATTGCCGTCGGAGTACAGCTTGCTGCTGTCCTGCTGGTCGACGATGCGATGGCCGATGGTCACGCTGCTGTTGCCCAGCCGCTCGACGAACAGTTCCACCACGATGTCGTTGGGCCACACGATCGGCAGGCGGTAGTTGATGTTGGTGTTGGCCACCACCGGTGCGATGCGGTCGCTCATCGACACGCCTTCCACGCCCAGCATCCAGCGCACGCGCGCCTCTTCCAGGTAGGAGACGTACTTGGCGTTGTTGACGTGGCCCATGGAGTCCATGTCGCGCCAGCGCACGCTGATCGGTACGCGGGCCAGTTGCTTGTGTTCGCTGCTCATCACGAGGCCTTCTTCTTGCGGGGGGCGGCGGCTTTCTTGGTGGCCGTCTTCTTGGCGGGCTTTTCCTTGCGCGGCGGGCGCGCATCGGGCTTGTTGGCCACTGCGGCCGGCTGCTCCGGGCGCGCCTGCGTGGACGGCAGCATCCGCGCCAGGAACTGGCCGGTGTACGAGTCCGGATGCGCGGCCACGTCTTCAGGGGTGCCGGTGACCAGGATGGTGCCGCCGCGATGGCCACCTTCCGGCCCCAGGTCGACGATCCAGTCGGCGGTCTTGATCACGTCCAGGTTGTGCTCGATCACCACCACCGTGTTGCCCTCGTCGCGCAGCTTGTGCAGCACGCCGAGCAGGGCCTCGATGTCGTGGAAGTGCAGGCCGGTGGTCGGCTCGTCAAGGATGTACAGGGTGCGCCCGGTATCACGGCGCGAGAGTTCCTTGGACAGTTTCACGCGCTGCGCTTCACCACCGGACAGCGTGGTCGCGCTCTGGCCCAGCTTGACGTAGCTCAGGCCCACGTCGACCAGCGTTTCCAGCTTGCGGGCGATGGTCGGCACCGGTTCGAACAGGCGCAACGCATCCTCGACGGTCATCTCCAGCACGTCGTTGATGTTGTAGCCCTTGTAGAGGATCTCCAGCGTCTCGCGGTTGTAGCGCTTGCCATGGCAGACGTCGCAGGGCACGTACACGTCCGGCAGGAAGTGCATCTCCACCTTGATCAGGCCATCGCCCTGGCAGGCCTCGCAGCGGCCGCCACGCACGTTGAAGCTGAAGCGGCCCGGCGAGTAACCGCGCGCACGCGCCTCGGGCACCTGTGCGAACAGTTCGCGCAGTGGCGTGAACAGGCCGGTGTAGGTGGCCGGGTTCGAGCGCGGGGTACGCCCGATCGGCGACTGGTCGATGTCCACCACCTTGTCGAACAGGTCCAGGCCGTCGATTTCCTTGTACGGCGCGATCGGGTGCGAGGCGCCGTTGATCTCGTTGGCGGCCAGCGAGAACAGGGTGTCGTTGATCAGCGTCGACTTGCCCGAGCCGGATACGCCGGTGATGCAGGTCAGCAGGCCGGCCGGGATGTCCAGGTCCACGCCCTTGAGGTTGTTGCCGCTGGCACCGCGCAGGTGCAGCGTCATCTTCGGGTTGGCCTTGTGCCGGCGCGCCGGGATCTCGATGGCACGCTTGCCCGACAGGTACTGGCCGGTCAGCGAGCGCGGCGCATCGAGGATGTCCTGCAGCGAGCCCTGGCCGACGATCTCGCCGCCGTGCACGCCCGCGCCGGGGCCGATGTCCAGCACGTAATCGGCCAGGCGGATGGCGTCTTCGTCATGTTCGACCACGATCACCGTGTTGCCGAGGTCACGCAGGCGGGTCAGGGTGCCGAGCAGGCGTTCGTTGTCGCGCTGGTGCAGGCCGATGGACGGCTCGTCGAGCACGTACATCACGCCGACCAGGCCGGCGCCGATCTGGCTGGCCAGGCGGATGCGCTGCGCCTCGCCGCCGGACAGGGTGTCGGCCTTGCGCTCCAGGGTGAGGTAATCCAGGCCTACGTCGACCAGGAAGCCCAGCCGTTCGGCGATCTCCTTGACGATCTTGGTGGCGATCTCGCCGCGCCAGCCCGGCAGGGTCAGCTGGTTGAAGAAGGTCAGGGCCTCGTCGATCGGCATCACCACCAGTTCGGGCAGCGGGCGGTCGGCGACGAACACGTTGCGGGCGGCCTTGTTCAGGCGCGCGCCCTTGCACTCCGGGCACGGCCGCTCGCTGATGTACTTGGCCAGCTCCTCGCGCACCGCCGGCGATTCGGTCTCGCGGTAGCGGCGTTCCAGGTTGGGGATGATGCCCTCGAAGCGGTGCTTGCGCTGGCTGCGGCCACCGGCCTCGGTGAAGTAGGTGAAGGTGATCTGGTCCTCGCCGCTGCCGTACAGCACGGCCTGCTTCACGCTTTCCGGCAGCGACTGCCACGGCGCGTCGACGTCGAACTTGTAGTGCTTGGCCAGCGAGGCGATCAGCTGGAAGTAGTAGGCGTTGCGGCGGTCCCAGCCGCGCACCGCGCCGGCGGCCAGCGACAGCTCCGGGTGGATCACCACCCGCGACGGGTCGAAGTACTCGGCCATGCCCAGGCCATCACAACCCGGACAGGCGCCCATCGGCGCGTTGAACGAGAACAGGCGCGGCTCCAGCTCCGGCAGCGCGTAGTCGCAGACCGGGCAGGAGTACTTGGAGGAGAACAGCTGCGGGGTGGCCTTGGCGTCGTCCAGGCTCTGCACCGAGGCCATGCCGTCGCCCAGCTTGAGCGCGGTCTCGAAGCTTTCGGCCAGGCGCTGCTTGAGGTCCTCGCGCGGACGGAAGCGGTCGATCACCGCCTCGATGGTGTGCTTCTGGCGCAGCGCCAGCGGCGGCACCGCGTCGATCTCGTACAGCTCGCCGTCCACCCGGACGCGCACGAAGCCCTGCGCGCGCAGCTGGTCGAACACCTGCACATGCTCGCCCTTGCGGTCCCGGATGACCGGGGCCAGCAGCATGTAGCGCTGCTCGGGGTCCAGCGCCAGCACCTGGTCGACCATCTGGCTGACCGTCTGCGCTTCCAGCGGGTAGCCGTGGTCCGGGCAGCGCGGGCTGCCGACGCGGGCGTAGAGCAGGCGCAGGTAGTCGTAGATCTCGGTGATGGTGCCCACGGTCGAGCGCGGGTTGTGCGAGGTCGACTTCTGCTCGATCGAGATGGCCGGGGACAGGCCCTCGATGTGGTCCAGGTCCGGCTTCTCCATCACGCTCAGGAACTGGCGTGCGTAGGCCGACAGCGACTCGACGTAGCGGCGCTGGCCTTCGGCATAGATGGTGTCGAACGCCAGCGAGGACTTGCCCGAGCCGGACAGGCCGGTGATCACGATCAACTTGTCGCGGGGCAGGTCGAGGTCGATGTTCTTGAGGTTGTGCGTCCGCGCACCGCGGATGCGGATGAAATCCATCGCCATGGGAGATCCGTATTGGACCGCCGCCGGCAGGCCGGCGGCAGAAGTGGGGGGCGTAGCTGACGGCAGTCGATCAGCCTAGCGGCCTTGTGATTTTGGGGCAATTACCGCATTTGCCAGTCCGAAAAGCTGAGACTGGGCGGTAGGCAGGTGATTGTTCAGACACGGTTTTCCCGAGCAGGGGGTGGGTTGACCCGGGCTGGGTTGTGTCGGTAGAATCCCGCTTCTGTCCGCCCTCGATGGCGGGCACGGCGACCACAATAACTACAGAGGAAGTCTGGTCATGTATGCAGTTCTGGTAACTGGCGGTAAGCAGTACCGCGTCGCTCAGGGTGAAACCCTGCGCGTTGAAAAGCTCGAAGTCGAAGCCGGCAGCGAGATCAAGTTCGACAACATCCTGATGCTCGGCGATGCCGACGGCATCAAGCTGGGTGATGCGCTCAAGGGCGCTTCGGTGACCGCTACCGTCGTGGCCCATGGCCGCGCCGACAAGGTCCGGATCATCAAGTTCCGTCGCCGTAAGCACCACATGAAGCGTCAGGGTCACCGTCAGTACTACACCGAAATCCAAATCACCGGCATCGCCGGCTAAGCAAAGGAGAATCCGTCATGGCACATAAAAAGGGCGTAGGCTCCTCGCGCAACGGCCGCGACTCCAACCCGAAGTACCTGGGCGTCAAGATCTTCGGTGGCCAGGCCATCGAGGCAGGCAACATCATCGTGCGTCAGCGCGGCACCCAGTTCCACCCGGGCGCCGGCGTCGGCCTGGGCCGCGACCACACGCTGTTCGCGCTGGTCGACGGCAAGGTCGAGTTCTCGGTGAAGGGCGCCAAGAAGCGTCGCACCGTCAGCGTCGTCGCGGAAGTCTGATTCCGCACGCGCAGGCGCCCACGTCCAGCGTGGGCAGCTGACGAAAGCCCCGCTTCGGCGGGGTTTTTCGTTGGCAGATATATTGGCGGGCCAGCGGTCCGTCGTTCCGGCCAGGCCGGGGCATTGCATAGAATCAGCGGCCAGGCAGTCCTGCCTCCCGCCATCAGTGGGCAACCAGAATCATGAAACTTGTAGACGAAGCGGAGATCCAGGTCATCGCTGGCAACGGCGGTAACGGCTGCGTGGGCTTTCGCCGTGAGAAGTTCATTCCGCTCGGTGGTCCCGATGGTGGTGACGGCGGCGACGGCGGCAGCGTGTGGATCCGTGCCGACGAGAACCTGAACACCCTGGTCGACTTCCGCCATGACCGCATCTTCAAGGCGCAGCGCGGCGAGAACGGCATGGGCCGCCAGGCCTACGGCAAGGGTGGCGAGGACCTGGTCATCACCGTGCCGGTCGGCACCGTGGTGATCAACGTGGCCACCGACGAAGTGATCGGTGACATGGTCCAGCATGGTGACCGCCTGCTGGTGGCCAAGGGCGGCAAGGGCGGCCTGGGCAACATGCACTTCAAGAGCTCGACCAACCGTGCCCCGCGCCAGGCGCTGCCGGGCGAGGAGGGCGAGGACCGCCTGCTCAAGCTGGAGCTGAAGCTGTTGGCCGACGTCGGCCTGCTGGGCTTCCCGAACGCCGGCAAGAGCACCTTGATCCGCGCGGTCTCGGCGGCGACGCCGAAGGTGGCTGACTACCCGTTCACCACGCTGTACCCGAACCTGGGCGTGGTGAAGGTGGAGAACTACCGCAGCTTCGTGATCGCCGACATCCCGGGCCTGATCGAAGGCGCTGCCGACGGCGCCGGCCTGGGTGCGCAGTTCCTGCGCCACCTGCAGCGCACCCGCCTGCTGCTGCACCTCGTCGACATCTCGCCGATGGAAGGGGGCGTGGAAGGCATCTCGCCGGTCGAGCAGGTGCGTGCGATCGAGCGTGAGCTGGGCAAGCACGACCCGGAACTGCTGGAGAAGCCGCGCTGGCTGGTGCTGAACAAGGCCGACCTGATGTTCGAGGACGAGGCGCAGGCCGCGGCCGAGCAGGTGGTCAAGGAGCTGGGCTGGACCGGTCCGTGGTACCTGGTCTCGGCGCTGGGTCGTGAAGGCACCTGGCCGATCATGAAAGACATCATGGCCTTCTTCGACCACCAGAAGCTGCTGGAAGCCGAAGAGCGCGAAGCGCAGGGCGGCTGAGTTTCCCGTGCTGCAGGCAGAAGCGCCGCGCTCCCGAGGGGGAGGGCGGCGTTTTTTTATGCCGGCAGTGCTGAGCCGTGCTCGGCAGGGGCCTTCCCGGGAAAGCCCGGCGGAGCTTGGCTCCGCTCTACGGGGGTTGCGGGCAACAAAAAACCCGGCGCCAGGCCGGGCTTTTCATGCCGGGAGCCTTGCGGCTCCAGGTGATCGCCGGATCAGGCGGCCTTGATGGCCTTGATGCGGGCGGTCAGACGGCTCTTATGACGCGCAGCCTTGTTCTTGTGAATCAGGCCACGGGCGCTGAAACGGTCGAGGATCGGCTGGGCGACGGCAAAGGCAGCCTCGGCGCCGGCGGCGTCGTTGGCGTCCAGAGCCTTGATCACCTTCTTGACGGCGGTGCGCAGCATCGAACGCTGAGCCGTGTTACGCGCGTTGCGCACAACGGTCTGCTTGGCGCGCTTCTTGGCGGACTTGATATTGGCCACAGTGGTGGTTTCCTGAAAATCGATGTGGTGGGAACAGCAAGCTCACAAGTATGATGGCAGACCAAATGAACGTCAAGTCGAGTTGTCAAGGGGGCTGTTAAGTGAGTTCGCCGCGCATGTTGCGGGGGCTGCTGTCGTTCAGCAGCATGACGATGATTTCGCGGGTCCTTGGGCTCGTGCGCGATCAGGCAATATCCATCACCTTCGGTGCCAATGCGACCACCGATGCGTTCTGGGTGGCCTTCCGCGTGCCCAATTTCCTGCGCCGGCTGTTTGCCGAGGGCTCGTTCGCCACGGCGTTCGTACCGGTATTCACCGAGGTGAAGGAAACCCGCCCGCACGCTGACCTGCGCGAGCTCATGTCCCGGGTGTCCGGGACCCTGGGGGGCATTCTACTGGTCCTGACCGCGCTGGGGCTGATTTTCACGCCACAGATCGCCTGGCTGTTCGCCGACGCCGATGCCGCCGACCCGGTCAAGTACGGGCTGCTGGTGGACCTGCTGCGGCTGACCTTCCCGTTCCTGCTGTTCGTGTCGCTGACCGCGCTGGCCGGCGGGGCGCTGAACAGCTTCCAGAAGTTCGCCATGCCGGCGCTGACGCCGGTGATCCTCAACCTGTGCATGATCGCCGGCGCGCTGTGGCTGGCGCCGCGGCTGGAGGTGCCGATCCTGGCGCTGGGCTGGTCGGTACTGGCGGCCGGCGTGCTGCAGTTGCTGTTCCAGCTGCCCTCGCTGAGGGGCATCAACCTGCTGACGTTGCCGCGCTGGGGCTGGAACCACCCGGACGTGCGCAGGGTGCTGACCCTGATGGTGCCGACCCTGTTCGGCTCCTCGGTGGCGCAGATCAACCTGATGCTGGACACGGTGATCGCGGCCAAGCTCAGCGACGGTTCGCAGTCCTGGCTGTCGCTGGCCGACCGCTTCCTGGAGCTGCCGCTGGGCGTGTTCGGGGTGGCGCTGGGCACGGTGATTCTGCCGGCGCTGGCCCGCCATCACGTCAAGACCGATGGGGAAGGCTTCTCCAACGCGCTGGATTGGGGCCTGCGCATGACCCTGTTGATCGCCGTACCGGCGATGCTTGGCCTGTTGCTGCTGGCCGAGCCGCTGATCGCGACCCTGTTCCAGTACCGCCAGTTCACCCCGTTCGATACCCGGATGACGGCGTTGTCGGTCTATGGCCTGAGCTTCGGCCTGCCGGCGTTCGCGCTGTTGAAGGTGGTGCTGCCGGCGTTCTACTCGCGGCAAGACACCAAGACCCCGGTGCGCGCCGGCCTGGTCGCGCTGGTGGCCAACATGGTGTTCAACTTCATCCTGCTGGCGGTGGTCTACCAGATCATGGTGCCGGAGGCGTTGAAGGCGCAGGGAGTGATGGCCGCGCTGGCCAAGCAGCCGGGCCTGCACCTGGCACTGGGCATCGCCAGCGCGCTGTCCAGTTACCTGAACCTCGGATTGCTGTGGTACTGGCTGGGCAAGACCGGCGTCTACCAGCGGCGACCCGGCTGGGGCGGGTACGTGGTGCGCCTGCTGCTGTCCTGTGCGGCGATGGTGGCGGTACTGCTGGCCCTGCTGTACTGGTTGCCGGCGTTCACCCCGATGGACAAGTGGCATCGGATCGGCAGCCTGGCGCTGCTGGTCGGCGGTGGCGGGTTGACCTACCTGCTGGCGATGGTGGCCATGGGCTTCCGCCCGCGCGACCTGCGCGGGCATTGAGGCGCCCGCTATACTTCCGGGCTACATGAGACAGAACCGGCCCGGAAAGGGCCGGATCCGGATGGAATGAGCAGGCTTTTTAGAGACGTCGATGGCGGGGTGCTTGCCCCGCAGGGAAGCGTGGTCTGCATCGGTGCCTTCGACGGCCTGCACCTGGGCCATCGGGCGTTGGTGCGCCACGCCGTTGCCCGTGCCCGCGCGCTGGGCGTGCCCGCCGTGGCGCTGGGCTTCGAGCCGCTGCCGCGTGAGTTCTTCGCCAAGGACAACCCGCCGCCGCGGCTGATGCTGGCCCGCGACAAGGTGGCCACGCTGCGCGAGCTGGGCATCGACCAGGTCGGCCTGCTGCGTTTCGACGCCCGGATGGCGGCGATCACCGCCGAGGACTTCGTGCGCGACATGCTGGTGCGCCGGCTGGGGGCGCGCGAGGTCTGGATCGGCCCCCGCTTCCACTTCGGCAACCGCCGTGGCGGCGATATCGCGCTGCTGCAGGCGATGGGCGCCGAGCTGGGCTTCGTGGCCGGCGAGATCGAGCCGGTGCACCTGAACGGCGAGCGCATCTCCAGCACCCGCATCCGCGAGCTGCTGGTGGCCGGCAACTTCGGCCACGCCGCCGACCTGCTGGGCCGCCCGTACGCGATCGGCGGCCGGGTGGTGCGCGGGCAGCAGCTGGGCCGTACGCTGGGCTTCCCCACGGCCAACTTGCGTTTCCCCAAAACACCCGCACTTTCAGGTATCTACGCTACCTGGGTGCACGGTGTCTTCGAGCAGCCGTGGCCGTCGGTCTCGAGCTTCGGCACGCGGCCGACCGTGGAGGGCGTGGAGCCGCTGCTGGAGGCCCACCTGTTCGATTTCCAGGGCGACCTGTACGGTCGCCACATCGAAGTGGAATTCGTCGCCAAGCTGCGCGATGAAGAGAAGTTCAACGATCTGCCGGCGCTGACCGAGCAGATGCACCGCGACGCCGAACAGGCGCGTCGCATCCTTTCCGAACACAGATTGCGAGCCACCGCGTGAGCCAGGATTACAAAGCCACCCTCCATCTGCCGGCAACGGAGTTTCCGATGCGCGGCGACCTGCCCAAGCGCGAGCCGGGCATCCTGGCGCGTTGGGAAGAGCAGGGCATCTATGCGCAGCTGCGCGAGAACGCCAAGGGTCGGCCGCTGTTCGTGCTGCACGATGGCCCGCCGTACGCCAATGGCCAGATCCACCTGGGCCACGCGGTCAACAAGATCCTGAAGGACATCATCGTCAAGTCGCGCTACCTGGACGGCTTCGACGCGCCCTACGTGCCGGGCTGGGACTGCCACGGCCTGCCGATCGAGATCGCGGTCGAGAAGAAGTGGGGCAAGGTCGGCGTCAAGCTCGACGCGGTCCAGTTCCGCCAGAAGTGCCGCGAGTACGCCGAGGAGCAGATCGAGATCCAGCGCCGCGACTTCAAGCGCCTGGGCGTGATCGGTGACTGGGACAACCCGTACAAGACGCTGAGCTTCGATTTCGAGGCCAATGAAATCCGCGCGCTGGCCAAGATCGTCGCCAACGGCCACCTGGTGCGCGGCGCCAAGCCGGTGCACTGGTGCTTCGACTGCGGCTCGGCGCTGGCCGAGGCCGAGATCGAGTACCAGGACAAGACCTCGCCGGCCGTGGACGTGGCCTACGCCGCGCGGGATGCCAAGGCGCTGGCCGCCAGCTTCGGCGTCACGCTGCCGGCGGGCGTGGAAGTGGCGGTGCCGATCTGGACCACCACCCCGTGGACGCTGCCGGCCTCGCTGGCGGTGTCGCTGGGCGCGGACATCGAATACGCGCTGGTCGAAGGCCCGGCCCACAACGGCCAGCCACGCTGGCTGGTGCTGGCCTCGGCGCTGGCCGAGCGTTCGCTGGCCCGCTATGGCGTGGCCGAGGTGGTGGTGCACGGCCATGCCAAGGGCGCGGCGCTGGAGAACCAGCTGCTGGCGCACCCGTTCTACGCCAACCGCGACATCCCGCTGCTCAACGGCGAGCACGTGTCCGATGCCGACGGTACCGGTGCGGTGCATACCGCGCCCGGCCACGGCCAGGAGGACTACGTGGTCAGCCAGGCCTATGGCCTGCTGGAGCACTACAACGCCGGGCAGATCAACCCGATCGACGGTGCGGGCGTGTACCTGCCGTCGACGCCGCCGGCCGGCACGCAGGAACTGGCCGGGCTGCACATCTGGAAGGCCCAGCCGCTGATCATCGAGGTGCTGCGCCAGAGCGGCGCGCTGCTGGCGTTCGTCGAAATCCAGCACAGCTACCCGCATTGCTGGCGCCACAAGAAGACGCCGCTGGTGTTCCGCGCCACCCCGCAGTGGTTCATCTCGATGGACAAGGCCGGCCTGCGCGCCGATGCAATGAAGGCCATCGACACCGTGGGCTGGTTCCCGACCTGGGGCAAGGCGCGCATCGCCAGCATGGTGGACGGGCGCCCGGACTGGACGATCTCGCGCCAGCGCACCTGGGGCGTGCCGATCGCGCTGTTCATGCACCGCGAGACCGGCGAGCCGCACCCGCGCACCGTCGAACTGATGCAGCAGGTGGCCGACCGCGTGCAGGTCGAGGGCATCGACGTGTGGTACTCGCTCGATGCCAGCGAACTGCTCGGCGATGAGGCCGCGCAGTACGAGAAGGTCACCGATATCCTCGATGTCTGGTTCGACTCGGGCGTCACCCACGAAGGCGTGCTGCTGGCGCGTGGCTTCGGCAAGCCGGCCGACCTGTACCTGGAAGGCTCGGACCAGCACCGCGGCTGGTTCCAGTCCTCGCTGCTGACCGGCGTGGCCATCGACAAGGCGGCGCCGTACAGGCAGTGCCTGACCCACGGTTTCACCGTGGACGAGCACGGCCGCAAGATGTCCAAGTCGCTGGGCAACGGCATCGAGCCGCAGGACATCATGAACAAGCTGGGCGCGGACATCCTGCGCCTGTGGATCGCCTCGGCCGACTACAGCAACGAGATGTCGCTGTCGCAGGAAATCCTCAAGCGCAACGCCGACGCCTATCGCCGCCTGCGCAACACCGCGCGCTTCCTGCTCGGCAACCTGGACGGCTTCGACCCGGCCCGGGACCTGCGCCCGCTGGAAGACATGGTCGCGCTGGACCGCTGGATCGTGCACCGCGCGTTCGAGCTGCAGGAGAAGATCAAGCTCGCCTACGCCAGCTATAACATGGCCGAGATCGTCCAGCTGCTGCTGAACTTCTGCAGCGTGGACCTGGGCTCGCTGTACCTGGACGTGACCAAGGACCGCCTGTACACGATGCCGGAGGATTCGCGCGGCCGCCGTTCGGCGCAGAGCGCGATGTACCGCATCGCCGAGGCGTTCGTGCGCTGGGTGGCGCCGATCCTGACCTTCACCGCCGAAGAGTTGTGGGGCTACCTGCCGGGCGAGCGCGCCGGCAACGTGCTGTTCACCACCTGGTACGGCGGCCTGGCCCCGTTGCCGGCCGATGCACAGCTGTCGGCGGCCGACTTCGACCAGTTGCTGGCACTGCGCGAGCAGGTGGCCAAGGTGCTGGAGCCGATGCGCGCCAACGGTGCCATCGGCGCGGCGCTGGAAGCGGAAATCACCGTCGCCGCCAACGAGGAACAGGCCGCACGCTGGCAGCCGCTGGCCGATGAAATGCGTTTCCTGTTCATCAGCGGCGACGTGAGCGTGCGCCCGGCGACCACCGATGAGGTGTTCGTCAGCGCGCAGCCGACCGAGAAGGCCAAGTGCGTGCGCTGCTGGCATTACCGCGCCGACGTCGGCGCGGTGGCCGCGCACCCGGAGCTGTGCGGCCGCTGCGTCAGCAACATCGAAGGTGCGGGCGAGGATCGCCGCTGGTTCTGACCAGCCACGGCGGTTGAAGGGGCGAGGGTGCCGACGGCCATGGCCGGGCGCCCGCGTCTTTCCTGAAGAATTTCTACGGATGCACACATGCAGTCGAAAGCGGTTAAACCCAATGCGTTGATCTGGCTGCTGGTATCGGTGGCGGTGATCGGGCTGGACCAGTGGAGCAAGGCGTGGGTGCTGTCGAGCCTGCCCGAGTTCACCCCGGTACCGGTGATCGACGGCTTCTGGAACTGGTACCGCACCTACAACACCGGCGCGGCGTTCAGCTTCCTCAGTGACGCCGGTGGCTGGCAGTTGTGGTTCTTCACCTTCCTGGCGGTGGCGATCAGCGGCCTGATGGCGTTCTGGCTGTCGCGCACGCCGCGTGCCAACTGGCGCAGCGCATTGCCGTATGCGCTGGTGATCGGCGGCGCGATCGGCAACGTGATCGACCGGCAGATCCACGGTCACGTGGTGGACTTCATCCAGTGGTACGTGGGCAACCATTACTGGCCCTCGTTCAACATCGCCGATTCGGCGATCGTGGCTGGCGCCATCGGCATCGCCGTGTCGGGCCTGTTTGAAGGCAAGTCCGGCAAAAAGGCCGGATAATCCCCAACTGTTTCACCGAAACCGGCCATTGCCGGCCGGAGTATCTGAAAGATGGACGTTCTGCTCGCCAATCCCCGTGGTTTCTGCGCCGGTGTCGATCGCGCCATCGAGATCGTCAAGCGTGCGATCGAGACGCTGGGGGCGCCGATCTACGTGCGCCACGAGGTGGTGCACAACCGCTTCGTGGTCGATGACCTGAAGGCGCGCGGGGCGATCTTCGTCGAGGAGCTGGACGAAGTGCCGGACGGCAACACGGTGATCTTCAGCGCGCATGGCGTGTCGCAGGCGGTGCGCGGCGAAGCCGAGCGCCGCGGCCTGAAGGTGTTCGACGCCACCTGTCCGCTGGTGACCAAGGTCCACCTGGAAGTGGCGCGGCACTGCCGCGCCGGCCGCGACGTGGTGCTGATCGGCCACGAAGGCCATCCGGAAGTGGAAGGCACCATGGGCCAGTGGAACCGCGAGAAGGGCAAGGGCCACATCTACCTGGTGGAGAGCGTGGAGGACGTGGAGGCGCTGCAGGTCAGCCAGCCGGAGAACTTCGCCTACACCACCCAGACCACGCTGTCGGTGGATGACACCCGCGCGGTGATCGAAGCCCTGCGCTCCCACTTCCCGGCCATCCAGGGCCCGAAGAACGACGACATCTGCTACGCCACGCAGAACCGCCAGGACGCGGTGCGTGACCTGGCCAAGCAGTGCGACCTGGTGCTGGTGGTCGGTTCGCCGAACAGCTCCAACTCCAACCGCCTCAGTGAGCTGGCCCGCCGTGAAGGCGTGGAGTCCTACCTGATCGACGGTGCACAGGAGATCGATCCGGCCTGGGTGGCCGGCAAGCAGCGCATCGGCCTGACCGCCGGTGCCTCGGCACCGCAGGTGCTGGTGGATGGCGTGATCGCCCGCCTGCGCGAGCTCGGCGCCAGCGGCGTGGCCGAGCTGGATGGTGAACCGGAATCGATGGTGTTCGCGCTGCCGAAGGAACTGCGACTGCGCCTGGTCGATTGACCACGCCGCCGGCATTCATTAAACTTCGCGGCCACGCCGGAATAGCTCAGTTGGTAGAGCGGCGCATTCGTAATGCGTAGGTCGCAGGTTCGACTCCTGTTTCCGGCACCAAAGCAGAAAGCCGACTTTGCCGAGTCGGCTTTTTTGCTTTCCGGCCTGCGCGCGTGCGCCGCTGGTGCGACAACGTGTCGCACGTCCAGGTGCCTGTTTCCTGCGTGAAATCATTGTCAATGCCTATCCTAAGTGTTGCGTGAAGGCCTAAAATTGCGGCACTGACTCACGTTCCCTGTTCAGCGTCGTCCCGGCGGGCAATCCCCGGGCGGCTGTTCGCGCTTGTGGCATGGGGCGTGGGGGCCAGTACCTCCACCGCAATTGGATCGACCGATGATTCCGTTGAAATCTCTTGGACGCTTGTTGCGTCCGGGCCTGATTGTCGCGATGGCCGTCTTGATGACGGGCTGCGACTGGGCCTTGTTTGACCCGAAGGGCCAGATCGCCCGGGACGAACTCACGCTGCTGATCACCTGCACGGTGCTGATGCTGCTGGTCGTCATCCCGGTGATCGTGCTGACGTTGGTGTTCGCGTGGAAGTACCGCGCTTCCAACACCAAGGCCCGCTACGAGCCGACCTGGCATCACTCCACCGCCATCGAAGTGGTGGTCTGGTCGATCCCCTGCATGATCGTGCTGGTGCTGGCCGTGCTGACCTGGCGCTCCTCGCACGCCCTGGACCCGTACAAGCCGCTGGAATCGGACGCCAAGCCGGTTGTGGTCGAGGCCATCTCGCTGGACTGGAAGTGGCTGTTCGTCTATCCGGAAGAAAACGTCGCCGTGGTCAATGAACTGACCTTCCCGGTGCACACCCCGCTGAACCTGAAGATCACCGCCGACACGGTGATGAACGCGTTCTTCATTCCGCATCTGGGCAGCATGATCTACTCGATGGCCGGCATGGAGACCAAGCTGCACCTGATCGCGGACGAAGCCGGTACCTACCACGGCCGCTCCTCGCACTACAGCGGCGCGGGCTTCAGCAAGATGCATTTCGACGCGCACGCGGTCAGCAACGACGAGTACCAGGCCTGGTTGGCCAAGGTGCGCGCCGATGCCAAGGTGATGGACCAGGCGTCCTTCGCCGAGCTGAGCGCCGAGCGCAACCACGACTGGCACCCGGTGACCTACTACGGCAGCACCGAGAAGGGCCTGTTCGACTGGATCATCGCCAAGCACGTGGGCGACAACCACCACTTCGGCATGAAGCATGACGGCAAGGCGATGTCGCACGAGGGCGCAGGCCACGAGGCGATGAACCATGAAGCCATGGGCCACGAAGGTCACGACGCCGCAGCGGCCCCCGCCGCAGGCGAGGCTGACGGCCACGACGGTCACAATGCAGACGCGAACGCCGGGGCCGCTCACGCTGGCCACGGTGGCTCGGGAGAATGACGATGCTCGGAAAACTCTCATTTGATTCACTGCCGCACGATCCGATCGTGCTGACCACCCTGATCGGCGCGATCATCGGTGGCCTGGCAGTCGTGGGTGCCATCACCAAGTTCAAGCTGTGGGGCTACCTGTGGAAGGAGTGGTTCACCTCGGTGGACCACAAGAAGATCGGCGCGATGTACCTGATCGTGGCGTTCGTGATGCTGCTGCGCGGCTTCTCCGACGCGATCATGATGCGTGCCCAGCAGGCCGTCGCCGCCGGCGGCGCCGAGGGCTACCTGCCACCGCACCACTACGACCAGATCTTCACCGCCCACGGCGTGATCATGATCTTCTTCGTGGCCATGCCGCTGATCACCGGCCTGATGAACCTGGTGGTGCCGCTGCAGATCGGTGCGCGCGACGTTGCCTATCCGTTCCTGAACTCGCTGAGCTTCTGGCTGTTCGTCGCAGGCTGCGGCCTGATGATGATCTCGCTGTGGATCGGTGAGTTCGCCGCGACCGGTTGGCTGGCGTTCCCGCCGCTGTCGGGGCTGGAATACAGTCCAAGCGTGGGCATGGATTACTACATCTGGGCGCTGCAGGTGTCCGGCCTGGGTACCACGCTGAGCGGCATCAACTTCTTCATCACCATCCTCAAGATGCGCACCCCGGGCATGAAGCTGATGACCATGCCGGTCTTCAGCTGGACCGCGCTGGTGACCAACGTGCTGATCATCGCCGCCTTCCCGGTGCTGACCGTCACCCTGGTGCTGCTGACCCTGGACCGTTACCTGGGGACGCACTTCTTCACCAACGACGGTGGCGGCAACGCCATGCTGTACATCAACCTGATCTGGATCTGGGGCCACCCGGAGGTCTACATCCTGGTGCTGCCGGCATTCGGTGTGTTCTCCGAAGTGATCGCGACCTTCTCGCGCAAGACCCTGTTCGGCTACAAGGGCATGGTGTACGCGACGGCCTGCATCGGCGTGCTGTCCTTCATCGTGTGGCTGCACCACTTCTTCACCATGGGCTCGGGTGCCAACGTCAATGCCTTCTTCGGCATCACGACGATGATCATCTCGATCCCGACCGGCGTGAAGATCTTCAACTGGCTGTTCACGATGTACCGCGGTCGCGTGCACTTCACCTCGCCGGTGCTGTGGACGATCGGTTTCATGGTCACCTTCACCATCGGCGGCATGACCGGCGTGATGCTGGCGATCCCGGCCATCGACTTCGTGCTGCACAACTCGCTGTTCCTGATCGCTCACTTCCACAACGTCATCATCGGCGGCGTGGTGTTCGGCATGTTCGCCGGCATCACCTACTGGTGGCCGAAGATGTTCGGCTTCAAGCTGGACGAGACCTGGGGCAAGCGTGCGTTCTGGGGCTGGTTCATCGGCTTCTACGTGGCCTTCATGCCGCTGTACGCCCTGGGCTTCATGGGCGCTACCCGCCGCATGCAGAGCTACCCGAACATGGAGTACCAGCCGTTCTTCGTCGTCGCCGCCGTCGGCGCTGCGATCATCGCCCTGGGCATCCTGTGCCAGGTGATCCAGATCTACGTGTCCATCCGCGACCGCAAGAAGAACATGGACCTGACCGGCGACCCGTGGGATGCCCGTACCCTGGAGTGGGAAACCGCTTCCCCGGTGCAGTTCTACAACTTCGCGACGCTGCCCAAGGGCGAGGAGCACGACGACTTCTGGCAGCGCAAGCAGCGTGGTGAAGCCTGGCCGAAGCCGGCCAAGTACACCGACATCCACATGCCGCGCAACACCGGTGCCGGCGTGGTGATCGGCGCGTTCAGCCTGGTGCTGGGCTTTGCGATGGTCTGGCACATCTGGTGGCTGGCCATCATCGGCCTGGTCGGCATGATCGGTACCTTCATCGTCCGTACCTTCGACAAGGACGTGGACTACTGGGTGCCGGCCGCTGAAGTGGAACGTATCGAGAACGAACACCGCCGCCACCTGGAAGCACAGGGGCTGGTGAAGACCGAGGTGAAGGCATGAGCACGAACGCCCACACGTTGAACCACGGTTCGGCTGCAGATGCAGCCGGCCACGACCACGAGCACCACGATTCGGGCGAGAACACCGTCTTCGGTTTCTGGGTGTACCTGATGAGCGATCTGCTCATCTTCGCCTCGCTGTTCGTGACCTACGTGGTGCTGTCCGGCGGCACCAATGGTGGTCCGGGCCCGAAGGAGCTGTTCGAGCTGCCGTTCGTGGCCTGGGAAACCGCGCTGCTGCTGGTGTCCTCGCTGACCTTCGGCCTGGGCATGATCGCCATGCACCAGTCCAGGCAGGGCCTGATGTTCTTCTGGCTGGCCATCACCTGGCTGCTGGGCGCCGGCTTCATGGGCATGGAAATCTGGGAGTTCAACCACCTGATCCATAACGGCAACGGTCCGGACTCCAGTGCCTTCCTGTCGGCGTTCTTCGCCCTGGTCGGCACCCATGGCCTGCACGTGACCGCCGGCCTGCTGTGGCTGCTGGTGATGTTCATCCAGCTCAAGCGCGATGGCCTGACCCCGCGCAACAAGACCCGCATGGCGTGCCTGAGTCTGTTCTGGCACTTCCTGGATCTGGTCTGGATCGGCGTGTTCTCTGTCGTCTACCTGTCGGGAGCTATGTAATGTCCGCACATGACAATCATGCACACGGTACCGGCGGCGAAAGCCACGGCAGCGTGAAGTCCTATCTGATCGGTTTCGTGCTGGCTGCGGTGCTGACCA
This sequence comes from Stenotrophomonas sp. LARHCG68, assembly GCF_052871705.1. Classification (NCBI taxonomy): domain Bacteria; kingdom Pseudomonadati; phylum Pseudomonadota; class Gammaproteobacteria; order Lysobacterales; family Lysobacteraceae; genus Stenotrophomonas; species Stenotrophomonas sp. LARHCG68. The sequence continues at coordinate 170,298 of NZ_JBIXJV010000003.1, read as the reverse complement.
TCATCCCGTTCTGGGTGGTGATGAGCGGCGGCCTGTCCTCCGGCCTGGCCACCGGTGCGGTGATCGTGGTCGCCGGCATCCTGCAGTTGCTGGTGCACCTGGTGTTCTTCCTGCACCTGGACCGTTCCTCGGCCGCCCGCTGGAACGTCAATGCCGGTCTGTTCACCCTGGTGGTGATCGGCATCATCGTGGTCGGCACGCTGTGGGTGATGTGGAACATGAACCATCACATGATGCATTGAGCGGGTTGACCGCCTGAGCATCCGGGAAAGGCCGTCCTTCGGGGCGGCCTTTCCTTTTGGGCACGGCCGGCACGTGCCGCCACCGTCCGAAGGCGGGGCAACGGCAAGCTGACGAAACCGTTCATTCGACGCCAACCAGTCATGATCGGGTTTGCTACCCTGTCCGCCTTTATGGCTCAGGGGCGCCCCGGTACTCCCATGGTGTGGTTACGCGTTATTCCGATCCTGCTGCTGGTGGCCCTCAACACGCTGGCGCACTGCCTGCCGTTGTTCGTGGTCGCGCTGGTCAAGGCGATCCTGCCGTTCAAGAAGGTGCGCCTGGCCTGCAACCCGATGCTGACCGGATTGGCCGAGAGCTGGATCGGGGTCAACAGCGCGATGATGGGCCTGTTCACCCGCACCCGCTTCCAGGTCAGCGGCGATGCCGACCTGGAGCGCGATGGACATTACCTGGTGCTGGCCAACCACCAGAGCTGGGTCGACATCCTGGTGCTGCAGAAGGTGTTCAACCGCCGCATCCCGCTGCTGCGCTTCTTCCTGAAACGCTCGCTGTTCTGGGTGCCGGTGCTGGGCCTGGCGTGGTGGGCATTGGATTTCCCGTTCATGGGCCGCTACACGCGCAAGCAGATCGCCAGGAACCCGGAGCTCGGCCGGCGCGACATGGAGGTTACGCGCAAGGCCTGCGAGAAGTTCAACGCCATCCCGGTGGCGGTGATGAACTTCGTCGAGGGCACGCGTTTCACCCCGGCCAAGCATGACAGCCAGGGTTCGCCGTTCCGGCATCTGCTCAAGCCCAAGTCCGGCGGCGTGGCGTTCGTGCTCGACGCGATGGGCAAGGGCCTGCATGCGTTGCTGGACGTAACCATCGTCTATCCCAAGGGCATCCCGTCGATGATCGACCTGATGGCCAACCGCCTGCCGGAGGTGAAGGTATTGGTGCGCAAGCTGCCGATTCCCGCCGAGTTGATCAACGGCAACTACCAGGATGACCGTACCTTCCGCGCCCAATTCCAGCAGTGGATGAATGGTCTGTGGGAGCAGAAGGACGCCGACATCAGCCGCTTGCTCGAGAGCCGCGGCTGAGCCCGGACCGCCCAGCATCAAGGCCCCTGCGGGGGCCTTTTTGCTGCGTGCGTTCCTGCGCCGGTCGGCGGCGGGTGTACAGTGCGCGCCTGTCCGCAACATTTGATGAGGTCACGCATGAGCACTGATACCGCTTTCTATCCGGTGGGTACGCCCGGGCAGCCGTGGGGCGCGGCCGAGCGCGCGCAGTGGCTGGCGCGGCAGAAGGTGCAGCGCAGCCATGCCGAGGAAGTGGTGACCAAGGTGGATGCCTTGCGTGATCGCTTCGATGTCTCGCAGTACGGCGAGCTGGATTACCCCGGCGCGCGCTATCCGCTGCTGGCCGTGCGCAGTCCGGATTGGGACGACGCCTTGCCGGTGATGCTGGTGACCGGCGGCATCCATGGCTATGAAACCAGCGGCGTGCAGGGCGCGCTGCAGTTCCTGGACCAGCGTGCCGCCGACTATGCCGACACGTGCAACCTGCTGGTCGTGCCCTGCGTCAGCCCGTGGGGCTACGAGCGCATCCAGCGCTGGAACGCATTGGCGCTGGACCCGAACCGTTCGTTCGTGCCGAACAGCCCGGCGCCGGAGTCGGCGGCGTTGATGGCGCTGGTGGCACCGCTGAAGGGACGCGTGCTGATGCACATCGACCTGCACGAGACCACCGACACCGACGAGTCCGAGTTCCGTCCGGCGCTGGCGGCGCGCGACGGCAAGCCGTTCGAACCTGGCGAAATCCCCGATGGCTTCTATCTGGTCGACGACAGCGAGAACCGGCAGCCGGCATTCCAGCAGGCGGTGATCGCCGAGGTGGAGAAGGTCACCCATATCGCGCCGGCCGACGCGCACGGCCAGATCATCGGCTCGCCGGTGGTGGCGCATGGCGTGATCGAATATCCGCTCAAGGCGCTGGGCCTGTGCGCCAGCGTCAGTGGCGCGCGCTACACGACCACCACCGAGGTCTACCCGGACAGCCCGAAGGCGACCCCGCAGCAGTGCAACGATGCGCAGGTCGCAGCCGTGGTCGGCGCGCTGGACTACGCGCTGGCGCATCGCTGATCCGCACCGGGCGCCTGTCGCCCGGCATGCCCAAAGGCGGGCGTCCACGTGGCGGCGCGGGCCCACGGGCGTTCACGCCCTCACGCCGGCCGGGCAGGGACCATGCCGGCATGAAGACCCTCCTTGCGCTGCTTGTCCTGTCCCTGCTGGTCGCACCACGTGCGCACGCCGACGAGGTGCCCGCGTTCGACCGGCCGGGAATCGGCTTTTCCACGCGTACGCTCGGCAAGGGCGTGTTCGCCTGGGAGCAGGGCCTGCCGGACGCCAGCCGTGACCGCAGCGCGGGCACCACGACGACGACGTGGGCCGCGGCCACGCTGCTGCGCGCCGGCCTGTCCGATACGCTGGAACTGCAGCTGGGAGCGGACAGCTGGGGCCAGTCGCGCCGGCACGGCAGCGGCGGGCGCGTGCGGGAAAGCGGCGGTGGTGACGGAAGCGTGGCGTTGAAGTGGGCGCCGGCGTTGAGCGGGGAGCGACTGTCGTTGGCGCTCAAAGCCGGCGCCACGCTGCCCTGGGGGCAGGCGCCGTTGGGCGGGGCCGGCCATGACTATGACCTGGGCGTGACCCTGGCCTGGGCCATGCCGCGGGACGCCAGCCTGGCGCTGTACGCGGACCGGCAGTGGGGGGAGGACGGCAGGGGTTGGCTGCTCTCGCCCAGTTACGGCGTTGCCCTGCGCGAGGACCTGGGTGTCTATGTCGAAGCCGGGTACGGCACCGACGCGCAGTACATGCGTGCCGCCGGTGCCGGCGTGACCTGGATGGCCACGCCGCGCCTGCAGCTGGATGTCTCCTTCCTGCGCGGGCTGGACGCGCGCACGACGGACTGGCAGGGCGGCGTGGGGCTTTCCCTGGCCTTCGACTGAGGACGCCTCAGCGATTGACCGCCGGGCCGTGGACGTCCTTGTAGCCGGCGGCGCAGTCGGTGGTGCAATCGGTGGCGAGCATGTTGCGGACGATCACGCCGCTGTTGTTCTTGGAACGGAAATGGCCGACGCCGTTGCTGGTGTCACCGCCGCCGAAGTTGTATGGGCCACCGTCGCTCCAATCCCAGTCGAAGCTGTAGGCGCTGCTGCCGGCGCCGACGTCGATCTGCGCGTAGACGTTGGCGGCGCTGTTGAACAGCGCGCCGTCGCTGCAGCCACCGCTGTAGCTGGTGGTGAAGCAGTGCACCTGGTCACGCAGGCCGGCGGTGATCGTGTAGAAGCGGATGCCGGTGTAGGTGGCCGGGAAGGTGCGCAGGCTGCCGCTGCCACTGCCGGTCCAGCGGTTGTAGCCGTAGTAGCTCACCCCGGTGCTCGGGTACAGGCCGAAGGTGTAGTAGTTGTACGGGAACACGTAGGCTTCGGCATTGCAGGTCGGGGCCAGCGCCGACTGGTAGCCGGTGCTGCGGCAGGTCTGCAGGCCGCGCAGGCCACCGCCGATGTTGATGAAGCGACGCACGCTGCCCTGGTAGCCGTGGTACTTGATGGTGGCCAGCATCATCGTGGCGCCGAGCGAATGGGTGACCACGTCGACCTGGCTCTTGCCGGTGTACGCCTTGACCTTGTCGATGAAGGTCTTGATGACCTGGTAGGTGGCCGGCGAGTGGTAGTTGTACTGCGGCGCGGCGCGTTCGCTGGCACTGAGGTAGGTCAGGCCGAACAGCTCGCAGTCGTTGTAGCCGGCGGCCTTGAGCTCGGCGTAGATCGAGCGCGGCGGGGTGGTGTAGCCGCTGACCGCGCCGGCCGGCATGTCGAAGCTGATCGCGCTGTCACCGTTGCCGGGGATGAACACCACCGGGGTGCGGGTGACGGTGCAGCTGCCACCACCAAAGCCGCCCTGGCCGACGCCGGGGTTGAAGCCGCCGGCGTACTGGTTGGCGCTGCCGGTGCAGGTGTAGCCGTTGTTGCCGCCGCAATCCAGTGCGTGGGCCGTGCCGGGCAGCAGGGCGAGGGCGCCTGCCAGGGGCAGGCCAAGGGTGCCGAGGAAACAGGAGGCGAGGACAGGGGCGATGCGGATGGTCGACATGCGGCGGCTCCGGGCGGGTGGACCTGACGATCCGTGCAGCTTCCGCCCCTGCCCGGCGGGCGGGCAGTGTCCTTTGGGGAAACTTGCAGCGCAGCATCGCCCCGACGGGATCAGCGCCGCCGCCGCACCAGCATCGCCGAAGCCTGCAGGATGGCGCGGGTCAGCAGGGCCATGGTCCTGACCTCGCCCTTCCAGTGCTGCCAGTACAGCGGCACGTCCTCCCAGGCGCGGGCCTTGACGTAGACCAGGCGCCCGCTTTCCAGGTGGCGGCGCACCAGCGGCAGCGGGTTCATGGTCCAGCCGAGCCCGCCGAGGTTGGCGTGGACGAAGGCGCGGGTGGAGGGGATCCACCAGGTCGGTGCGTTCAACGGCTGCGCGATGCCCGCCAGGCGGCGCGCGTAGCGCGCCTGCAGGTCATCCTTGCGGTTGAACACCAGCACCGGGGCCAGCGCCAGCGATTGGGCATTGACGCCCTTGGCGAAGTAGCGGGCATGGAACTCGGGCGTGCAGGTGGCCGCGTAGCGGATGCTGCCCAGCTCGTGGATCTGGCAGCCCTGCACCGGCTCGGACAGGGTGGTCACCGCGCCCAGCACCGCGCCCTGGCGCAACAGGGCCACGGTGTGGTCCTGGTCCTCGGTATGCAGGTCCAGGGTGGTCGTGGTGGTTTGCGAGAAGGCCTGCACCGCCTCCGGGAACCAGGTCTCCATGCTGTCGTGGTTGACCGCCACCGGGATGCTGGCGCGCGGCAGTTCGGCGTCGGAGATGCCGATGCGCTCGAACGCGTCACGCTCCAGCAGCGCGGTCTGTTCGGCCAGCTGCACCAGCACCTGGCCTTCCAGCGTGGCCTCGGTGGGGATGCTGCGCTTGACCAGGAGTTTGCCGACGCGGTCCTCCAGTGCCTTGATCCGCTGGGAGATGGCCGAGGCGGTCACGTTCAGTGACAACGCTGCGCGCTCGAAGCTGCCTTCGCGGATCACCGCGGCCAGGGCGCGCAATTGGGAGTGGTCGATCCGCATGATTAAGTTCTGCTAAAGATGGTTAACGAAGTTTAGCTCTACTTTTCAATGCTGCGCTGCGACAATTGCACCCGTCAGCCGCGGTGCGTGGGTTCCTCCCGCCGTGGCAATCCCCCAGAAGAAAGGCAGTCCCCCATGTTTTCCGTCATTTCCGCCCAAGCCGCAGGCAGTGCCTGGTTCAGCGGTGCCGGCATCGGCATCGGCCTGTTCGCCATCGTCGGCGCGCAGAGTGCGTTCATCCTGCGCCAGGGCATCATGCGCCAGCACGTCATTCCGATCATCGCGACCTGTTTCGCGATCGATGCGGTGTTCATCATGGCCAGCGTGGTCGGCCTGCGTCGCCTGACCGAGCAGATGCCGTGGTTGACCACGGTGCTGCTGTGGGGCGGCGTGGCGTTCCTGGGCTGGTATGCGTTGCAGTCGGCGCGCCGGGCGTTCTCCGGCGGTGGCGGCATGCAGCTGGACGACAATGCCGAGCAGTCGCTGCGCACGGCATTGCTCGCCGCGGCCGGCTTTTCGATCATCAACCCGCACTTCTGGCTGGACATGATGGTGATCGGCTCCATCGCCGACAACTTCGGCGAGTCGCGCATGGCCTTCGCCGCCGGCGTGGTCACCGCCAGCGGCGTGTGGCTGACCGCGCAGGGCCTGGGCGCCCGCCTGCTGGCACCGCTGTTCACCAAGCCGTCGACCTGGCGGGTGCTGGACGGCACCATCGCGGTGATCCTGAGCGTGCTGGCCCTGACCCTGGCCATCCGCGGCGTCAACTGAGCCGCGCGGTCCCGATCACATGCAGCGGCCCCCGTGCTCTGGCGCGGGGGTCACTGCGTCCTGGGCTCAGCCGGTGGCCTGCCAGCGCTGGGGCCATTCGCGCATGAAGGCGCGGATCTGTTCGACCGGCATGGGCCGTCCGAATACATAGCCCTGGCCCTCGGCACAGTGCTCGTCCTTCAGCTGTGACAGCTGGGAGTGGGTTTCCACGCCTTCGATGGTGGCGGTGATGCCGAGCTTGCCGCACAGGTGCGAGACCGCGCTGATGATGGCGCTGCCCTGGCTGTGTTCGCCCAGGTCGCGGATGAAGGACTTGTCGATCTTGACCTTGTCGAACGGGAACGCGCGCAGGTAGCCCAGCGAGGAGTAGCCGGTGCCGAAGTCGTCCATGACGATGGAGACGCCGGCGACCTTCAACCGCAGCAGGTGCGACGAGGCCGCCTGGATGTTCGCGATCAGTGCGTTCTCGGTGATCTCCAGCTCCAGCCGCGCCGCGGCCAGGCCGGCGTCGGCCAATGCCTTTTCCACGGTATCGGCCAGGTCCGGCTGGGCCAGCTGCGACACCGAGAGGTTGACCGCCACCTTCATCTCGTCCGGCCAGTGCGCGGCGTCGCGCGTGGCCTGGCGCAGCACCCAGTCGCCCAGCGGGATCATCAGCCCGATGTCCTCGGCCAGGGCCAGGAACTGGCCCGGGTCCAGCAACCCGCGTTGCGGGTGGTTCCAGCGCAGCAGTGCCTCGAAGCCGGTGACGCGGCGCTGCTGCAGGTCCACCAGCGGTTGGTAGTGCAGCACGAACTGCTGCTGCTCCAGGCCGGCCCGCAGCTCGGTCTCCAGCTGCCGCCGCAGCTGCATGCGGGTGTCCATCTCCGCCTCGAAGAAGCGGTAGCAACCACGGCCTTCCTCCTTGGCGCGGTACAGCGCCAGGTCCGCGTTGCGCATCAGTTTTTCCGAACTGCCGGCAAGGTTGTCGATCAGCACGATGCCGATGCTGGCGCTGATGGCGATGGGATGTCCCTCCAGCTCGAACGGGCGGCCCAGGGCCTCCACCACGCGCGTGGCCAGTGACGCGGCTGCTTCCGGCGGCCGGCTTTCCGGTGCCATCAGGATCGCGAACTCGTCGCCGCCGAGGCGGGCGACGACGTCGTTGCTGCGCGCGCAACCGAGCAGGCGATGGGCGACTTCCTGCAGCAGGCGGTCGCCGGTGGGATGGCCCAGGGTGTCGTTGACCTCCTTGAAACGGTCCAGGTCGAGCAGCAGCAGGGCGCTGTGGCGACCGCGGCGCGCATCGGCCAGCGCGTGTTCGAGCTTTTCGAACAGCACCGTGCGGTTGGGCAGGGAGGTCAGCGGGTCGTGCTGGGCCAGGTAGGCGATGCGGGCCTGCGCCTGGCGGCGGGCGTCCACATCCTCCAGCACGCCGGCCCAGCCGGACTGCTCCGGTCCGACCCGTGCGCCGCGGGCGCGCAGCCAGCGCCACTTGCCATACAGGTCGAGCACGCGGAACTCCACGTCCAGCGGGGTGCCGGCGGTGAAGCTCTGCTCCAGCGCGATCTCGATCGGGGCCAGGTCCTCCTCGTTGACCCGGCGCAGCCAGCCCTTGCCCAGGGCGTCCTGCTCCGGCAGGCCTGTGAGCTCGCGCCAACCGGTGACCGAACGGACCTGGCCGTTGCGGTCCGATTCCCACAGCACCAGGGCGCCAGCCTCGGCGACGGCGCGGTAGCGTTGCTCGCTGACCTTCAGGTCACGTGCAAGCGCACGGGCCTCGTCGGCGCTGCGCTTGAGCGCATCCACGCTGTCATTGAGGCTGGTCTGCAGGCTTTGCACTTCGGTGATGCGCGAGGTGGGGGGATCGGCCGGGGTGCCCTCGCTGGAGGCGATGTTGCGCCCGCGCTGGGCCAGGGCGCGGATCGGCAACAGGATGCTGCGCGCAATGGCGCGCGCCGAGAACAGCGCGATGATCGCCGCCAGCAGGCCGCCGAGGATGACGCCCAGCAGGGGGCGCTGCCAGCGGGCCTGGAAGCTGCTCTGCGGCTCGCCGACCACCAGGGCCCAGCCCGGCGCGGCATGCAGCTTGTGGAAGGCCAGCACGGTGCCCTTGCCTTCCTTGGTGGTGGCCTCGAACACTCCGGCGTTGCCGCCGTTGAGCTGCAGCTTGTACCAGTCCGGCGCCGGTTGGCCGATGAAGCGCTCGGGGTTGCGCGAGCGCGCGGCGATCATGCCGTTGCTGTCCACCACCGCCACCAGCAGGCTGGCCTCGTCGGCCGAATGCAGGATCGTGTTGATCAGGCGGTTGGAGGGCTGCACCAGCGCGATCACCTGCGGTTGCCCGGTGCTGTCGGTGAAGGGCAGGGCGATGGCCACTTCCGGCGGCGCGCCGGTGGTGTCGGAGAACAGGTTGGAAACTTGTGCCTGGCCGGTCCGGCGCGCATCGCGCAGCACCGGCGTCGGCAGGGACTGCGCTTCGTCACTGCCGTCGCGCACCAGCCGGACCTCGGCGTTGTTGCCGGACCAGGCCTGCAGCCCGGAGCTGGCCGGGTCGCCGTGCGGTGCAAGCACGGCAAGCAGGTGCAGCTGGTTGATGTTCTCGCGGATGCCCTGGTCCACGCCGCGTGCCAAGGCGACGGCTGTTTCCTGCAGGCGTTGCTCGGAATTGCGCCGGTAGTCGCGGGCGGTCAGGACGATGGCGATGACGCCGATCACCAGCAGTGGCAGCAGCGCCGCCGCGATCAGCCAGTGCAGCCGCGAGTACAGGCTGCGCGTGCGCGGCGGCGGGGATTGAACGGTGGACGGGCGGGTCACCAAACCTGTGTCTCCGGATTCCTTTCATGGGTACGCACCGCCGCCGGGTGTCGTATCCCGTTGGCAGTGGGCAAGCGGCCCCTTGCGTGGCTGTTATGGCACGAAGGGGGTACGCGCGGAAGGTGCTTCAGGGTGCGCGGGGCGGTGAAGCGTGGGGAATGATCGGGTCAGCGATGTGACTTGTGCGTGGCAGCCACTATTCACAGTGAAGTACATCACGTTATTGGGGGCGGCCGCTATTCGGTGCGCTGTTGGGCAAACAGCCATTGCCACATCGCCGGGTTGCGGTAGGTGGGATCCCAGGCGTTGTGGTTGGTGTCCGGATACTCGGTGTAACGGAAGCCCGCACCCAACTGCTCGCTGGCGGCGTGGATGGCGCGGTCGTCGTGGGTGGGGACCAGGTCATCGCGTGCGCCATGGAAACTCCAGACCGGCACGCCACGCAGGCGGGTCACGGTGGCGACGTAGGGATCGGCTTCAGCGGCGACCTGGTCGACCAGCAGGCCCGGGCGCGCCTGGCGCGGTGCACGCAGCGCGCCACAGATCGGCACCACGGCGGCGAAGTGGGTGGGCCGGGTCAAGGCCAGCTCCCAGCTGCCATAGCCCCCCATCGACATGCCGGTCAGGTAGATGCGGCGCGGATCGGCCTGGAACTCGTTGCCGGCCGCATCCAGCACCGCCAGCGCCATGCGTGCGTTGCGGTCACGCCATTCCTCGCCCTCGGGAACCTGCGGGAACACCGCCAACGCGGGGAAGCTGTCGCGGTTTTCCTTCAGCCATGGCCCGAGCCCGGCCAGGGTCGGCTTGACGCCGTCATCGCCGCGCTCGCCGGAGCCATGCAGGAACAGCACCAGGGGGCGTTTGCCAGGGCTGGCCGCGCGGGCGGGAACGAACACCTGATAGCGGAACGTGCGGCCTTCGAACTGCAGCTGGCGGTCGACGAAATGGCCGTGGTCGGGCGCGCTGGCCACGGGCTGGCCGCTGCAGCCGGCGAGCATCGACAGCAATGAGGCGATCATCAGGAAACGACGCACGGGACGGTCCTCCGTTGGACACGGGCGGCGCGGGCGGCGCGCCGCGGGGGGCGACAGGCAGTGTGTCAGAATCGCTGTTCATGGTCGTCAACCGGCGGTCATCCAACGGGAGCGGACCTGTGATGAAGAAAGCCTGGGGCCTGGTGCTGGTATTGCTGCTGTCGGCCTGCGGCGCGGGCCTGGATGGCACCTATGCCGACGCGTTGGGCATGGCCACCTACACCTTCGGCCGCGACGGCAAGGTTGCCATCAAGGTCATGGGCCAGTCGCAGGAAACCACTTACGTCCGCGACAAGGACACCCTCAGGATCACGGTGCCCGGGCAGCCGGATGCAACGCTGGAGTTGGTCGTCAACGCGGACGGTTCGTTGCAGGGGCCGATGGGCATGCGACTGGCGAAGGTCGAGGACTGAGCGGTGCCGGCACGACTAAAGATGCAACGCCTGCCGCCGATGTAGCAGGCAGTCCTCCGTTCGAGTCCGCTGCCTGCATCCATGGCGATCCTTTCTGCACTGCTTGCCGCCCTCGTGGTCGGGGCCATCGCCTGGTTCTGGCAGCACGGCCACGCCGGGCCGCAGGTGGCCAGGCGTTCGCCACAGATGCCTTCGCCGCCACGCATGCCGGCCGACGAAGAACCGGTGGACGTCATGCCGCAGGTGGCCTCCGGCGACCTGCAGCGGCGCTTCCTGCTGCATGCGCTGGCGGTGACGGACGCATCGGCCGATGCGCTGCGCGTGCAGCGTTCGGTGATCGATGACGTGGCCGCGGCACTGACCCGCGCGGACCTGTCCTCGCGCTACACGCCGCGCCGTCCCAACCTGCTGCCGCAGCTGATCCAGAGCGTCAACGACAGCGCCGCCTCGTCGCGTTCGATCGCGCGCATCATTGGCAGTGACGCGGTGCTGGCCGCCACCCTGCTGCGCATCGCCAACAGCCCGCTGTACCGCCTGCAGCAACAGGACGTGCAGAGCATCGAGCGGGCGGTGACGCTGATCGGCAACGATGGCATCCGCCAGATCATCTCCGCCGCGCTGGTGCAGCCGGTGATGGAGTCGGCGCGCGGCGTGGATGCGCTGTTCGCGCAGCAGTTGTGGGAATACACGTTGCGGCTGTCGCTGGCCGCGGCCGACCACGCACGCAGCGTCGAGCGCGAGGACGGCTTTGCCGCGCAGTTGGCCGGCCTGCTGCTGGGCCTGAGCGCGTCGATGGTGATGCAGGCTGCGGCCGACGTGCTGTTGCAGCCCCCGCTGCGGTCCCGTGAGCCGGGTACGTTGATGGCCCTGCTGGAGCGCTGCACCGCGCCGACCGCGGTGCGTATTGCCCGTCACTGGAAGCTGGCCGATCCCATCATCAGGGCCTTGCAGGAGGTCGATGCCGAGGCGCCGCAGGGGCTGGCGCGTTCGCTGCAGACCGGGCAGCTGGCCGCCAGCGCGGCGATGCTGCATGCCGGTGGGCGGATGAGCGAGGACGAGGCAGTCGCGACCCTGTCCACGCAGCTGCCCGGGCACGTGGCGAGCTGGCTGTGGAAGCGGGTCAGCCGTGAAGAGCCCGAGCTGGGCTGAGGCCCAGGCGCATCCCGGCCGGCGGCAGTCAGAGCTGTGATTCCAGCGGCAACCAGCTGATCACCCGGGTGGTCGCGCGCTGCATCCAGGTGGTATCCGGTTCGGTGCGCAGGGCGATGGCCGGGGCGTGGCTGCGGTCGAGCCAGCGCAGTTCATGGTCGCGGTCGAGGTAGACCCAGTAGCTCAGCTCCGGGCCCGCCAGGCGCAGGTATTCCTGGCGCAGGCGCGCGGCCAGCACCGGGTCGTCGAACAGGACGCCCATCTCGGTGTTGAGGTAGGCCGAGCGTGGGTCCAGGTTGAACGAGCCGACGAAGCCGCGCCGGTCGTCGACCACGAAGGCCTTGGTGTGCAGGCTGGCGCCGCTGCTGCCGAAGGTGCTGGCCTTCTCCGGGTGGCCGTGCGACTTGAGTTCATGCAGCTGCACGCCGCCGGCGACCAGCGGCCGCCGGTAATGCATGTAGCCGCTGTGGACGGCGGCCACGTCGTTGGCGGCCAGCGAGTTGGTGACCACGCCGACCTGCACGCCGTCCTGGACCTGGCGTACCAGCGCCTTGGTGCCCGCCGCGCCGGGCACGAAATAGGGCGATATCAGCAATGACTTGTGGCGTGCGCCGAGCAGCACCTCGGCCAGCCGCGTCACCAGCCAGTCGGAGCGATCGGCGTTGCCACGCTTGCGTGGCGGATCGGAATGGACATGGATGTCCGCGGTCCAGTGCAGGGCGAGGCGTTCGCTCAGGTAGGCGTCGTCGAAGCGCGCGCGGACGCGCTGCAGGTAGGGCAGGGCCTCCTGCTGACGGGCATCCCGTTCGGCCTGGGTGATGAAGTTGCCCAGCTGCTGGTCGGTGCTGAACTGCAGCGCGGCGATCGGCACCACCGCGTCACTGTTCCAGAACTGGTCGAACACAGTACTGGCGTCGGCCGCCACCGGGCCGGCCAGCAGCAGGTCCAGGTCACGGAAGTTCACGTCCGGCCGCGCGTCGAAATATTCCTCGCCGATGTTGCGGCCACCGACGATGGCGACCCGGCCATCGGCGATCCAGGCCTTGTTGTGCATGCGGTGGTTGATGCTGAAGGCGCGTTGCACCATTTCCAGCAGGCGCCACAGGCCATCGCGGTTGCGGAACGGGTTGTACAGGCGGATCTCGATGTTGGGGTGCTTGTCCAGCGCCATCATCTGCGGGTCCAGGCCCTGGGTGTTCATGTCGTCCAGCAGCAGGCGGACCCGCACGCCGCGCTCGGCGGCCTGGTACACATCGTGGGCAAGCAGGTGGCCGACCATGTCGTCGTGCCACATGTAGTACTGCAGGTCGAGGCTGCGCCCGGCCTGGCGGGTGATGATCGACCGCGCGGCGTAGGCCTCCAGCCCCTCGGACAGGTAGATCGCACCGCTCTGGCCCGGATGTTCGGCCAGCACCGGCACCAGTGCGCGGTCGATCAGGGTCTGCTGCTCCTGCAGCGGCAGGGTATGCGAGGGCGCGCCGATGGCCTTGGGAGTCAGGCGGTCGCCCAGCAGCAGGCCACTGATGAACAACACCAGCAGCGCCGTCAGGACAATGCCCAGCAGGCGCAGCAGCCGCCAGCGGCGGGGAGGGGTCTTGGATTCCATGCGCGAATCCTAGCCGGATCGGGGTGTGGGGTCAGTGCAAGGCGGCATCCATGACGTTCCGCCGGTGCCGGCGATGGCCCGCTTGGGTCAGAATCGGCGTTTACCTCGCCGTTGAGTCCTGCAATGACCGCACCTGCTTTTCCGTCCCGCGCGCCCAGCCTGGTGCTGCAGATCTTCATCGGCCTGCTGCTGGGCATCGCGCTGGCGCTGGCCTGGCCGGAAGCGGGCAAGGCAGTGGGCCTGCTCGGCACGGTGTTCATCTCCGCGCTGAAGGCGGTGGCGCCGGTGCTGGTGCTGGTGCTGGTCGCCGCTTCCATCGCCAACCACCAGCACGGCCAGAAGACCCACCTGCGCGCGATCCTGATGCTCTACGTCGTCGGCACCCTGGTGGCCGCGCTGGTGGGCGTGGGGGCCAGCTTCCTGTTCCCCAGCCAGCTGACGCTCAAGGATGTCGCCGCGGCCGGCGGCAGCGCGCCGAGCGGCATCGGCGAGGTGCTGCATGCCTTGCTGATGCAGGTCGTCGACAACCCGGTCAATGCCCTGTTGCACGCCAACTACATCGGGCTGCTGGCGTGGGCGGTCGGCCTGGGCCTGGCGCTGCGCCATGCCAGTCCCGCCACCCGCGGCGTGGTCAGCGACCTGTCCGCGGCGATCACCTGGCTGGTGCGCATGGTCATCCGGCTGGCGCCGCTGGGCGTGTTCGGCATCGTGGCTTCGGTCCTGGCCGAGTCCGGCCTGGACGCGCTGAAGGAGTACATCCACCTGCTGTGCGTGCTGGTCGGCGCGATGCTGTTCATGGCCTTCGTCGGCAACCCGCTGATCGCGGCGGTGGTGATGCGCCGCAATCCGTATCCGCTGGTGCTGCGCTGCCTGCGCGAAAGCGGCGTCACGGCGTTCTTCACCCGTTCCTCGGCGGCCAACATCCCGGTCAACATGGAGTTGTGCCGCAAGCTGGGCCTGCATGAGGAGACTTATTCGGTGGCCATTCCGCTGGGCGCGACCATCAACATGGCCGGCGCGGCGATCACGATCTCGGTGCTGACGCTGGCGGCGGTGCATACGCAGGGGATCCCGGTGGATCTGCCGACCGCGCTGCTGCTGTGCGTGATTGCCGCCGTCGGTGCCTGCGGTGCATCGGGCGTGCCGGGTGGCTCGTTGCTGCTGATCCCGCTGGCGTGCAGCCTGTTCAACATCCCCAATGACGTGGCGATGCAGGTCGTGGGCGTGGGCTTCGTGGTCGGCGTGGTGCAGGACTCGGCCGAAACCGCGCTCAACTCGTCCACCGACGTGGTGTTCGTGGCCGCCGCCGAACACGCGCGGGCGCGCGGCTGAGGACGCGGCCGGTGCGTTTCACGCCCGCGGTGCGCATTGGCCTGTCGATCGCGCTGGCCACCGGCCTGTATGGCATCTCCTTCGGGGCGCTGGCAGTGGCCTCGGGGTTCAGCGTGCTGCAGACCGCGTTGCTGAGCCTGCTGATGTTCACCGGCGGCTCGCAGTTCGCCTTCATCGGCGTGGTCGGCGCGGGCGGCACGGGGGCAGCGGCGTTCGGTGCATCGAGCCTGCTCGGTGTCCGCAATGCCGTGTATGGCGCGCAGATCAACCGCCTGCTGCGGCCACGCCGATGGTGGCGGCCGCTGGCCGCACAGCTGACCATCGACGAATCGGCCGCGACCGCGGCCAGCCAGCAGGACCCGGCCGAGCAACGGCGCGGGTTCTGGGTGGCCGGCCTTGGCGTCTACGTGCTGTGGAACCTGTTCACCCTGGTGGGCGCACTGCTCGGCGATGCAATGGGCGACCCGCGTCGCTGGGGCCTGGATGGTGCCGCGGTGGCGGCGTTCCTGGGCCTGCTGTGGCCGCGGCTGCGCTCGCGTGAGCCGGTCGCCATCGCGGTGGCATGCGCGCTGGTGACGGTATTGGCGCTGCCGTGGCTGCCGCCCGGCGTGCCGATCCTGCTGGCCGCGGCGGTCGCGGCCATCTGGGGCTGGTTCGGCCAAGGGCCGGCGGAGGAGGGGCTGGAGCCGGACGTGGCACCGCCGTCTAGCGGGGAGGCGCCACGATGAGCCTGTGGGGATGGCTGCTGCTGGGGTGCGGGGTGGCCTGGGCGACCAAGTTCGCCGGTTACCTGGTGCCGGTGCGCTGGCTGGAATCGCCGCGCATGAATCGCGTGGCGGGCACCTTGACCATCGGCCTGCTGGCCTCGCTCACCGCGATGAACGCCGTCTCCAGCGGGCAGGGCATCGCCCTGGACGCACGCCTGGGGGCGCTGCTGGTGGCCGCGGTGGCGTTGGCGTTGCGGCTGCCTTTCCTGGCGGTGGTGGTGCTGGGTGCGGCCGCCGCCGCGCTGATCCGGTTGTTCTGAGGCCGTCCAGGGCCTTGGCGGCCCGACAGATGCGCGATGCCGTCCGCAAGTGGGACAATGCGCCACGCGCCGGCAACGCCGGTTCCCCCCGCTCCCGGATCACCACTGGAGAATCCATGAATCTGCGCATCCTGACCGTTGGTGTCGCCATCTCCCTGCTCGCCGCCTGCGGTGGCAAGCAAGAGGGCGCCAAGACGCCGGAAGGCGGCGAGGCCAAGGTCCTCAACGTCTATAACTACTCCGACTACATCGCCGAGGACACCATCCCGAACTTCGAGAAGGCGACCGGCGTGAAGGTCACCTACGACGTGTTCGACAGCGATGAGATGGTCGAGACCAAGTTGCTGACCGGCAACAGCGGTTACGACATCGTGGTGCCGACCCTGAACTTCTTTGGTCGCCAGATCCAGGCCGGCGTGTTCCTGCCGCTGGACAAGAGCAAGATCCCGAACCTGGCCAACCTCGACCCGGCGGTGATGCAGCGCATCGCCGGCCAGGACCCGGAGAACAAGTTCGGCGTGCCGTACATGATGGGCACCACCGGCATCGGCTACAACGTGGCCAAGCTCAAGGAACGCTTCGGTGGCAGCACCGACGTGGCCAACAGCTGGGACCTGATCTTCAAGCCGGAGAACATCTCCAAGATGAAGGACTGCGGCGTGACGCTGCTGGACACGCCGGCCGACCTGATCCCGATCGCGCTGCATTACCTGGGCGAAGACCCGCACAGCGCCGACCCGGCGGTGATCCAGAAGGCCGCCGACCTGCTCAAGTCGATCCGCCCGTACGTGCAGAACTTCCATTCCTCGCAGCTGGTCGGTGCGCTGGCCAATGGCAGCACCTGCCTGGTGGTGGGCTGGTCCGGTGACATCATCCAGGCCCGCGACCGCGCCGAGGAAGCCAAGAACGGCGTGGAGGTGGCCTACTCGATCCCGAAGGAAGGTGCCCCGCAGTGGTTCGACATGCTGGCCATCCCGAAGGACGCCCAGCACCCGGAAAACGCCTACGCCTTCATCAACTACCTGCTCGAGCCGCAGGTGGCCGCCAACAACACCAACGTGACCCACTACGCCAACCCGGTGAAGTCGGCCACGCCGCTGGTGGATCCGGCCATCCGTGACGACAAGACCATCTACCCGCCGGAAGACGTGGCGGCCAAGATGTTCACCTACGCGATCAACACGCCGGACACGGACAAGCTGTACACCCGTCTGTGGACCGAGATCAAAACCGGTCGTTGATGCATCCGGAGGCAGCGCGGCCGTCCCCGGCATCGACGGCGGGGACGCGCTGAAGGCATCGATGCCGATGCCCCGGATCTGGACCAAAGCCTTCCCGGCGATGCCGGGGAGGCTTTTTTCATGGGTTTTCCGCAGGATTTCACTTGACGTCCCGCACCGCTCCCGTACTGTCACGTACGTGATCGCCTGAATGCGATCCGGCCTATCGGATGACAGCCGCGACGAGACCATGAGCGAAGAGCCCCAAGCCCCCTCCGCGTCCTCGAACGACGCACCGCAAGCGCAGGACAAACCCTCGCCCTTGAAGAACCCCAAGGTACGCTGGACGTTGACCGGCATCGGCCTGCTGGTGCTGGTCGCATTGCTCGCATGGCTGGCGTACTACCTGACCACCGGCAGGTACCTGCAGCAGACCAACAACGCCTACCTGCAGGCCGATGCGGTGGCGGTCGCGCCGCGCATCAACGGCTACGTCACCGAAGTGCTGGTGCAGGACAACCAATGGGTGAAGGCCGGTGCGCCGCTGGTGAAGATCGACCCGCGCACCTACCGCGCCACGCTGGACCAGGCCGAAGCCGTGATCGCCGTGCGCGAGGCCGACATCGCCGCCGCCAGCGCCGGGGTGGAAGGCAACCGGTCGCAACTGCTGCAGGCACGCACCCAGCTGCGCGCCGCCGAGGCCACGCTGCGCTTCGCACGCGCCGAAGTGGCGCGCTTCGGCCCGCTGGCGGCGTCCGGCGCCGACACCCATGAGCACCTGGAGAGCGTCAAGCACGACCTGGAACGGGCGCAGGCCCAGTACGACGCGGCGCGCGCGCAGATCAGCGGGGCCGAGAGCCAGCTGCAGGCCGGCCAGGCGCAGTTGGCCCAGGCGCGCGCGGGGCTGAAGCAGGCCCAGGCCGATGCCGCGCAGGCCGAGGTGGCCTTCGAGGACACCGTGCTGAGCGCGCGCATCGACGGGCGGATCGGCAACAAGACCGCGCAGGTGGGCCAGTTCGTCGGTGCCGGTACGCGGTTGATGACGGTGGTGCCGCTGCAGTCGCTGTACCTGTCGGCCAACTTCAAGGAAACCCAGCTAGGGCGGATGCGACCGGGCCAGCCGGCGCGGATCGAGGTGGACGCGCTGCCGGGCACGACGCTGCACGGCACCGTGGAGAGCATCTCGCCGGGCACCGGCTCGCAGTTCGCGCTGCTGCCGCCGCAGAACGCCACCGGCAACTTCACCAAGGTGGTGCAACGCATCCCGGTGCGGATCCGGATCGAGGCCGATGCACGGACCCGCACGATCCTGGTGCCCGGCATGTCGGTGGAGGTCACCGTGGACACGCGTGAGGACAGCGCCAACACGCCGTCCGGGGACGCTGCCGCGCGATGAGCACCGCCGCCGCCAGCGCGGTGCCACAGAAGGCCGATGCCAGCGCCTGGCTGGCGGTGGCCGCCGGCACCATCGGCTCGTTCATGGCGACGCTGGACATCTCCATCGTCAACGCCGCGCTGCCGACCATCCAGGGCGAGGTCGGCGCCAGCGGCACCGAGGGCACGTGGATCTCGACCTCGTTCCTGGTCTCGGAGATCGTGATGATCCCGCTGACCGGCTGGTTCGTGCGCACGCTGGGCCTGCGCACCTTCCTGCTGATCTGCGCCTCGCTGTTCACCGCGTTCTCGGTGATGTGCGGCCTGTCGAGCACGCTGGACATGATGATCCTCGGCCGCATCGGCCAGGGCTTCAATGGCGGCGCGCTGATTCCCACCGCCTTGACCATCGTGGCCACGCGGCTGCCACCGGCACAGCAGACGCTGGGCACGGCACTGTTCGGCATGACCGTGATCCTGGGGCCGATCATCGGCCCGTTGCTGGGCGGCTGGCTGACCGAGAACGTCAGCTGGCATTACGCCTTCTTCATCAACGTGCCGATCTGCGCCGGACTGATCGCGCTGCTGCTGCTCGGCCTGCCGCACGAGACGTCGAACTGGGGTGGCCTGCTGCGCGCGGACTGGCTGGGCATCCTCGGCATGACCGCCGGCCTGGGCGCGTTGACCGTGGTGCTGGAGGACGGCCAGCGCGAGCGATGGTTCGAATCGGAGTTCATCCTGATCCTGAGCCTGGTCTCGCTGGTGGGCTTCGCGCTGCTGGCGTTGTCGCAGTTCCTCAGCGACGAGCCGGTGATCCGCCTGCGGATCCTGTTCCAGCGCAGCTTCGGCGCGGTGTTCGTGATGGTCGGCGCGGTCGGCATGATCCTGTTCGGGGTGATGTACATGATCCCGCAGTTCCTGGCGGTGATCGCCGGCTACAACACCGAGCAGGCCGGCTACGTGCTGTTGCTGGGCGGCGTGCCGACGGTGCTGCTGATGCCATTCATGCCGAAGATGCTGGAGACCATCGATGTGCGGGTGATGGTGATGGGCGGCATGCTGTGCTTCGCCGCGGCATGCTTCATCAACCTCGGGTTGACCCCGGACAGCGTGGGCATGCATTTCGTCATAGGCCAGCTGCTGCAGGGCTGTGGGCTGGCGCTGGCGATGATGGCGCTGAACCAGGCCGCGATCACCTCGGTGCCGCGCGCGCTGGCCTCCGATGCCTCGGGCTTGTTCAACGCGGCGCGCAACCTGGGCGGCTCGATCGGCCTGGCCATCATCTCCACCTTCCAGGAGCGGCGCGTCAGTTTCCATATCGATGCCATCGGCAGCGCCACCACGGCCAACTCGCCGCTGGCGCAGGACTACCTGCAGGCCCTGGGCGGACAGACGGGCGATGCGACGCAGGCCGCCGCGCTGCTGGTACAACAGGTGCAGCAGCAGGCGCTGGTGATGGCCTACAACGACCTGTTCTGGATCTTCGGCATCATCGTGGTGGCGACGCTGCCGCTGGTGTTCCTGCTCAAGCCCCTGCCCAAGGGCGTTCCTCTGGCGATGCACTGATGGCACGACACGTTTCCCGTTCCCTGTTGCCGATCTCCCTCGGCCTGGCCCTGCCGCTGACGCTGGCCGGCTGCATGCTCGGCCCCGACCATGTGCGCCCCGAGGTCGCCCGGGGCGCCGTCGCCCAGCCGGCCCTGCCGCGCGCTGCCGATGCCGGGGTGATGCCGGCCACGCCCCCCAGCCAATGGTGGCGGCAGCTCGACGACCCGTTGCTGGACCAGTTGATCGACGATGCCCTGCGCAACAGTCCGAACCTGCGTGCGGCGCAGGCCAGGCTGCTGGCTTCGCGTGGCCTGCAACGGCAGCGCCGGGCCGAACAGCTGCCCAGCGTCGGCGCGGTGGCCGGCTACACCCGCATCAACCCGCCCGACGTGCTGGTGGACGACGTGCGCCAGGTTGGTGAATCCGCCGCGCGCGTGGCCGAGAGCAATGGCCGTCCCCAGGAGGCGGCGCAGCTGCGCGATGAGTTCTCGAAGATCGACCTGGATACCAGCCTGTACATCGCTGGCGTCGATGCGAGCTGGGAGCTGGACCTGTTCGGCCGCAAGCGCCGTGCCGCGCAGGAAGCGGCGGCCAGGGCCGATGCCGACGCCGCGGCGCTGGCCGATGCGCAGGTGCAGCTGGCCGCGGAAGTGGCCCAGGTCTACCTGGGCTACCGCGGCAGCCGCCAGCGCATCGCGCTGGCCGAGCACAACGCCACGGCGGCGGCCGACGCACTGGCCCTGACCCGGCAGCGCCGCGCGCGCGGCGTGGATTCGGACCTGCACGTGGAGCGTGCCAGCGTGCAGTTGGAGCAGCAGCAGGCCCAGCTGGCGCCACTGCGTGCGCAGGCCACCGAAGCGCGCGACCAGTTGGCATTGATGACCGGCCGTGAGCCGGGCGCGCTGGACGCCACGCTGGCCGAGGATCGGCCGATGCCGTCGTTGCCGGCGGAGGTGAAGGTGGACGATGCGGCGGCGCTGATCCGGCGCCGGCCGGACATCCGCAAGGCCGAAGGCGAGCTGGCGGCATCTTCGGCGCAGATCGGCCAGGCCCTGTCGGCGTACTTCCCGCAGGTGAACCTGCTGGGCACGATCGGCATGGGGGCGTCATCGCTGTCGGATTTCAACAGTGACTCGGCCGCGAGCGTGGTGATGCCGTTCCTGCGCTGGTCGGTGTTCGATTTCGGCGTGAACAAGGCCCGCGTGGCACAGGCCCGTGCCGGTCACCAGGCCCGCCTGGCCGCCTACGAGGGTACGGTGCTGGCGGCCCTGCAGGATGCCAACAGCGCCTTGACCCGTTTCGGCGCGGCCCGCGAGCAACTGCTCAAGGCCCGCAACGCCGAGGCCTCGGCCACCCGCTCGGCGGCGTTGATGGCCCAGCGCCGCCAGGCCGGCGCCTCCTCGCAGATCGACCTGCTCGACGTGCAGCGCCAGCAGTTGAGCGCGCAGGACGGCCTGGCCCAGGCCCAGTTGCAGCTGCTGGTGCGCTACGTGGCGCTGCAGAAGAGCCTGGGCCTGGGATGGGAGCAGGCCCCCGAGCCGCGCAGCTGAGGGGGAGCCTTTGAAGCGCAATGCCCGCGCAAGGCCCCGTTGCAACGCCCTCCCGGCGCGCGGAGCGCTCGCCTGGCCCGGGTGGCGACCGGTAAGGTCCGCCCGGCGCCAATCGCCACACCCGGCGGTGTCGCCTGCAAAACCCGGGGGCTACACTACGCGCGTTTTCCACCTGCCCGCTCCCGGAGCCCTACATGCCCGTTGATGCCAAGCCCGACATCAGGAACGATGCCATCGCCCTGAACAGCGAGCCCGGCTACCTGTCCATCCGCGACCTGCGCAAGGAATTCGATGGCTTCGTCGCCGTCGATGACGTCAACCTGGACGTGCGCAAGGGCGAGATCTTCGCGTTGCTGGGGGGCTCGGGCAGTGGCAAGTCGACCTTGTTGCGCTGCCTGGCCGGCTTCGAGACCCCGACCAAGGGCAGCATCCTGCTCGACGGCCAGCCGATCACCGCGCTGCCGCCGTACGAGCGGCCGATCAACATGATGTTCCAGTCCTATGCGCTGTTCCCGCACATGACGGTGGAGCAGAACATCGCCTTCGGCCTGAAGCAGGACGGCATGGCCAAGGACGCGATCACCCGCCGCGTCGGCGAGATGCTGGAGCTCGTGCAGCTGGAAAAGCTCGGCAAGCGCAAGCCGCACCAGCTCTCCGGCGGCCAGCAGCAACGCGTGGCGCTGGCCCGTTCGCTGGCCAAGGGGCCCAAGCTGCTGCTGCTGGACGAGCCGATGGGCGCGCTGGACAAGAAGCTGCGCTCGAAGATGCAGCTGGAGCTGGTCAACATCATCGAGCAGCTGGGCGTGACCTGCGTGATGGTCACCCATGACCAGGAAGAAGCGATGACCATGGCCACCCGCATCGCGGTGATGGACCAGGGCTGGATCCAGCAGATCGGCAAGCCCGACGACATCTACGAGCAGCCGGCCAACCGCTTCGTGGCCAGCTTCATCGGCTCGGTGAACCTGTTCGAAGGCGTCATCGACGAGGACCTGCCCGAGTACGTCACCGTGCGCACGGCCGATTTCCCGGCGCCAATCTACGTCGGCCATGGCATCACCGGGTATGAAGGCCAGCCGGTCGCCTTCGCGCTGCGCCCGGAGAAGGTGCACATCGCCAAGGACGAACCCGAGGGCGAGACCAACAAGGCGTTCGGGGTGGTCGAGGACATCGCCTATTTCGGCAGCCACTCGGTCTACCACGTGCGCCTGCCCAGCGGCGCCAAGATCCTCTCCAACTTCGCCAACATGAAGCGCTGGGACAGCGACGGCATCACCTGGAACGATGAAGTCTGGGTGTCCTGGGACGACAACGACGGCGTGGTGCTGACCTCATGAGCCAGACGGACAAGAACGCGGCCGGTTGGCGGCGCTGGGTGCCTGGCGTGCGCGCCAGCGTGATCGGCGTGCCGTACCTGTGGCTGTTGCTGTTCTTCGCGATCCCGTTCCTGATCGTGCTGAAGATCTCGTTCTCGAAGATGGCCGTGGCGATGCCACCCTACACGGCGATCGTCGAGTACGTGGACAACGCGTTCAACGTCAACCTCAACCTGGGCAACTACACGGCGCTGTTCACCGACAGCCAGTACGTGCTGGCCTACCTGAGCTCGATCAAGATCGCGCTGATCTCCACCGTGCTGACGCTGCTGATCGGTTACCCGATGGCCTACGTGATCTCGCGGATGTCGCCGTCGGCGCGCAACATCGCGATGATGCTGGTGGTGTTGCCGTCGTGGACTTCGTTCCTGATCCGCGTCTATGCCTGGATCGGCATCCTCGACAGCAACGGCATCCTCAACCGCTGGCTGATGGCGGCCGGGCTGATCGACACCCCGTTGCAGATCCTCAACACGCCGCTGGCCGCCTACATCGGCATCGTCTACTGCTACCTGCCGTTCATGGTGCTGCCGCTGTACACCAACCTGGTCAAGCTCGACCACCGCCTGCTGGAGGCTGCCTACGACCTCGGCGCCAAGCCATGGCAGGCCTTCCTGAAGATCACCCTGCCGCTGTCGCGCAACGGCATCGTCGCCGGCTTCATGCTGGTGATGATCCCGGCGGTGGGCGAGTTCGTGATCCCGGAAATGCTCGGCGGCCCGGGCACGCTGATGATCGGCCGCGTGTTGTGGAGCGAGTTCTTCACCAACCGTGACTGGCCGCTGGCCTCGGCGGTGGCGGTGGTGATGCTGGTGCTGCTGCTGATCCCGATCCTGATCTTCAACCGTTCCCAGCAGCGTGAGCTGGAAGGGAAGCTGGCATGAGCATGGCGCGGCGCAATTCCTGGTGGGGCTGGCTGGCGCTGCTGTTCGGCTTTGGCTTCCTGTACCTGCCGATCCTGCTGGTGATCATCTACTCGTTCAATTCCTCGCGCCTGGCGACGGTGTGGGTGAGTTTCTCCTTCAGCGCCTACAGCCAGCTGTTCAACGACCGGCAGCTGCTCGACGCGGCGTGGTTGAGCCTGAAGATCGCCTTCTGGACCGCCACCGCGTCCATGGTGGTCGGCACGATGGCGGCGATGGCGATGACCCGCTTCAAGCGCTTCCCGACCAAGACGGTGTTCGGGGCGCTGGTCACCGCGCCGCTGGTGATGCCGGAGGTGATCATCGGCCTGTCGATCCTGCTGATGCTGGTGTCGATGGGGGGGCTGTTCGGCTTGCCGTCGAAGGGCCAGGTGGCGATCTGGATCGCGCATGTCACCTTCACCCTGTCGTTCGTGACGGTGGTGGTCTCCTCGCGCCTGCAGGAGATGGACCGCTCGCTGGAAGAAGCGGCGATGGACCTGGGCGCGAACCGGGTGAAGGTGTTCTTCCTGATCACCTTGCCGATCATCGCCCCGGCCTTGCTGTCCGGCTGGCTGCTGGCCTTCACGCTGTCGCTGGATGACGTGGTGATCGCCAGCTTCATGGCCGGCCCGAGTTCGACCACCTTGCCGATGAAGGTGTTCTCCTCGGTGCGCATGGGCGTGAGCCCGAAGATCAACGCACTGGCCACGGTGATGGTGCTGGCGGTGTCGACGGTGGCCTTCATCGGCTGGTGGATCTCCGCCCGCGCCGAGAAGCGGCGCCAGCGCGACCGGCAGCTGGCGCTGCAGGAGAACGGTTGATCGCCAGGCAGCGGCAACGCCGGGCCACGCCCGGCGGGCTTCACCGCTGAAACCCCGCTCGAGCACGGCACCGCGCCGCCGGTTCGTGCTTTACCTGCCGGCAACACCTGCGGCGTTACCCTTGCTGCATTCGTTGGATGCAGGTGTGACGCCATGGCTTCGTATCAAACCGTGAACCCCTTCAACGGCCGCGCCGAACGTACGATCGAACTGATGGCCGCCGCGGCCATCGAGCAACGCCTCGCGGCCGCCGATGCCGCGTTCCCGGCCTGGTCCGCACTGACGCTGGCGCAGCGCGGTGCGTACCTGCGCAACGTCGCCGCGGGCTTGCGTGCGCAACGGGAGGACATCCAGCGCACCATGAGCGCGGAAATGGGCAAGCTGCGGCGCGAGGCGCTGGCCGAGATCGAGAAGAGCGCGGCTGCCTGCGAGTACTACGCCGACCACGCCGCCGACTACCTCACGCCGCAGGCGATCACCACCGAGGCCCGGCGCAGCTATGTCACCTACCAGCCGATCGGCTGCGTGCTGGCGGTGATGCCGTGGAACTTCCCGATCTGGCAGGTGATCCGTTTCCTGGCGCCGGCCCTGATGGCGGGCAACGTGGCCCTGCTCAAGCACGCCAGCAATGTTCCCGGTTGCGCCGATGCGCTGCGTGGCGTGGTGGCTGCCGCCGGCATCCCGGACGGCGTGTTCGACGTGCTGCACATCGACAACGACCAGGCTGCCGACGTCCTGCGCGACCGCCGGGTGAAAGCGGTCACCTTGACCGGCAGCGAGCGGGCGGGGCGCTCGATTGCCGCCAACGCCGGCGACCAGTTGAAGAAATGCGTGATGGAGCTGGGCGGCAGCGATGCCTTCGTGGTGCTCGAGGACGCGGATCTGGACGTGGCCGTCGCCGCGGCGGTGAAGTCGCGCTTCGACAACGCCGGCCAGACCTGCATCGCCGCCAAGCGCTTCGTGCTGGTGGACGCGATCGCCGATGCATTCGTGCAGCGTTTCGTCGAGGCGGCCAGGGCACGCGTGTATGGCGACCCGCAGGACGAGGCCACCACGCTGGCGCCGATGGCGCGGGCCGACCTGCGCGATGAACTGCATCGGCAGGTGCAGGAGTCGGTGGCGCTGGGTGCGACGTTGCGGCTGGGCGGCGAACCGATTGCCGGCAGCTGCGCAGGGTATGCCGCGTCGATCCTGGACAACGTCGGCCCGGGCATGCCGGCCTACACGCAGGAGCTGTTCGGTCCGGTGGCGGCGATCCTGAGGGTCAAGGATGAAGCCGAAGCGGTGCGCGTGGCCAATGACACCTGTTTCGGGTTGGGGGGCAGTGTGTGGACGCGCGACGTGGCGCGCGGCGAGCAGGTTGCCTTGCAGCTGCAATGCGGTGCGGCATTCGTCAATTCGGTCGTGAAGAGCGACGCGCGGCTTCCCTTCGGCGGTACCAAGCGCTCGGGCTTTGGCCGCGAGCTGGCCGACCACGGCATCCATGAGTTCATGAACATCAAGACGGTCTACGTGGCCTGACCTGCTTCGGCCCCCCTTTGGCCGTAGGCAAAGGGGAGGGCCGGGGAGGGGTGACCTTCGCCCCGGCGCAAGGCCGCCCCGTCACGACTGGAGCCGCGCCTGCGCGCTCAGCCGAACGGTTGATCGATCGACGGGCTCTGCGGCGTCATCAGGGCGGCACCGTCCTCGGTGACGTACAGGATGTCCTCCAGGCGCACGCCGAACTGGTCGGGGAGGTAGATGCCGGGTTCGTCGCTGAAGGTCATGCCCGGCTCCAGCACGTGCTGGTTGCCGCGCACCAGGTAATCCCACTCATGCATGTCCAGGCCGATGCCATGGCCAAGGCGATGGCTGAAGTAGCGGAAGTCCGGTCCATAGCCGGCATCGCTGATCACCTTGCGCGCGGCGCCGTCCACCGCCGACATGGTCACCCCCGGGCGCGCCACCTTCAGCGCGGCGGTCTGCGCCTGCAGCACGATGTCGAAGATGCGGCGGATCTCGTCGCTGGGCTGGCCCAGCACCACGGTGCGGGTCATGTCGCTGGTGTAGCCATCGGCACGGCAGCCTCCGTCGAAGATGATGGGCGTGCCTTCGACCAGGTGCTGCGGCTTGTCCGAGCCGTGCGGCGAGGCGGTGTACTTGCCGATGTTCACGTCGGCATCGCCCCTCAACCCGGTGCGGGCATAGGCCATCGCCACCAGGCCGCTGATGTCCTGCTCGGTCATGCCGGGCTGCAGGGCCTTCCATACCGCCTCGTACACGGCCAGCGTGTTGGCGTTGGCCAGCTTCATCAGTGCCAGTTCGGCCGGGCTCTTGACCCGGCGGCAGCCGGCGCTGACCGGCCAGGCGTCGACCACCCGCGCCTGCGGCAGCGCGTCCATGATGCCCTTGGCGCGGAAAAACGGGACCGTCTCCTCCATGCCGATGACGCCGGTGGCGTGGCCCATGTCGCGGACCACCCTGGCGACCAGCGCATACGGGTCTTCGTCTTCCTGCCAGCCGCGCACGTCGTTGCCGAGCTTGATCTGCTCCAGCGTGCGGCCGCGCTCGAACTCGGGCGTGACGTAGACCAGCTCGCCCGAGCGCGGCAGCAGCACGCCGGTCAGCCGTTCGCTGTTCCACCAATGCATGCCGGTGAAGTAGGTCAGCGAGCTGCCGGCACCGATGAACAGCACGTCGATGCCGTGCTGTCCCATCAGTTGCTGGGCGCGCGCCACGCGCGCCATGCGCTCGTCATTGCCGATCGGCACCACCTGCGCGGCGACCGGCTTCAGGGCGCGGATCGACGCGGGCAGGTCGCCGTCACCGGCCGCAGGCGCGGCCTGCGCCATCTGAGACAGCGGCAACGCCGCCGCGCCGACGGCCAGTGAGTTGCGCAGGAAATGACGGCGCGTGCCGTTGAAGGCGGATGGGTTTGCCATGGAGTTCCCCTCGAAGTCCGGATGCAGGAAGCGCGCGACCGACGGCGTCAAAGCCAGCCGGAGCGCTTGAACAGGCGATACAGCACCACGCACACCGCGCCCACGCCGATCATCAGCAGCGGATAGGCGAAGCGGCCGGCGAGCTCGGGCATGTGGGTGAAGTTCATGCCGTACCAGCTGGTGACCAGCGTGGGCGCGGCCAGCAGGGCCGCCCAGGCACCCAGCTGTTTGACGGTCTCGCCCTGTGCCAGCGTGACCAGCGACAGGTTCACGCTCAACGCCGTGCCCAGCATCTCGCGCAGGGTGTCGATGGCGTCGTTGACGCGCGCGGCGTGGTCCTGCACATCGCGCAGGTACAGCCGCACTTCCTCGTTGACCAGTTGCGCCTGGTTGCGCTGCAGCTGCGCCAGCGCGTCCTGCAGCGGTGCCACCGCCAGCCGCATCTTGTTGAGTTCGCGCTTGAGCTCGTACAGGCGGATCACCGTGCGCCGCTTGTAGGTCTCGGCGAAGATGTCCTTCTCAAGCGTGTCCAGGGTGTCGCGGAAGCTGTCGGTGATCGGCAGGTAGTTGTCCACCACCGCATCCAGCACCGCGTACAGGCAGAAGGACGGGCCCATCGACAGCAGCCCGCGTTCGCGCTCCAGCCGCGCCCGCACCGGTGCATACGACAGCGAGGCGCCATGGCGCACGGTCAGCAGGAAGCGCGGCCCGAGGAAGGCATGGGTCTCGCCGTAGCGGATGCGCTCGTCCACCACCTGCGCGGTGTGGACCACCACGAACAGCGAGTTGCCATAGGTTTCGATCTTGGGCCGCTGGTGCGCCTTGCGCGTGTCCTCGATGGCCAGCGGGTGCAAGTTGAATTCCTCCTGCACCTTGTCCAGCACGGCATCGCTGGGCTCGTACAGGCCCACCCAGACGAAGCCCTTGCTGTCCTCCTGGAGGACGTCGCTGATGCTGTCCAGGTCGATGGCGCGCAACGCGCCATCTTCGCCATACCAGGTGCAGTTGATGACACAGGCCGGATTGGCCGGTGCCGGAGATGTGATGACCGGTTCCATGCCGGCCATCGTGCCTCAGCGCGCCGGGGCCGCCAAGCGTTGTGGACGCAACACCCAAGCCAACGCCAGGTGCACCGGCAGCAGCAACACGATCCACTGCACGTTGTACTGCGCCTGCAGCGACAGCCAGTGCACCGGCAGGGCGAGCGCGGCGATGCCGGCCACCAGCCACAGCAGCAGGGTGAACCCGCGCCCCGGGCGACGTCCGCGCAGCAGCATCCAGGCGCCGGGAAGCAGCGCCAGCGCCAGCGGGTTGAGCAGGAACAGGTTGCGGTTGGCCCACGCGGCATGGTGCTCGCTGAAGCCCCACAGGTAGGTCAGCAATCCGCCGGCGACGGCGCAGAACAGCCAGAACGGCAGCGCGAAGCCGGCCACCAGGCGCGGGCGGCGACGCGTGGCCAGGAGCAGCGTCGCCACTGCCAGCCCGGTCAGCAGCCACGGCCACCAGCGGCGAACCTGCTCCTTGGGTTCGGCGGCCAGGCGCTGCGGAAACAGCGCGTGTTCCTCCAGCACCAGCGGGCGGCCTTCGCTGTTGCGGGCCTCGCGCAGGCTGTCGGCCAGGCGCATCGGCACGAACGCTTCCTCCCAGCGCGACAGCGGCACGTCCGCGCTCGGGCCCAGGCCCAGGTCGAAGCCCAGCCACATCCACGGCGCCGGCGAGGCCAGCCGCACCGACTCGCTGCGGTAGGTGTTGCCGCGCGAACGTCCGGCCAGCTGTGATTTCAAGCCGCCGTTCATGGCCTGGTCCAGGGTGTCGCGGACCATCGTGGCGCAGTTGGCGGTGTAGTAGTCGTAGCGGTAGCGCGCGTTCTCGGGCCTGGCGCGCTCGACCAGGCCGGCCGCCAGCGCGCGGGCCTGGTCCGCTGGCAGGTCCAGCCACTGGATGCTGGCGCCGCGACCGACCTGCTGGTACTGCGACAGGTCTTCTTCCAGCGGCAGTGCCACCAGGTAATACATCATGTGGCCGCGCACGAAGTTGCCGACGAAGTCCGCCTCGCCCGGGTCGAAGTAGCCGAAGTTGTACGAGGTGGCCTGGCCGGTGACCGGGTCGGCCACCACCAGTGCGTCGTGGCCGAAGCGCTCGAAGAAGATCTCGCCCGGTTGCATGGTCACCACGCCGATGCGGGGCACCGGCGGCGGCTCCGCTGCGGCGGTGCTGGCCTGTGCGCCGGCAGCGCCGGCGAACAGCAGCAGGAACAGCAATGCGAATGCGGCCGACAACCGCCGCGGCAACCGGAAGGTGATCAAGCGTCGTCCTGGTCTTCGGGGGGCAGGATGGTGACGTGGAAGGCCTGCACGCGGCGCGCATCGGCACGTGCCACGCGGAACACGAAACGCTCCAAGGTCAGCTCGTCGCCGGTTTCCGGCAGGTGGCCGATGGCTTCGGTGACCAGGCCGCCGATGGTGTCGTAATCGTCGTCGGAGAAGTCGGCGCCGAAGCGCTCGTTGAAATCGCCGATGGTGGTCAGCGCGTCCACCACGTAGCGGCCATCGGCGAGGATGGCGATCTGCGCGGTGTGGTCCTCGGTCTCGTCATGCTCGTCGTCGATCTGGCCGACGATCTGTTCCAGCACGTCCTCGATGGTGACCACGCCGGCCACGCCGCCGTACTCGTCGACCACGATGGCCATGTGGTTGCGCGAGAGCCGGAACTCCTTGAGCAGTACGTTGAGCTTCTTGGCCTCGGGGATCAGCACCGCCGGGCGCAGCAGCTCGCGGATGGTGGAATGGCTGTTGTCGGCGACCACGCCGCGCAGCAGGTCCTTGGCCAGCAGGATGCCAAGGATGTCGTCCTTGTTCTCGCCGTGCACGGGGAAGCGCGAATGTCCGGATTCGACCACCTGCTTCATCAGTTCGATGAAGGGTGAATCCACCGGCAGGGACACCATGTGCGAGCGCGGCACCATCACATCGCCCACGGTCAGCTCGGCCACCGAGATGGCGCCTTCCATCATGCGCAGGGTGTCTGCGGCGATCAGGCCGTCCTGCTGTGCGGTCTGCAGGATCGTCACCAGCTCGTCGCGGGTGTGGGGTTCGCTGGAGAAGGCCGAGCTCAGGCGCTCAAGCCAACTGCGTTTTTTCTCGCCCGGTTCAGGGCTGGTACTACTGTCGTCTTCAGACATCTCTTGGTTTGACGGCACCCGGCTCGCCGGGCGGTGCCGGCAAGTCTAGCAGAGGATGTTTATCGCTCCCGGCTCAGCCGGCCGGGGGTTGGCCCGGTGCGTGGACATCGGGTTCGGCGGGCTTGGACGGCGCCGGGTCGGCCGGTGCCGGCACGCCCGGGGCCTCGCCTTCGGCCGGGTGGTCCAGGCTGTAGGTGCAGCTGACCAGGGTCTTGCCCGGGTGCGACTTGACGTTGGACACGCCCAGCACCACCGACTCGATCAGCGCCTCGCCGGAGCGGGCATCGATGACGTCGCGGCTGACCAGTTCGCGGCCGGCCATGAACTTGTCCGGGGCGTCATAGCCGGTTTCCAGGTCCAGCGTCCTGGCCAGGTCGCGGGGTTCGGGCAGGTCGAGGATGGCCAGGACGGTGCCGCCGGCCATGGCGACATGGTCGACTTGGTGGCCAAACACGCGGATCGGCGTGTTCAGCATGTACTCGGCCATGAACAGGTTGCCCTGCGGCAGCGGTCGCCAGCCCAGTGCCACGGCCTTGAGCGGGTCGTTGACGATCGGTGCCAGCGCGGCGAACTCGCTGACGCTCTGCCGGCACTCGATCAGCGCGGCCAGGTCGATCGGCCCTTGGGCCCGGGCGGTGCCAGCGAAGGCGAGCAGCAGGGGCAGCAACGGAGTCAGGCGCACGGGTGTTCCGCAGGACGGGGGCTGTCAATGATAGCCACGCATGTCCGTTCCGGTGCAGCCCGGCCATGGGGTCACCCGCAGCCTGGCCGCGAAGTTGGCGATGTCAGCGGCCTCGTGGGCCGCTCAATGTTCGCCGGCGTAGGGGTCTTCGATGCCCAGTTCGGCCAGGATCTCGCGCTCGAGCTGTTCCATGGCCTCGGCTTCCTTGTCGTCCTCGTGGTCCCAGCCGAGCAGGTGCAGCACGCCGTGCACGGTGAGGTGGGCGTAGTGGGCATTGAGCGCCTTGCCCTGTTCCTTGGCCTCGCGTGCCACCACCGGCGCGCAGATCACCAGGTCACCCAGCAGCGGGAACTTCACGCCCTTGGGCAGCCCTTCGGGCACCTCGGCGGGGAAGCTCAGCACGTTGGTGGCGTAGTCCTTGCCGCGGTAGTGGCGGTTCAACGACTTGCCTTCCTTGGCATCGACCACGCGGATGGCCAGGTCGGCTTCGCGGATGCGCCCCTTCAATGCGGCCGCCACCCATTTGCGAAAGCTGACCGCGGCCGGCAGTCCGGCGCGGGGGAGGGCGTAGCTGATGGCTACATCAAGGCGGGTAGGGCCCTTGGTCATGGCAGGTTCCGGCAATTCAGGCAGTACAGAGGGGCACAGTATCGCGCGCTGGAGGTTTCATCGCGACTTCCATTCCGCGGCAGTGAACGGAATCTCCACGACCGCACTGTCCGCACGGCGCGCCGGTATGTCGGCTTCCTCGGCCGAGCCATGGCAGTTGTAGCCCTTGTGCAGGCTGACCTGGGTAGCCAGCGCCAGTGCGCCCTGTTCCGGGCTGGCGTCGGGATCCAGGTAGATCGTGGCGTCCTTGCAGCCGCCGACGTTGGCCACCTGCAACGCCGGGATCAGGGTGCGCGCGGCCTGGTCCGTCAGGGCATCGAACTGTTCCTGGCTGATGCGCTCCTGCGCCGCGGAGGCACGCAGCTTGAAGTAGTACAGCTGCTTGTAGAACAGGTAGCCATTGGAATACATCGGCCAGTCCTGCGGCATCAGGTTCAACTGCATCTGCAACCTGCGGCCGCTGACCTGCTCGGCCTGGGCGATGGCCTGGATCACCTGCGCATCGAGATCGTTGGCCGGGGTCTCGCTGCTGCGGGTACCGGCTGCGTCCAGCGGGAAGGGATCGTCGCGCAGTTCCTGCAGCCGCGAATAGGTGCCGTGCTCGGCGGCGTACTTCATGCTGGCGCGGAAGTCCCTGATGCCGCTGTCGATCGCCTCGGCTGGGCTCATGCGCCCGGCCGGGTAGACGTAGATGTCCACCCGGGTTTCCTGGTGGTCCTTCAGCGCGTAACGAAAGCCCGCGCCATCGAACTTCTGGCCGGGGTCGAAGCTGCTGCCCTGCAATTCGAAGTCGCCAACCTGTTTGGGGGCGATCAGGTAGCTGGTTTCAACGTAGGGGCGGGCATCGGCCGGGGCATCCTTCTTCTTGCCGATGGCCGTGCCAGGCATGCAGATCACGACCAGCAGCGTGCAGGCGGACAAGAGGCGATACACGTTGGGCATCACACTTCCTTTGTGCAGGTGATGCCCGGAGTGTAAGGCTTACTCGGCGCCGGGTTTGACCTGCTGCAGGTCGCGCCGGTCGTAGGCGTTGACGATGCGCGCCACCAGCGGATGGCGGACCACGTCGCGGGCCTCGAAGAAGGTGAAGCTGACGCCGTCCACGTCGCGCAGTACCTCGATCGCATCGCGCAGGCCGGACTTCATGTGCTTGGGCAGGTCGGTCTGGGTCAGGTCGCCGGTGACCACCGCGGTCGAGCCGAAGCCCAGGCGGGTCAGGAACATCTTCATCTGCTCGATGGTGGTGTTCTGCGCCTCGTCCAGGATCACGAACGCATCGTTGAGCGTGCGCCCGCGCATGTAGGCCAGCGGCGCGATCTCGATGACGTTCTTCTCCAGCAGCTTGGCCACCTTCTCCACGCCGAGCATTTCGTACAGGGCGTCATAGAGCGGGCGCAGGTAGGGATCGACCTTCTGGGTCAGGTCGCCGGGCAGGAAGCCCAGCTTCTCGCCAGCCTCCACCGCCGGGCGCACCAGGATCAGGCGCTGCACGCGCGATTCGTTCAAGGCTTCCACCGCCATCGCCACGGCCAGGAAGGTCTTGCCGGTACCGGCCGGGCCGATGCCGAAGTTGATGTCGTGGGTGGTGATCTGGTGCAGGTACTTGGCCTGGTTGGCACCGCGGCCGCGCACGGTGCCGCGCTTGACCTTGATCGCCACTTCCTGGGCTTCGTAGGCCTGATCGACCACCTGCTCGACGTTGGCCTGGTTCAGCCGCAGGTGGATGGCGTGGCTGTCGAACACGGTGTCGGCAGCCTCGGCGTAGAGGGCGTTGACCAGCTTCTCGGCCTCGGCGGCGGTCTTGCCGGGGCCGCTGACCCGGAACACATGGCCGCGGTTGGCGATCTGCACGCCGAGCTTGAGCTCGATCTGGCGCAGGTGCTCGTCGAACGGACCGGACAGGTTGGCCAGTCGTTCGTTGTCGATGGGGTCCAGGGTGAAGTCGCGATGGGTGATGGCAGTCATGGGCGATAGATGGTGGCGATGGCGGGGACATCAAGGCCGCCGCAGGGGACGCGGCGGGCGGTCCTGAGCCGCAGTCCGGGCGGGCCGGCAATCGCCAGGGTGCCGGGAGAGCGGGGGGACTTGAAATTTAATTAATCGTTGAATTAAATGAAGGAATGAATCGAAAGCCCGCCAAGCCCTCCGTGGATGCCCCCGCAGCGCAGGCCCCAGCGGTCGCGCCGGGTGTCCCGGCAGCGTCGTCCCGCAAGCCCCGCAAGCGCACCCCCGGGCGTCGCCCCACGCAGGATGCGGCGGACCTGCGCGTCCAGTTGCTGGATGCCGCGCTGGCATGCTTCGTCGCAAAGGGCATCGCCGCGACATCACTGCGGGACATCGCGCAGCATGCGGGCGTGACGCCGGCACTGGTCCACTACTACTTCGGTGACAAGCCGCGGCTGCAACAGGCCGTGGTGGAAGAACGCCTGTGGCCGGTGATGGCGCAGGTGCATGCCGGGGTGCAGGAGGTGGGCCAAGGCGTGGCGGGGTTGGTCGCGGCCTTCGTGGAGGGCGTGGTGCGGGCGGTGGCCGAGCACCCGTGGCTACCGACGTTGTGGGTGCGCGAGATCCTCTGTGAAGGGGGGGCGCTGCGCGAATTGATGATCGAACGCGTTGGCCCGGTGTTGCCGCGGATGCTGGTCGAGCGTTTCGCCGCGGCGCAACGCGATGGCCAGTTGAACCCGCAGCTGGATCCGCGTCTGATGGTGGTCTCGTTGATGGGGCTGACCATGTTCCCGCTGGCCAGTGCCCCCATCTGGCAGTCGTTGTCCGGCGCCCAGGATCTGGGCGCCGAAGAGGTGCAACGCCATGCATTGGCGCTGCTGACGCACGGACTGGAGCTGAAGGCATGAACAAGCGGCGTGGGTTCCTTGTCATCGGGATGCTGTTGTCGCTGGCGGCCTGTCGCGGGCAGGCGCCGCAGGCGCTGGGGACGCTGGAATGGGACCGGGTGACGCTGCCGGCACCGGCGTCGGAACGAATCGTGCGGATCGACGTGCGCGAGGGGCAGCAGGTGGCGGCGGGCGCGCCGCTGATGCAGTTGGAGCTGACCTACGCACAGTCGCAGCTGGCCGCCTTGCAGGGGCAGGCGGCACAAAGCACGGCGGCGTTGTCCGAACTGCACAACGGGCCCCGCAGCGAAGACATCGCGCAGGCGCGTGCCGCACTGGTGGCCGCACAGGCACAGGCACGCCAAGCGCAGGCCTACTACGCCCGGCTGCAGCCACTGGGGACGCGACAGCTGGTTGCCGCCTCCGAACTGGACCGCGCGCGGGCGGCGGCGCAGAGCGCGCAGGCCGACGCCGGCCGCGCCGACGCGGCGCTGGCCGAACTGCTGCATGGCAGCCGGATCGAACAGGTGGCGCAGGGCGAAGCGGCGCTGGCATCGGCGCAGGCCAACGTGAGCGCGCAGGCGGTGCTGCTCGGCAAGCTCGCGCTGGTCGCGCCACGCGCGGGGCGCGTGGACAGCCTCCCCTACAAGCTGGGCGACCAGCCCGCGCAGGGCGCGCCGCTGGCGGTGCTGCTGGTGGGCGAGGCGCCGTATGCACGCGTCTACCTGCCGCAGGCGCTGCGCAACCGGCTCCAGGTCGGGGATGCCCTGCAGGTGCAATTGCAGGGCGATGCGGCCACGCAGGTCTACCCGGGCCGGATACGCATGATCCGCAGCGAACCGGTGTTCACGCCGTACTTTGCCTTGACCGGCCAGGACGCCGAGCGCCTGAGCTACCTCGCCGAGATCAGCCTGGGCAAGGAGGCCGCCACGCTCCCGGTCGGGGCGCCGCTGAAGGTGCTGGACGATGGCCGGCGTTGAACTGGCCGCGCCGATGCGCGTCGTCGCTCCGTCGGATGACATCGCGATCCGCGCGCGCGGCGTGAGCCGGCTGTTCGGTGCGCTGAAGGCCGTGGATGACATTCACCTGGATGTGCCGCGCAGGCAGGTCTACGGCTTCCTGGGACCCAATGGCTCGGGCAAGTCCACCACCATCCGCATGCTGTGCGGCTTGTTGACCCCCAGTGCCGGCCAGATCGAGGTGCTGGGGTTGCAGATCCCCGAGCAGGCCGAGGCATTGCGCAGCCGCATCGGCTACATGACCCAGAAGTTCTCGTTGTTCGAGGACCTGAGCGTGCGCGAGAACCTGGAGTTCCTGGCCGCCGTGTACGACTTGCCGCGCGCGCGGGCGCGCCAGCGCATCGAGGTGTTGCTCGAGCAGTACCGGTTCCAGGACCGCCAGAAGCAGTTGGCCGGCACCATGAGCGGCGGCCAGAAGCAGCGCCTGGCCTTGGCTGCCGCGGTGCTGCACGAGCCGGAGCTGCTGTTCCTGGACGAGCCGACCAGCGCGGTGGACCCGGAATCGCGCCGCGATTTCTGGGAGAAACTGTTCGAACTGGCCGATGCAGGCACGACCTTGCTGGTGTCCACGCATTACATGGACGAGGCCGAGCGCTGTCATCGCATCGCCATCCTCGACCATGGCGCGCTGGTCGCCGACGGCACCCCGGCCGAACTCACCGCCCGCCTGGCCGGGCGCACGCTGGTGGTCGAGGCGGCACAGCCGCGGCAGGCCGCGCGCGTGCTGTCCGACTGCCCGGGCGTGATCAGCGTCGCGCAGATCGGCAACAGCCTGCGCGTGCTGCGGGCCGACGACGAGGGCGGCGAGGCATTGACCTGGGCACTGGAGGCGGCGGGCATCACCGCGCAGGTGCATCCGCAGGCGGCGAGCCTGGAGGATGTGTTCGTTGCCGCGACCCGGGGCAGGGCCGTGGATACGGCGGAGGACGCATGAAACTGCGACGACTGCTCGGCGTGATGGTCAAGGAGCTTCGGCAGATGCGCCGCGACCGCATCACCCTGGCCATGATCATCGGTATCCCGGTGATGCAGCTGCTGCTGTTCGGCTACGCGATCAACACCAACCTGCGCGACCTGTCGGCCGGTTTCGCCGACCAGGCGCGCACCTCTGCCTCGCGCATGCTGGCACGGGACATCGTCGCCACCGGCGTGGTCGCGCCGGTACTGGAGGCGGAAACCCCGCAGCAACTGGTGGAGGCGATGCGGCGTGGCCAGATCAGCATCGGCATCGTCATCCCCATGGATTACGAACGGCGACGGGCCGAAGGCCGCGAGGCGCTGCAGATCCTGGTTGACGGCAGCGACAACGCGGTGCAGAGCGCGGCCGCGCAACTGGCGCGGATGCCGTTCGATGGGGCCGGCTTCAAGCCGCTGGCGCCCACCGCGATCAGCGTGGTGGGCTTCTACAACCCGCAGCGCAGTTCGGCGGTCAACATCGTCCCCGGCCTGGTCGGGGTGATCCTGACCATGACCATGGTGCTGTTCACCGCGGT
The DNA here is from genome assembly GCF_052871705.1 of Stenotrophomonas sp. LARHCG68. NCBI lineage: Bacteria > Pseudomonadati > Pseudomonadota > Gammaproteobacteria > Lysobacterales > Lysobacteraceae > Stenotrophomonas > Stenotrophomonas sp. LARHCG68. The sequence continues at coordinate 133,251 of NZ_JBIXJV010000003.1, read as the reverse complement.
GGCCATCGTGCGCGAGCGCGAGCGTGGCAACATGGAACTGCTGATCGCCACGCCGGTGACCAGCGCCGAGCTGATGATCGGCAAGGTCATCCCCTACGTGATCATCGGCCTGCTGCAGACCGGCATGGTGCTGGCGCTGGGCACCTGGTTGTTCCACGTGCCCATCGGCGGCAGCCTGCTCGACGTGTTCATCGCCGCCGGCCTGTTGATCGTGGCCAACCTGGCACTGGGGCTGCTGATCTCCACGCGTGCGCAGTCGCAGTTCCAGGCGATGCAGATGACCTTCTTCATCTTCCTGCCGTCGATCCTGCTGTCCGGCTTCATGTTCCCGTTCGCCGGCATGCCGCGCTCGGTGCAGTGGCTGGCCGAAGTGCTGCCGCTGACCCACTTCCTGCGCCTGATCCGGGGCGTGATGCTGCGTGGGGCGAGCCTGTGGGAGCTGTGGCCCGGCGTGGTCGCGCTGCTGGCCTTCAGCACGGTGATGATGGCCGGGGCGATCCTGCGTTTCCGCAAGCGGCTGGATTGAGTGCGGCCCGTTGATACGGGGCTGGGTTCTCCACAGCCCATGTGGATGCGGACGCGACGAACCTGTGGATATCCCGCCCCAGCCCTTGCGTTGCAAGGCTTTTGACTGGCTGGTCAAAAAACTGCCATCGGCGGGGTAGGTTGTCCACATCGGATGTGGATCGAATCTGCACGAACATGTGGATAACCGTGCGCAGCCCAGCAACGGCGGGCCTTTCAGTGGCATGGCGAAAAAATGACCGGCCCCGATCCGTAGGAGCGCCCTTGGGCGCGAAGCTGATGATCTGGAAGGCGGGCGCTTTTGGGATGGGCACGGTTGCCCACGGCATCGGGGACAGAGCCAGCTTCGCGCCCAAGGGCGCTCCTACGTTACGGTCCTGGGATGCAGTTCCAACAGGTAGGAACGCAAGGTGCTTCCCGGGCAAGCACTGCTCACCCGGGATGGGGAGACCTTATTCCTGCGTGGCAACCCGGCCGCGCAGCGAGTTGCTCAGCGCCTCGGTGATGACCACATCGACGAACTGGCCCACCAGGCGCGGATTGCCCGGGAAGTTCACCGAACGCATGTTCTCGGTCTTGCCGGTCAGTTCGTTCGGGTCCTTGCGCGAAGGGCCGTCGACCAGTACCGACTGCACCGTCCCCACCATCGCATTGGAAATGGTGGCGGCATGCGCGTTGATGTGGGCCTGCAGGCGCGACAGGCGCGCATGCTTCTCGGCGTCGCTGATCGTATCCTCCAGGTCGGCGGCCGGGGTGCCCGGGCGACGCGAGTAGATGAAGGAGAAGCTCTGGTCGAAGCCCACGTCCTCGATCAGTTTCATGGTCTTCTCGAAGTCGGCGTCGGTCTCGCCGGGGAAGCCGACGATGAAGTCCGAGCTGATCGAGATGTCCGGGCGCACCGCGCGCAGCTTGCGGATCTTGGCCTTGAACTCCAGCGCGGTGTAGCCACGCTTCATGGCGCTGAGGATGCGGTCGCTGCCGGCCTGCACCGGCAGGTGCAGGTAGTTGGCCAGCTTGGGCACGTCGCGGTAGGCGTCGATCAGCGAGTCGCTGAATTCCAGCGGGTGCGAGGTGGTGAAGCGGATGCGGCCGATGCCGTCGATCTCGGCCAGGGTGCGGATCAGCAGGCCCAGATCGGCGATCTCGCCGTCGCCGTAGGGGCCGCGGTAGGCATTGACGTTCTGGCCGAGCAGGTTGATCTCGCGCACGCCCTGCGCGGCAAGTTGCGCGCATTCGACCACCACGTCCTCGAACGGGCGGCTGACCTCGGTGCCGCGGGTGTACGGCACCACGCAGAACGAGCAGTACTTGGAGCAGCCTTCCATGATCGAGACGAAGGCCGAGGCACCTTCGGCGCGCGGCTCGGGCATGCGGTCGAACTTCTCGATCTCCGGGAAGCTGATGTCCACCTGCGGCTTGTTCTGCTCGCGGCGGGCACGGATAAGCTCCGGCAGGCGGTGCAGGGTCTGCGGGCCGAACACCAGGTCCACGTAGGGCGCGCGCTTGACGATGGCTTCGCCTTCCTGCGAGGCCACGCAGCCGCCCACGCCGATGATGACGTCGCGGCCGCCGGCCTTGAGCGCCTTCCAGCGGCCGAGCTGGCTGAACACCTTCTCCTGTGCCTTCTCGCGGATGGAGCAGGTGTTGACCAGCACCACGTCGGCCTCTTCGGGGTTGTCGGTCAGCTCCAGGCCTTCGGACTCGGCCAGCACGTCGGCCATCTTGGCCGAGTCGTACTCGTTCATCTGGCAACCGTGGGTCTTGATGTAGAGCTTGCCGCGCGCACCGCCGGCAACCTTCGGCTTGGCGCCGGGCAGGGGAATCAATTCAGGAGTGGTCATTTCAGCAGGCGGCACGGCAGGGCCGGCCGTGATCGGCGAGGGAGTGGCTGGCGTCCCGGGCATGGCGCTTATTCCAGACGGGTGGGCGGGCAGGCGGCCCGGGGGCCGCATTCGAAGCGGGCTATTGTATCGGCCCCGGCCGGCTGGGTGAGAACACGCCGCGTCAAATACTTGGCAAGCCTCGCCGAAGCTGGGAGACTCCCCCGCCATGAAGGGGATTTTGGGGATCACCGGCATTCTGCTCGCCGCACTGGCCGCCTTGCCGGCCAGTGCCGGCACGCTGTACAAGTGCGTCGGCAACGACGGCATCCCGAACTACGTGAACCGCCGCATCAGCGGGGCCAGCTGCAGCGTGGTGAGCAGTTACCGCCCTGCGCGTGAACCCGCGCGCGCGCCTGCGCCAGCCATCGCGCCGTCGGTCCCGACCATCACCGGCGAAGGCCGGGGCAACGCGGTCGCCGCCCAGCCGGTGCCGGTCGCGGCCAGCAATCCCGCCCCGGCGACGGCACCGGCCACGGTTGGTCGTGCCCAGCGCGTGGTCAGCGGGCAGGTCTACTCCTATATGAAGGACGGGGTGCGGCATTACTCCAGCACCCGGCCGAGCCAGGTCGCCAGCATCGGCCCGGTCCGCACCATCCAGTACAGCTACATCGAACGCTGCTATGCCTGCGGGGTGACCTCCCGGGTCAACTTCGGCACGGTACGCCTGAATACGCAGGCCTACAGCGCCGAGATCGCCGCCGCCGCGCGCGAGTTCGGGGTCGAGGAGGCGGTGGTGCGGGCGGTGATCCATGCCGAGTCGGCGTTCAATCCCACCGCGCTCAGCCGCGCCGGCGCGCAGGGGCTGATGCAGCTGATGCCGGCCACCGCGCGTCGCTTCGGCGTGACCGATTCGTACGACGCCAACCAGAACATCCGTGGCGGGGTGCAGTACCTGTCCTGGCTGCTGCGTCGCTTCAACGGCAACCTGACCCTGGCTGCGGCGGGGTACAACGCCGGCGAAGGTGCGGTGGACCGTCATGGTGGCGTGCCGCCCTACAGCGAGACCCAGTATTACGTCCAGCGCGTGGCCCAGTTGGCCGAGCGCTATCGGGGCGAACGTACCTCCAGCCTGTAAGCTTCGGCCACGTGTTGCGGCGGGTCGTGACAAATCCCGCGGACTGGTGTTTGATCGCGTTGTGCGGGCGTTAAGCGTTCCGTTACACTCGCGTGCGATTCGTTTCAGAGCAGGCTGGTCCCCACCCAGACTGCTGGCAGCCTCAAGCTACCTAATCAATAGTCGGAGAGCCGGATGGCCAACGATGGGGTAAACGATCCAGTCAATACCGGGCGTCGCCGGTTCTTGACAACGACCACCGCGGTGGTCGGAGCAGTTGGCGTAGGTTTCGCAGCTGTACCTTTCATCAAATCGTGGAATCCCAGTGCGCGGGCCAAGTTGGCCGGTGCCCCGGTGACCGCCGACATCAGCGCCCTGCAGGAAGGCCAGCGGCTGATCCTGGAATGGCGCGGCCAGCCGATCTGGATCGTCAAGCGGTCCAAGGCCATCCTCGAGGCACTGCCCAGCCTTGATGGCCGGTTGAAGGACCCCGAGTCCGGCAACAAGGACCAGCAGCCGGACTACGTGCTCAAGGGCAATGCCGAATTCCGCTCGATCAAGCCGGAGATCTCCGTGCTGGTCGGCCTGTGCACGCACCTGGGCTGCTCGCCGGAGATGGTCGCCGAGATCCGCCCCGAGCCGTATGACGCGCAGTGGAAGGGGGGCTACTTCTGCCCCTGCCACAAGTCGCGCTTCGACATGTCCGGGCGCGTGTTCCAGGACGTGCCGGCACCGATCAACCTGCTGGTGCCGCCGCATCACTACACCGATGACAACACCATCGTCATCGGTGTCGATCCGCAGGGGGCAGCCTGACCATGGCCAACATCCTCGTCCGTACCGCCACCGGCGTGGCCAACTGGGTCAACGAGCGTGCCCCGGGCCTGATGCCGGTGTACCGCAAGCACGTCAGCGAGTACTACGCGCCGAAGAACTTCAACTTCTGGTACTACTTCGGCTCGCTGGCGCTGGTGATCCTGGTCAACCAGATCCTCACCGGCATCTTCCTCACCATGCACTACAAGACCAGTGCAGCCGAGGCGTTCGCATCGATTGAATACATCATGCGCGACGTGGAGTGGGGCTGGCTGATCCGCTACATGCACTCCACCGGGGCCTCGCTGTTCTTCATCGTGGTCTACCTGCACATGTTCCGCGGCCTGATGTACGGCAGTTACAAGAAGCCGCGCGAGCTGGTGTGGATCCTGGGCATGCTGATCTACCTGGTGCTGATGGCCGAAGCCTTCATGGGCTACGTGCTGCCCTGGGGCCAGATGTCGTTCTGGGGCGCGAAGGTCATCATCTCGCTGTTCGGCGCCATCCCGGTGATCGGCAACGGCCTGACCGAGTGGATCATGGGCGACTACCTGCCCGGCGATGCCACCCTCAACCGCTTCTTCGCCCTGCACGTGATCGCGCTGCCGCTGGTGCTGCTGCTGCTGGTGGTGCTGCACCTGGGGGCGCTGCACGAGGTGGGCTCGAACAACCCCGACGGCGTGGAGATCAAGAAGGGGCCCAAGGGCAACCGCTGGTCGTCGACCGCGCCGACGGACGGCATCCCGTTCCACCCGTACTACACTGTCAAGGACATGGTGGGCGTCGGCTTCCTGCTGGTGCTGGCGGCGTTCATCATCTTCTTCGCGCCAGGCTTCGGCGGGCTGTTCCTGGAGCACGACAACTTCACCGAGGCCAACCGCCTGGTGACGCCGGAGCACATCAAGCCGGTGTGGTACTACACCCCGTACTACGCGATGTTGCGTGTGGTACCGAACAAGCTCGGCGGCGTGATCGTGATGTTCTCGGCCATCGCCATCCTGTTCTTGGTGCCGTGGCTGGACAAGGCCAAGGTCAAGTCGATCCGCTACCGCGGCCCGATTTCCAAGGTGATGCTGGGTATCCTGGCGGTGTGCTTCGTGTGGCTGGGCGTGATCGGTTCCGGCCCGGGCACCGCGATCTGGGAGACCTGGGTGGGGCGCGTGCTGACCTTCCTGTACTTCGCCTTCTTCATCACCATGCCGGTTTGGACCAAGCTCGACAGCACCAAGCCGGTACCGGAACGGGTGACGACGCATGACTGACAAATGGATGGTGCGGCTGGCCATGGCCGCCGCGATGGTGTTCTGCGTGTCGGCCAATGCCGCCGAGGGGGGCAAGCTGCAGCAGGCCGGCAACGACCTGGGCGACAAGGCCTCGCTGCAACGCGGTGCCCAGGCCTACATGAGCTACTGCTCCGGCTGTCATTCGCTCAAGTACCTGCGTTATTCGCGCATGGCCGAGGACCTGGGCCTGACCGAGGCGCAGGTGATGGACAACCTCAACTTCACCGGGGCCGCGTTCGGCGAGCAGATCCAGGTCGCCATGCCGCACGATGAGGCCACCAAGTGGTTCGGCAAGATGCCGCCGGACCTGAGCCTGATCGCCCGCGTGCGCGGCACCGACTGGATCTACACCTACCTCAAGTCGTTCTACGTGGATCCGTCGCGGCCGCTGGGCTGGAACAACACCGTGTTCCCGAACGCCTCCATGCCCAACCCGCTGTGGGAGCTGCAGGGCATCCAGCACGCCGAGCACGGCAAGCCCGAGCAGCCGGGGCTGGACCCGCCGGTGGTCGGGCTGAAGATCGCCCAGCCGGGCAAGGTGGACGCCCGCGAGTACGACCAGACCGTGCGTGACATCACCAACTTCCTGGAGTACGCCGGCGAGCCGGCCGCCCTGAAGCGGCAGAGCCTGGGTGTCTGGGTGGTCCTGTTCCTTGCGCTGTTGACGTTCCTGGCTTATCTGGTGAAGACCGAGTACTGGAAAGACGTGCACTGACCCGGCGGCCGCCCCACTGGAGGGCCTTGGCAATCGAGCAGGTGCGTTGGCACACTCGGGTAACCGTGGCGACCGCTGGCACTGGGCCAGCGGGGCCGTAAGGTCGGCGGATTCCGGCCGTTGGAGAGCCTTTTGATGGCGGCGAGTGTGCGTATGCGAAATACCTTGACCCTGTTTTCGGCGACCGATGACGTGCTTTGCCACCGGGTACGGCTGGTGCTTGCAGCCAAGGGTGTCACCTACGATCTGGTGCCGGTGGATCCGCAGAACCCGCCGGAGGACCTGATCGACCTGAACCCCTATCACTCGGTGCCGACCCTGGTCGAGCGCGAGCTGGTGCTGTACGCCGCTTCGGTGGTCAGCGAGTACCTGGACGAGCGCTACCCGCATCCGCCGTTGATGCCGGTGGACCCGCTGTCGCGCGCGCGACTGCGCCTGGCGATGCTGCGCATCGAGCATGACTGGGTGCCGCAGGTGCAGGCCATCCAGCTGGGCAACAAGACCCAGGCCGAGGCCGGCCGCAAGCGCCTGAAGGAACTGGTGGCGCAGTCGGTGCCGCTGTTCAAGGCCAGCAAGTTCTTCCTCAACCCGGAAATGAGCCTGGCCGACTGCGCCATGGCGCCGATCATCTGGCGGCTGGAATCGCTGGGCGTGGCGTTGCCCAAGGATGGCAAGGCGATCGAGGACTACGGCAACCGGATCTTCCGCAACCCGGGTTTCATCCGCAGCCTGACCGACCAGGAAAAGAAGCTGCGCGAACTGCCGGTCTGAGGCCTGCCGCGGCTGTATGCCGACTTATCGATCACCGCCTGCGGGCGGTGATCGTGCATCAATGCCGCGTACACTTGTCCGATGACTGAAGAAACTTTCCGCATGAGCAGCCACCGTCCGTACCTGTTGCGGGCGCTGGTGGAATGGATCAACGACAACGGCATGACCCCGCACGTGATGGTCGATGCCGGCGTGCCGGGCGTGCAGGTGCCCTCCAGTGCGATCAAGGAAGAGCGCGTGGTGCTCAACATCGCCGAGCGCGCGGTGATGGGCCTGCACATCGACAATGATGCGGTCAGTTTCACCGCGCGTTTTTCCGGGGTGAGCTTCCCGGTGTACGTGCCGATTCCGGCGATCCTGGCCGTCTATGCCCGCGAGACCGGGCAGGGCATGGCGCTGCCGGACGACATTCCCGGCACCGAGCCGGCCGCGGACGAGGACCTGCCCCCGACCACGCCGCCGGACGCGCCATCGCCACCGCCGGCGGGCAAGCGCCCGCACCTGCGCGTGGTCAAGTAATCCTCCCCGCCGCCGCAAGGCGGCGGTTTTCGTCGGGCCCACCGGTGACTTGCATTGCCGCGCGGCCCGGCAGCAGTGGGGTCAGAACCGCTGGCCCGCGCCCAGGTAGCGCCATTGTCCCTCGGGCATCCTGCTCAGGCCGATGCGGCCGATGCGCAGCCGGCGGACCTGGGTGGCCTGCAGGCCGACTTCCGCGCACATGTGCTGCAACTGGCCCGGGCGCACGTCCTTGATCGCAAAGCGCAGGCGTTGCTCGCTCTGCCAGCTGACCTTGCAGCTGGGCAGGGCACGGCCCTCGTAGCGCAGGCCGTGGGTCAAGCGGGACAGCGTCCACGGGCTGGTGCTGCCTTCCACATCGACCATGAACTCCTGCTCCAGCGACGGGCCGGCTTCGAGCAGGTGCCGGCGTACGCGCCAGTCCTGGGTCAGTACCAGCAGGCCATTGTCGGCATCGCCCAGTGGCATCGGGGCTTCCAGCCGCAGGAAATGGCGGCGCAGCAGGCGGATGCCGCTTGCATCGTCGGCGCTGCGGTTGGCTTCCTGCAGCAGGGCGAACACCTGTGTGGCGTCGGTGCCGGCCGGCTTGTTGAACAGCAGGGTAGCCGGCTCGGCGGCCCCGGTGCTGGCATCGGCGGCCAGGCTGACCTGCTCATCGGCGACCAAGGTCTGCGGGGTTTCCACCACCACGCCGTTCACGCTGACCCAGCCGCCCTCGATGTACTGCTGGGCCTGGGCGCGTGAGCACTGCAGCTGCGCGGCGAGGCGTTTGTCGAGGCGGATGGGCGTGGTCATGGGCGGAAGGCTCTACGGCGGGCGGGGAGTGTAGCGCCCGCGGCGGCAGGCGGCGATGCCGGGTTCAGCCGCCTTCATGCTCCAGCGCGGTCAGGTACAGGCGCAGGTCGAACTCCAGCTGGTGGTAGTCCGGTTCCATGTGCTGGCACAGCTGATAGAAGGCCTTGTTGTGCTCGGCCTCCTTCAGGTGGGCCAGTTCGTGCACCACGATCATCCGCAGGAACGGCGCCGGCGCCTCGCGGAACACGCTGGCGATGCGGATTTCGCGGCTGGCCTTGAGCTTGCCGCCATGGTTGCGCGAGATGGCGGTATGCAGGCCCAGCGCGTGCTTGATCACCTGCAGCTTGCCGTCGTACAGCACCTTGCCCAGTGGCACCGACTGGCGCAGGTGGCGTTCCTTCAGGGCCTGCACGTAGTCGTAGAGCTGGCGGTCGCTGCGCACGTCATGCGGCTGGTCGTGGCGACGCCGGACGACTTCGCCCAGGCGGCCCTGCGCGAGCAGGTCGCGGGCGCTCTGCTGGAGGTGTTCGGGGTAGCCGTTCAGGTACTTCAGCGGTTGCATCGACGGTGGTGCGGGCTTGCGGGCGGGAGGCCCGCTATCATGGCAGGCATTGGCAACAGAACACCGAACACGACGATGGCAAAGGCAAATCCGCTGCAGGAACAGCTGCTCAAGGCAGGGCTGGTCAAGAAATCCCAGGTGTCCCAGGTGGCGCGCGAGCAGGTCAAGGCTCGCCATGGCAAGGGCCCGGCGGCACCGACCGAGAGCCAGCGCGAGGCCGACCGCGCCCGCGCCGAGAAGGCCGAGAAGGACCGCCAGCTGGCCGCCGAGCGCAACGCGCAGCGCCGCGCCGACGAACTGCGTGCCCAGGCCCGGCAGATCATCGGTGACCGCAAGGTGGCGCGCGGTGGTGAGCTGGAGTACCGCTTCAGCGATGGCGAGGTGATCCGCACCCTGCTGGTCAGCGAGGCGCTGCGCAAGCAGCTGGCATCCGGCGCGCTGGTGATCGTGCGCCATGGCGAGGGCTTCGAGCTGCTGCCGCGCGTGGCCGCCGAGCAGGTGCGCCTGCGCGCCGCCGAGCTGATCGTGCTCGACCACGGGCAGAGCGCCGATACCCCGATCTCCACCGGCAATGCCGAGGACGACGCGTACTACGCCCAGTTCCAGGTGCCCGACGACCTGATGTGGTGAGCTGAACCGGCGCGGTTGTGCTGGCATTTGGCCAGCCGCGCTACGCTAGGGGTTGGCGAACGAGGAGCAACAGCCATGGCGACCGGTTGGGCGGGCGATACCGCCGTTCAGGACCAGATCGATGCCACCGTCGACGACGCGATCAAGCGTGCGCGCAGCCGCCTGCCCAGCGGCCCGGGGCTGACCCATTGCGAGGAATGCGAGGCGCCGATTCCCGAGGCGCGGCGCAAGGCCGTGCCCGGCGTGCGGTTGTGCGTCAACTGCCAGCAGGCGCTGGATGCCGAGGAAGCCGCGCACAGCGGTTACAACCGGCGCGGCAGCAAGGACAGCCAGCTGCGCTGAAGCCACCGCACGGCGGAGGGCTTACTGCCCGGAGCGGGAGTCCGACAGCGCGGCGTTGAGGTACTGCTTGTGGATGACAGGCTTGACCAGCCGCGGACGCTCCATCAACACGAAGCGCACGCCCTTGACCGTCTGCGGCGCGGCCTTGGCGACGAAGCCGAAGCGCTCGTAGACCGGCACCGCCACTTCCGATGAATTGACCGTGTACTCGCGGCGGCCGTGGACGCGCAGCGCGTGTTCCCACAGCTGCCGGGCGATGCCGCGCCGACGGGTACCGCGGCTGACAAACAGGTGGTGGATATGGCTGTCTTCGCGGATGGCGATCATGCCGCACAGGCCGCTGCCGTCTTCCACCACGTAATGCGCGAACGCCTTCGATGCCAGCCGTTCGGCGAAGCTGGCCGGGGCCAGCGAGGCGAGGAAGGCGTGGGCGGTGGCGCCGGTGTCGGCGTCGAGCAGATGGCGGGCCAACGGCGTGACCAGCGCACTGAGCGCGGCGGCGTCGGCGACCGTTCCGTCGCGCAAGATGATGTCCTGGTCCACTTCTCCCCCGATGCCACGCCCCCGGAAGCAGGGGCGGTTGGGCGCCAGCATACCTGCAGCCGGTGCGCAGGAAACGTGCAGGCCGGCGCGCTCAGGGCGCGGCGGCGGGCAGGCGGAAACTGCGCCCCCAGCGCAGCAGTGCGAACAGGCACCACAACCAGCCCGCGCTGGCCAGCAGCCCGCCGACCAGGCCGATGTGCTGCATGCCCAGGTGCAGGCTGACCTGGCTGCCGATCAAGGCACCGGCACCGATGCCGATGTTGAAGATGCCCGAGAACAGTGCCATCGCCACGTCGGTGGCATCGGCGGCCAGGTGCAGCACCTTGGACTGCATCGACAGCGCGAAGCAGATCATCGCCACGCCCCACACCGAAACCAGCACGTACAGCAGCGTTGCGTTGGCCAGGCCGGTACGCAGCAACAACAGGCAGGTGGCCAGGGTGCCGATGGCCGCCAGCAGGAAGCCACGCGGCCAGCGCAGGCCGTAGCGCGAGAACAGCACGCTGCCGAGGAAACCCATGCCGCCGAACAGCAGCAGGACCAACGTGGTGACGTGGGCATCGAAGCCGCCGATGGTCTGCACAAACGGTTCGATGTAGCTGTAGCCGGTGAACTGCGCCGACACCACCACCATCACCAGCACGTACAGGGCGACCAGCGCCGGGCGCCGCAACAGCACCGGCAGGCTGCTGGCCGAACCGCTGTTCTGGCTGGGCAGGGCCGGCAGCAGCCGCGCCAGTACCACCATCACCAGCAGCGCCACGCCGCCAATGGCGAAGAAGGTGATGCGCCAGCCCAGCCATTCGCCGACGATCCGGCCCAGTGGAATGCCCAGCACCATCGCCACCGAGGTGCCGGTGGCCAGCAGGCCCAGCGCCTGCGGGCGCTTGTCCTCGGGGGCCACCCGCACCGCGAGCGAGGCGGTGATCGACCAGAACACCGCATGCGCCAGCGCGATGCCGATGCGGCTGGCCATCAGCACCGGATAGCTCCAGGCGATGCCCGACACCACGTGGCTGGCGACGAACAGCGCGAACACGCCCAGCAACAGGCGGCGGCGGTCCAGGTTGCGGGTCAGCAGCATGCACGGCAGCGAGGTCAGCGCCACCACCCAGGCATAGATGGTCAGCATCAGCCCGACGTGCTCGATGGGCATGCCGAAGCTGCCGCCGATGTCGCTGAGCAGGCCCACCGGGACGAACTCGCTGGTGTTGAACACGAACGCGGCCAGCGCCAGCGCGATGACGCTGGCCCAGCGTTGGCGGTCGCTGCGCGGGGCGGGAATCGCGGCGGCGGGCGACGGGGTATCCGCCGGGGAGGCAGGGCAGGAGGTGTTCAGGGAGGACATCGGGCGGGGCGCAGCAGCGGCGGGGCCGGGAATGGCGCCAATTTTCGCATGCTGCAGTGCGGCATGAACGAAAAACTGTGGTGCAGCGGGCGCATGCTGTCGAGGGTTCAGTTTTGGTGCCGGCCCCGGTGGCGCGTCGGCTGCCCGCGACGCGGGATGGCGAAGGGGCCACCCCGCCGCCTGGGCCTCAGCCGTCGCCGGCGATCGTCGTCGGCGCCGTTTCGCCAGTGCGCCAGCGGCGCAGGCCGCGCTGGAAGAACAGGCTGTTGGGGATCTGCATCAGGGTGCCCTCGGCAGGACCGCCGATTTCATGCAGGGTGGTGTAGATCAGGTTGATGTCGACCACCAGGCCCTTCAGGCCGGGCTTCTCGCCGTTCTCCAGCAACTCGATCTGGTCGCCCAGGCGGAACGGGCGGGTGGTGAAGATCAGGAAGGTGCAGAAGATGTTGGAGAGCACGCTCCAGGCCGCGAAGAATGCCACCGCGCCGACCGCCGCAAAGCCGGTGAACGCGGTCCACAGCACCGACGGGGCCACCCCCACCTGGTTGAGCACGGTCAACAGCGTGGCGGTCCAGATGATGAAGTTGGACAGCCGCCGGATCGCCAGTTCGATCGGCTGTGGCAGCGTGTAATGCCGGCCCAGCCGCGACAACAGGCGCCGCACCAGCATCCGCAGCAGGGCGGCCACGCACAGGATCAGGACGATCATCAGGGTGGTGTTGAGCGGTGCAACCCATTCGTGCAGGGTCGGTGGCAGGAACTGCTTCATCATCAATCTCCTTGCAGGCGCATGGCTGCGCGCGCCTTCATTGCTTCAATGCCGCGGCGGTATGTGCGGGTTGGCCATCATTGGCGGCCGGCGTGATGCCGAGCAGGCGCGCCAGCAGCGGATAGAGGTCCACGTTGTCGATCGGCGCGATCACCACGCCGGGCTGGAAGGCAGGGCCATGGCCGATGAACGGTGCCCGCATCTCCGGCAGCGTGTTGTCGTAGCCGTGCTCGCCGTTGAGGCGATGGCCCTTGCGTTGCTGCGCCTGGTGGGTGGTCACCTGCCAGCCGACGTCGGCCATGCAGATGAAGGCCGGCACGCGGCGATGGTGGCCGTACTCGAACCGTGCCGGAATCTGTTCGCGGGTCATGCAGCGGAAGTGCGGGTAAGTGCCGGCCAGCAGCTGCCGGGCGGCCGCCTCGCCACCGGGCAGGGCGTCGAACGAGGCGTAGGCGCCGGTCCAGCCGAAATCCAGCCGGCTCACGTCAACCAGGTCGTCCAGGTACAGCTCCTGCTCGGGCGAGGTGGCGGCCATGCCGTGGTCGGAGGCGACCACGATGTTGGTGCGCTCTTCCAGCCCCTGTGCGCGGATGCCCTGCAGCAACTGGCCGATGGCCTGGTCGACCTCGGCCAGGGCCTGGTTCAACTGCGGTGAATCCGGGCCATGCAGGTGGCCCACCGTGTCGACCCGATCGAAGTACAGGGTGACGAAATGCGGGCGTTCAGCGGCGGGCAGTGCCAGCCATTCCAGCACGGTCTGCACGCGCTGCTGCGAGGTCACCTCGATGTCGAACGGCCGCCAGAACTCTGGCCGGGCGCCGTGCACCGGCGCTTCGGAGCCGACCCAGAACATGGCCGCGGCGCGACCGCCCTGTTCGCGCACGCTGGTCCACAGCGGCTTGCCATCGTCCCACCAGCGCTCGTCGCCCACCGTGGCCGGGTCGAACATGCTGAAGCGCACGCCGGGGATGGCCGGGTCGGTCATGAAGTTGGCGATCACGCCGTGGTGGTCCGGGCGTAGCCCGGTCACCAGCGTGTAGTGGTTGGGGAAGGTGATGGAGGGATAGGACGGCCGCATGTACTCGGCACGCGCGCCACCGGCGGCCATGCGTGACAGGTTCGGGGTCAATCCACGCTGCAGGTAGTCGTTGCGGAAGCCATCGATGGACACCAGGATCACCGGTGCCTGCGCGTGAAGCGGCAGGCGCGGCGCATCGGCGGGTGCCCGGACGGCGGCGGGTGGGGTGCTGGCACAGCCGGCCAGGGCGAGGGCGGCGCACAGCAGGGCGCTGGATCGGAGCATGGAACAGCTACAGGGAGGCGAGGCTGGATTGTCGGCCAAGCGCGCGGGGGCTGCCAGCGCCAGCACGGCTGCCACCGATCGCGATGGGCTTTAAACCTTTTGCGCGGGCCCTGCATCCAATGGATATGCTCGACGCCACCGTGACCCTCGCCAGCCTTTCCCCGCCCGCCGTGGACGACACCGCGCTGGCCCGTGCCGCCGCCGGCGGCGACGTGCATGCCTTCGAGCGCCTGTATCGCCGGCATGCCCCGCGCTTGAACGCCCTGCTCTGGCGGTTGTGCGGCGGCAACGCCGCGCGTGCCGAGGACGTGCTGCAGGAAACCTTCATCCTGGCCTGGCGCAAGTTGCCGCAGTTCCGCTTCGAAAGCGCGCTGGGCACCTGGTTGCACCGCATGGCGGTCAACACCGCGCTGATGGAACTGCGTGCCAGTGCCGCCTTCGAGTCGCTGGATATCGGTGAAAGCGGGATGGAGGTGCTGACCGGCATGGCCGATGTCACGCGCTGCCATGCCACCGGGCTGGACCTGGAACGCGCGCTGCAGACGCTGCCGCCGCGTGCACGGGCCGTGCTGGTGCTGCATGACATCGAAGGTTGGAAACACCACGAGATCGCCGAGGAACTGCAGATGGCGGTAGGCAGTTCCAAGGCCCAGTTGCACCGCGCGCGCGGCCTGCTGCGCGCACGGCTTGGAGACGCATGATGGAAGAGAACGACAACGACGACCTGACCCGGCAGCTGGCGGCCTTGCCGCGCGAGCGCCTGCCTTCGGCGGCGGTGTGGCAGCGCATCGCGGCACAGCTGGAACAGGCGCCGCCGGCGCCGCGTATCGGCCCGACGCCGCTGCCGGTGCCGGCGCAACTCCCGCGCCCACGGCGTGCGGTGCGACGCTGGCCGTGGCTGGCCGGGGCCGCGGCGGCCGTGCTGGCATTCGTGGGGACATTCGCACTGTGGCAACCCGGTCGGCCGGCGACGGTGGCGATGACGGACACGCCACTGCAGCGGCAGGCCAACGTGATCACCCACGAGTACCGCCAGGCCATCGCCACCATCCCGGCCGAGACCGTGCCGGCCGAACTGCGGCCGGCGCTGGACGAACTGGATGCCAGCGCCGGCAGCATCCGCACCGCCATCGACCAGAGCCCGCATGCCGGGTTCCTGCTCGGCCAACTGCGGCGCACCTACGCGCTGCGCCTTGAACTCACCCGGCAGGGCCTCGCGGCCACCGGACTATCCACCTGAAGGAGCCCCTCATGAATGCCTCCCTGCGCAACCTGCTGGCCGCCACGCTGCTGCTGGCGCCGATCGCTTCCGTGTTCGCCCAGAGCACGGTCAACCAACGCCTGCCGCTGTCCAGTGGTGGCCGGGTCGAACTGGGCAACGTCGCCGGTTCGGTCACCGTGCGTGGCTGGGACCGCAACGAAGTGCAGTTGACCGGCACCCTCGGCGACGGCCAGCGGCTGGACGTGGAGAACAGCGCCAACCGCGTGCAGTTCAAGGTGGTCTACCCGCAGAACAGCCGCAACACCCGTGGCGCGGTGCTGGAGCTGCGGGTGCCGCGTTCGGCGCAACTGCAGGCCAGCACGGTCAGCGCCAGCATCGATGTCGGCCAGGTCGACCTGCGCCGCCTGCAGGCCACTTCGGTCAGCGGCTCGATCACCGCCGAAGGCCAGGCCGGCGAAACCGACCTGAACACGGTCAGTGGCGCGATCCGCTCGCAGCTGCGGACCCCCCGGCTGGACCTGCAGACGGTCAGCGGGCAGATCAACGTGGCCGGTTCCAGCGGCGGCGAGGTCAGCGCCAACAGCGTGTCCGGTGCGATCGACCTGAACCTGAGTGCGGTACAGCGGCTCACTGCCGAAACCGTCTCCGGCAGCCTGGGCGTGCGCAGCGCCGGCCTAGCACCGGGTGGCCGGATCAACCTGCAGACGGTCAGCGGCGGGGTTTCGCTGACCTTGCCGGCACGCACCTCGGCGCAGCTGAAGGCGAACAGCTTCAGCGGCAGCATCCAGTCCGACGTCGGCACGGTGGAGCGCCCGCAGTACGGCCCGGGGCGCAGCCTGGAAACCCGCCTGGGCGGCGGTGATGGTGACATCAGCATCAGCTCGCACTCGGGCAGCGTGCGGGTGAAGCTGGGCGACCGCTGACGGTCCGGGCGGGAACAGTCCGGACCGCGAAACCGCGGCACGGAGCCGGTGCATCACCGCGGTTCATGCGGGTGGTGTCGAGCACCGGCTTCGCGCCGGAGGGCGCTCCTACGGGGCGCCGGTGGCCGCCAACGCCAGGCCCTGCACCACGCCGAACGACGGGTCGCCGTGGACCAGCGTGGAATTCGGGAAGGCCGCTGCGGCCGCGCGCTGGATGTAGCCGGCGCGTGACATGCCGCCGGTCAGGAACACCGCCGCCGGCTCGTGGCCGATGTCCTGCCGGACCTGCGCCAGCAGCGCTTCCAGTTCACCCAGATAACCGCCGGCGGCATTGCCCAGATGGGGCGCATCGGTCTCCACCGATAAACCGGCTTCGATGAAGGACAACGCGCTGGCGTGCGAGTCGGTGCTGCTCAGCGCGATCTTGCATTGCTCCACCGCGCGGTACAGGCGCGCGGTGTTGCCGGTGTCCTGCAATGCCTGCAGACGCGGCCCGTAGGGGGCATCGACCGCATCGTAGTTGTGCTGGCGGAACTCACGTTGGCGCGGCGTGTCCTGCACCATCGCCGCTTCCACGTAGTGATGGGTCGGCACGCGGGTGATGCCGCGGCCGAACAGTGGCATGTAGGCGGCCAGGCTCAGCGCAAGGTCGATGTCGGTGCCGCCGCGCGCGATGCCCCAGGCGCGGTGGATCCGTGGCGGCGTGTCGCCGCCGACGCTGGCATGGGCGATGTCGGTGGTGCCGCCGCCGACGTCGACGATCACCGCCTCATGGCGTTGATCGCTGACGGCGTGGTAGTGCATTGCCGCAGCGGCCGGCTCCTCGAGGAAGTCCACCTCGTCGAACCCGGCGGCCAGGGCCGCGCTGCGCAGGATCTCCAGCGCCTGGTCGTTGCCGGCCTCGCCGATCGAGCTGCGGAACTGCACCGGGCGGCCGAGCAGGGCGCTGCGCACGTTCTGGCCGAGCTGCCGGGACGCGGTCAGGCGGATGTGCTCGAGGATGTGCGTGGCAATGCCGGTGATGGTCTGCCTGGCGCGCGGGTGCAGGTTGTAGCCGAGCATCGATTTCGGGCTCTGCACCAGGTTGCCTTCGTTCTCCTCGAAGTAGGCTTCCAGCGCGTCGTCACCGTAGACCGCGTTCTGCAGCAGGGTGGTGGAGCTCTGCGGTTCGCGGATGCGTTCTTCCATCCACTGCCGGCGCACCACGCGCAGCGCATCCGCACGCAGTTGCGCGGGGCTGCGGTCGATGCCGGCGCTGCGGGCATCGCGGCGGCCGGACTCGACCAGGGCTTCGAGCTGCTGTTCCAGCGCCGGGGTGAGTTCGAAATCGTTGGGGTCGCGCATCACCTCGGGGAAGTACACCGTGGTGCGGAACTGCAGGGCGTCGCCAAAGTGGACCGGGACCACCTTGCCGTCGATATGGGCGGCGGCCGCCGAGTTGCTGGTGCCGAAGTCGATGCCGAGTTTCATGGAGCGTCCGGGGGCGTGCGGTTGAATCGGCCGCGCACTGTACTACGCCCGCCGGCACCGCAGATTTCACGGTGCGGCCCCGGGCGGCCGACGTTCACGCGCCAGTGCGGTCATGCAGGCGTTCCCGCGCCAGGCCGGGCGGGCAGGTGCGAAAGGCTACAATAGGCGGTCTTTTACGCATTGCTGGAGCCACCATGCCCGTTTCTTCCTGCCCCCAGTGTTCGCAGCCGAACGTCTATCCGGACGGCGCCCTGTGGATCTGCGCCGATTGCGGCCATGAGTGGACGCCCGGCGAAGCGCAGGCCGATGCGGTGGTGGTCCGCGACAGCAACGGCAACGTGCTGCTGGCCGGTGACACCGTCACCGTGATCAAGGACCTCAAGGTCAAGGGCTCGTCGATCCCGCTCAAGCAGGGCACGGTGATCCGGAACATCCGCCTGGTCGAGGACGACGCCGAGCACATCGAAGGCAACTCGGACAAGATCAAGGGACTGGTGCTGAAGACCTGCTTCCTGCGCAAGGCCTGATTCAACGCCAGTCGCGGCTACCCGTCGGTTCGCCGCGCAGGTGCTGCTGGATGATTGCCGGCGCCGGCAAGGGCGGTAGGCCGTTTGGCCGGCTGTCGCGCACGGCGTGGCGGGGGTCCAGCCGTCGCAGGCTGTCCAGCTTGGCCTGGTAGATCGCGCGCACTTCGTTGGTCCCGCCCAATGCGCGTGCGCGCGTCATCTCGCTCTCGGCCTGGCGGTTGTTGCCGGTCAGGAAATAGGTGCGTGCCAGCCCGAAATGGAACTGGTGCGCCCGCGGGTACAGGTCGATCGCGGCACGGTAGAAATGGGAGGCCTGCGGGTAGTTGCCGGCACGCTCGGCAAGCACGCCCTGCATGAACTGGTAGAACGGGTCGCGCTTGCGCGAGCGCTCCAGGCGCTCGCGCAGCAGTGCGGCGTGCCGGGTGTCGCCCACGCGTTGGTAGAGGTAGGCGGCGTTGTGCAGCGCGGCCGGGTGCATGCGGTTGATGGCCAGGGCGGCATCGAAGTCGCGGGCGGCGGCCTGGTCGTTGTTGCTGCGTGTTTCCAGCACGCCGAGGTTGTTCATCGCCGAGACGAAGCGGGGGTCCATCGCCAGGGCCGCTTCGAAGTAGCGGCGTGCGGTGGTGTAGTCATGTGCCGCCAGCTGCTCGGCACCGCGGTTGTTGTAGAAGTGCGCCAGCGCACGCGCGTCGGAGATCGGCTGTGGGCCATGCGCGTCGTAGAGCACGTTGCGGTCCAGGTCCAGCGTGGCCATGCGCCCATCCACGCGCAGCCCGACGTTGACGTGCCCGGCATTGAAGATCAGCCCCTGGTTCTCGTACCAGGTCATCACCTGGCCAACCTCCTGCATGCGTGCTTCCAGCCCGATCTCGCGGGCCATGGCGACGAACAGCAGGGTGAAGGACAGGCAGTTGGCACGTCGCAGCCGCCAGGTCTCGGCCACGGTGAGGGTGGCCTCGGTGTCGTATTCCAGCCCGAGTTCGGTCGGCTGGAATACCAGTTCGACCAGCCGCTGCAGGCGCCGTTCCGGCGAGTTGCTGGCGCGGATCACCTGTTCCTGGAGCACCGCCTTCACGTCCGGCGGGATTTCCATGATCTGGGCGGGCGTGGGGATCTCCTGCGCGGGCAGGACCGGGGCCTGCGGCGGCGGGGCCAGGGTTGTGGCGGCGAGCAGGGTCAAAGCGTTCCAACCGATCATGGCGACCACCTGGAGGTTGCTGCGGCCACTCCAGTGTATGCCTCTGGAGGCAGGGTGGAAGTGTATTTGGCGTGATCCACAGCGCATGTGGACCAGCGCCGGGCAAACATGTGGATAAACCGCGGCAGCCCCCGTGGGACGGGGGTCTGGCGACGGTGGCGAGTTTTTGTCCATCGCACCGCGCAGTGGAGGCGCGCGGCGGTCCCGGCGACCGGCGGGGTCTGCTAGTATCCGCGGCCCCAGTCAGTATCGGCCTCCGCCACAGACGGCTCCGGCCGGCGGCTTCCAGCGCGAATCCATGAAGAAGTTCCTTCCCTCTGACCAGGCACAGCTTTCGCTGGGCATTGGCAGTGACATCCCGACCGAGCGCCTGTTCTTCGCGGTGCTGCCGGATCCGCTCACCGCCGAGCGGATCTCCGAGCTGGCCGAAGGGCTGCGTGACGAGCACGGGCTGGAAGGACGCCCGCTGGACACCGAACGGCTGCACGTCACCCTGCACCACATCGGCGACTATGCGGGCCTGCCACCGAGCCTGCTGGCCCGGGTACGCCAGGCCGCCAGCCGGGTGCAGGCCCCGGAATTCGAGGTCTGCTTCGACCAGGTGGGCAGCTTCGCCGGCAACCACCAGAACCCGTTCGTGCTGCAGAGCGAATACGGCGCCGAGCTGTTGGGTGACCTGCACGCCGAGTTGGCGCGCTGCCTGCAGAGCGTGGGGGCCAAGGCCAACCCGCGCTTCACCCCGCACATGACCCTGCTGTATGACCGGCGTCGCATGCCGGTGCAGCCGGTGCAGCCGCTGCGCTGGTTCGTGCGCGAATTCGTGCTGATCCGCAGTTTCCTGGGCCAGAGCCGCTACCAGTTGGAAGGCCGCTGGCAGTTGGGGTGATCGCGGCAGCGACACCTGGCGCCGGCCTGCCCGCCATCGTGGAGACCGCCGCCGTACCGGAATCCCGGCCGTCATCGTGGCGCCCGGGTCTGGCCGGCAACGTGCGGGCACGCTTCACGGATCGGGTGTACTCGGGCAGGATGCGCGCATGGACACTCTGCCGCTGACCGTGCCTCCCCGGCAATGGGCCGAGCTTGAAGCCGCCTACGCGCGGCCGCCGCGGGCGTATCACAACTTCGGCCATGTGCAGGCGTTGTTGCAGCACTATCACGACGTCGCGATTGGACCGGGCTGGCAGCAGCCGGCCGAGGTGGCGCTGGCCGTGCTCTACCACGATGCCATCTATGAAGCCGGGCGCGGCGACAACGAGCAGCGCTCTGCGCAGCTGGCGGTGGATGCGATAGAACGCTGGCTGCCGGATGCGGGCATCGATGGTGACCGCGTGGCCGAGCTGATCGCGCTGACCGCACGCCACGGCAAGTTGCGGGCAGAGGACCTGGACGCCGATGCGGCCCTGTTCCTGGACAGCGACATGGCGATCCTGGGGGCACCGCCGGCGGTGTTCGATGCCTATGACCGGGGCATCGCCGAGGAGTACGCGGGCAAGGTGCCGGGCTTCCTGTTCCGGCTCAACCGGCGCCGGTTCCTCAAGGGCGTGCTGGCCCAGCCGCGGATCTTCTTCAGCGACTTCTTCCATGAACGCTATGACGCGGCGGCGCGTGCCAACCTGCGCCGGGCCACGGCCTGATCCGGCGATTGGCTAGACTATGGCCACCGTTTGATCGCCGCCGCTGGCGGCCGATGTGATGAGCCCCGACGTACTTCCCGACCCCGATCCGCGGCCGCAGCCGCCCGAAGCCCCTGGCCCCAATGAATGCTGCGGCAGTGGCTGCCCGCTGTGCGTGCTGGACCTGTATGCCGACGAGCTGGCCCAGTACCGGCAGCGGCTGGAGGCCTGGAAGCAGCGGCACCCGGACGCCACCGAATAGGCACAGGTTTCCGACGCGGACAGGCGTAGGCTGTCGCGGTCCCATGGGGAGTGAACATTGATGGTGCGTGCACGGGTGGGTGTGGCAGCCCTTGCGCTGGCGTTGTGTGCGTTGCCGGCGTCGGCGTTGGAGCGTGTCAGTCATGGCCGGTTCGAGCAGGTGCCGGTGTATCTGCCGGAAGGTGCGCCACAGCGCGTGGTGCTGTGGTTCGCCGGCCAGGATGACCCGGTGGGGCGGCAGGCACGCCTGCAGGCGTTGCGTGCCGACGGCGCGATGGTGGTGGACATCGACACCGCCCACCTCTACCAGGTGCTGGCCAGGGAGGGCGGCAGCTGCGGCTTCTCGGCCGGCGACGTCGAGAATTTCTCGCGCTACGTGCAGGCCTACCTGCATGTGCCGACCTACCGCCTGCCGGTCCTGGGCGGTGATGGCGACGGTGCGGCGTTGGCGTACGCGGTGGCCACCCAGGCCGAGCCGCAGGTATTCGCTGGCCTGCTCACCGAAGACTTCTGCCCGCAGTTGCGCAACGCCACGATGACCTGCGGCGATGCGATCCACGGCCGTGACCTTCAGCCGCAGCCGTTGCGGTTCCCGTGGCTGGCCGCCAGCGGTGCGGGCAAGGCCTGCACGGTGGCCGCGGTGGACGGTTTCCTCAAGGAGGTTCCGTGGGCGCGCAGCTTCCAACGCACCCGGGCAGGCAGCGCCTTGCCGGGCGAGCGCGCGGTGGTGCGGGTGCTGGGCGCGCAGCATGGTGTGGGCCTGCCGCCGGTGCCGCACGATCTGGATGGGCTGCCCTTGGTCGAGGTGCCGGCTGCCGGCACGGGCGACACCTTTGCGGTTTTCGTCTCCGGTGATGGTGGCTGGGCGGGGCTGGACAAGGACGTGGCCGGCGCCTTGGCCGCGGCCAATGTCCCGGTGGTTGGCGTGGATTCGCTGCGCTACTTCTGGAGCGAGCGCACGCCGGCCGGGTTCGCCGTGGACCTGGACCGCATCGTTCGCCACTACGCGGCTCAATGGCAGCGTCCGAACGTGGTGTTCATTGGTTTCTCGCAGGGCGCGGACGTGCTTCCCGCAGCGATCAACCTGTTACCGGCCAGCACCGCGCAGACCATGCGAATGACGGCGTTGCTGTCGGTCGGCGAACGCGCTGACTATGAATTCCATGTCAGCAACTGGATCGGAAGCGGCGATGACGACGGCCTGCCGATCGCGCCGGAACTGCGCAAGCTGCCGGCGGCCCGTACCCTGTGCGTATACGGAGAGGACGACGACGATGCGTTGTGCCCCAAGCTGCCGGCCGGCACCGCGCAGGTGGTCAAGCTGCCGGGCGATCACCATTTTGACGGGGACTACGCCACGTTGGCGAAGGTGATCCTGCAGCGGTTGCAGGACGGGCGGTGACGCTTTCGGCTTCGCGGCCAAGGCCGCTCCTACGGTAGCAGCGCCTTCAGGCGCGAAGCCGATGTCCTGGCCGCGCTTACGCGGTTTCGTACAACTCCAGCGGCAGCTCGTCCGGGTCGGCGAAAAAGGTGAAACGGCGGCCGGTGTATTCGTCCACGCGGATCGGCTCGCAGGCCACGCCTTCGGACTGCAGGTGGGCGACCACCGCATCCAGGGCATCCACACGGAACGCCAGGTGGCGCAGGCCGCGGGCTTCGGGGCGGCTGGGGCGCGCCGGCGGGTCGGGGAAGGAGAACAGCTCCAGCTGGCTGCCGTCGGGCAGGCGCAGGTCCAGCTTCCAGGAATCCCGCTGCGGGCGGTAGTTCTCGGCGATCACCTGCAGGCCCAGGATGCGCGTGTAGAAGTCACGCGAGCGTGCGTAGTCCGAGGCGATGACCGCGACGTGGTGGATGCCGGCCAGCAGCGTCATCGCGCGGCATCCAGCCAGCGGCAGGCGATGTCGATGGCCATGGCGTAGGGCTCCGGTGCGTTGCGGTTGGTGAGCATGATCACCGTCAGCTTCTGCGCGGGGTAGCGCACGATGACGTTGCGGAAGCCGATGCTCTCGCCGCTGTGCCACAGCGCCTGGCCGTTGATGCGCCAGCCGAAGCCGTAGTACGGCACGCCCGGGTCGTCGGTCCTGTTGGCCGGGCTGAAGGCCTGCTGCAGCGAGCTGCGGCGCAACAGGCGCTCGTCGTAGAGCGCGGCATCCCACTTGGCCAGGTCGTCGATGGACGAATAGATGCCGCCGTCGCCGAGCACCGCGCTGGTGGTGCTCTGGTCGGTACGTTCCCAGCGGCCGTCGATCTCGCTGTAGCCGTAGGCGCGGTTGGGCACGTCGTCGACGCCGTCCTGGTGGGCAAGGGTGTGGGTCATGCCCAGCGGCAGGAAGATGCGTTGGCGCAGGAAGCTGGCGAAGTCGCTGCCCGAGGCCTTGCCCACCACCAGCGCCAGCAGCGCGTAGCCGCCGTTGCTGTAGCGGTAGCCGTTGCCGGGCGCGAAGTAGGTGCGGTTTTCCTTTTCCAGCAGGTGCAGCACGTCGATGTCATGCACCTGGCGGGTGTCGGCCGGGTCCATCAGGTCTTCGTAGTCGATCAGCCCGCTGGCGTGGATGAGCAGGTGGCGCAGGGTGATCGTGTCGGCGACCGCCGGCAGGCCGGGCAGCCACTTCTTCACCGGGTCGTCCAGGGTGAGCGTGCCGTCCTCGGCCAGCAGCAGGATCGCCGCGGCGGTGAACTGCTTGCTGACCGAGGCCAGGCGGAAGTTGCTGGCCGGCGAAACCGGCGTACCGTCCTCGACCACCGCCAGGCCGTAGCCGCGCCGGAACACCGGCTGTCCGTCCTTCAGCACCAGCACCGCGGCACCGGGAACCTGCCCGTCGTAGCGTTGCAGCAGCGCGTCGATGCCCGGGTCCGGCGGCGTCACCGGCGGGGCGGCCATGGCCAGGCTGGACAACGCGGACAGGCACAGCGGGGCGAGTCGGTACATCCAGCGGGTCATGGCGGCTCCTTGGTGGCAATCAGGCTTTCTTGCTGGCGATCCAGCGATCGATCTTGGCTTCGAGGATATCCAGTGGCATCGAGCCGTCCTTGAGGATCTCCTGGTGGAACTCGCGCGGGTCGAAACGCTGCCCGAGCTCGGACTGCGCCTTCTCGCGCAGCAGCCGGATCTTGATCTCGCCGACCCGGTAGGCCAGCGTCTGCCCCGGCAGGGCCATGAAACGCTCCACTTCCGCGGCGGCATCGGCCGCGGAGATGTCGGCGTTGTCGACCATGTAGGTGACGGCCTGCTGGCGGGTCCAGCCGGCGGCGTTCAGGCCGGTGTCGGCGACCAGGCGCACGGTGCGCAGCAAGGTGGTCTGCAGGTAACCGAGGTGATCGTAGGGGTCGTTGTACAGGCCCATCTCCTCGCCCAGCGACTCGGCGTACAGGCCCCAGCCTTCGACGAAGGCCACGTCGCCGCCGTGCCGGCGGAAGCGCGGCAGGCCGGCCAGCTCCTGCTGGGCGCCCAGCTGGAAGTGGTGGCCCGGCATGCCTTCGTGCAGGTACTGCATGGTCACCGACCAGCGTTTGCGCGAGGGCAGGTCGTTGGTGTTGACGTAGAGCACGCCCGGTTGCTGGCCGTCGCCGCTGCCCGGCTGGTAGCTGGCGGCGCTGGCGGTGAGTGCGCGTTCGGCCTCCACCGGCTTGATCTCCAGCGCGGCCTTGGGGCGCTGGTTGAACAGCGCCGGCAATGCGGCATCCACGCGTTGGCCGACCTCGCGGTAACGCGCCAGCAGCGCATCCGGGTCGCGGAACATGAACTGCCGGTCGCTGCGCATGTTGTTGAAGACCTTCTGCACCGAGCCGCGGATCCTGGCCTCCTTCATCTGGGTGGCGATGCGGGCCTGCAGGTCCTGCACTTCCTTCAGCCCCAGCGAATGAATCTCGGCCGGCGTGCGCGCCGGCGTGGTGGAGCTGGAGACGTTGTATGCGTACCAGGCCTGGCCGTTGGGCAGGCCGCCCATGCCGTCGGTGGTGCGCGTGGCCGGCATGTACTCGGTGGCGATGAAGCCGCGCAGTGCGCGGTAGGCCGGCATGATGCGGTACTCGATCATGCGCTTGTACTCGGCGCTCAGGCGCGCCTTGTCCTCGGCCGGGAAGCTGTCGGGCATGTTGCGGATCGGCCCCCAGAAGATGCTCTCCTCGGCAGTGGGCTTGATCACCGCGTCCAGCTGCGGCAGCACCTTCTCCATCAACGCGCGGGGCTGCACCACGCCGGCGGCCTTGCCCTCGCGCATGTTGACGATGGCCTGGTCGAACAACGGCTGGATGCCCAGCGAGCGCTTGGACCAGTTCTCGTAGTCCTTGACCGTGTTGAACGGCTGCGCGCCGGCACCGGAGCCGAGCACGGCGATGATGCTGGAGAGGTTGTAGTACTGGTTGATCGGCAGCATCCAGGTCGGGTACTGCTCACCGGCCAGCGACACCTGCGCATCGCGCACGAAGATTTCGTAGCTGAGCAGGTCCTGGCCCTGCAGGCCTTCGGCGCCGAGCTTCTCGACCTTGCCCAGCCATTCGACCATGAACTCGTGGGATTGCTGGCGCGAAGCGGCCGACAGGAAGTTGGGCAGCTGGTCGTTGAAGCGCGCATCGCCCTGGAACGTGGCCTGCAGCGGATTGAGCCGCATCGAGGCATCCCAGTATTCATCGTAGATGCGGTTGAGCTGGGTGGCCTTGTCCTGGCGGATCGGCAGCGGTGCGGGCGTGGCACGACGCGGTGCGGGACGGGCGGGGGCCGTACGCGGCTTGGCCTTGGTCGCGCCACGGCTCTGCGTGGCAGCGGGACGCTGGCTCCTTTTCCTGGCCGCTTCGGCCGGTGCCGCAGCGGACAGGGTCATGATCGAGGCAATGGCAAGCGCCAGGAGGCGCAGCGGGCTGGAGGACATCGGGTATTCCGAAAAACACACAAGTCCGGGAGATTGCCCGATAACGACGGCCACGACCAGCCGCGTGGCGCTTGAATGCGGGAGGTCGTGATGCAGCCGGTTATGAAGCCGTTAAATGCGGCTGATGCGGCAGTGCAGGGCGCTGCGGGGATCATCCGGGCAGGTACCGCGACGCCAGCGTCGTGCTGGGGTGATTGCCACGCCGGTGAGGAGACGTGGCTGTGCCGCGCTCAACGTTCGCCGGCGCGGGTGAACGGAACGGTCTCCGGCGCCACCGCGCCACCGGAGATGATGAAGCTCATCGCCTGGTCGACGGTCCAGTCGGTAGGCGTCAGCAATTCCACCGGCACGATTTCCAGGTAGCCGGAGGTCGGGTTGGGCGTGGTTGGCACGTAGACGGCCGCCAGCTCGCGGCCGGTGCCGTGCTCGCGGATCACGCGCGTCACCAGGCCCACCGACTTCATGTCACGGTGCGGGAAGTCGATCAACACCACGCGCTGGGTGCTGCCCGGTTGGGTCTGCAGGATGTCCAGCAGCTTCTTGGCGCTGTCGTAGATGACGCTGGCCAACGGAATGCGGCGGATCACCGCACCGAACCAGCGCAGCAGCTGTTGGCCGACGACGCGCCGGCTGAGCAGGCCCACCGCCAGGATCACCAGCATCGTCGCCAGCAGGGCGATGATGTCCTGCATCCAGACCGCCTTGACCCAGCCAAGGTAGTGCGGGAACGAGGCGGCGATGCGCTCGGACAGCGGAATGACCAGCGGGCTGCTGATGCCCGAAAGCAGGACGAAAACGAACTTGACGACCACCCAGGTCAACCAGATCGGCAACAGCGTGAGCAGGCCGGTCAGGAACAGACGTTGCAGGGAGGGACGGGAGGCGGGGGCGGGGACTTCGGGCGACATCGGCGAATTGTAGCGGTACCCACGGGGTACCGATGCCGTTGGTGTCCGGCGAAACCACCGCAGCCGGGGAACGCTGTGTTGAGGCAGGCGGGTGCCAGCGGTTCACGCCGTGGCGCGTGCCTCGGGCTTGAGCCGCACGTAGACCTGCTTGCGTACGCGCGCGACCACCTCGCCCTGTTCATCGAGGAGGTCGTTCTCGAACCAGTGCAGGTACTTGCCGCCGTCCGCGGTGGCCGCGCGCACCTCGTCCAGGGTGGCATCGTCCAGGCGGAACTCGGTCCAGACCACGCCGCGGCCCGGCTTGATGAAGTCGATGCTGCCGCTCTTGTCCCACACGAAGTAGCGGCCGCCCAGGTTCTGCAGCAGGCACAGCATCCAGAACGGGTCGGTCATGGCGAACAGGCTGCCACCGAAATGGGTGCGCACGTAGTTGACGTTCCACGGCCGCTGGCGCAGCTCGACCCGCACATGGCGGTAGTCGGCGCTGATGGCGGTGACGTGGATGCCGGCGAACAGGAACGGCGGCCACAGGTTGATGCCATGGCGGAACAGGCTGGCTTTCATCGCGGAACAGCGGCGGGCAGGGGTCTGGAGTCTAGCATTCGCAGGCGTATGGTGCCGGCGCCGTGGTCACGGCGTGGCGGCGTGGTAGCCGTCGCGACCGGCTTCCTTGGCCGTGTACAGGGCGGCGTCGGCAGCCTGGTACAGCGCCGAGGCGGTGTCGTGGATGCCGGGCACCACGCTGTAGATGCCGACCGTGACGCTGGTGTGGGCGGTCCTGCCCTTGCCGATCGGCAGGGACATGTGCCGCACCGTGGTGATCAGTTGCTGCACCAGCGCGAGCGCGCCTTCCTGCGGGGTGTCGGGGAGGATCAGGGCGAACTCGTCGCCACCGAAACGGGCGGCGACGTCGCGTGGACGCCGGGCGATGTCGCCGATGGCCTGGGCAACCTGGCGCAGCATCTGGTCGCCCAGGTGGTGGCCGTGGGTGTCGTTGTAGGCCTTGAAGTGGTCCACGTCGATCAGCATCAGCGTCAGCGGCTTGCCACTGCGGCGCGCGGCATCGGTCTCCAGGCGCAGGATGCCCTCGAAGCGCATGCGGTTGGCCAGGCCGGTGAGCGGGTCGTGGTTGGCCTGGCGGCGCCAGTAGCGTGCCTGCCACAGCCCCCAGGCCAGCAGCAGCACGAGGCCGGCGCTGAGCGCGCAGACCGGCGCGTACCAGACGTGGAAGCCGCGCAGCAGCACGAGGCTGGACAGCAGCGGCAACGGCAGCAGCAGGCAGGCGATCAGCCAGCGCCGTGAGGTGGGCGCGGTGACGGCCAGGGTCGTGAGCAGCACCAATGCCACGCTGGCCAGCATCTGCTGCAGCGGTGACAGCGGCACGATCGCCCGGTCGGTGAGCAGCATGGAGGCAACGTTGGCCTGGTACTCGCTGCCGCTCATCCATGCCTCGCGCGAGGTCGGGGTGAGCAGGCGCGGCGCCATGCCGCTGGCGGTCATGCCGACGATGACCAGGCGGTCATGCAGCAGGCTGGCGGGGACGCGTCCTTCGAGCACGTCGATGTAGGACACCTGCGGGAAGCTGCCCGGCGGGCCGGCGTAGTGCACGCGGACGTAGTTGTCGCGCCGCCATTGGTACGGGCTGGCATCCCCGTTCGCCGGGCCACGCAGGCCCGGCAACGGCGGTGGGCTCCCGGCCAGCGCGACGCCGAGCGCCGGCCAGTGCGGGGAGTCCATGCCGGCCTTGAGGTAGATGCCGCGGGCCACGCCGTCGCCGTCGATCTCGATGTCGGTATGCGCCAGCGCCGCGGCAACGCTGGCGATCTGCGGCACCGGCAGCAGTTCCTCCGGCACCGCCTCGTCGCTGCCGGCCGAGGCCAGCACCGGCAGGATCACGTTGCCGCTGCGCGCGATCGCCGCGGCCAGCTGCGCATCCTGGCGGCTGTCCTTGCGGTCGGGTTCGGGGAACATCAGGTCCAGTGCAATGCGCCGGACGCCCGCGTCCTGCAGGCGGTCGATCAGCTGTGCATGGGTGCTGCGCGGCCACGGCCATTGGCCGAGCTGCTGCAGGCTGCGGTCATCGATGGCGACGATGGCCAGGCGCGGGTCGGCGGGGTAGTCCCATTGGCCGACGAGGTTGTCGTAGATGCTTTCGTCCGGCTGCCAGAACAGGCGGAAGTGGCAGGAAAGGCCGGTCAGCGCGCCGAGCGTGACGGCGAGCAGCAGGCGTTGGTGCCACGGCAGCCGCAATGGCCTCATAAAGCCAGCAGCAACAGCAGGGCACCCGCGCCGGCGCCATAGCAGAGCGGGCAAGGCAGCTTGACCTGCTGCGGGGCCGAGAACGGACCGGTATAGCCGTCCCCGGCGATGGTCTGCACGCGGACGTACAGGGTGCCGCCGCGCAGTGGTCGCTTGAGCGAGGCTTCGGGTGCATCCACCTCGGCATCGAGCAGCAGGCGTTCGAAGTCGGCGTTGCGGCTCACCTGCACGCGGTAGCGGCTGGCTTCGGCGGCGGCCTGCCAGCGCAGGGTGAGCTGGCGACCTTCCGGCGCCGGCTGCAGTTGCGGATCGACCGGCGCGTCACTGAGCGACAGCGGCAGCGCCTGGCCGAAGCGGCCACGCGTGCCCTGCGCATCGACGGAGGCGACGCGCCAGAAATAGTCACCGGCGGGCAGGGAATCGGCGGTGCGCAGATGGGTGCTCCGGGTCGACTGTTCCACCAATGGTTGCAGGAACAGGGGCTCGCTGGCGACCTGGACCACGCTGCCATCGGCCTGCGCCACCTGCGCCCACTCGAACCGCGGGCGCAGCTGGTGCAGTGTCTGCCCGTGCTGCGGCGACAGTGTCAGCGGCGGCTCGGGGCCATCGGGGAGCAGGAAGTCACGGTTGCCGTCCAAGCCCTCGACGCCATCGGCATCGACGGCCCGGACCAGCAGGCGCAATGCGCCCGCCGGCAGGGCGTCGATCACCACCCGGGTATCGGCCAGATCACGGGCGAACAGCAGCACGTCAGGGGCATCGGCGCGCACCACTTCCACGCGATAGCCCGCCGCGCCAGCCACCGGCTGCCAGCCGGCGAGCAGCGGCAGTGCCGCGATGCGGGTACGTGCTTCGTCGAAGGCCGGCGCCGGCAGCAGCGCCTGGCTGGGGCTGGGGGCGAGTTCCGCGCTGCGGCTCAGGGTGGCGCGGCCCGGGTCGACCATCTGCCGGCCACCGCGGTTGTCCACCTGCACGCGGCCTTCGACCACCTCGGTGCTGGCCACGGACTGCCCGCCACCGGCACTGACCCGGAACACCGTGCCGCGCACGCTGCTGGTCGCGGTGGGGGCGGTGATGATGTAGCGCGAGGCCGGCCCGCGCGCCGGGGTGACGCGGTTGCTGCTGCGGCCACGCTGCAGGCGCAGGCGGGTATCCACCATGCCGGTGGCCCCGTAGGTGCTGAGCTGGTCCAGCAGCAGCTGCGAGTTCTCGCGCAACAACAGGTGCGAATCATCGGCAAAGGCCAGCGTCACGCTGGCATCGGCACCGGTGCTGATCTGGCTGCCGATCGGCAGTTGCATGCCCGTGCTCACCGTGCGATGGGTGCTGGACGGGCCACTGACCTGGACTTCACCCCGCACCGCCAGGACGCGGGCCGGCGCCGGCTCCACGCGCAGCCAGGCAATCGGGAACTTGAGGACACGGCCCGGTGGCAGCTGGTACGGGTCACCGACCGTGTTGTGTGCCTGCAACTGGTGCCAGCTGATGCTGGGCTTGAGGTAGCGCCCGCCCAGGTCCCACAGCGTATCGCCGGGACGCACGCGGTAGGTCCAGTCCTGTGCCGCTGCGGCCAGACAGGGCAGGAACAGGGTCATGGCCAGGGCAAGCCGGGGCAGCATGAAGCGGAGGCACGACAGACGCTGTTGAACACGTGTCACGGACGCTGGAATCCTGGGCAAAGGGGAAGCGGTGCCCGGTAATGATGCCGTGCTCCCCCTCTCCCCCTGTTATCGCGGTGAGTGCCGCGAGGCGATCAGGACTTGATCGCCATCACATTGTCCACCAGTTTCCATTTCACGATCCTGAACCTTGGCTGGCTTCAGAACAGCAGCGAGGACATCCTGCGGCGATAACGGCCCACCAGATCCTCGTCCTCAATCACGCGGAAGGCGTCGATCAGGGTCTTCTTCGGCAGGCTGTCGCGGAAGCCGCGGTCGATGCGCAGCATTTCGATGAACTGCTCCAACGCGGCTTCATCCTCGCCGCCGAGCAGGTGATGCACGCCGAGCTGGTAGCGGGCTTCCAGGTCATTGCCGTCGGCCTGCACGCGCTGGGCCAGCGTGGCCGCGGCGGGGGCATCCTTGAGCGCGTTGCCGAAATCCAGGCGGGCGCGGGCACGTACGGCACGGTCGTCGGTGGACAGGTTGGCGGGCAGGGCGTCGAGCAGCTGGCCGGCTTCCTCGGCGGCACCGGTCTTGAGCAGCGCCAGGGCCAGGTCGAGCTTGAGCTCGGCCTTGTCCGGCTCGGCGACGATGGCCTGGCGCAGTGCGGCCACTTCGGCCTGCGGATCCAGTGGCAGCGCTTCCGGCTCGGCGTCGGTGCTGGCCTCGGCCGGCATCACGCCATGCTGGGTCAGGAACTCACGCAGCTGGCCCTCCGGCATGGCACCGGGGAAGCCGTCGACGATCTGGCCGTCCTTGATCAGGAACACGGTCGGCACCGAGCGGATCTGGAAGGCCGCGGCAATCTGCTGTTCCTTGTCCACGTCGACCTTGGCCAGCTCGAAGGCGCCGTTGTACTCGCCGGCGAGCTTTTCCAGGATCGGGCCGAGCGACTTGCACGGGCCGCACCAGGTCGCCCAGAAATCGACCAGTACCGGCGTCTGCAACGACTTCTGCAGGACGTCGGCTTCGAAGGTCTCGGTGGTGGCTTCGAATACGTGGGGAAGATCGCTCATGGCTGGTTTCATTGCGGACAGGAACCCCCTTCATGGTGGCGGTGGCGGCGCTTCTCAACCGCCGGATGCACGACAGCCCGCCGGGGGCGGGCTGTCGGAAGACCAGGAGCCGTGAGGGGCTCAGTGCTGCGTCGGTAGTTCCTGCGCCTGTGCCGGTGCCTGCTGGGCCTGCGCCGGGGCGACGTTGGGCGTGGCCGGCAGGCTCAACTCGGGGTTGACCTGCTGCGCCTGCAGCGCCTTGATCTGCTTGTCCAGCGCTTCGAGCTGGGAGTTGGTGGCGCGCAGGTCCGAGCTCAGCGCCACGGCCTGCTGCTTGCGCTCCTGCAGGGCGTTGCTGACCTGCAGCGACTGCTGGCGCTGCTGCTCGGCTTCCTGCTGCAGGCCACGCAGGCGACGCTCGTTCAGGGTCACCAGCTTCTCGCTGTAGGCCTTGCCGGCCTGCAGGCGGATGGTGTCCAGGTAGACCTGCGCCAGCTGCCGTGTCTGGTCGGCGAAGGTGACATACAGCGACTCGGCGTTGTCGGAGGCCTCGGTGCGGATCACGCGCCAGAATTCCTTTTCATGGAACAGGGCGACGTAGTAGTTCAACGAGTCGGCATGGAACAGCAGGCTGGCGCCGTAGTTGCCGTTGTAGGTGGTGCGCAGTTCGGTCAACTCGTGGTTGGCCATCAGCCGCTGCAGCTCGCTGACGGTGTTGCCCACGGTGGTGTCTTCGCTGTTGGCGGGCGCGGCCGGCGGCTCGGCTTCACCGCGCTGCCAGCGCCCGGCCATGGCCTGGGGGGCCGCTACGAGGCAGCTGGCAATCAGCAACGCCCAGCACAACCGGGCAGGCAGTGTCTCGATGCTTGTCATAATTCCTCGTAATTCCCCCGAACTGCGATGGCCGTCGCATTTGTGAATGCGCACGGGATGGCGGCGAGCATAGCACGGCCAAATGCGCCGGAACGCACGTCCTGCAACGGCTGCCGTGGCGTGGCGCAAGCGCTCATTCCACCAGTTGCGTGCGACCGCACTGGATGGATTGCATGTGCACGTCGGTGCGGCCCAACTGCAGGCCGAGCACATCGGACAGCACCGCTGACAACAGCTGGCCGACCGCGTTCAACAACGGGCGCAGCACGCCATCGACGACCGGCTTGAGCAGCAGGCACAGCACGCTGCTGCAGCTGCCATTGCCGGTGGCCGGGTTGTAGCTGCCGGTCCCGCTGAGGCCGCCGGGCTTGGTCTGCAGGTACTTGGCCAGCGCGTTCTGCACGCAGCTGTTGTAGGCCAGCAATCCGGCCAGCAGGCCCTTGCACGAGGTGATGCCGAGCACGTCGAGCAGGCCGCCGATGATGCTCGGGTCGCTGACGTTGGTTTCGTAGAGGAACCCCGTCCACACGTTGCCCTCGACCTTCTTCGGCGTGCAGCCGAGCAGCCAGTAGTCGCAGGTCGGGATCTGGGTGTTCCAGTTGCCCAGCGCGGGCAGGTTGGCATTGCCGTCGCGCAGCAGCGCGACGACGGCCTCGGGCTGGTAGAAACCATCCTTCTTGGAGGCTTCCAGGTACTGGCGGGCGATGTCCTGCGCGGCGTCCGAGCTGGTGCCGGAGGGACTGAACAAGGCCTGCACGGTGCCGAGCAGGGCATCGACCAGCCGCGAGACCAGGTCGCCCACGGCCAGGGGATTGGGTGCCACGGTGCCGGTCTGTCCGGCGCTGAGGGTCAGGGACTGCCGCGCGGACAGCGCTTCGAGCGTGATGCGATGGTTGAGCACGGTCTTGCCGAACAGGCTGACCATGTCCTCGTTGCCCAGGCCGGTGCGGCACAGTTCGCGCGTGGAGTCCCACGGCGTGGTCGCCTTGCCGACGCAGACATTGGCCACCGCGCTGGTGACGTCGACGGTGGCGGTGGCCGGCTGTGCATTGCAGTCGATCGCGCTGAGCCGGCCGAAGCCGTCGATCACGTCGATGTAGGTGGGCAGCTTGATGCGCGTGCCCAGCCAGCCCAGCACCGCGCCCAGCGCCGGGATGCGCTGCGAGTCGATGTCCAGGAACAGGCGCACCTGGCTGTTGTAGGCGGTGGTGCCGACCGGGCCGATGCCGATCGAGGCCGGCTCGACGATGCTGGCCTTGGCCTCGACCAGGCCCAGCAGGTTCAACTGCGGGATCGCGACGGCATGGTTGGCGTTGGCGATGGAGATACTGGTGCCGATCAGGTCCAGCGCGCTCAGGTCCACGTCCAGCGCGCCGCTGCTGGCGGCGCTGCCGCCGGTGATGCGCGCGAACAGGCCATTGCTGGCGGCGTCGGAGCCGAGTTGCACCAGCACGTCGCGCAGGCCGACGCGTGCCAGTTCCTGCTTCAGCGCATTGACGCTGACGCCCAGCACGCCCTGTTGGTTGGCGAGGTTGGCCATGATGTCGAGCAGTTGGCCGACGCTGACCTTGTTGGCGGCCAGCAGGCTTTCCAGTTCCCCGGCATTGATGTCCGCGGCCACGTCCACGCCCAGCGCCTGCAGCAGTCCGCGCGGGGTGATCTTGACGTTGGCCAGCCCCTGGTAGCTGGCGATCTGGGTCTGGTTGAGGTCGATGCCGACCAGCCGCAGCAGGCCCTGCAGCGGTGCGTTGCTGTTGACGTTGAGCAGGCGCGACCCCACGGTGAACGCCGCTTGCGGCGGGGTATGCCAAGCCACGGCGGTGGCGTTGATCTGCGGCATGGACGCCAGCTGGTGGAAGAACGGGATCGCCTGCCGCGACGCGGTCACCCGCACGGCGTTGAGCGGGCGCTCCGGCGTGACCACCACGAAGCGCGCATCGGCCGGCAGTTCGGCGCCCCAATAGCCGCAGCGCACGTCAAGCGTGCCGCCGAAGCCGTTGTCGGTCACGGCGTTGCGGCGCGCGGCGAAGTTGTCGGTGTAGTCGGTGGTGCATTGCTCAAGGCGCTGCGCGCCGGCCAGCGCGGCCAGGTCGGCGGTTTTCTGCACGTCACGCTTGACCCAGTACAGGTAGCCGACCTCGACCAGGCCGAGGATGACGACCAGCCCCAGCAACAGCAGCATCATCATCACGGCCGCACCGCCGCGCGGCGGCGAGGGCGGGGTGCCGGTCCGGGACCGGCGGGGGCGCGCGGGCAGGCGTTTCATGGAACACCTCAGCGGCTGTTACCGCCATTGGAGGAATTCGGCACGGTGGTTTCGAAGTATTCCGGGATCGGGTGATCGAAGCTGGTGAGATAGCGCTGGTAGCTGCGGCTGGCGGCTTCCCCGAGCATCGGCAGCGGCTTGCCGGCGCTGCCGCCATCGGCCTGCAGGTGCAGCAGTGCACGGGTGGCATCGCCGATCTGCGCGCGCGGGGCCGGCGCGTTGTCGTAGGGTGCGGCCGTGGCGATGGGCAGGCTGGCCTCGCCGGCCGGTGGCGCGCTCGCCGGCGCGGCAGGGGTGTCGGCCATGCGTTCGATCAGCGGGGCGTGTTGCGCCTGGACCGGCAGCGGCGCGCACAGCACGGCGGCCAGCAACGCGGAGGTGACGAGGAACCGGCTCATTGCGTGATCTCCTGCGGCTTGGCGGTGGTCGGGCTGAAGCGGTCCAGCATCGAACCGGGCGGTTGCGGCCGCAGCACGGTGCCGGCCGGTTGCGGTTGTGCGACCAGCGCGGTGGCGGTGCCGCGCGGGGCAGGCGCCTCGCTGGCGGGTTCCGGGCGCATCGGAGGGGCGGCATCGGCCACCGGTGCGCGGCGCAGTGATTGCGACAGGCGGTAGATCTCCAGGCGCGTGGCTTCGGGCAGGTTCGCGCGCTGCATCATGTCCTGCGCGGTGCCGGGTTGGCCGGACAGCAGCGCCCACAGCGCCAGGTTGGAGATGGCGCGCAGATTGCCCGGAGCCAACTCGGCGGCCTTGGCCAAGGGTGCACGTGCCTGGCCGAAATCGCCGGACTGCAGCAACGCAAAGCCCTGGTCGCCCAGGTAGGTCGCGTTCAAGGGATCCGTGCGCACGGCGTTGGCGAACGCCAGGTTGGCGTTGCCGGCGTCATGCTGGTTGGCCGCGATCAGCCCGAGGCCGTGCCATGCCGGGGCGGCCTGTGGTCCCTTGGTCAGGCTGCGGTAGATCGGTTCGGCCGCGTCGGCGTCGCCGGTTTCGCGCAGGGCGTCGGCTTGCAGGATGCGCAGTTCCGGGCTGTCGCCGAAGCTGGCGCGGAAGGCGTCGATGTGCGCGAGCGAAGCGAAGTGGGCGCCCTGTGCCTGCATCTTGCGGATCAGGTCCAGGTACATGCCGCGATCATCCTGCGGTGACTCCACCAGTGCCGGTTCCACCGGCGGCTGCCTGTAGGCGGCCTGCTTCCCGCCACAGCCGACGAGCAGCAGGGGGACCAGCAACGCGAGCAAGGGGCGGGGGCCGTGCATCACAGCCCCCGCATCGCGCTGGCCAGGGAAATGATGGCCGGCCCCGCCAGCACCAGCATCAGCGCCGGCAGCAGGGTCGCCATCATCACGACGGTCATCTTGACCGAGAGCTTGCCCACCTTTTCCTTCATCTTCATCCTTCGCTGCTCGCGCAGGCGCATGCCGAACTGCTTGAGAGGTTCCTGCACGGCGCCGCCATGCTGGTGCACCTGCAGCACCATCTGCATCAGGCTGCGCAGGTCGTCGTTGTCGAACGATTCGGACAGGCGGCGCAGCGACTGCGCGCGGCTGCGGCCACGCGTGTAGCTGAGGTTGGCGGCCTGCAGTTCCTTGCCCAGTACCGGCACGGCGATGTGCAGCTTGTCGCCGATCATCTGCAGGCTCTGGTCGATGCTGAAGCCCACGCCCTGCAGCAGGCGCAGCAGGTCGATCAGCAGCGGCAACTCCTCATCGACCTTGCGGCGCAGGCGTCCGGCCCAGCTGCGCAGGACCAGCTTGGGCAGCAGGATGCCCAGCGCGAAACCGATCAGCAGCACGATGAAGGCCTGCGAACCCTGTGGCCGCACCAGCAGCAGGCCCAGCACCGGCAGCAGCAGCGCCAGCAGCAGGCGCAGCGCCAGGAAGCTGGCCGTGCCGGTGGTGTGGTTCCAGCCGACCTGCTCGAGCAGCAGCTTGTCCTCCGGCGCCAGCAACGCCTTCTGGATGCGGCTGCCCTCGAATTGCTGGCCGATGGCCGACAGGTCGGCCAGGCGCTGCCGCCACCAGCCCTGTTTCGGTGCCGCCTCGTCGGCGACGTGGTGGTTGTGGTCCAGCGCGGTCTGCAACGCGGCGGTGGCGCGCTGGCTGCGGTGGCCGTGGTACAGCAGGCCGCCCGCCGCCAGCAGCAGGGCCAGCACGACCAGGATCATGGCGAAGAACAACAGGGTGTTCATGGCCGGCTCCGATGCGGGTGGGGAGCGAGGGGGGCACTCATAGCGACTTGGCCAGGCGGTAGAGCAGGAAGCCGCCACCGAGCTCCAGCAGCAGCGCGGCCACGAGGATCTTCTTGCCCAGCGGATCATGGAACATGGGCTGGAAGAAGTCCGGGCTCAGCAGGGCCATGAACACCGCCGCGCCGATCGGCAGCAGGCCCAGCACCCAGGCCGACATTCGCGTTTCGGAGGTGGTGGCCTGCAGTTCGCGCTGCACTTCCTCCAGGTCACGCATGAAGTCGCTCATGCGCTGCAGGATCTGGTCGCTGCGGCCGCCGATGCGGATGCTGGTGCCCAGGATGACCGCCAGCATTTCCAGCGGCCGCAGGCGGTAGGCCTGCGCGGCCTGCTGCAGGGCACGGTCCAGGTCCATGCCCGCGCGGGTGTAGGCCAGCGCACTGTCGAGGATGGGGCGCAACGGGGGCTCGACGTTCTGGGTGGCGTTCTGGAACGCCATCGACAGGCTGTTGCCGATGCCGGCGATGCGCACCATGTTCTCCAGGAAGTCCGGCATCTGCGCGACCAGCCGTTGCTGCATCTTCTCCATTCGCCGGAA
Organism: Stenotrophomonas sp. LARHCG68; assembly: GCF_052871705.1. NCBI lineage: Bacteria > Pseudomonadati > Pseudomonadota > Gammaproteobacteria > Lysobacterales > Lysobacteraceae > Stenotrophomonas > Stenotrophomonas sp. LARHCG68. The sequence goes on along the minus strand of NZ_JBIXJV010000003.1, from coordinate 95,570 downwards.
CAGCCACAGCCCCAGTGCCAGCAGGTACAGCGCGAACACGAACACGCCGAACACCGCCGCGCCCAGGCGCATGCCCGCGCCGAAGGCCAGCACCACGCCGGGCACGAGCAGCAGCACCAGCGTCCGCGGTGACTCGCTCAGGCCGGCGCGGCGCAGCAGGTCGGCCCAGCGACGGGTGGGCGGGCGCGGCGCGCGTGGCGCTTCGTGGCTGCGCGCTGCCTCCGGATGCGAGAGGCGGCTTTCGGCATGTTCGGCGGCGGCACGCTGCTGCACGCGCGTGGCCAGGCCCCACCACAGGCCCATCGCCGCGGCCACCAGCAGCAGTGCGGTGCTGGCCAGCAGCAGCGCCGCGGTCATGACTGGCTCCCGAAGTTGGCCTCGCGCAGTTCCTGCCGGAACGGTTCGAGCTTGTAGCAATGCGGGTGGAAGCCCAGCCCGTGCCAACGGTCGCGTTCGCGGTTGTCCTGGTCGAACCAGGCCTCGTGCTTGAACAGCTCCTGGCTGGTGATGACGGTGTCGCTGACGCCGGTGATCTCGGTGATGGAGAGGATCACGCGACGGCCACTGCCCAGCCGCGAGATCTGCACGATGAAGTCGATGGCGCTGGCGATCTGCCGGCGCAGGCTTTCCTCGCTGCCTTGGAAACCGGCAAAGCCGGCGAGCATCTCCATGCGGTACAGGCAGTCGCGCGGCGAATTGGCGTGGATGGTGGCCATCGAGCCGTCATGGCCGGTGTTCATCGCCTGCAGCATCTCCAGCACTTCGGCGCCACGCACTTCGCCGACCACGATGCGGTCCGGGCGCATGCGCAGGCTGTTGCGCACCAGATCGCGGATGCTGACCGCGCCGGCGCCGTCGAAGCCGCCCATGCGGCTTTCCAGGCGCACCACGTGCGGGTGGTTCAGGGCCAGCTCGGCGGTGTCCTCGACCGTGATGACGCGCTCGTTGTGCGGGATGAACGTGGCCAGCGCATTGAGCAGCGAGGTCTTGCCGGAGCTGGTGCCACCGGAGATCAGGATGTTGCAGCGGCCGCGCACCATGGCGTTGAGCAGGGCGTACATGGGCTTGTCGAACGCGCCGCGACCGAGCAGTTCGTCCGGCGTGAACGGGTCCTTGCGGAACTTGCGGATGGACACCATCGGCCCATCCACCGCGAGCGGGGAGATGATCGCGTTGAGGCGGCCGCCGTTGGGCAGGCGTGCATCGACCATCGGGTTGGAGTCGTCCAGGCGGCGGCCGAGCGGGGCGATGATGCGGCGCAGGATGCGCAACAGGTGGCGGTCGTCGCTGAAGCGCTGGGTGGAGCGCTTGAGCTGGCCACCGCTGGAGACATGCACGTCCTTGTAGCCATTGATCAGGATGTCCTCGATCTCCGGGTCATGCAGCAGGTCATCGAGCGGGCCGAAGCCGGTCAGCTCCTTCTGCAGGGCATTGGCGACGGCTTCCATCTCCTGCGCGTTGACCGGGATCTTCCATTCCTTGACGAAGGCCGCGGTCTGCGCCTGCACGTACTTGCCGACCGTCTCCGGCGACCATGCGTCGATGTCCACGCGCTGGTCCTCGACGTGGTTGAGCAGGTACTCGTGCGCGGCCGACAGCACGCTCTGGAATTGCTCGGTCTGCTCGAACGGCACCTGCGCGGCGGGTTCGGCGGCCAGGGCCGTTGCCGCGATGCGCGGGGAGAGCGGGGTGACTTTGTCTTCCATGCTTATTTACCGAGCAGGCTGGCCAGGCGCGCCAGCGGGGAAGTGGGCGTCGGGGCGGCGGGCCCCGCGCGTCGGCGGTCGATGCGTTGCAGCAGGGGAAGCAGCGCCTTGAGGTACGGGTCGCGAGGGGCCGCATCGGTGAGCAGGCGCCCGAGCCCGGCACAGGAGCGCAGCACGCGCGAGCGGTCGGGCAGTGTCGCCAGCAGGGGCAGGTTGAAGCGCTGCGCGATCTGGGTGTCGGCCAGGCCGCCATTGGGGTCGTAGCGGTTGACGACCAGCTGCAGGCGGGCATCGCGCACGCCGCGTTGCTCCAGCTCGCGCATGGTCTGGTCCAGCGATACCAGCGAGCCGATCGCCTGGTCGGTGACCAGCCAGATCTCGCTGGCGTTCTTCAGCAGCGAGGTAGGCATCAGCTGGATCGGCAGTCCGCCGGTATCGCACAGGGTCAGCGGGAACACGCTGCGCAGCCGGTCCAGCAGCGCGGTGGGTTCGTGCTTCTTCAGCAGCGTGCCGCTGGTGGTGCCGAGCAGGGCCAGGCCGCTGGGGTGGTGGGCGAAGGCGCTGGCCGCGAAGGTCGGGTCCATGCGTTCGACGTTGCGCAGGGCTTCCTCGTAGCTGAAGTGGCTCTCGGTGCCGAGGTAGAGGGCTGCATCGGCCGAGGGCTGGCCCAGGTCCAGCAACAGCAGCCATCCCTGCGGCTGGCCGTTGTCCAGCGCGGGCGGATTCTGCTCGGCCAGGGTGACGCCCAGGTGGGTCGTCAGGGTGCTGGTGCCGACGCCGGCGCGCACGCCCAGCAGCACGATCAGGCGCCCGGTGGGCTGCGGTTCCGGCGGCGCGGCGACGCTGGCGCGGGCCGGTGTCTGGGTGGCGCAGGCGTGGTCGAATACTTCCAGCATCTGCGCGCTGGTGTTGTCGACGTCGATGAAGTCGCGCACCCCGGCGCGCATTGCCGCCAGCAGGTGCGTGGCCTGTTCCGGGCCGGTGGTGCCGATGCCGATCAGCACCGGCAACGAGGCCAGGTGACTCAGCTGGCGGGCGATGTCGGTGGAATAGGAGGCGTTGCCGCCGCAGTAGTCCAGCAGCACCACCGCCGAGGGCGGTGCGGTGTCGAGCAGCTCACGCGGGCTGACGTCTCGGCTGTCGACCCAGCGCAGCTCCACGTGGCCGGACAGCACGGCACCCAGCCGGGCCATGTGCCGGTTGTCCGGCGCATACAGCAGCAGCTTGCGTTCGGTATTGCTCTGATTTTGCGGCAACGGCATCACCGAGGACATGAGGAGTGCTTCAGCGTGAGAATCCGGGGAGCTGGTCAGGGCTGGCCGGGTGCAGCAGCCAGGAGCCCCAGACCGGCAGGTTGGGTTGGGCTTCGCGTTCGCCGGGCAGGGCGAACTGGGTGCCGCGCGCCAGCGGGCGCACCAGGCGCGGCGTCACCACGATCACCAGTTCCTTGTCTTCGCGTTTGTAATTGAGGTTGCGGAAGAACGAACCGATGATCGGCAGGTCGCCCAGGAACGGCACCTTGTCCACCATCGAGGACAGCTGGCTGCTGACCAGCCCGCCGATCACGAAGCTCTCGCCGTCGCCCAGCTCGATGGTGGTGTCGGCACGGCGGGTGGAGATGGCCGGGATCTGGGTGCCGTCCAGGCTGATGCCGCGGCTGTAGTCCAGGTCGCTGGCTTCGGGCGCGACCTTCAGCGCGATGCGATCGGCGGACAGCACGGTCGGGGTAACGGTCAGGCCGATGCCGAACGGCTTGAAGGTGACCGTGGTGGTGCCCAGGCCCTGAGGTTCGAGGATCGGCAGCTCGCCACCGGCCAGGAAGCTGGCGCTCTGGCCGGACAGGGCGACCAGCGTGGGCTCGGCCAGCACGCGCGCCATGCCGTTGCTCTGCAGCAGGTCGATGTTGGCGTTCCACGCGCCGGGGATGGAACTGGCCACCAGGTTGAAGGCCGAGGACAACGCGCTGCTGCCACCGCTGCCGGTGGGCGAGCTGATGCCGTAGGTGAAGCCGCCATTGGTGTTCTTGAAGCTGATGCCGACCTGGCGCAGCACGGTCTTGTTGAACTCGACCACTTTCACCTCGACCTGCACCACGCCGGTGCTGGCGATGGTGGCGGCATCGTTGATAGCGCCCTTTTCACCGACCGCCGAGGCCGCCGCCTTGCGGCTGGCCTCGTGTTCGAGCAGCGATGGGGAACTGCCGGACAGCAGCGCCTGGCCGCCCTGCACGGTGACCTGGGTGCCGCCCTCGCCGAGCAGGCCTCCCTGGATGGCATTGCGCACTTCCACGCGGATCCGCGAGGGCACCGGCTGGTTGCGCATCCACAGCAGCAGCGTGGTGCTGCCGGGCGACTTGCCGACCAGCAGGGCGTCGTTGTTGCGTCCCAGCCGGGTGATGTCGGCGATGGAGGGGTCGGCGATGGCGATGCGCTCCACGCCGGCCGGCAGGTTCCAGGGGCGTTGCTCGTTGAGCTCCAGCAACACGCTGGAGGCGGCCGGCAGCTGCTGGGCATGCGCCGGCTGCAGGGGCGCCAGCGCCAGCGATGCGACGCTGGACAGGGCCAGGACAGCGATGAGTGATGCGGTGTTGTACGGACGCTGGAGCAAGGCGGATCCCCCGATCAAGGCGAAGACAGGCGGTTGGACGGTGTTGTCCCGCGGATGATTTCGATGCCCGGCCGGGCCGCGGCACGCGGTGCACGGCTGCGCGCCGGTGCGCGGGTGGCGTTGGCGGTGACCGCGGGCCTGGCCGGGCTGTCGCCGGCCAGCGCCTGCAGGTCGATGCCGGCGTAGGCCTGGTTCTCCGGACGCTCGGCGGCGCTGGCCGTCGCGGCGTCGAGATCGCGGCGCAGGGCCAGTACCGGCGCCGGTGCGACGAAGATCGAGGCATCGGCCAAGGCGGTATCGCCGGGGTTGCGCAGGGCCAGGAACAACTTGCCGCTGTGCGCGGCCAGCAGCAGGCGGCCGGCGTCTTCCACCGGTACGGCCAGGATCGCGCTGCGTGCCTGGGTGGCGTTGCTGCCGCTGGAGGAGGAACTGCCGGAGCGCGAGGCGATGGTCTCGGCGCGGCTGCCGGGTTCGGGTGCGGCGCCGTCGCCGCTGCTGGCCGTCGTGGCCGGGTGCGGCTTGCCGACGTCGTCATCGCCGTAGCCCAGCACCCGCAGCCGTGACAGCAGCAAGCGCGCCTGCGGGTTGTCATTGCGGCCGGCGCCGGCCTCGGACGGTGCCTGCAGGCTCATGAAGACATCCACGTAGTCGCCCGGGGTGATGCGGTTGCTGACGCCGGCCAGTTCGTCGACCGGCACCGATACCGCCCGCTCGCCGGGCTTGATGCCGGCGGCGATGCCCTGCAGCAGTTGCCCGGGCACCAGCATGGCGCCCGCGGCGATGGCCACGGCGGGGATCCGCCCGGTGACGTCACCGACGTTGGCGAAGCCTTCGCCGGCGGGCACCGGCAACTCGGTGGTGGACAGGTCGGCGGCGCTGATGGCCTGGCCGGCGGGCAGGGCACGGGTGGCGACCACCACCGCCCGGCGCGGGATGCCCGGCGCGCTGCTGGCCTGCGTGCCTGCCTCGGCCGGCGGCGGGCGTCGCCCAAGGCCAAAGGCCAGTACAGCCAGGATGCCGGCGAGCACCAGCAGGAGGATGGCCGCAATGCGGATTGCCTTTGGCATCGTTGAAGCTCCGGTTGAGCGTGGGTCAGTTGCCGCCGAGGTCCAGTTGTACGGTTGCGGTGCTGCGCAGGGTCTGGCCCAGGGTCCAGCCCAGCAGCGGGCCGGTGCCGGGCATGAACGGATGGCTGTCGTAGTCGTAGGACGCGGTGACCCGGATGCACTTCACGGTGGCATCGGAGGTGCAGGCGAACGGTTGCGACACGTTGATGGGCGCCGCGCTGGGATTGCTGCATGAAGCGCTGGCGCGGGAGAAGTTCAGCAGCCACTGCATCGAATGCGCGGCGGCCTGGCATGCATTGCTGCGACGTTGTGCGGTATCGCCGTATCGCAGGGCGGCACGTGCGCCTTCGCCGGCGGCCAGCGTCAGTGATTGCTTGGCGGCGAACACCATCACCCCGGTGAAGGTCACCAGCAGCAGCGGCAGCACGCCGAACATCAGCATGAAGGCGAACTCGAGCGTCACCACGCCGCGCTGCCCCCGGTGCTTCAGTCGTCCTCGATCAGCCATGGCTGGCTCCTTGCAGTACGTAGCCGATCATCGCCAGGCCAAGGTAGGCCGCGTACGGGATGCCACGGCGTCCTTGCCGTGTCGAACGCAGGTCCATCCGCCAATCCCGGATCCAGCCGGTGTTGCCCCAGCCGGCGACCCTGCGCTGCATGCCGGGTGCCGAGCTGGACAGCAGGGGCCACGCGACGACGAGGAGCGCGTGGACACCGGCGGCCAGGCTGGCGATCACCCAGATGGGAAGCAGTGCCTTGGTGCCGAGCAGGAAGCCGATGGTGGCGAAGAGTTTCACGTCGCCGGCACCCATCCAGCCGATGACATGGAAGGGCAGCAGCACGAGCAGGCCCAGCACGCCGCCGGCCAGGCAGCTTGCCAGCCCCACCGGTGCGGCGTTGTGGCTGAGCTGGAGTGACAACACCAGGGCCAACGTGACGGCCAGCACGCCATTGGAGACGCGCCGGGCGGCCAGGTCACTGATCGTGACCTGCAACCCCAGCAGCAGTGCCAGCAGCCCGACGGCGGTCATGGTGCGATGCCCTCCCGGCTCAGGTGCCTGCCACCACGTCTTCCAGTCGCGCCAACACGGTGGTGAAGATCGCGGTCAGGCCGTCGCGCGCGAAGAAGATGATGATGCCGGCGATGACGGCGGCCAGCAGGCCATATTCCAGGGCGGTGACACCGTCTTCCTGCTTGAGGAACTTGCGGATAGCGTTCATAGCGTTCTCCCTGATGACCCGGTGTCGGTGTTGCACCGACTGCAGCCGGGCAAAGATGGGCATCGCTGCCCGATGAAGGTCATTGGGATCTGCCTGACACCGACGGGAGTGTCGATGGTCGTGGGGGTGTAAGGAAAACTCCTACGAGCCCCTATTTCCGCTGTTTTCCCCTGTCGGCACGCATGGCATGCCCGGGAGCATCATTGCAATCGCGCATCGCGATGCATGCGCATATTCGGCAAGAACAAAATGTTTTCCATATGTGTGACGTCAATCGCCATTTCACATAAAGCTCTTACGGAGCGTGCCGTTTTTTTTTGTCAGTATCCGCTTCAAGCGCCGCGCAACGCGGATGCTCTGGAAACGCGAATTACGCTTTGTTGCTGGTTTCAGATCGTGCGTGACGGGGTTGCGGCCGGAGGTGCCAGGCCGCAGACGGGGAATCGGACTTCTGGAGCGGATCCCAGAGGGATCCCGCAAAGGCGTGGACATGGATGCGATTGCGGACGGGAACGGATTGAAATCGTTCGACCTGGCGGCGTTGGGCAGCACCCTGCGCGTCTGTCACGTGGAGTTGGTGCTGCTGGACGACCAGCCCCCCACGGCCGCGGTGACCTCGTTCGTGCACGACCAGGCCTTGCTGTGCACCTTCCAGATCGGTGCGCGCGCACGCGGGCGCTTCGTGCTGCCGCTGGACTGGTGCCTGCTCGGCTGCCTGCAGAGCGTCGACGCCGAGGCCAGTTGGTGCCATGGGGTGCCGTTGACCTCCGGCAACATCATCTCGGTCATGCCCGAAGGCGTCACCGAGTTCGCGTTGGGGGCGGGCAGCAAGGTCACTTTCGTGCTGGTGCCGCTCAAGCGCTTCGAGGAGCGTGCCACCGCCGCGCGCCTGGGTGGACTGGGTGAAGGCGGCAACGTGCCGTTGGTCAGCGGGCGCACGCACGTGCCGCTGCAGGCGTACTACGAAGGGCTGCACGAACGCATCTGCGAAGGCGAGATATCCGGCGACGAGATCGACGCGATGCTCGAGGCGCACGTGCGCGAGATCGTCGCCAACGGTTCGCCCGAACGGGTCTCGTGCAGCCGCAGCCGGCGCGCGCGCTACCTGATCTTCCGCCGTGCCGAGGACATGATGTACGCCAACCTGCGCCGGCACATCTACATGCAGGAGCTGTGCGACGCGGCCGGGGTGAGCGAGCGGGCGCTGCGCTATGCCTTCGAGGAGCTGGTCGGCATCTCGCCGGTGCGCTACCTGTCCATGCTGCGCCTGTGCGAAGCCTGCCGCAGCCTGTCCAATGCCGACGCGGGGCGAAAGTCGGTCAAGTCGATCGCGCTCAGCTGCGGCCTGTGGGACCTGTCGCGCTTCGCCGACAACTATCGCCGCGTGTTCGGCGAACTGCCCAGCGAAACACTCATGCGCGGCACTTATTCGAACAGCTGAGCGCACGTTCGTCCGGAATGTGCGGTCCATCAAACTTGGCGGGACGTTGCCGAATAGGTGCATTGCACTGCCGGTAACGCGCAACGCTTTGCCAATTGCCGGCATGGATGTGCCGGATGCGGGTAAGGGACGTTGTGTTTCAGCGCTGTACTGGCCTCACGCAAACGGATCGTCCAAGCCCGGGACGGTTCCTACCAGAGGCCCCTGCCATGAATCGCATCTATCGATTGATCTGGAACCGCACCCTCAACGCCTACGTGGTCGGCTCGGAGCTGACCGCGGCGCATGGCAAGCGCAGCGGCGCGAACTGCCTGTTGCCCCCCTGGTCGGTGGCCATGGTGGGCGCCGGTGGCTTGCTGGCCCTGGGGCTCGCCGGCGCGGCACACGCCACCGACGCGCGGTTGGATGACCTGCAGTCGCTGGTCGCCAAGTACAGCCAGACCGACGCGCACAGCATCGTCGCCAGCGCCCTACCGGTCGGCGGCGTACAGGCGCGCGTCAACGCGACGGTAGCGGTGCAGCTGCCGGCGCCGGTGGTCGTGCAGGTGCCGGTGCAGGCACGGTTGCAGGTTGCACCGACCCGCATTGGCGCGGGACTGTCGGTCGGCGCGCGCGCCACGCATGGCCATGCGACCCCATCGGTATCGGCGACAACCGCGGCACTGGCCACGGTGGCGTCGGCGGCCGGCGCGATCAAGACCGGCGTGGGCGGCACGGCCCTGCTGCAGGTGTCGTCGCCGACGTCCGGGGCACCGGGCCATGGCGGACTGCTGGGGCTGGGCAACGTGCTGTTGCCGGGCAAGGAAGAAGGTGGCAACCCGGTACGCGCGGTGACCGGCGCCACGGTCAGCGCGGTCGAGGAACTGACCGGCGGCCTGTTGCAGGGGGCCGGCATCGGTGCGCTGGTGGACGGCGTGGTCAACGGCGCGACGCCGGTGGCAAACAGCACCGGCCATACGGCGGCAGGCGTGCTGGCCGGAGTGACGGGCTCCGGTGCGCTGGGTGCGGGCGTGGATCACACCGTCGACGCACTCACCAGCGGCCTTGAAAACACGAGTGGCGCGCTGGCGCAGGGCCATGTGGCCGGCACCGTCAACCATGCACTGGCGACGGTTGACGGCACCATCGCCGCGGCCTTGCACGGTACTGGCAGCGCGCTGGGCGGCATCACCGGGTCGGCATCCGGCGTCGCCGGGCTCACCGGCGCGGCCGGCCACGTCACCCACGGGGTGATCGGTGGCGTGTCGCATGTGGTCAGCAGCCTGGGGAATGGCGCGTCGGGTGGTGGCTCCGCCGGTCTTGGCGGGCTGACCGGTGTGATCGGTGGTTTGACGGGCGGCTTGACCGGCGGTGGTGCAGGCGAGGGCGCGGGCCTGGGTGGGTTGACCGGCGTGATCGGTGGCCTGACCGGCGGCCAGGGCGGCGGTGCAGGCCATGGCCTGATCGCGGCAGTCGGCACGCCGGTGGATGGCGTGGTCGATGGCGTCGCGCCGGTGCTCAATGGCGCGGGTGGCGCGCTGGGCCATGTCGTGGGCGGCGTGACCGCCACGGTGGGTACGCTGACCGGCGGCCTGCAGAACACCACCGGTGCATTGGCACAAGGCAATGTGCAGGGCACGGTGCAGCACCTGGCCGGCACGGTACAGGGCACCGTCTCCACGCTGCTGGGCGCGGTCGGCGATGCCGGCGGCAGCGGTGGCGGTGGCGGTCTGGGTGGGTTGACCGGTGTGATCGGTGGCCTGACCGGCGGCCTGGGCGGCGGCGCAGGCCATGGCCTGATCGCGGCGGTCGGCACGCCAGTGGATGGCGTGGTCGATGGCGTCGCGCCGATGCTCAATGGCGCGGGCGGCGCGCTGGGCCATGTCGTGGGCGGCGTGACCGGTTCGGCCGGGTTGGGAACTGGCGTGACCGCCACGGTGGGTACGCTGACCGGCGGCCTGCAGAACACCACCGGTGCGTTGGCACAAGGCAATGTGCAGGGCACGGTGCAGCATCTGGCCGGCACGGTACAGGGCACGGTCTCCACGCTGGTGGGTGCGGTCGGCGATGCCGGCGGCAGCGGCAGCGGTGGCGGTCTGGGTGGGTTGACCGGCGTGATCGGCGGTTTGACGGGTGGCCTGACGGGTGGCCTGACGGGCGGTGGTGCAGGCGAGGGCGCAGGCCATGGCCTGATCGCGGCAGTCGGCACGCCGGTGGATGGCGTGGTCGATGGCGTCGCGCCGGTGCTCAATGGCGCGGGCGGCGCGCTGGGCCATGTCGTGGGCGGCGTGACCGGTTCGGCCGGGTTGGGAACCGGCGTGACCGCCACGGTCGGTACGCTGACCGGCGGGCTGCAGAACACCACCGGTGCATTGGCACAAGGTGACGTGCAGGAAACCGTGCAGCACCTGGTGGGGACGGTGGGCGGTACCGTCTCGACCCTGCTGGGTGCGGTGGGTGGTGCGGCCGGCGGCAACGGGAATGGCGGCGCCGGGGCGGGACTTGGCGGTCTGGGCAACGTCGTCGGTGGACTGACCGGCGCGGTGACGGGTCTGCTGGGCCAACTGGGCGGTGGTAGCGGCGGCACGACGCCCACTTCACCGGGCCAGGCGGTGACCGACGGGATTGGCGGTGTGGTCGATCTCACCGGTGGCTTGGTGGCGCAGACCGGCGTGGGGGGTGTGGTGGACGGCGTGGTGGATGGGGCCGCACCGGTGGTCAACGGGGCGGGCGCGGCAGTGGGAGGACTGGTCGGCGGCCTCACCGGGTCAACCTCACTGGGCAACGGCGTCAGCGGCACGGTCGGCGCACTGACCGGTGGCCTGCAGAACACGACCGGCGCGCTCGCCCAGGGCGACCTGACCGGGACCGTGCAGAGCGCGTTGGGAACCGTCAACACCACGGCCGGCACCCTGCTGGGTGCGGTCGGAAGCACGCTGGGCGGGATCACCGGTTCGGCATCCGGGGTCAATGGCCTGACCAATCTGCTGACGGGCGTGACCGGCGGCGTGACCGGTGGGTTGTCCAATGTCGTCGGCCAGCTCACCGGCAATCCGGCGCCCACCTCGAATGCGCCGCCACCGGCGGGCCCGAGCGGCCTGGTGGTCGGCAACGGTGGCCTGGTGGGAACGGTCGGGCAGCTGATCGGGCCGACTGCCACCTCGCTGTTCGGCGGCAGTGGCTACACCCAGAACGGCAGCCTGACGATCAACAACGTCAACTTCGCGCAGGCCTATTCGACCGTCGAGGTCGCAGGGCTGCCGGTGGTCAATCTCAGCCCGGTGGGGGAACTGCTCGACGGCGCGGGCAGCGCCATCACCGGCGGCAATTCGCACCTGACCCTGATCGGTGGCGTGACCTCCGACAGCTACATCACCAACATCAACAACGGCGCGGCCAGTGGCCTGCTGGGCCTGCTGCTTCCCGACAGCGCGCCGGACTGGGCGTCGGACTGCCTGAACCTGGTGGGGATCATCAAGGACAAGTGCTGGGCCGTGCCGGCCGCGCAGGACTACCAGGTGCTGATCGGCGACGGTGCCTACGCCAACGGCTCCAAGGAGGTGGTGATCGGCACCAATGCGCGGCACGAGCTGGCGCAGCAGAACGCCAACCAGGTCTTCGTCGACGCCAATGGCGTGATGACCGGCGTGCCCACCGCCGATTACGACGCGCGCCAGGGCCAGTCGGTGGTGATCGGTGACAGTGCGCTGGGTACGGCCAACGCACAGACCCTGCTCGGTGCCGGTGCAACGTCCAACAAGGCCAACAGCGTGGCGATGGGCTACAAGTCCAATGCCGACCGCGGTGGACTGGACAACTACAGCGCATTCGGCCTCACCGCGGCGCAGACCTCGATCGGCGAAGTGGCGGTCGGCTCGGCCGGCCGCGAGCGGCAGATCACCCACGTCGCGGCCGGTAGCCAAGCCACCGACGCGGTCAACCTCGCCCAGCTGCAGGGCGCGCTGTCGCAGATCAACACGATCGAGCAGAACGCGGTGCTGTACGACACCGATGCCAATGACGTGGCCGACTACGGCCATGTGACCCTGGGCGGTGGCAATGCGCCGAACGGCACGGTTGTCTCGAACCTGGCCGCGGGCCAGCTCAGCGCCACCAGCACCGAGGCGGTGAACGGTGCACAGCTGTTCGGCATCGGCCAGTCGATGGCGAGCTACCTGGGCGGCGGCGCCACCTTCAGCGTGGCGGGGGTGCTGTCCGCGCCGTCCTACGTGCTGAATGAAATCGGCGCGAACTGGCAGCTGACCTCGGCCACCTTCGGCAACATCGGCGCAGCGTTCAGCTCGATCAGCCAGTCGCTGGCCAACCTGGCCACCGGTACCAACCCCAACCCCGGCAGCAATCCGCTGGCGGTGGAATACACCCCCGATGGCGCCGGCAACCCGACCAACGTGGTCGCGCTGAAGGGGGATGGCAGCGGTGCGGCGGTGGCGGTGCGCAACGTGGCCGAGGGCAGCGTCGTGGCCGGCAGCCGCGATGCGATCAACGGCGGCCAGCTGGCCACCACCAACGAGGCGCTCGCCTCGGCCATTGGCGGCACCCTGCAGTACAACAGCACCACCGGCCAATGGTCCTCGGCGAGCTTCACCGTCAATTCGATCAATGCCAGTGGCGGGACCAACCAGCAGGTGCTGGACAACGTGACCGATGCATTGGCAGTGATGGACGGCTCCATCGTCAACGTCAACAAGCGCATCGACAACATCCAGAACGGTGGCGCGGGCAATGCCTACTTCTCGGTGAACTCGACCAAGGCGGCGGCCTCGGCCACCGGCCAGGATGCCGTCGCCGCCGGCCCGCAGGCCACCGCCAGCGGTACCCAGGCGGTGGCGATCGGCAACGGCGCCAACGCGTCGGCAGCCAACAGCGTGGCGCTGGGCGCAGGCTCGGTGGCCGACCGTGCCAACACCGTCTCGGTGGGCGCGACCGGGGCCGAACGCCAGGTCACCCATGTCGCCGACGGCAGCCAGGCCACCGATGCGGTCAACCTGCGCCAGCTGCAGGCATCGCAGGAAGGCACGGTGCGCTACGACAAGAACACCGACGGCAGCACCAACTACGCCAGCGTGACCATGGGCAAGGCCGGAACCTCCACGGTGATCCACAACGTGGCCACCGGCGTGGCACCCACCGATGCGGTGAACGTCGCACAACTCAACAAGGGCATGGGGGACGTGATGGACTGGTCCAGGAACTACACCGATCAGCGCTTCAACAGCATCTCGCGCGACATCAAGCGCGTGGATGACCGCGCCTCGGCCGGCATCGCCTCGGCGATGGCGATGGCCGGCCTGCCGCAGCCTTCGGAGGCAGGCAAGCGCATGGCTTCGTTCGCGGCCAGCACCTTCCATGGCGAATCCAGCATGGCGGTGGGCGTGTCCGGGGTCTCCGATGGCGGGCGCTGGATCTACAAGCTCAGCGGCTCGGCCAATACCCGCGGCGATGGCGGCGTGACCGTCGGCGCCGGCTTCCAGTGGTGATGGCATGCAACCTGCCGGTGCCTGGCACCGGCTTCCGGACAACAGCGCCTGGGCGCGGGGGAAGTCATGAACAGCAAATGGTCGGTACTGGCGCTGGTGGTGGCACTGGCGGCCTGCAGCAGCAAGGGTGAGGTGCGCGAGCGGGGGTTCCCGGATCCCGCACGGGCGTACCCGGCCGGCGGCACCTACGTGAACCTGGACAACCTGCGCCAATACGCGACGGGCATGAACAAGCACCAGGTGCAGACGCTGCTGGGCACGCCGCATTTCAACGAAGGCCTATGGGGGGTGCGGGAGTGGAACTACCTGTTCAACTTCCGGCGGGCGGTAGGGGCCACGCCGGTGCAATGCCAGTTCCAGGTAACGTTCGACCACGACGGCGTGGCGGTGGGCCACGCGTGGCAGCCTGAAAGCTGCGCCGCCCTGCTCGAACCCGCTCCCGCACCACCCCCACCCGCACCACCGCCGCCACCGGTTGCGCCGGCGCCGTTGCGGATCGCCGCCGATGCCCTGTTCGCCTTCGACAGCGCCAAGCTTTCGGATGCCGGCAAAGCACGGTTGGCAGAGGTGGCCGGCACCGTGCGCGGGCAGGGCGCAGGCATGGACCTGACCGTGATCGGCTACACCGATCGCATCGGCAGCGATGCCTACAACAGGGACCTGTCACAGCGCCGCGCCGCGGCGGTGCGCGGCTACCTGGTCGAACAGGGCATCCCGGCCGGGTCGATCCGTGCCGAAGGGCGCGGCAGCGCCGAGCCGCTGGTCCAGTGCAACGATGGCGGCCGGGCGGCGTTGGTGGCCTGCCTGGCACCGAACCGCCGCGTGGAGATCGCCGGCATCGGCAACTGACGGGGCAGGGCTGGAACGGGGGGAAGGAACGGCCGGCAATCCGTGCGATTGCCGGCCGCTGCCTTCACAATGACGCCGATGGTCGCCGCGTTCCGCGGGTGACCCGGGTCAGGCAGGGTGCGTGGTGGCGTCAAGCAGGAAACTGATGTGGAGCTGGGCCGGTCCGGTCGCGGCGGTGGTGTGGCTGCTGGCCGTGTTCGGCTTCGGCATGCGCCTGGAAGGGTACGACCAGCTGCGGCATCCGGTGTCGCTGCTGGGCGCGCATGGCGTCCCCGGCGGCACCGCCTTCAGCATGCTGGGTTTCGTGCTGCCCGGTATCCTTGCCGCCGCGGCTGCGCTTGATCTGGCGCTGCGCATGCCGGTGACCGCCCCGCGCGCATTGCGGGTGGGCGGGCAGATGCTGCTGCTGGCCGCGGTGGCGTTCGCCGCGATGGGCCTGTTGCCGCTGGACGTGGAAGACATCGAGAACCGCGCCAGCCAGTACCACGCCAGCGCCTGGCTGCTGTGGCTGGTGGGCTTTAGTGCTGGTGCGCTCGCATTGCGCCTTGGCGGTGCCCGGGACGCGGCCTGGCGGCCGCTGGCCAACCTCGCGGTGGGGTGTGCGCTGTGGAGCCTGTGCAGCGCGTTCCTGTTCGAGATCGCCCTGCCGGTCGCCATGGCCCAGCGCCTGGCCTTCCTGGGCTGGCTGGTCTGGCTGCTGGGCGCGGCACGCCTGGCGCCAGCGCGTGGTTGAGCCCGGCTGACGCGGAAACCGGCCAGCAGGCCGTGGGGCGTACATCGCAGGTTTATTGAAACCATTGCGATATCAATGACCTGCGTTTGTCCCGCGGACAGCGGAGGGGACTGGATTGGAGTGCCATGATGCACTGCGGTACCCTTTGCGGCTTTGCCGTTGCCCAGCGTTGCCATGTCCAGCGTCGAACCCACTATGTACGATCCCCAGCAGGTTGAATCCGCCGCCCAGAAATTCTGGGAGGACACGCGTGCCTTCGAGGTCAGCGAGACCTCGGACAAGCCCAAGTACTACTGCCTGTCGATGCTCCCGTACCCGTCCGGTGCGCTGCACATGGGCCACGTGCGCAACTACACCATCGGCGACGTCATCAGCCGCTACAAGCGCATGACCGGCCACAACGTGCTGCAGCCGATGGGCTGGGACGCGTTCGGCCTGCCGGCCGAGAATGCCGCGATCAAGAACAAGACCGCGCCGGCCAAGTGGACCTACGCCAACATCGACCACATGCGTGGCCAGTTCAAGGCGATGGGTTATGCGATCGACTGGTCGCGCGAGTTCGCCACCTGCACGCCGGACTACTACGTCCACGAGCAGCGCATGTTCACCCGCCTGATGCGCAAGGGCCTGGCCTACCGCCGCAACTCGGTGGTGAACTGGGACCCGGTCGACAACACCGTGCTGGCCAACGAGCAGGTCATCGACGGCCGTGGCTGGCGCTCTGGCGCCCTGGTCGAGAAGCGCGAGATCCCGCAGTGGTTCCTGCGCATCACCGACTACGCCCAGGAACTGCTGGACGGCCTGGACGAACTGCCGGGCTGGCCGGATTCGGTCAAGACCATGCAGCGCAACTGGATCGGCCGCTCCGAAGGCCTGGAAATCCAGTTCGACGTGCGTGACGTGGATGGCGCCGCGCTGGACCCGCTGCGCGTGTTCACCACCCGCCCGGACACGGTGATGGGCGTGAGCTTCGTCTCCATCGCCGGCGAGCACCCGCTGGCCCTGCACGCCGCCAAGAGCAACCCGGCGCTGGCCGCGATGCTGGCCGAGCTGAAGCAGGGCGGCGTGTCCGAGGCTGAACTGGAAACCCAGGAAAAGCGTGGCAAGGACACCGGCCTGAAGGCCATCCATCCGGTTAGCGGCGAACAGGTGCCGATCTGGGTCGCCAACTTCGTGCTGATGGGCTACGGCACCGGCGCGGTGATGGCGGTGCCGGGACACGACCAGCGCGATTTCGAGTTCGCCACCAAGTACAACCTGCCCAAGAAGCAGGTCATCGCGCTGAAGCATCCGAAGAACGACGACGAGCGCACCTACGACGCCAACCGTTGGCAGGACTGGTACACCGACAAGACCCGCGAAACCGAGCTGGTCAATTCCGCCGAGTTCGACGGGCTGGATTTCCAGGGCGCCTTCGAGGCGCTGGCCGAGCGCTTCGAGCGCAAGGCCCAGGGCCAGCGCCGCGTCAACTACCGCCTGCGCGACTGGGGCGTGAGCCGCCAGCGCTACTGGGGTTGCCCGATCCCGGTGATCTACTGCAACACCTGCGGCGCGGTGCCGGTGCCGGAAGACCAGCTGCCGGTGCTGCTGCCGGAAGACGTCACCCTCAACGGTACCGGTTCGCCGCTCAAGGCCGACCTGGAATGGCGCAAGACCACCTGCCCGGAATGTGGCGGCGCGGCCGAGCGCGAGACCGACACCTTCGACACCTTCATGGAGTCGAGCTGGTACTACGCCCGCTACACCTCGCCGGGTGCACGCGAGGCCGTGGACAAGCGCGGCAACTACTGGCTGCCGGTGGACCAGTACATCGGTGGCATCGAGCACGCCATCCTGCACCTGATGTATTTCCGCTTCTTCCACAAGCTGCTGCGCGATGCACGCATGGTGGAGAGCAACGAGCCGGCGCAGAACCTGTTGTGCCAGGGCATGGTCATCGCCGAAACCTTCTACCGCCAGAACAGCGACGGTTCCAAGGACTGGTTCAACCCGGCCGACGTGGACGTGGTGCGCGACGAGCGCGGCCGCATCACCGGTGCCACCCTGCGTGGCGATGGCCAGCCGGTGGTGATCGGCGGCACCGAGAAGATGTCCAAGTCCAAGAACAACGGCGTCGACCCGCAGGCGATGGTGGCCAAGTACGGTGCCGACACCGTGCGCCTGTTCTCGATGTTCGCCGCGCCGCCGGAGCAATCGCTGGAGTGGAACGAGGCCGGCGTGGACGGCATGTCCCGCTTCCTGCGCCGCCTGTGGACGATGGTGCAGAAGCATGCCGTCGACGGCAGCGCGCCGGCACTGGACGTTGCGGCGCTGAACGCCGAGCAGAAGGCGATCCGCCGCAAGACCCACGAGACGATCGGCAAGGTCGGTGACGACTATGGTCGCCGCCACGCCTTCAACACCGCCATCGCCGCGGTGATGGAACTGCTCAACGCGCTGGCCAAGTTCGACGATGCCAGCGCGCAGGGCCGCGCGGTGCGCCAGGAGGCCCTGCAGGCCACCGTGCTGCTGCTGAACCCGATCACCCCGCATGCCTGCCACGCGATGTGGCAGCTGCTGGGCAACGCGCAGACCCTGCTGGAAGACCAGCCGTTCCCGCAGGTCGACGCCGCGGCACTGGTCAAGGACGCGCTGACCCTGGCCGTGCAGGTCAATGGCAAGCTGCGTGGCACGATCGAAGTGGCCGCCGATGCCCCGCGCGAGCTGATCGAGGCCGTGG
This sequence comes from Stenotrophomonas sp. LARHCG68, assembly GCF_052871705.1. Classification (NCBI taxonomy): domain Bacteria; kingdom Pseudomonadati; phylum Pseudomonadota; class Gammaproteobacteria; order Lysobacterales; family Lysobacteraceae; genus Stenotrophomonas; species Stenotrophomonas sp. LARHCG68. Next base: position 77,750 of record NZ_JBIXJV010000003.1, on the reverse strand, counting down.
CCAAGGAAGAGCCGAACACGGCCAAGTTCCTGGAAGGCCTGGCCATCCGCAAGGTGATCATCGTTCCGGGCAAGATCGTCAACATCGTCGCGGCCTGAGCGGCCGTGATGGCCCGGTACCCGTGGTGATGCCGCGGGTACCGGTGTTCCCGTGGACGGGGCAGGGGGAAGGCTTCACCCCGGCAGCGCTGGCCGGCAGCGGGCGTGGTTTCATTGGCGCTCACGCGCGATGCGCGATGATGCGGGCCGCTTTCTATTGCCGCTCCCGGCCGGCTCCGCCAGACTGTGCCCATGACCCGAACCCTGATTGCCCTGATCCTCGCCACCGGCCTGACCGGCTGTGGTTTCCATCTGCGCAACACGTTGACCCTGCCGGCGGACACGCCTGCGGTCCGCGTCGATTCGAGCGTGCGCTACAGCGAGCTGGTGAAGCTGCTCAACCGGGGCCTGCATGCATCCGGTGCCACCGTGATCCAGAGCGACGGTTCGCCGCCGCGCAAGAGCGACCAGTTCGCCCGCCTGCAGGTGCGTTCCGAGCGCTGGGGCGACCTGCCGATCGCCATCGACGCGCAGGGTCGCTCGCAGGAGTACAGCCTGCGTTATGCGGTGGTGTTCGGCTTCTACCGCCCGGATGGCTCGACCATCGTGCCGGAGCAGGTGATCGAGCTTTCGCGCGACTACGTGTCCCAGCCGACCGATGTCACCGGTACCACCACCGAGCGTGAAATCCTGGCCGACGAGCTCCGCCGCGAGATGTCGGCCTCGATCCTGCGCCGCATCGACAGCGTCGTCCGCGCCGATGCCGAGAAACTCAAGGCAGCTCCCCCGGCTCCCCCGGCGGACGGCAAGGGCGATGCCCATTGAGCGCCCCGGAATGACTGCGCTGCGGGCGTGGCGGGGCTGAGCCGTGGAACTGCGTCCTGAACAGCTTGCCGGGCAGATCGGTGGTCAACCGCTGGCCCCGGTCTACCTGATCGCCGGCCCCGAGCTGCTGCGCGTGATCGAAGCCGCCGACGCGGTGCGCGCCCGCGCCCGCGCCGAGGGCATCGGCGAACGCGAGGTGTTCGATGCCGACGGCCGCGATTTCGACTGGGGGCAGCTGTCTTCCAGCTTCAACGCGCCCAGCTTGTTCAGTGCGCGCCGCTTGGTCGAACTGCGCCTGCCCAGCGGCAAGCCGGGCAAGGAAGGCGCCGAGGTCATCAGTGATTTCTGCGCACAGCCGCCGCCGGATGTGGTGCTGCTGATCACCGCCGGTGAGTGGAGCAAGGCGCACCAGGGCAAATGGACCGAAGCGGTCAGCCGCATCGGTGTGCTCTCGGTGGCCTGGGCGATCAAGCCACATGAACTGGGGGACTGGATCGAGCGCCGCCTGCGGGCCAAGGGCCTGCGCGCCGACCCGGCCGCCGTGCAGCGGTTGAGCGAGCGGGTGGAAGGCAATCTGCTGGCTGCCGCGCAGGAAATCGACAAGCTGGCGCTGCTCGCCGAAGGGCAGGCGCTGGACGTGGCGAAGATGGAATCGCTGGTGGCCGATGCCGCTCGCTACGACGTATTCAGGCTCAGCGAGGCTACCTTCGCCGGGCAGCCGCAGGCCGTGCTGCGCATGCTCGCCGGCCTGCGTGGCGAAGGCGAGGCCGTGGCCGCGCTGATGCCGATCCTGATCCGTGAACTGCTGCTCACCGCAGGCCTTGCCCGGGTGCAGGCCAGCGGCGGCAACCTGGCCGGCGAGATGAAGGCCAAGGGCATCTGGGAGTCGCGCCAGGCGCCGTTCAAGCGGGCCCTGCAGCGCCACCCGGACCCCAAGCGCTGGGAGCGCTTCGTCGCCGAGGCCTCGCTGGTTGACCGCATGGCCAAGGGGCGTGCCGAAGGTGATCCGTGGCTGGCGCTGGAGCGCCTGCTGGTGGCCGTGTCCGAAGCACGCGCGGTGCGCCTGCTGGCACGGGTGCGCTGAGATGCGGCACGCCGGCCGTGAAGGCGGGCTGCTGGTGTTCTACGGCGGCACGTTCGACCCGATCCACAACGGCCACCTGGCCATCGCCCGGTGTGCCGCGCAGGAGCTGCAGGTGCCGGTGCGGCTGATGCCGGCGGCCGATCCGCCGCACCGCGCGCCACCGGGCGCCGATGCGCAGACCCGTGCGGCCATGCTGGAGCGGGCGGTCGCCGATGATCCGGCGCTGTGCGTGGACCGGCGTGAGCTGGAGCGGGCCCGGCGCCTGCCCGGCGTGCCGTCGTGGACGGTGGATACGCTGCGCGAACTGCGGGCCGAACAGGGACCGCAACGGCCGCTGGCGCTGCTGATGGGCGCGGACAGCCTGCTGGGCCTGCCCACCTGGCATGAATGGGAATCCCTGCTGCCACTGGCCCACATCGTGGTGGCCGACCGTCCGGGCAGCGCACTGGAGGATGGGCTGCCCGAGCCGCTGGCCAGCCACCTGCGCCAGGCCTGGGCCAGCGGCCCGGAGATACTGGCCGCCTTGCCTGCCGGGCGGGTCTGGCGGCTGCGCCAACCGCTGCAGGGCGAGTCCGCCACCGCCGTGCGCGCGCTGATCGCCAGCGGCGGGAACTGGCGGCCCCTGGTGCCCGCAGCGGTGGCCGCCTACATCCAGGCACGGGGCCTGTATGGCTGTCCCTCCACGCAGTGAATGCCGGCAGCGGCCGGGTTCTCTATAATCGTCCCCTTATTCATCGAGTTATGCCGCTTTGAGCACCGAAGCCCAAGTCATCAAGACCCAACTGCCCAGCCCGCCGCCGTCCGTCCCGGCCCTGCTGGCGTCCGTTCACGCCGCACTGGAAGAGATCAAGGCCAAGGATGCGGTGGAGATCGACGTGCGCGGCAAGTCCAGCGTCGCCGATTACCTGGTGATCGCTTCGGGCACCTCGACCCGCCACGTCAAGTCCATCGGTGACGAAGTGGTGCGTTTTGCCAAGGAACTGGGCGTGATGCCGCTGGGCGTGGAAGGCGAGCGCGAAGCGGAATGGGTGCTGGTGGACCTGGGCGACGTCATCGTCCACGTGATGCTGCCGCGCGTGCGCGAGTTCTATGCGCTGGAGCGCCTGTGGACGGTGGGTGACCAGCCGCCGTCGGACGACGAGGACGCGCAGCAGGGCTGATCGCCCCGCCGTAGCAGCCACGACGGCGCCGCAGGGCGCCGTTTCCATTTGACCCCGCCGCGCCGGAGCGTGCCGATGAAAGCCAAGTTGATTGCCACCGGCGAACGTGCGCCGTCCTGGGTCGCGCAGGGCTTCGCCGAATACCAGAAGCGCCTGTCGCACTGGTTGCCGCTGGAGCTGGTCGAGATCGAGCCGGGCCTGCGTGGCAAGGGCAGGGACCCGAAGCGCGCGATCGAGGACGAGGGCAAGCGCGTGTTGGCGGCGTTGCCGAAGAATCCCTATGTGGTCGCGCTGGACGTGCCGGGCCGGCAGCTCAGTTCCGAGCAGCTGGCGCAACGCCTGGAGCATTGGCGTTCGCAGGGGCGCGACCTGGCATTCCTGATCGGCGGCCCGGAAGGACATGCGGCCGAGGTAACGGCGGTGGCCGATGAAAAGTGGTCGATCGGTCCGTTGACCTTGCCGCACATGCTGGTGCGGCTGGTGGTGGCCGAGCAGTTGTATCGCGCGGCGGCGATGTTGGCCAACCACCCCTACCATCGCGCGTGATTAGCGTATAGAATGCGCCTCCCCCGCCCGAATAGCTCAGCCGGTTAGAGCACTTGACTGTTAATCAGGGGGTCGTTGGTTCGAGTCCAACTTCGGGCGCCAGATTCGAAAAAGCCGCGAGCAATCGCGGCTTTTTCTTTGTGTGCGTCGCGTGCTGCCGCGGCCGTCGGGCCGCGGCAGCCGTCTGGCTCAGTTGAAGGTGTACTTGGCACCGAGCGTGAAGTAGCGGCCCACCGCACCACTGAAATGCAGCGGGTTGTAGTTGACCGCGCCATAGGTCAACGGATCCAGCGGCGCAATGCGGTCGGTGACGTTCTGGACCGAACCGAAGATCTCCAGCGCGTCGGTCGCACGCCAGCGGCCGGACAGGTCGATGGTGTAGAACGAACGCAGTTCGCAGCCACGCGGCGCATCACTGCCATCGGCGTAGTGGTTGGCGCAGCTGTCACCTTCGAAGGCGACGTTGTCCATGCTGCCGATGTAGTTGCCGATCGCGCTCACGCTGAAACGGTCCATGTCCCAGGTCACGCCCAGGTTGAAGCGGTCCTTCGGCGTGCCGATGCAGTTGGTGACGTCGCAGTTGCCATGCGTACCGGCGTACTGGAACTTGGTGCCGGTGCCATCGTCGCGCTCGAAGGAGTTGATCCGGGTCCACTGCAGGTCCATCAGCAGCTTGCCGTAGGCGCCCATTTCCACGCGCTGGCGGATGTCGAAGTCGAAGCCGCGGATGGTGGTGGAAGCGGAGTTGATGTAGTCCACGCTGACCGCCAGCAGGCTGCCGCTGTTGGGAACGCCCGGCAGGTCGTTGTCGCTGCGGATGCCGCGCCCGGCGGCCAATGCCAGGTCGGTGTCGCCCTGGTTGATCTCGTTGGTGCGCTTGATCTGCCAGGCGTCCAGGGTCAGCGTGGTGGTGGGCGTCGGGTCCAGCACCAGGCCGACGGTGTAGCTCTTGGATTCCTCCGGCTTCAGGTTGGGATTGGCCGAGGTGATGATGGCGAGGTTGACCGCGCAATCGGCCGCGGTGGCGCCCGGTGCAGGCGTGCCGCCGGGGCAACGGACCGGGTCGCGGGCGGTGCTGAAGGCCGCCAGGCCACCGTCACCGGCTTCGGCCGGCCCTGGCGCGCGGAAGCCCTCGGCATAGGTGGCGCGCACCGCGATCCAGTCGGCCGGCGTCCACTTGATGCCGACCTTCGGCGTGGTGGCGGTATCGCCGCCCTTGTACTTGTCCACGCGCAGCGCGCCGGAGAGCTCCAGAGACTCGAGCACCGGGGCCACCATTTCCGCATATGCCACGGCCACTTCCTGGGTGCCCTTGTAGGCCGAATAGCCCAGGCCGATGATGTCGCCCAGGTCGGTGTAGCTCTGCGGGTCGAGGTTGGCCTTCTGCCGCCGGTATTCCGCACCGAAGGCCAGGCCGAGCGGGCCGCCGGCAAGGTCGGCGATGCTGCGGCTGGCCTTGAAGTCGATCATGTCCAGCGTGGTCGATGCGTCGGCATGGATGGTCGGCGAGATGTAGTCATACAGCGCCTGCGTGTTCTGACCGGCGCTGGCACCGATGCGCCACCAGCCGACCGGGCTGTTGGGGTCGGTCAGTGCGGTACGTACATGGCTGTAGCGCAGGAACCCCCGGCGCTCGTTGACCAGCTGCGTGGCCGAGTGCAGGTAGGCGGTGTCGATGTCCCAGGCGCCCGCGGTGCCCTTCACCCCGACCAGGAAGCGGGTGAACTCGTTGGTGTTGGTGGTCACGCGCGGGCCCACGTCGAACGCGGCATAGCGCAGGCGCGCGTCCACGCCGAGCGGGTTGTCCGGATGGGCGGCGCCCAGCACGGTGGCGCCGCTGCCGCTGCTGGCGTTCACCGGGCCTCCCGGGTAGCCCCACGAGCCGGACACGCCGTTGGGCGTGTTGTAGAACTCGGTCTTCTTCTTCGAGTAGCCGAACTCGCCGTACATCTCGAAGTTGTCCGACAGCGCGAAGGTGCCGCGCGCGAACAGGTTGCCGAACTCCTCGCTGGGGGTGAGGCTGCGGAAGTCCTGCGTTTCCCACAGGCAGCCGCCACCGGGGTCCACCGGCGTGATGCGGGAGAACTGCGCGCACCCGGGCAGCGATTGGTACAGGCCGGTGGCGGGGTCGCGGATGCTGCCCACCGGCGAGTTGCCGGCCACCGTGCCGCCGGCGGTGATCGCGCCGTTGAGCGGGAAGAACTGGCCGCCGGCGACCCGATCAAAGCCGTAGCGGCTCAGGTCGCCGTTGCCGATCCACTTGCGGTCGCGGCGGTCGGAGATGCGGATGCCGTCGGTCTTGCTGACGTCGATGCTGACGAAGGCGTTGAAGCCGTCCTCATCGAGGTTGCCGACGCCGGCGGTCAGCGATGCCTTGCGCGCATCGCCGTCGCTGTCGCCGGACGTGCCATACGACGCCTTGAGCATGGCGCCGGTGAAGTCGCGGCGCAGGATGATGTTGACCACGCCGGCGATGGCGTCCGAACCGTAGATGGCCGAGGCGCCGTCCTTGAGCACTTCGACCCGTTCGACCGCATCCATCGGGATGACGCTCAGGTCGGTGAACACCTTCTGCCCGTCGTCGGCCAGGCCGTACGGGGCCATGCGCCGGCCATTGAGCAGCACCAGGGTCGACGCGGCACCCAGGCCGCGCAGCGAGATGCCCGAGCCGCCGCCGGCAAAGCCGGTGCCGAAGCTCTTGGGGATGGAGCCGGCGCCGTCGCTGGTCAGGGTCTGCAGGTACTCGGCGATGGTGGCCTTGCCGGTGCGGTCGATCTCCTGGCGGGTGATGATCTGCACCGGCGACGCGGTTTCGGTGGTGGCGCGGGGAATGTTGGAACCGGTGACGGTTATCCGGTCCAGGGTGGTGGCCTTTTCATCCTGGGCCATGGCCAGGGGGGCGGTGGCGAGCAGGGCGGTGGGTACCAGCAGCAGGCGTGAAAGGGAACTGCAAAGTCGGGTGGTGCGGCAGGCGGAATGCCGGCGAGTCGGATGTTTCACAGTCATCTCTCCAGTGGAACTGCGGAAATGGCCGCCAGAAGGCGCGGCCGAAGAACATCGACGGCCGCGAATCTAGGTTCGCTGGAGATGACGGAGAGGTGAAAAATCGATTAACAGGGGCGGTTTTCAGCTTGCCCGCAAGGAAGGGTTCAGCAAGCCCCTCCTTGCGGGCCATTCAGCAACTCAGCCGACCTTGAAGTCGATCGGGATGATCCCGTAGGCCTGCACGGCGTGTCCGCCGTCGGTGGCCGGCTGGAACTGCCAGCGACGCAGCACCTGGGTGCGTGCGGCGTTGTCCAGGCTGCGGTTGCCGCTGCTGCGTTCGATGCTGACTTCCAGTGGCTTGCCGTCCTGGCCGACCAGCACCCGCAGCAGCACCGTGCCTTCGATGCCGGCGCGCAGCGCATCGATCGGGTAGGTGGGGGCCGGGGCCCGCTCATAGCGCAGTTGCACGCCCTGCAGCGGCGTGGCCGGTGCGATGGAGTCGATGGCAGGGGCGGGGTCGGCGACCGGGGCCACGTCGACCGGCGCGGTGATCACCGCTTCGGTGGGGAACACCGGCATCGGGGCGGTTTCCACCGGCGCCGGCAGCGCCGGTTGCTTCGGTGGTGCCGGGGTCTTGCTGACCGGGATGGTCGGGGGAATCGGCGGCGGTGGTTCGATGGGTTTGGTGTCCGGAACCTGCCAACGGGGTTCACGCACCGCATCGCTGCGCACCGGGACCTGGGACAAGGGGATCAACAGCAGTCCGGCGGCCAGTACATGCAGGGCCAGCGCCGTGCTGTAGGCGAAGATGCGGGACGGTTCGATGTGGAGCGAGGGGACACGATGCTGCGTGCGGACCATAAACCACCTCCATGCGTGGGCGTGTACAAGGAACAACGCGCGGTGACACAGGACGGGGTTGCAGGTTCCGGCCCGCGTAAGGCCATAGCGCCTGCAATCGCGCGTGCCGACAAGCAGGGGTCCGGTTTCCGGTTATCTGCCAGACAGCAACGGAGCGCGGCGGGGCCCAGCCCGGTCCCATGCCCGGCGGTGGCAGGCGGAGCACGATCGGGAGGCTTAGGTGTGGCAGTGGCGTGGGTGCCTGGAGCCTTGAAACGACAACGGCGCCTGAGGGCGCCGTTGTCGTCGAGCATGACCCGGGCTCAGCGACCCAGTTCGAACACCACGTCCAGGTTGACCGAGACGCTGCTTTCGCCCGGCGACACCGAGGTGTCCATCTCGGCCTTGGCCGAGCGGGCCATGGCCATCATCGGCATCGGGCGGAAGCCGCCCTGGCTGCCTTCGGAGATGCTGACGATGCGGCGCACGCGCAGGCCCAGCGACTTGGCATAGGTCTCCGCACGGGCCTGGGCCTTCTTCAGCGCGGCCAGGCGGGCTTCGTCGTAGACCGGCTCGGGCTGGTCGATCTCGAAGCTGGGGCCATTGATCTGGTTGGCGCCCTGCGCGGCCAGGCTGTCCAGCACCCGGCCGAGCTTGGTGATGTCACGCACCTTCAGGCTGACCGTGTTGGTGGCCTGGTAGCCGGTGATCTTCGGCGCTTCGTTCTCGGCGTAGCGGTACTGCGGGTTGAGGTTGATGCCGCTGGTCTGGATGTCGCGCTCGGCGATGCCGGCGGCCTTGATCGCGGCCATCACCTTGTCCATCTGCACCGCGTTCTCGCGCATGGCGGTGTTGCCGTCCACGGCCTGGGTGACCACGCCGGCCGACAGGGTCGCCACGTCCGGCACCCGCTTGGCTTCGGCCTGGGCGGAGATGTTCAGCAGGGTGGCGTCACTGGCCACGGCGGTGGGGACGGTTTGGGCATGGGCGGTCATCGGGGCTCCCAGGACGAGTGACAGGGACAGCAGCAGCGGGGCGAGGGTGAGATGGCGCATGGTGGTCCTCCTTGGATGGATCGTGAAAGTGAAGTCAGGGCGATGAACGGGTGGTGAGCCGGCCCGGGGTTGTCACCACTTTGGCATCTTTGCCAATCATTCAGGCAGTCCCCTCAGGTTATCCTTCCGCGATGCTTTATCTCGCCTCCCGCTCGCCCCGCCGAAATGAACTGCTGACGCGCCTTGGCGTGCCGTTCCGCGCCCTGGACCTGGAAGTCCCCGAAGTACGTGGCGCTGCGGAGTCGGCCGAAGCGTACGTGCGACGGGTGGCGCTGGACAAGGCGTTGGCCGGGCTGGCGCGGGTGGCCGACGACCCGCAGGCGGTGGTGCTGGGCTCGGACACCGAGGTCGTGCTCGGGGACCGTGTCTACGGCAAGCCCGTCGATGCGGCCGATGCGGCGGCCATGCTGGCCTCGCTGGCCGGGCGTACCCATCAGGTGATCACGGCGGTGGCCCTGGCCGCGGCGGGGCGGCACGCGCTGGAGGTGGTCACCTCCGAGGTCAGCTTCGCGCCGATGAGCGCGGCGCAGATTGCCGCCTACGTGGCCACCGGTGAGCCGATGGGCAAGGCCGGCGCCTATGCCATCCAGGGCGGGGCCGAACGCCATATCCGCCATCTGTCGGGCAGCTATTCGGGGGTGATGGGCCTGCCGCTGCAACAGACGGCCACGCTGCTGGCGGCCTTCGGTGCCGTGGCGGCAGACGATTCCATGGACAAGGGGGAGTAAGGGACGTGTCCGAAGAGATCCTGGTGAATGTCACCCCGCGCGAAACCCGCGTGGCGGTGATCGAGAACGGCATGCTGCAGGAGCTGCACATCGAGCGCGGCTGGCGCCGTGGCGTGGTCGGCAACATCTACAAGGGCAAGGTGCAGCGGGTGATGCCGGGCATGCAGGCCGCCTTCGTCGAGGTCGGCCTGGAGCGCGCGGCGTTCCTGCACGCCAACGACGTGGTGCGCCCGGCACCGGTGGCGGCCGACACCGAGGAAACCGCGCCCAGCCTGCCGCTGCCCTCCTCGGTGCCGATCGTGGAGCTGCTGCGCGACGGCCAGGACGTGGTGGTGCAGGTGGTCAAGGACCCGATCGGGACCAAGGGCGCGCGCCTGACCACGCAGATCAGCATTCCCTCGCGCTACCTGGTGCTGCTGCCACAGTCCAAGATGGTCGGTGTGTCGGCGCGGATCGAGGACGAGGCCGAGCGGGCCCGGCTCAAGGCGCTGGTCACCGAGATCTCCGCCCAGCACGGCGGTTATGGCTACATCGTGCGCACCAACGCCGAAGGCCAGCCGGCCGAGGCGTTGGCCGAGGACATCTCCTACCTGTCGCGGGTCTGGAACGTGGTCGAGCGGCGTGGCCGCGAGGCGCCGCCGGCCAGCATCATCTACGAGGACCTGAGCCTGCCGCTGCGCTCGGTGCGCGACCTGATCCGCAAGGACGTGGACAAGGTCAAGGTGGACTCCAAGGAAACCTTCAACCAGCTCAAGGCCTTCGTCGCCAAGTACATGCCGGTGCTGGACGAGAAGCTGGAGCTGTACACCGGCGACCGCCCGATCTTCGACATGTTCGGCGTGGAGGACGAGATCGTCCGCGCGTTGAACAAGCAGGTGCCGCTCAAGTCCGGCGGCTACCTGGTCATCGACCAGACCGAGGCGATGACCACCATCGACGTCAACACCGGTTCCTTCGTTGGCCAGCGCAACCTGGAGGAAACCGTATTCCGCACCAACCTGGAGGCGGCGCAGACGGTGGCCCGGCAGCTGCGGCTGCGCAACCTGGGCGGGATCATCATCATCGACTTCATCGACATGGATGATCCGGAGCACCGTCGCCAGGTGCTGCGCACGCTGGAGAAGGCGCTCACCCGCGACCATGCCAAGACCACCGTCTACGACTTCTCGCCGCTGGGCCTGGTGGAGATGACCCGCAAGCGCACCGTGGAGAGCCTGGAGCGGCAGTTGTCCGAGACCTGCCCGCAGTGCAGCGGTCGCGGCAGCATCAAGACCGCCGAGACGGTGACCTACGAGATCTTCCGCGAGATCACCCGCGCGGTGCGCCAGTTCGACGCCGCGCGCCTGCTGGTGATCGCCTCGACCAAGGTGGTGGCGCGGATCACCGACGAGGAGTCCGCGGCGGTGGCCGAGCTGGAGGAATTCCTCGGCAAGAGCATCCGCTTCCAGGCCGATGACCAGTACCTGCAGGAACAGTTCGATGTCGTGCTGCTCTGACCGCAGCCATACCCCCGTCAGGGAGGACGGCGTGGTCCGATGACCACGCTGTTGCGCTATCGGCTGCGTCACCTCCGCCGTCATGTGCTCATCGCACTGGCGGTCGTGCTCGTGGCCGTGGCGTTGCTGGTCGGGACGATCAGCCAACTGCTGCCGATGGTGGAGTCGCACCCGGACAAGGTCGCCGCGTGGTTGAGTGAACGCGCCGGCCTGCCGGTGGCGTTCGACCGGCTGGACACGCGCTGGACGCGGCGTGGCCCGCTGCTGCAGCTCGACGGGCTGCGCATCGGTCAGGGCAATGGCGTGCGGGTGGGGCAGGCCGAGGTGCTGGTGGCGATGTACTCGGGCCTGCTGCCGGGCGAGCCGCTGACCGAACTGCGCCTGCGCGGGTTGGCGCTGACCCTGGAGCGCGCCGATGACGGGCGCTGGTCGGTGCGTGGTCTGCCCAGCAGCGAAAGCGGCGGCGACCCGCTGGAGGCCCTGCGCCGCCTGGGCGAACTGCAGGTCATCGGCGGGCAACTGCAGGTGATGGCACCGTCGATCGGCATCCAGACCCGGATTCCACGCGTGGACGTACGCCTGCGCGTGGATGGCCAGCGCCTGCGCGTCGGCGCGCGGGGCTGGATCAACACCCAGGCGCCGCCACTGACGGCGGTGCTGGATTTCCAGCGCAGGCAGGGCGATGGCCAGGCCTGGTTCGCGGCCGAGCCGGCCGACCTGGCCGCGTGGTCGCCGTTGCTGCAGGTGGCCGGCGTGCAGGTACGCCAGGGCAGCGGCGAGTTGAATGCCTGGGTGCAGTTGCACGACCACCGCGTGGTCGCGGTGACTGCCGAAGGCGAACTGGAGCAGGTGCAGCTGTCCGGCGCGCCGCTGCAGAGCGCGACCGCGGCGCCGGGCGTGAGCTTCCGCAACCTGCAGCTGCGCGCGCGCTGGACCGCGCTGGATGGCGGCTGGCGGGTGGACGCACCGCGCCTGCGCATCAACGACGGTACCAGCGCGGGGTCGCAGGTGCTAGACGGCCTGCTGCTGGCCGGCGGCAAGCATTTCGCGCTGCAGGGACAACAGTTGGACGTGGCGCCGCTGCTGCAGGTGGCGGCATTGAGCGACCGGGTCGAGCCTGGCCTGCGTCGCTGGCTGTACCAGTCGCGGCCGAGCATGCGTTTCGGTGACGTGCGTATCGCCGGCAGCGCGGATGGCCCGGTGCGTGCCGAGGGTGAACTCCTCGATGCCAGTTTCCGCACCGTCGGCAACAGCCCGGGCGTCAGTGGCCTGCGCGGACATTTCGAAGGCGACGGGCAGGCGGTGTCGCTGGACCTGCGCCCCGACCACGTCGTGCGCTTCGATTGGCCCACCGGTTTCGGCGTGCTGCATGAGCTGCAGTTGTCCGGGCAGGTGATCGGCTGGCGCGAAGGTGCCGGCTGGCAGGTGGGTACGCCGGCCCTGCGCGTGCAGGGCAAGGATTACGCCGCCGACGTGCGCGGCGGCCTGTGGTTCCAGGGCGACGGCACGCGGCCGTGGATCAACCTGGCGGCCAAGATCGACGACGTGCCGCTGACCGCCGCGAAGGGGTTCTGGGTACGTTCGAGCATGAGCAAGGCCGCGGTGGACTGGTTGGACGCGGCGCTGGTCGACGGCACCCTGCGCGGCGCCACCGGCCTGGCGGTGGGCGACTTGGATGATTGGCCGTTCAAGGGCAACAACGGGCGGTTCGAGGCCGGTGGGCACATCGTCGATGGCAGCATCCGTTTCCACCAGGACTGGCCGGTGATGCGCCGGATGGATGCGGACATCACCTTCATCGGTGCCGGCTTCGACGTGCACGGCAAGGGCGAACTGGCCGGCGTGAAGGTCGACCAGATCCAGGCCGGCATCGCCGACTGGGGGCAGTCGCGGTTGCAGGTCAAGGCGACCACCGCCGACGACAGCAACCGCCTGCTGGCGATGCTGCGGCAGAGCCCGCTGCAGGCCAGCTACGGCGACACGCTGGACAACCTGGCCCTGCGCGGCCCGGCGGCAGTCAACTTCGACCTGATGCTGCCGCTGCACCGCGATGAGGGCCCCGGCGTGCTGCAGGGCGACGTGGACCTGCGCGGCGTGCAGATGGCCGACAAGCGCTGGGACCTGCAGTTCGACAACGTGCGCGGCAAGATCAACTACAGCGGCGGTGGCTTCGAGGCACCGGCGCTGCAGGTGCGCCACCAGGAGCGGGATGGCGTGCTGGCCCTGCGCGCCGGCACGCCGGTGAAGGATGCCTCGCATGCCTTCGAGGCCGAGCTGACCGCTGCCCTGGACGCGGGCAAGCTGCTCGACCGCGCGCCGGAACTGGGCTGGTTGAAACCATACATCCATGGCACCTCGGACTGGACCGTGGGCGTCACCCTGCCGGCGACCGCAGCGGGTGCACGCACCGCGGCACCGACCCTGCTGACCCTGGATTCGAACCTGCAGGGCACCCGCCTGCAGTTGCCGGCGCCGCTCAACAAACCTGCGGCCGACGCACTGCCCACGCACGTGCAGGCGGCGCTGCCGATGGGCGCCGGCCGCATCGACGTCGCCTTCGGCAAGCTGATGGCCTTGGCCGCGCGCAGCCAGAATGGCAAGACCGGCGTGCAGGTGACGATGGGCAGCGACCGGGTCGACCACGAGCCGCCGGCCGATGGCCTGATGGTCAATGGCCGCACCCCGTCGCTGGATGCGCTGGAGTGGATCAGCCTGGCCAAGGGCGGCGATTCCAGCGACCCGGGCGGGTTGGCGCTGAAGCAGGTGGACGTGCTGGCCGACCAGTTGTTGCTGATCGGCGGGCGCTTCGAACAGACCCGTCTGCAACTGCGCCCCGGGGCCGATGCGGTCGCGGTGCAGCTCAATGGCCCGGCGCTGGCCGGCAGCCTGCACATTCCCACCGCCGATGGCGGAACCGTCAGTGGCCAGCTGGACCGGGTGCATTGGCAGGCCGCCAAGGCGGCGACGGTGGAGTCCTCGGACACCCCGCTCGCACCGATGAACCCGGCCAACATCCCGCCGCTGGCGCTGGACATCGGCGACCTGGAGTTCGGTGCGCTCAAGCTGGGCCAGACCCGCCTGCGGACCCGGCCCTTGCCCGACGGCCTGCAGGTGCAGGAGCTGCAGGTGCGCGCGCCCAGGCAGGTCATCGACCTGCAGGGCACGTGGCGCGGCGTCGGTACACGTGCGGCCACGCAGATGAGCGCCAACGTGCAGACCGAAGACCTGGGCGACCTGCTGCAGCGGCTGGGCTACGGCGGCCAGGTGCGCGGCGGCGAGGGACGCATGCAGCTGCAGGCCGGCTGGAGCGGTTCACCGATGGCCTTCAGCGCCGCCAGCCTGGAAGGCGGGTTGGACATGAGCGTGCGCAATGGCCAGCTGCTGGAAGTGGAACCCGGCGCCGGCCGCGTGCTGGGCCTGCTCAGCGTGGCCCAGCTGCCGCGCCGGCTGCTGTTCGATTTCCGCGACCTGTTTTCCAAGGGCCTGGCCTTCAACCACGTCGAAGGGCATGTGCGCTTCGCCGGTGGCCTGGCCAGTACCGACCGGATCGGCATCGAGTCACCGGCCGCCGACATCACCATCCGTGGCCAGGCTGACCTGCGCAGCCAGCAGTTCGACCAGACCATCGACGTCAACCCGCGCTCGGGCAACCTGCTGGCCGTGGTCGGTGCCGTGGCCGGCGGCCCGGTCGGGGCGGCGGTGGGCGCGGCGGCCAACGCCGTGCTCGGCAAGCCGCTGGGTACCATTGGCGCCAAGACCTACAAGGTGACCGGCCCGTGGAAGGATCCCAAGGTGGAGGTGATCGACCGCGACGAAACCCGCGCCGCGCCGCCGCCTGCCGCCACTGACGCCGCCCGCACCCCCTGATTCACCGCCGGCTTGCCTCGCGCGGGCCCGCCCCCATCTGGATAGTCATGACCGATAACGCCCTCACGCTTGCCGAAACCCGCCTGCTGCTGCCGGCCGGCCTGGACGCCAACCGCCTCGAACGCACCTTCGGCACCCTGCTGGGGCCGGGGGTGGACTTCGGCGACCTGTATTTCCAGCATTCGCGGCGCGAGAGCTGGAGCGTGGAGGACGGCATCGTCAAGGACGGCGCCCATTCCATCGAGCAGGGCGTGGGCGTGCGCGCCATCGCCGGCGAGAAGACCGGCTTCGCCTATTCCGACGACATCCAGCCGGCGGCGTTGCTGGCGGCCGCGCAGTCGGCGCGCGCCATCTCCCGCGAAGGCGGGGCACAGAACGTGCGGTCGCTGGTGCGTGGCAGTGGCCGCGCGCTGTACCCGGCGCTGGACCCGGTGGACAGTCTGGGCAACGAGGCCAAGGTCGAGGTGCTCAAACGGCTGGACCGTTACCTGCGCGCGGCCGACCCACGCGTGCAGCAGGTGATGGTGAGCCTGTCCGGCGGTGTGGACACCGTGCTGATCGCGCGCAGCGATGGCGTGCTCGCCGCCGACGTACGCCCGCTGGTGCGGCTGAACGTGCAGGTGATCGTCGAGCAGAACGGGCGCCGTGAGTCCGGCTACGCCGGCGGCGGTGGACGTTACAGCTACGAGGAACTGTTCGCCGGCGACCGCCCGGAAGGTTTCGCCCGCGAGGCGCTGCGCCAGGCGCTGGTGAACCTGGAGGCGATCCCGGCCCCGGCCGGGGTGATGCCGGTGGTGCTTGGCCCGGGCTGGCCGGGCGTGCTGCTGCACGAGGCGGTGGGCCACGGCCTGGAAGGCGACTTCAACCGCAAGGGCACCAGCGTCTACGCCGGCCGCATCGGCGAGCGCGTGGCCTCGCCGGGCGTGACCATCGTCGACGACGGCACGCTCGATGGCCGTCGCGGCTCGCTCAACATCGACGACGAAGGCACCCCGACCCAGTGCACCACGCTGATCGAGGACGGCATCCTGGTCGGCTACATGCAGGACACGCTCAACGCGCGCCTGATGGGCGCGGCACCGACCGGCAACGGCCGTCGTGAATCGTTCGCGCACATGACCATGCCGCGCATGACCAACACCTACATGCGTGCCGGCAACCACGATCCGCAGGAAATGATCCGTTCGGTGAAGAAGGGCCTGTACGCGGTCAACTTCGGCGGCGGCCAGGTCGACATCACCAGCGGCAAGTACGTGTTCTCGGCCACCGAGGCCTACCTGATCGAGGATGGCAAGGTCACCGCGCCGGTGAAGGGCGCGACCCTGATCGGCAACGGGCCGGAGACCATGCAGAAGGTGCGCATGATCGGCAACGACCTGGCGCTGGACGAAGGCGTGGGCATCTGCGGCAAGGATGGCCAGAGCGTGCCGGTTGGCGTGGGCCAGCCGTCGCTATTGATCGATGGCCTGACGGTGGGCGGTACGCAGGCCTGAGGTTGGCGGCGGTCAGCGCCCTCATCCGCCCCTTCGGGGCACCTTCTCCCGCGCACGGGAGAAGGGCGGTCTGCGAGAGGCTTGAGCGGCCACGGTGCGGGAAGTCATAACCCTTCTCCCGCCTGCGGGAGAAGGTGCCCCGAAGGGGCGGATGAGGGCAATGCTCCTGCTTTACCGTACGAACCGCCGAGAACACCAATCCACCAAGGAGCCGAAGCCCTTATGCCTGGTCGTCGTCCAGCGCTTCGTCTTCGTCGTCCGCTTCGGCTTCCAGCCCTGCGGTTGCCTGCGGCGTCAACATCAGCCCACGCAGCACTTGGTAGATCTCGCGGTAGGCGCGCGGCGGCTTGTTCCTGGCCTTTTCCGCCAACGCATTGCGTACCAGGGTGCGCAGCTGCTGGCGGTCGGCGTCCGGGTGCTCGTCCAGCAGTTCGGCCAGCGCGGCATCGCCCTCGGCCATCAGGCGCTCACGCCAACGCTCCATGCGGTGCATGATGGCCACTTCGCGACGGGAGGTTTCGCTGTTGGCGTCCATCGCGTCGCGGATCGCTTCCAGGGTTTCATCTTCCTCGCGCCGCATCTGCTTGGCCAGGAAGGCCAGCTGACGCTTGCGCGCGCCGTGCGAGGTGATGCGCTTGGTGTACTCGATGTGCTCCAGCAGGCCTTCGGGGATCGGCAGGCGTGCCAACTGGGCCGGGGTCAGGTCCACCAGCTTTTCACCCAGGGCCAGCACTTCCAGCGCCTCGCGCCGGTTCTGGCTGCGGCTTTCACTGAAAAACTCACCGGTGTCTTCGTCACGTCCACGCATTGCACTGCTACCCACTAAACTTCAAGCATTGAAAGGCCGGCCGATCGAGGCCGGGGTTTGGCGGGCCGCCCGTCGCGGATGAGGTCCGGTCTAGGCCGGACAGCCGCGTGGCGAGGCACCCGCGACCCAGCACCCGGGCAAGGATGGCCGGGCACATGTGAAGGGAATCTCCCTACAAGGATAAAGCATTGAACGTCATCACCACCGATACCCCCACCCACGACGACAGCCTGCAACGCCTGGAAACGCTGGCCGACATCTCCCAGCGGCTGCTGGAAAAAGCACGCGCGATGGGGGCCACCCAGGCCGAGGTCAGCTGCAGCGAAGAGCGCGGGCTGGACGTGAACGTGCGCCTGGGGGAGGTGGAAACGGTGGAGTCCACGCATGACCGTGGCATCGCCGTGACCGTGTATTTCGGCCAGCGCAAGGGCAGTGCCAGCACAGCCGACCTGCAGGAGGGCAGCCTGGAGGCCACCGTCGCCCAGGCCTGCGCCATCGCCCGCCATACCGAGGACGACCCGGCCGCGGGCCTGGCCGATGCCGAACTGATGGCCACCCATTTCCCCGACCTGGACGGCTGGCACCCCTGGGCGCTGGGCGCCGAGCAGGCGGTGGACCTGGCGCTGGCCTGCGAGGCCGCCGGTCGCGGCGCCGATGGCCGGATCAGCAACTCCGACGGGGCCTCGGCGGCCACCGCGCAGAGCCTGTCGGTGTATGCCAACTCGCACGGCTTCATCGGCCGTGAGCGCAGCAGCCACCATTCCATTGGTTGTGCGCTGATCGCCGGCAGCGGCGATGGCATGCAGCGCGATGGCTGGTACACCAGCGCCATCGCCCGCGAAGACCTGGACGACCCGGCGGCGGTGGGCCTGCGCGCGGCCGAACGCACCGTCGCGCGCCTGCAGCCGCGCTCTCTGCCGACCGGGCAGGTGCAGGTGCTGTTCGCTGCCGAAACCGCGCGCTCGCTGATCGGCCACCTGCTGGGGGCCGTGTCCGGCGGCGCGCTGTACCGGCGTGCCAGCTTCCTGCTCGACAGTGCCGGGACGCAGCTGTTCCCGGATTGGTTCGGCATCGACGAGCTGCCGTTGCTGCGGCGCGGCCTGCGCTCCAATGCGTTCGACGGCGAGGGCGTGGCCACGCGCGATTCGGCCCTGGTGTCGGCGGGCGTGTTGCAGCGGTACATCCTCGGCAGCTATTCGGCGCGGCGGCTGGGGCTGAAGACCACCGCCAATGCCGGCGGCGTGCATAACCTGCGCGTGGCGGCCAATGCCGGCGACCGTGCGTCCATGCTGTCAGGTATGGGGACCGGCCTGCTGGTCACCGAGCTGATGGGGCAGGGCGTGAACGGCGTGACCGGTGACTATTCGCGCGGTGCGGCAGGCTTCTGGGTGGAGAACGGGGAGGTCGCCTACCCGGTCGACGGCATCACCATCGCGGGCAATCTCAAACAGATGTTTGCCGGCATTGAAGCGGTCGGCAGCGACGTGGACGTGCGTTCGCACGTGTCGGTGGGGTCAATTTTGGTCGGAAAGATGACAATTGCGGGTAATGATTGACGGATCCTTGTCAAAGGTCGGACTATTCTCATAATGGCCATGGAGCCATCCTTACACCGGCACTGTCGGCGTATCTTTCAACCCATAACAAGGATCTAGGGGAAGCAATGAGCGACTATCAGAACACCACGCCTCCGCCGGCACCGGCAGGAAACTCGAGCTCGGATGACAACACCATCGCCATGCTGGTGCACCTGTCGGGCATCATCCTGAGCTTCATCGTGCCGCTGATCATCTGGCTGGTGAACAAGGACAACCAGGACAAGAAGTTCCTGTCCGACAACGCCAAGGAGGCGCTCAACTTCCAGATCACGCTGATCGGCGTCTACATCATCGGCACGATCCTGACGATCATCCTGATCGGCGCGCTGATCAACTTCGCTGCATGGATTGCGTGCATCGTGTTCAGCATCATCGCTGGCCTGGCTGCCAACAAGGGCCAGACCTACCGCTATCCGATGACCATCCGCCTGATCAAGTAATCAGCGCGCTGGTCGCAGGAAAAAGCCCGGGATTTCCCGGGCTTTTTTGTTCCTGATGCGAAGGGGAGCGGTGGGCGCGGCCTTGGCCGTGGAACGGGGGATGCCTGCCGCCGGCGTTGTAGATGCCGTTGTTCCAGCTGTCCCGGCTTCTTCGCCGCCGAGGCCGCTCGGGCAGCCTCAGTGCTTGCGGCGGACGGTCAGTTCGGCCAGCGCGGCCAGCGCGCCGGCACGTGCGCCGAACGGGGCCAATGCATCCTGCATGGCCTTGGCCAGCTCCTCGAGCGTGGCCTTCGCACCGTCCATGCCCAGCAGCGAGGGGAAGGTGGACTTGTCCTGTGCCTGGTCCTTGCCGGCGGTCTTGCCCAACTGCTCGGAACTGGCTTCGACATCGAGGATGTCATCGCGCACCTGGAACGCCAGCCCCAGTGTGTCGGCGAATGCATCCAGCCGTGCCAGGTCGTCACTGCCGGCATTGCCGCACAGTGCCCCCATGCGTACCGCCGCGCGGATCAGCGCGCCGGTCTTGAGCGCATGCATGCGCTTGAGGTCGGCCAGCGACTGCTGCTTGCCGGTGGCATCGATGTCCAGCGCCTGGCCGCCGCACATGCCGGCGGCACCGGAGGCCGTGGCCAGGGTACGCAGGCAGGCCAATGCCAGCTCGGCGGGCATCTCGGCCTCGGCCAGCACTTCGAAGGCACGGGTCTGCAGGGCGTCACCGGCCAGGATGGCAGTGGCTTCGTCGAAGGCGATGTGGGTGGTCGGGCGACCACGGCGCAGGTCGTCGTCATCCATTGCCGGCAGGTCGTCATGCACCAGCGAATAGGCGTGGATCAGCTCGACCGCGACGGCGGCGGCATCCAGCCGCGCCGGTGCGGCATCGAACAGGTGGCCGGCGGCATGCACCAGCAGCGGACGCATGCGCTTGCCGCCGCCCAGCGCGGCGTAGCGCATGGCCTGGTGCAAGCCCTGCGGGGCGCGTTCGGGATCGGGAAGGACGTGCTGCAGGTGCTGTTCGGTGCGTTGCAGCCAAGCGGCGAACAGGGCGTCAGTCGTCATTGCCGGTGCTGCTGAAAGGCTCGGATTTCTCGGGCTGGGCCGGATCGGTGAGCAGGCGCACGCGCAGTTCGGCCTGTTCCAGCGCCTGCTGGCACTGGCGATACAGGCCCACGCCGCGCTCATAGGCGGTCAGTGACTGCTCCAGGCTCAGGTCGCCGGCTTCCATCTTCTCGACCAGTTGCTCCAGCTCCTCGAGCGACTGCTCGAAGTGGGCGACCGGGGAGGCTTCATTGGGGGACTTCTTGGGCATGGCGCCAGTGTAGCGGCCAGCGGGAAAGGGTCAATTCGACGGGTGCGGCGGCTGCCAGTGCAGGCGCGCGCCATGTGCCTGCAGCCAGTGCTGCAGCGTGCCGGAAACAATCCGGTCGCCGGCGGCCAGGACATCGTCCCCGTCGCAGAGCAGGGGCAGGTGCGGTCGCAGCCAGGGGGGAACCTCGGATTGCTGTAGGCACTGCTTGAGCGCGTGGCGGTGCGCGCGCTGCGGCAGGTGGATGCGTTCCCCACCCCTGCGCTGGCGCAGCAACAGTGGACGGTCCAGACGGTCCGCGCCCTGCAGCGTCAGCACGCCGCCGTCCGGCAGCAGGGCAGGGACATCGCCCTGCCAGGGCTGCTGCCAACCGGCGGGCCAGGGCGACAGCGCGGGCACGAGATGCAACTGCCCGCGCCAGCGCCGGATGCGGGCGTGCTGCCAGCGGAATTCCGCTGGCTGGTCATGCCCGGCGGACAGCAGCTGCTGCTGGATGACGCGCACACCGTTGCCGGGCAATGGCGGCAACCCCTGCTGCTGTACCCAGCGCCGCAGCACGCGTGCCTGCGCGGTGTCGGGCAGGGCGCCGAGAGCGTCGATCCGCAGCGCGCCGGAGGCGTCCGTGCAGGACTGCAACGCGGCGTCGTCCTGCGAGGCCAGCAGGTCGCTGGCCTGCGCGGCAAGGCCGGCGCTGCGTGCGAGTGCGGTGGCGGCGTGTGGCCAGCGTTGGCGCAGCAGGGGCATCAGCTGCAGGCGCAGGAAATTGCGGTCGACCTCATCGTGCTGATTGCTGGGGTCTTCGATCCAGTGCAGCCGATGATGCCGCGCATGGGCTTCCAGCGCTGCACGCGGCACATCCAGCAGTGGTCGCCACAGCTGGCCATGGCCAAAGGCGCGCAATGGCCGCATCGCGGCCAGTCCGTCCACGCCGGAACCGCGCAGGGCGCGCAGCAGGAAGGTTTCGGCCTGGTCGTCCTGGTGGTGGGCCAGCGCCAGCCATTCGCCTGCCTGCAGGCAGGCCTGGAAAGCGGCATGGCGCGCGGTGCGCGCCGCCGCTTCCAGTCCGTCGCCGTCATCGCGGCGCACGTCCACGTGGATGACCTGCAGGGCGATGCCCCAGCCCGCGCATACCTGGTGGCAGTGTTCGGCCCAGGCGTCGGCCTGCGCCTGCAGGCCGTGGTGCACATGCACGGCGCGCACGCTGCCGGCGGCGCGGCCCGGCGCCTGCGCAAGCAGGTGCAGCAGCACGGTCGAATCCAGCCCGCCGCTGAAGCCGACCATCACCGGATGGACGAACGCCGCGTCGAGCAGGGCAGGGGAAAGCAGGTTCATGGCGGTGCCGAGTATCGGCGCCGGTTGCGGCGGCCGCAATGCGGGGCAGGGCGCCGATGGTTCAACGCGCGGTGGACAGATGCGCGCCCTGCCGGTCGATGCGGAAATGCGTGCCACCGACGATGCCGGTATGGCCGCCGGCGTCCGGCGGGCCTTCGTGGCAGCCATTGCAGACCTCGGCGCTGCCGTTCTCGAACGGGAAGCCCCAGTCGAAACGTTCGGCGAAGGCCGGCTGCAGTTGGGTATCGTAGTAGCCGATGCGGCCGTCCACGCGGGCGCGGGTCAGGCCTTCCTGGAAATAGTCCGGGCCATTGTCGTAGGTGATGACCAGCAGGTGCCGGCCATCGCGGCGCACGTAGTAGTACTGGTGGCCGGCCTGCAGGGCGGCCAGCCCGTTCTCGTCGAACTGCAGCGCGGCCAGTGCGGCCGCGCTGATGACGAGCGTGCCCGGTGCGGTCTGTTTGCAACCGGGCAGCACGTCGGGACGTTCGGTGTCGCGGCGGTAACAGGCCTCCCCGGCATGCGCCAGGCAGGACAGCGCGAGCAGTGGCAGCAGGGCTGCCACCGCGCCGAACCGATACCGTCGCGCGCGGCTCACGGCGCCTTGCGTTCGAACTGCCTGGGCTGCGGCAGTTCCACCGGCACGCCCTGCGCATCGCAGGTGCCCAGCTCGCACAGGCGCGCACGCAGGCGCGGTGTGGCCTGCACGATCAGGTGGTAGATGGTGTTCTGTTCCATCGTGCCGCGCACCGCCTTGCTGCCCGGGCCACGTGCCCAGATGCCCACGTCCTCGCCACCGTGCGATTCGGCCTTGGCCGGGACCAGGGCTTCCTGCATGTAGTCCGGGTGCTCGGTGTCGACATGGGTCAGGTCCGGGCGGCCCACGGCGGGCTCGAAGCTGCTCGGGCCGTGCGGGAACTTCTTCGGGCCGGCCGGCTGCTGGTTGCTGGCGCCGGTGTAGCCCGGTCCATTGGCGTAGCTGAGCGTGGTGTAGGGCAGGCCCAGGCCGTCGCGGGCCAGGTCCAGCTTGCCGGCGCCGTCTTCGCCGCCCTTGTCCTTGACCTTGCCCAGGATCGGGTTGCCGCGTGCCGGGTAGCCGACGAAGTTCAGCGTGTGCGAGTGGTCGGCGGTGACGATGATGAGCGTGTCGTCGGCCGAGGTGGCCTCCACGGCGGCCTTGACCGCGTCGGACATGGCGATGGTGTCGCCCAGTGCACGGGCGGCATTGCCGCTGTGGTTGGCGTGGTCGATGCGGGCGCCCTCGACCATCAGCACATAACCGTCCTGGTGCTTGGACAGGTTGGCGATGGCGGCGCGGGTCAGCTCGGCCAGCGAGGGCTCACCGCCGCGGTCCTTCGAACGGTCCTGCTCGTACTGCATGTGGTCCGGCTCGAACAGGCCCAGCAGTGCCGGGGCGTTGGCCGCAGCCTTGAGCTGGTCGGCATTCCAGACGTAGGCGCCCTGCGGGTGGGCGGCCTGCCATTCGGCGACCAGGTTGCGGCCATCCAGGCGCAGGCCGACCTTGTCCGCGTACTCCGGGTCTTCCTCGTTGACGGTGGTGAACTGGCCGCGGCCGCCGCCCAGTGCGACCAGCGGGCCCTGGCCGTAGCGCGAGGTCGACAGCAACTGCTGGGCGATGTCCACGCAGCCGGCGGCCTTGGCTGCTTCCGGCAGGTCGGTGTCGTTCTCCCAGTTGCGTTCCGGCGAATGCGCGTACGTGGCGGCCGGGGTGGCATGGGTGAGGCGGGCGGTGGAGACGATGCCGGTGGCCAGTCCGGCGCTGTCGGCCAGCTGCAGCCAGGTCAGCAGGCCCTTGGACAGGCTGTCGCCGCAATCGCTGCGGGTGCCGGCGCTGACGCCGATGGCGCCCATGTGGGTCTTCACGCCGGTGGTGATGGCGGTCATGGTGCCGGCCGAGTCGGGCGTCTGCGAGTCGGTGTTGTAGGTCTTGCTGAACGCCGTGGCCGGGAAGCGCTCCCAGGACAGCAGGTTCTCCTCGCCCGAGCTGCCGTGGCGCTGGCCTTCCAGGATGCGCGCGGCGGCCACGGTGGTCAGGCTCATGCCGTCGCCCAGGAACAGGATCACATTCTTGGCCTTGCCCGCCATGGCGCCATTGCCGGCGGCGCGGGCGGCGCCGTCGCGGTACCACCATTGCGGGGTTTCACCGGCCGGATGGGCCACCGTCGGCACGTCCACGCTGACCGCGGCGGCGGTGCTGGATTGCGGGGCGGTGCTGGCGCAGGCGCCCAGCAGCAGGGAGGTCAGGGCGGCGGAAAGGAATGTGGCTTTGTGCATCGGGAAAGGTGTCGCTGGCATGTTGTCAGGCGTTCATTATGGTCAAGCACGGAAGGCATGCATATGACACGCAGCTTTTCCCTGCCGGGATCGTGCTGTGGCAAGGCTTGCGCTATCGTGCCCAGCTTGGATTTTCTGATGGATTCCTTCTATGAACGTGGTGTCTGCCTGGCTGCGGATCCCCTTCTGGCTACGCGTGGTCGGCGGCTTCGTGCTCGGCGCGCTGGCGGGGTGGGCGATGGGGCCGGCGGCCGAGACCTTCTTCGGTCCGCTGGGCGAGCTGTACGTCACCCTGATCAAGATGATCGCGGTGCCGCTGGTGTTCTTCGCGGTGGTCAATGCGATCGGCTCGCTGCACGGGCAGAAATCGCTGGCCGCGCTCAGCGGGCGGACCTTCCTGTGGTTCGTGATCACCGCCGCGCTGGCGGTGGGCATCGGCTTGCTGGTGGGTACGGTGATGCAACCGGGCATCGGCGGCCTGAAGCTGGCCATGGACGGCACCTACACGCCGCGCGACGTGCCGTCGGTGACCAAGGTGCTGATGGACGTGGTGCCGTCCAACGTGTTCTACGCACTGGCCGGCATCGGCACCAAGGTCAATGCCGCCGGTGAGACCGTGCTGGCGGCCGGGCGCGGCTCGATCCTGCCGGTGATCTTCTTCGCCGGGCTGCTCGGCTTTGCGATGGTCAAGCTGGGCGAGAAGGTCAGCGAGGCGCGCAAGCTGGTCGGCCAGATGAGCGAGATCATGATCCAGGTCACCCGCTTCGTGCTGGAGATGACCCCGCTGGGTACCTTCGGCCTGATCGCCGGCCTGGTCGGCAGCTACGGGTTCGACAAATTGCTGCCGCTGGGCAACTTCGTGTTGGCGCTGTACGTGGCCTGCGCGCTGCAGATCGTGGTGGTGTACAGCAGCCTGCTGCTGGTCCATGGCCTGAACCCGTGGAAGTTCTTCCGTGGCGCCGCGCCGGGCATGCAGGTGGCGTTCGTGGCCTCCTCGAGCTTCGCGGCGATGCCGGTGGCGATGCGTTCGATCACCGACAACCTGGGCGTCAACAAGGACTACGCCTCGTTCGCGGTGCCGCTGGGCGCCAGCATCAAGATGGACGGCTGCGGCGCGATCTACCCGGCGCTGTGCGCGGTGTTCATCACCCAGTACACCGGCGTGCCGATGACCCCGGAGCAGTACCTGATCGTGCTGATCGCCTCGGTGCTGGGCAGCTTCGGCACCGCCGGCGTGCCGGGCACGGCGGTGATCATGGCCACGGTGGTGCTGAGCGCGGCCAACCTGCCGCTGGAGGCCATCGGTTACCTGTACGCCATCGACCGCATCCTGGACATGATGCGCACGATGACCAACGTCACCGGGCAGATGGTGGTGCCGGTGATCGTGGCCAAGGAAACCGGGCTGCTCGACCAGCAGGTCTACGACGGGTCGAGGACCGCCATCACGGCGGGGGGCGACCCCCGCAGCTGAGGGCGCGACATCGCTTTCGTCCGCATCCAAGGCCGGGGCAACCCGGCCTTGCGTGTTCGGGGTGTAGCAGGCTGTAACAGCGGGCTGTAACACCGCCGATACACCCCTCGGAAGGCACGTATTGGCTGGCCCGAGCCCCACTGAATGGAGGGCTCTTACGGCCGGGCTCCCGGCCTGCCGGTGTGACAGCGATACAGCAGGCGTTGTTACGCTTTCATCGTAACTGCATGTATTTGAAGTAAAAATCCTGTTGGCATGGTTGCTGCTCACTCCTCCCGTGAAATCCGGCAGGGAGGAAGCAATGGACAGCACGACCACCAATCGACGTATCGCCCTGATGGGCGCGATGGCCTTGCTGCTGGCGGCCAGTGGTGTCGCACAGGCATCGGGCGCACGCCAGGGCGTGAAGGCACAACCCGGCGAGATGGTGTTGCTGCGCGATGTCTCGGCGCGGCCGGCGTATCGCATGCAGCCGCCGGGCATGGCGTTGATCGCCGACCCGTCACCGCGCAAGGAGCTTGGCTCGGCGCTGGGCGCCGGGGGCATGGACGAACTCAGCGATGCCGACTACGCGGACATGCAGTCCGGCCTGGCCGATGCCGGGATGGCGGGCCATGGCCACACCACGGTGGAGCGCGTGACCGGCGGCGTGGTCGGCGGCACGTTGGGCCGCGTGACCGGTGACGGTGGCCCGCTCTCCGGTGGCCAGTTGTCCCGTGCGATCGGCGGCCCGATGGGCGCGGTGGGCGGTGCAACCCGTGGCATCGGCGACCAGGTGCGCGGCGCGTTGGCACAGTTCCCGCTCGGCCAGCCGGCAGGTGGCAAATGAAGCGCCTGCACCCGACCGTCGTGGCATTGCTTGGCCTGGCCTGCGTGGCAGCGCCAGCGCTGGCCGGTGCGCAATCGCAGGCGGACAGCTACAACGGCATGTTGTCGTACCTGTCGGCCGACAGTCGCATCGACGGCAACGCGCTGGCCGGCAGCAACGGCTCGATCAAGGTGAACCAGGCCGCCGGCGACCTCAACCTGCAGGCCAACCTGCACAGCATGGCCAGTGGCCGCCATGCCGATGCCGGCGTGCGCGTCGGCCAGCAACAGCACGGCAACGTCTTCAATACACCGCTGCAGGCCTCGGCCTCCATCGGTGGCAATGCGCTGGCCGGGGCCAGCGGCATCGCATCGATCAACCAGGCCAGCGGTGGTGGCAACACGGCGTTGAACGCCGTGAGCGCGACGCTGGCCGCACAGGGCATACGCGAGGCAAGCGATGACGCGATGGCGTCCTCGGCAGCGCTCGCGTCGGCGGGGGAGCAGCCTGTCGCCAGCGATCCACGTGCCACCCGCAGGGTGGGCGTGGAGGCATCCGCCATGCGCGGATTCGACGGCGTGCTGCAACTCAATCAGATCGCGGGATCCGGCAATGCAACGGCGAACAGCCTGAGCATCTCCGTGCAGGCCATCCCGTGAGCAATCGTTCCATCCACCCGATGCATCAGAGAACCTGAAGAGGGGCACCATGAAAGCGAATAAATGGACCGTACTCGCCATGGCGGTAACCGCATTCACGATGAGTGCGGCTGCCAATGCGGCGGACAACCAGAACAAGAGCGCCAACATCGATCACCAGCACAACGTGAACGAGACGCGCACCAATACCAACACCAACATCAATACCAACGTCGACACCGACGTGGACCTGAAGCTCGACGCCGCCGCCGTGCTGCGTTACCGCGACTCCCGCAGCAACTCGGTGAGCAACAAGGAAGTCACCGAGACGGTGCAGAAGACCTCGAACATCACCGCCGACGAGCGCAAGGAAAAGAACAACCACGGCGTCGACGTGAACCTCGAGAAGGACATGCGCCTGAGTTCGGACGTGAACTTCTCCGGCGACCCGACCATCACCGGCAACATCGACCTGGACTCGGCGGCGATCGCGATCATCGACAACCGCCAGTCGATCTCGGGCAACACCGCCGAGAACGGGCTGTTGACCAACGATGCCGCCATTGGCGATGACGTCGGTTCCAACGCCTCGGGCAACCTGGGCTTCAACGTCGCCGCCGGCGACAACAACGCCCAGGACAACGCCGCGGCGCTGTCCGCGGCCGACGCGTCCTTCAGCTTCGGCATGGCCGACGCCGAAGTCTTCGTCAACCAGAGCGGCATGAACAACTCCACGATGAACTACGGCGTGACCAACAACGCCGGCATCGGTGGCAATGCCTTCTCCGGTGCGGCCGGCAACATCGGCGTGAACGTCACCTCGGGCAACAACAACGAGCAGAAGAACGCGTTGGCCGCCTCGGTCGCCACCAGTGCCTATGCCACCTCGAGCATCAGCTCCAACCAGGTGTCCTCGGGCAACGACGTGACCAACGATGGCTACTACGACTACGTCGTGAACAGCTACGCCATCAACATGTCCGGCAAGGTCACCGGCACCACCAAGGGCACCGGATCGGGTACCTACAGTGGCACCGGCAACTCCTACCAGAAGACCAACTTCTACCCGGACAACTGGAGTGGCAACACGCACACCGGTGGCAACCAGACCGGCCATACCGACTGGGACAACCAGACCCAGGGTGCCGTCGCCAATCCGAACCGCCCGGGCGTGGGTGGCATGGCGTGGGATACCGACGAGAAGGGCAACCTGTCGTTCTCCGAGATGGGCACGGCTGACCTGACCGCCAGCCTCAGTGGCCACGTGATCGACATCGACTGGATCGCGGTGGATGCAACCAACACCGCCTCGCTGTCCGGCGGCGCGTTCTCCAATGCCTCCGGCAACATCGGCGTGAACGTGTCTTCCGGCACCGGCAACCTGCAGGCCAACAGCCTGGCACTGGCCGTTGCCCAGCCCTCCACCGGCGGCGGTGGCGGTGGTGGCGAAGGCCCGTAATCGAACAGGTCGCCTGCAAAGGTGATTGCCCTGTCCTGAGCAACAAGCCCGGCCATCCGCCAATGGCCGGGTGTTCCAGGGAGCCCCTGTTTCTCTCCCCCGGGGAACCGGGGCTCCCACCTGGCGGACGTGCAAGGAGATCACGCACCCATGTTCGGCAAGATGCTCGTGTTGCTGTGTGTGCTGCTGACCGTGCCGGGAGTGGCGCGGGCAGGCGATGTCGCCTTCAGCAGCGTGTTGCCCAACGGTGCGATGTACACCGGGCAGGTCGAGAGCATGCGCGAACGGCGCTTCCGCAACCTGGTGCGGCAGCACACCGACTACAGCTGCGGCGCGGCCGCGCTGGCCACGATCCTCAAGCATGCCTACCACCTCAACACGGACGAGGCGACGGTGATCGAAGGGATGATGGGCGTGGCTGATCCTGAACTTGTCCGTCAGCGTGGGTTTTCGCTGCTGGACATCAAGCGTTACGTCGAGTCGCTTGGCATGCGTGGACGTGGCTACCGCGTCGACGAGGAGCGGCTAAAGAGCCTGCGGGTTCCCGGCCTGGTACTGATGGACGTGCGCGGCTTCCGCCACTTCGTCGTGCTCAAGCAGGTCCGCGATGACGTGGCCGAGATCGGCGACCCGATCCTCGGCAACCGGGCCATTCCGCTGGACGAGTTCGTCCGTGCCTGGCCCTCCCGTGCCGTGTTCGTGGTGATCGGGAGTGACTTCGATCGCAACACGGTGCTGCTGCAACCCAGTGAACGGCCCAGTGCCCGCGCGCTTGCCGCGCGACAGGGACGAGGCCCCATTACCGATGCGGAGCTGGTCGACTTCGGCTTCACCCATGCCGACCTGTTCTGAAGGAGTATCCAGATGAAGATGCATGCATGCGGTCTGCTGGCACTGGCGCTGGGTTTCGCGCTGCCGGCGCTGGCCGAAGAGGGCAGGGGCACCACCGGCAAGGGATTGCACGAGATCCCCGATCCGGAGCTGAACCTGATGCGCGGCCGTTACACCGTCGGCGGCAACGAGGTGGCCTGGTTCGGCGTGACCATGATCTCCACCTGGCAGACGGCCGGGGGGCAGTCGCTGCAGGGCGCGCTGACGCTGGGCATGGATTTCAGCAAGGGCCGCACGCCGAAGGTCAGCTTCACGCCCAGCGTGAACATCACCGCGGCCAATGCGCCGCTGCCAGCCTCGGCCGGTCGCAGCATCGACGGCAGCGGCCTGGCCAATGTCGGCGGGCTGGTGCAGAGCGTGCAGGTGGCCGGCGACGGCAACCGTGCCAGCAACGCGATCCACCTGAACGTACGCAACGACGGCGTGGTGCCGGGCGGCGATGGTGGCGCAGCGAGCGGGGCGTCGACCGTGCGCTCGGGCGATGCCAGCGCCGTGGCCAGCTTCGATGGCAATGCGGCCACGTTGCGGTTGAGCATCGACGGGCAGGGGGCAGTGCAGCAGTGGCTGCGCAATGGAGGTGTCGGGCAGAGCATCCAGCTGATGGCCGACGGGCAGCAGGCGGCCAATCGCCTGCAGATCGATCTGGTCCGGCAATCGGTGGCAGGCAACCTGCCGCTGGCCCAGAACGTGGCACAGGCCATCACGCTCAACCGGGGAGTGGGCGGGATCGGTGGCCAATAGGTCCGTGCATGGCACGGGCATCCTTCCAGGCAACAACGAGGATCAGGACAATGAATCGACTGGCGATGGCGGCGCTGGTGAGTCTTGCCGTGGTTTCGCCCAAGGTGGCGGCACAGCAGACAGGTACCGGCAATGACGAAGAAGACGTGAAGGCCCTGGCGGCGCAGCTGGAATCACTCAAGGCCAGCTACGCGCAGGAAGTACGCAGGTTGCGGGAACTGGACATGCAGGTGCAGGCGATCCAGGCGCGGGTGAGCGGCAAGACCGCGCAGGCCCTGCCGACACCGCCGCCTGCCGTGGCACAGGCCGCCCAGGACGAACCGGTGCCCCCGGCGGCGGCAACAGCGCCCACCGGCGAGGGCTATGCCAGCACCGCCGCCGAGGCCCAGCAGGCCAAGGAGGCCGCGCGGCGCAGCGTGGATGACGTCAAGCAGCAGCAATCGGCGTTGTTCAACCGCAGGCTGACGTTGGAAAACAGCATCAGCTACGCGCGCTATGACCGCAAACAGCTCACCCTCAATGGGTTCCTGGCGCTGGATGCGATCTTCCTGGGCAACATCGCCATCGAGAACGTGGAATCGGATACGGCGACCTACAACTTCGCCGCGCGCTGGGGCGTCAATCCGCGCCTGACCCTCAACCTGGACGTGCCCTACCTGGCGCGCAAGACCGTCTACCAGAAGGGCGGCGCGGGTGGTTCGGCGGCCGGCATCGCGCAGGAGGAAACCAACGGCAACGGCATCGGCGATGTCAGCTTCACCGCCAACTACAAGCTGTTCGGCGAGCGTGGCTGGCGGCCGGAGACGGTGCTGACCGGTGGCGTGACCGCCCCGACCGGACGCGAGCCCTATGGGTTGGACTGGAAGGTCATCGAGCGCGACGACGATGATTTCATCCGCTTCGCGGTGCCCAGCCGGCAGCCCACCGGCAATGGCGTGTGGCAGGCCAACATCGGCCTGTCGGCGGTGAAGACGGCCGATCCGGCGATCCTGTTCGCGAACATTGGCTACATCCGTTCGTTCAAGCGCAGCTTCGACGACCTGGACTCCAACCCGGACACGATCAATCCCGGCGAGGTCCGGCTGGGTGATTCGTATTACTTCGGTGCCGGCGTGGCGTTCGCCTTCAACGAGCGCACCAGCCTGAGCATTTCCTTCAGCGACAAGCTCAGTGCGCGCGCTTCCACCCGTTACAAGAACGGCCAATGGGTGAAGGTGATCGGCAGCGATGCCAACGCCGGCACCTTGAACCTGGGCGTGACCTACGCGCTGACCAACAAGGCGACCTTCGTCAGCATGCTCGGCGTGGGCCTGACGCCGGACGCACCGGACTTCAGCCTGTCGTTCAAGTTGCCGTACATGCTGTGAGCGGGATCATGGCCTGCGATAGTGCCGAGCCATGCTCGGCACGGGCTTCAGCGGCAGGGCGACAGCGGGGCACGGCTGCGCCCTGCGCGGGATCAACGCAGGGTTTCCAGCGTCAACTGGTGCTTGCGGCACAGGCGGTACACCGTCACCCGCGAGACCTTCATCAAGCGTGCGCAGGCGCTGACGTTGAACCGGCTCTGCTGCAGGCATGACAGCAGGGTCTCGCGCTCGGCGTGGCTGCGTGCGTTGCCAAGCCGCGCGGCATCGGGGGTTCCGTCACCTGCCAGCTCCAGGTCGGCGCTGGTGATCAGTTCGCCGTCGGCGGTGATCGCGGCGCGCTGCACCCGGTTGAGCAGCTCGCGCACATTGCCCGGCCAATCGAAACGCTCCATCGCCTGCCGCGCCTGGGTGGTGTAACCGCGCGCCCGGATCCGATGGCGGGTGCGGAAGCTGTTGAGGAAATGGCGCGAAAGCAGGTCGATGTCGCCCTGCCGGTGGCGCAGCGGCGGCATCGACAGCCGCAGCACGTTGAGGCGGTAATACAGGTCGCGGCGGAAGCGGCCTTCTTCCACCGCCCGTTCCAGGTCAACGTGGGTGGCGGCCAGGATACGCACGTCCACGGTGATGGGCTGGTTGCTGCCGACCCGTTCGATGGTGCCTTCCTGCAGCACGCGCAGCAGGCTGGTCTGCGCATCCAGCGGCAGGTCGCCGATTTCATCGAGGAACACCGTGCCGGTATGCGCGGTCTCGAACAGGCCCTGGCGGCGGCTGGTGGCGCCGGTGAAGGCGCCGCGTTCATGGCCGAACAGTTCCGACTGCAGCAGCGTGGAGGGGATCGCGCCGCAGTTGACCGCCTGGAAGGGCCGGCTGCCGCGCGGTGAAAGACGATGCAGCGCGTGCGCCGCGACTTCCTTGCCGGTGCCGGTTTCACCGGTGATCAGCACCGGCAGGTCGACCGGCGCGAGTTTGCGCAGGGTGGCGCGCATGGCCAGCATCACGTCGCTCTCGCCGAGCAGCGTGGCCATCACGTCATCGACCACCGGGGCAGGTGAGTCCTCGCCCACCAGCTGCAGCTGGCGCAGCAGGTCCTTCAGGTCAGGGGGGTGCGGGAACTGGCGCTGGCAGCTGGAAAGCAGGGGGTGCAGCACGTGGCCGTCATCGGCCGGGGTGAGGGCGAACAGCGGCATGTGACGATGCTCGGCGGTGAGCCTGCCGATGCGCTCCAGCTCGCTGTCCGAACTGGTGCGGAAATCGATCAGGCCGACCACCACGTCGCCATCACGCATGCCGATCTCGGCAGGCTGTTGAGGGAGTACCGCGCGCACCTGCCAGCCATCCGCAGCCAGCATCACCTTTTCTCTCGCCCCCGGATTGCCGAACCAGATAACACAACGCTTGCCCGTGTCAGGTGCTGCAGCCATGCCTGGTCACCTCTCCATTTGGCGCCACCTTATACCCGGGATTCAGACGGGTGCAATCGTGAATTGGGTCACGCTTGGCGGATTTCCCCATTCATGTTTTGGCAGGCGGGTATCGGCTGCGCCTGGCATGAAAAAAGCCGCGACCCGGAGGCCGCGGCTTTCGCAGGACAAGGCCGGGGGCGCTTACAGCGCCACGCGACGTGCCTGCATGAACTTGTCGCCCCAGTAACCGCTCAGCAGGGTGTCGGTGCGGACATCCTTGCCGGTGCTCGGTGCATGCAGGAAACGGCCATCACCGACGTAGATGCCGACGTGGTCGACGCGGCCGCGGCGGCCGAAGAACACCAGGTCGCCGGCCACCAGGGCAGCGCGGTCGTTGATCAGTTCGGCGTTGGCCTGGCTGGCCATCTCGCGGGAGACGCGCGGCAGCTCGATGCCCAGCGCGGTGCGGAACACGTAGCCGACCAGGCCGCTGCAGTCGAAGCCGGCGTCGGGCGAGGTGCCGCCCCAACGGTACGGGGTGCCGAGCAGGGTCATCGCACGGCGCAGCAGCGACTGCACCTTGCCATCGGAATCATTGGCCAGCGCCGCGTCAGTGGCGGCGGCGACACCCTTGGAGGCGTCGTAGGCGGAAATCAGGCGGCTCAGATCACCGGCGAACATCGCCGAGCGGTCCATCAGCGGAATCGTGTCGCTGGCGGCCAGGTGTGGCAGCAGGGCGGCCAGGGTGGCGGTAGCGGCGGCGTCGGCCTTGCTGCGCTGGGCTTCGGCGCGGGCCGGTGCCGGTTTGGCGGCGTCGGCCGGGGCGTTCTGTGCGAAGGCCGGCAGGCTGGCCAAGGCCAGTGCGGCACCGCAAAGCAGGCGACGGAAGGAGGTGGGAATGCTCTTGGGCTGTTCCGGTTGGGACGTGTTTTCAGTCGTCACGCGGCAGTCACAGAAAAATTCGATGGGGGATAGTGCCCTGCCAAGCGTGAGGATAGGTACAAATTTCGTTAAATATTCGTTATTTATACCGATGGATGTCACGCTTTACCGCAATACCCGCTTGGCGCCCGTGTAATGGTCGCGCCAGTAGGGGCCGTCCAGCTGGTCCAGACGGACGGTGCCGCCGGTGCTCGGCGCATGCACGAAGCGGCCTTCGCCGACATAGATGCCGACGTGCCAGACATTGCCCTTGTTGCCGAAAAAGACCAGGTCGCCGGAGGCCAGACGGTCCGGGGCGATCTTCGGCCCCTGGATGGCGGCCAGCTCCCGCGAGGTGCGCGGCAGGTTCAGGGCGAGCATGTCCCGGTAGACATAGGTGACCAGCCCGCTGCAGTCAAAACCCGACTCGGGGGTGTTGCCGCCGTAGCGGTAGGGCGTGCCGACCAGCCCCAAGGCCCGCATCATCACCGAGGCGGCCGCGACCGGGTCGGAAGGGGCCACCGGCGGGTAGTGGTGGCTGCTGGCCGGCGGCGGGGCCGGCTTCTTCGGGCTGTGCCCGCAGGCAGCGAGCAGGGCCGTGGCCAGGATCGCGGCGGTCAATTGCCACGTACGGGAGCGGAAAACTGGCGTGATATGCATGGAGCCCGGATAATGCGCCACCTTGGACAGCCGTCATCATGGCGGCGCACCCGGCGGCCGACAAGCCGTCCTACCGTCTGCCACCGGCAGCCATATAGACAGAGTTAGGCATGAAGATCGAAAAAGACCGCGTCGTCCGTTTCCATTACACCGTCTCCGAAGTCGGCCAGGAGCCGATCGAAAGCTCCAAGGACCGTGATCCGCTGGCCATCCTGATCGGCCACGGCAACATCATCCCGGGCCTGGAAGCGGCGATGATGGACAAGGAAGCCGGCGAGAGCTTCGGCGTGGACGTGAAGTCGGCCGATGCCTACGGCGAGCGCCGCGAGGGCCTGACCCAGCGCGTGCCGAAGAAGCATTTCGGCAACACCCGTCTGGTGCCGGGCACGCAGGTGATCCTGCAGACCAACTTCGGCCCGCGCGCCGTCACCGTCGAGAAGGTCGGCATGACCGTGGTCGACGTCGACCTGAACCACCCGATGGCCGGCAAGGACCTGCACTTCGACGTGGAAATCGTTGAAGTCCGCGAGGCCAGCGAGGAAGAAGTGCAGCACGGTCACGTGCACGGCGACGGCGGTCACCAGCACTGATCCGCCGCACCGGCGATGTTGCAGACAACGGCCCGCCCCGCGCGGGCCGTTTTCGTTCGCGGGGCTGCCGGAACCGGCGTCCGCGCCGGTCGTGGCGCATGTTCTAATCGCGCCTTGCCGAGAGGAACCCGGGCCTTGTCCAGCACTGTTTTCCAGCCCATCGCCGCCAGCGAGCGCATCGCCACCCTGGACGTCCTGCGCGGCCTGGCGCTGCTGGGCATCCTGCTGATGAACATGGAGGCTTTCAGTGGGCCGCTGGACCTGTCCTTCACCGGCATCGACCCGCACTGGCGGGGGATCGACCGCTGGGCCGATGGCTTCGTCTATATCTTCGTGCAGGGCAAGTTCTTCACCCTGTTCTCGTTGCTGTTCGGTGCCGGCTTCGCGGTGATGGCGCAGCGCGCCGAAGTGGCCGGGCGCGACTTCACCCGCTTCTACCTGCGCCGCAGCCTGGCCCTGCTGGGCATCGGCCTGTTGCACGCCGGGCTGCTGTGGTCCGGCGACATCCTGACCACCTACGCGCTGCTGTCCTTCGTGCTGCTGGCCTTCCGCGAGGCTCCCCGCAGCTGGCTGCCGGCACTGGGTGCGGCGGCCTACCTGGGCGCGGCAGCGTTGATGCTGTTGCTGGGCATGCTGATAGCGATGATGCCGGCCGATGCGCAGGCCGAGCAGGCGGCGTCCGCGCTGGTGGACATCGCCGCGCAGCGGCAGGCCTACGGGCACGGCACCTACCTGCAGGCAGTGGCGCAGCGGCTGGCGGATCTGCGCAGTTCGCTGGGTGCGCTGCTGATCGTCGGCCCGCAGGTGCTGGGCATGTTCCTGATCGGCGCCTGGTTCGCACGCAGCGGGGCGATCGCGCAGCCGCAGCAGTACCGGCGCCTGTTCGCGCGACTGCGTTGGGTGGCATGGCCGGCCGGTCTGCTGGTGATGCTGCTCAGCGTGCGGCTGCTGGCCAACATCGCGCCGGGACGCTTCGACATGCAGACCGCCACCGCCTACGCGTTGACCGCGCTGGCCGGCCTGCTGATGTGCCTGGGCTACCTGGCCTGGGGCGTGCGCTGGAGTGCCCGCCTGCAGTGGCTGGCACCGGCGGGCCGGATGGCCTTGAGCAACTACCTCGTGCAGTCGCTGGTCTGCACGCTGGTGTTCTACGGGTATGGGCTGGGCAGGTTCGAGCAGATGGGGCGGGCATGGCAGTTGCTGTTCGCGCTGGTGTTGTTCCTGGTGCAGGTGGTGGTCAGTCGCTGGTGGCTGCAACGCTTCCGCTTCGGTCCGGTGGAATGGCTGTGGCGCGCGGCCACGTACCTGCAACTGCCGCCCATGCGCCGTGATGCACGGGGCTGACGCGGGGATGGGCGGGTGGGCGCCTGCCATGGTGGTGTCCTGGCCATCGGTGCGCCGCCGGTCATGGCATGCTCGGCATTAGCATGAGCAGCCGAAGTGGACAATTGATGGCCGACTTGATTACCGGGCAAACGCCCTCCATTGATCCCACGCCTTGTCGCACGGAGCGTTTCCAATGAGTGCAGCGTCATACGATGTGGTGGTACTGGGCGGTGGTTCCGGGGGACTGGCAGCGTCGTTCCGCGCCGCCGGCCATGGGGCCAGGGTGGCGATGCTTGAACCCGCGCCGCTGGGCGGCACCTGCGTGAACGTGGGCTGCGTGCCCAAGAAGGCGATGTGGCTGGCGGCGGACCTGGCCGACCGCTTCGCCCTGGCCGCGCAACTGGGCTTCGACGTGCCGGCCACGCCGGCGCTGGACTGGGAAACGCTGGTCGCGCGGCGGCAGCGCTACATCGCCAACATCCACGCCAGCTACCAGCGACGCCTGGACGAGACCGGCGTGGTGCGTATCGGCCAGCGTGGTCGTCTGGTCGATGCGCACACGGTGGAATGCGAGGACGGCAGCCTGCTGCATGCCGGGCACATCGTCATCGCCACCGGCGCGCATCCGGTCAAGCCATCGATGCCGGGTGCCGAGCTGGGAGGCGTGTCGGATGATTTCTTCGCCTTGCATGCGCGACCGGACCGGGTGGCGATCATCGGCGGTGGCTACATCGCGGTGGAACTGGCCGGCGTGCTGCGCGCGCTGGGCAGCGAGGTCGCGCTGCTGGTGCGTGGTCAGCGCCTGCTGGGCCACTTCGACGCCGAACTGTCCGACCAATTGGCCGAGAACCTGCGCCTGCAGGGCGTGGGCCTGCATTTCGGTTGCCAGATCGAGGCCCTGCAGCGCCAGCAGGGGCGCATTCACGCGACACTGAAGAACGGTCCGGAGCACGCGTTGTTCGACACCGTGCTGTTCGCCACCGGGCGTGCACCGAATACGCAGGGGCTGGGCCTGGCGCAGGCGGGCGTGGTGCTGGATGACAAGGGCGCCATCGTGGTGGATGCCTTCCAGAACACCTCGGTGCCCAGCGTGCTGGCGGTGGGCGACGTGACCGGCAAGGTGACGCTGACGCCGGTGGCCATCGCCGCCGCACGACGGTTGATGGACCGCCTGTACGGCGGGCAGCCGCAGGCACGACTGGACTACGAGAACGTGCCCAGCGTGGTGTTCGCGCATCCCCCGTTCGGCACCGTGGGCCTGAGCGAGGAGGAGGCGCGCCGTCGCTTCGACAAGGTGACCACCTACCACAGCCGCTTCCGCCCGATGCTGCAGTCGCTGGGCGACGGGGAGGTGCGCACGGTGTTCAAGATGGTCTGCGCCGGCGAGGACGAGAAGGTAGTCGGCATCCATCTGCTCGGCGAAGGCGCCGACGAGATCCTGCAAGGCTTCGCGGTGGCCGTGAAGGCCGGCGTGACCCGCCGGCAGATGGAAGACACGGTGGCGATCCACCCGACCTCGGCCGAGGAAGTGGTGCTGATGCGTTGAACGGACAGTGCCGGGCGGCAGCCTGCCGTAGTCGTTGATTCTGCTTCTGCCCCCTCCCTTTCGCGTAGCGAAGGGGAGGGGTGGGGAGGGGAGCTTCCCCGCATCGCATCACCGGCTCCGCATAATGGGCGTCCCCTGCAGTTCCCGCTTCCTCCATGAATGCTTCAACCGGCGCCTCGGCGCTGCCCACCCGTTCCCGCCGCCTGCTGATCAGCGGCCTGTTGCTTGCGGGCACGGGTGCCATCGCCGCCTCGGGCAAGGCGGTGATCGTCAAGCTGGCCTACCGCCACGGTGCCGATGCCACCACGCTGCTGGCGCTGCGCATGCTGATCGCCTTCCCGTTCTTCATCGCCATGGGCCTCTGGGCGGCCCGGCGCACGCAACCCTTGTCCTGGGGCGACAGGGGACGGGTGGTGCTGTTGGGCTTCAGCGGCTATTACCTGTCCAGCTACCTGGACTTCCTTGGCCTGCAGTACATCAGCGCGACGCTGGAACGGCTGATCCTGTACCTCAGCCCGACCCTGGTGGTGTTGATCGCGCTGGTGGTACTCAAGCACAAGCCCACCCGCACCCAGGTGGCGGCATTGCTGGTCAGCTACCTCGGCGTGCTGCTGGCCTTCGGGCATGACATCCAGTTGGAGGGCCAACGCACGCTGATCGGCTCGGCGCTGGTGTTTGCCAGTGCCTTGAGCTACGCGGTGTATCTGTTCGGTAGTGGCCAGGCGGTGGCGCGGATCGGTGCGGTGCGCCTGACCGCCTACGCCAGCATGGTGGCGTGCGTGCTGTGCATCGGCCAGTACCTGTTGTTGCAGCCCTGGAGCGGCCTGTGGAGCCAGGCCCGGCCGGTGTACGGCCTGTCGTTGATCAACGGCACCGTGTGCACGGTGTTGCCGGTGCTGGCGATCATGATCGGGGTCAAGCGGATCGGCTCGTCGCTGGCGGCGCAGGTGAGTATGCTGGGCCCGGTTTCCACCATTGTGCTGAGTGTATGGCTGCTCGACGAACCGATGGGCCTGTGGCAGAGCGCCGGCACCGTGCTGGTGCTGCTGGGCGTGTTGCTGGTGGGCAGCGGCGCGGCGAAGAGGCGCTGAGCACGCCGCCGGATTCGGCGGCGGGGCACAGCCGCATCCTGCAGGTCATCCGCGACATCCCGCGCGGCCAGGTGCTGGGCTATGGCGAGGTCGCGGCCAAGGCCGGCCTGCCGGGCCGGGCCCGGTTGGTGGCACGCCTGTTGGGCGGCAATGACGACCCGGACCTGCCCTGGCACCGCGTGCTGCGCTCGGATGGGCGCATCGCCATGCCCGAGGGGTCACGCGGCTGGCGCGAGCAGAGCCAGCGCCTGCGCGCCGAAGGCGTGGTGGTCGAGAATGGACGGGTGAAGCGCAGCAAACCCGCGCGCACGATGGACGAGGCGATCTGGGGACCGGGCTGATGCTGCGGCTATCATGGCGGCAGTTTCCCAGGATGTCCCCATGTTCCCGCGCTTGCCCAAGATCACCCAGACGCTGCTGATCGCCAACGTCGCCTTGTTCCTGCTGCAGCAGCTGCCGCAGACCGCCGGCATCTTCAACCAGCTGATGTTGTGGCCGCTGGGATCGCAGGAAGTGTTCATGGATTCGCCGGGCTTCGAGCCCTGGCAGTTGCTGACCTATGGGTTCCTGCACGGCGGCTTCGGGCATGTGTTCTTCAACATGCTGGCGTTGTTCATGTTTGGCGCGCCGCTGGAAATGACCTGGGGTGAGAAACGCTTCCTGACCTACTACCTGGTCTGCGTGGTGGGCGCGGGCATCTGCCAGATCGTGGTGGCCGCCTTGTTCGGCGAGTTCAACCCGGTGTTGGGCGCATCCGGTGGCGTGTTTGGTTTGCTGTTGGCGTTCGGCATGCTGTTCCCGAACCAACGGGTGGTGCTGCTGTTCCCGCCGATCCCGATGAAGGCGCGTACCTTCGTGATCGTGTTTGGTGCCCTCGAACTGCTTCTGGGCTTCACCGGCTGGCAGCCGGGCGTGGCCCATTTCGCGCATCTGGGCGGCATGCTGTTCGGTTGGCTGCTGATCCGCTACTGGCGCGGGCAGCCGCCGTTCAACAACAAGAACAAGCGTGGGCCGCATCTGCGCAGCGTGAAGTGACCGTGCCGGGCCACACCCGCCGGTGATGCAGCCGGTAGTGCCGAGCCATGCTCGGCAGGGCAAGGCCAGAGCATGGCTGCGCCGTACAGGCAAAGAAAAAGGCGCGGAATCCGCGCCTTTTTCGTGTCCCTCACCCCCGCATCAACGCCAGATGCGGATCTGCTCGGCGTCGATGCGCTGCATCGGCTGGCCCGGCTTGCAGCTGAAGCTCGCGCCAAAGGCCGGCAGGTTGGACAGCGGGGCGTTGGTGCGCCAGCGGCCCGGAGCACGCACGTCCGAGGCCAGGCGCTGCACGGCTTCGTTCGGCGACAGCTGCTGCGCCCACAGGCCAGCCCAGCCCTTGAAGAATGCCTGCTTGTCGGCAGCCGATGCCGCCGTACCCTGCGGCGAGGTGCTGAACGCTTCCCAGGCGATTTCCACGCCGGAGATGTCGGCCAGGTTCTCGTCGCGGGTGAGCTCGCCGTTGACCTTGGCGTCCTTCACGCCCGGGAAGGCGTAGCCGCCGTACTGGGCGGCGACGCGGTTGCCCAGCAGGGTCCAGGCGCTCTTGTCGGCCGGCGTCCACCAACTGCGCAGTTCGCCCCTGGCGTCGATCATCGCGCCCTTGGCGTCGATGGCACGGCTGACCTCATGCGCGACCAGGCCACCGAAGGCGCCGAACTTCTCGGCGGGGGTGGCAGCCTCGGCGAAGATCGGGCCCTGCAACGCGGCGGCGGTGACGATCAGGCGGTTCTGCGCGATGTCATAGGCGATGGCCGGCTGCTGCGGCAGCACGTCCCAGCGACGGTCGGCGTTGCCCTTGCCGATGCGCTTCATTTCCTGCGCGTGGCGCCAGGTCGAGGCGATCAGCATGTTGCCGCCGAAGCTGCCACGGCCCATCGGCTGCACGGTGTAGTCCAGGTCACGCAGCGGCGTGCCGATCTCGATCTTCATCGCCGCCAGCTTGGCTTCGGCCTCGGTCTTGGCTTCGGCGCTGAGCCAGGTGCTGCGCTTGACCGCGGCGATCTGCGCCTCGCGGACCTGGTCGACCATCACGCCGGCCTGGCGGCGGACGTCGCGGCTGATGTAGGTGCTGGCGTACTCGTGGCCGAGCATCGGGCCAGCGGCGACGTTGATGGCATCGAGCACGGCTTCGTTGCGGGCCGGGGCGATGGTCAGGCCGCGCAGCACGCGGCCACGGAACTCGAATTCGGCATCGCGGTAGGCCTTGGACAGGTACGGGGCCATCGCATCACCCACGCGCCAGCGCAGGTAGGCCTTCCACTGCTCGGCCGGCAGCCGGGTGATCATGCCGTTGAGCTGCTGGAACAGCGCCGCATCGGCCAGCGAGACCAGGTCGTCGTTGACGCCCTGGGCCTTCAGGAAGGCGTCCAGCTGCAGGTTGCGGTAGCGGCTGTTGAGGTCGCGGGTGGCAACCGGCGCATAGTTGTTGAACGGGTTGTTGATGTCGGCCACCGACTGCGCGCTGCGCGCCAGCTCGGTTTCCAGCTGGATGACCAGCGCCGACTCGGCGTCGAGCTTGTTGGCCGGGGTGCCGGTCAGGGCCAGTACCTGCTTCACGTAGCCGCGGTAGCGGCCCATCAGCGCCACGGTGTCGGCGTCGGTGCGGGTGTAGAAGGCGGGGTCGGGCAGGCCCATGCCGCCCTGCATGAAGTAGCCGATGTGGCGGTCCAGTGCCTTCAGGTCCACGTCCGGGGCGAAGTTGAAGGCCACCGGGATGCCGACCTGGTGCAGGGCGGCGATCGAGGCCGGGATGTCCTTGGCCTTGCGGATCGCGTTGATGCGGGTCAGCAGCGGCGCGATCGGCTTGGAGCCATCGGCTTCCACCGCTGCTTCATCCAGGCCGCTGGCCCAGAAGTCGCCCAGCAGCTTCTGCACGTTGCCCTGCGGGGCATTCATGGCGCGGTCCAGCAGCTGCAGCTGCTGGTTGCGGGTGTTGTTGGCCAGCTGCCCCAGCGTGGTGGTGGCGCCAACCTGCGGCACCGGGTTGGCCTTGAGCCAATCGGCGTTGCTGGTTTCGTAGAAGTCGGTACAGGCTGCGCTGACTGCCGGGGCCCGGGCCGAAGACCTCTTGCGTGCGGCCTCGGCATCGGTCGAGGACAGGACGGTCACCAGGCCCAGGGCCAGGGCGAGGGAAAGCGGGCGAACGGTTGGCATCTGGGGCATATCCACGCAAGGACAAAGTGCGCGGAGTTTAACAAGCCGCCGGGGCAATGTTGCGCATCCAGGCGGAGCAACGGCCCTGGCCGCGAAGCCGGTCACGTTGGCAGCCCGGCGGGAGCAGCGAGGCAGGAGCGGCCAAGGCCGCTCCTGCGCGTTGGCAAGAAGAAGGCCCGGCGATGCCGGGCCTTCGGGTGTTGCCTCACCGCAGGGCGGTGATTACCAGATCACCACCTGCTTGTCGCCGGCGCGGACCATCGGCGAACCCGCCTTGCACTGGAATGCGGCGGCGAAGGTCGGCAGGTTCGACGGCGCGCCCATCGCGCGGAACTGCGCCGGTGCGTGCGGGTCGGTGGCCAGGCGGACCTTGGCGTTCTCCGGGGTGTACTTGGTGCGCCACACGGTGGCCCAGTTGAAGAAGAAGCGCTGGTCGCGGGTGAAGCCATCGACCTTCGGGTCTTCCTTGCCGGCCGATGCCTTCTGCAGCGCATCGTAGGCGGTGGCCAGGCCGCCGAGGTCGGCGATGTTCTCGCCCAGGGTCAGCGAGCCGTTGACGTTCTGGTCGCCCACCTTGTACTCGTTGAACTGGTTGATCAGCTTGCTGGTCAGCCCACCGAAGGCCTTGGAGTCGGCCTCGGTCCACCAGTCCTCGAAGTTGCCGGTCGGGCCGAACTTGGCGCCCTGGTCGTCGTAGCCGTGGGTCATCTCGTGGCCGATCACCGCGCCGATGCCGCCGTAGTTCAGTGCGTCGTCGGCGTTCGGGTCGAAGAACGGCGGCTGCAGGATGGCGGCCGGGAACACGATCTCGTTCTGCAGCGGGTTGTAGTAGGCGTTGACGGTCTGCGGAGTCATGCCCCACTCGGTCTTGTCCACCGGCTGGCCGATCTTGGACAGCGCGAATTTGTAGTTGAAGGCGTTGGCGGCGCGCACGTTGCCCAGGTAGTCATCGTGGGTGGTGCTCAGGCCCGACCAGTCACGCCACTTGTCCGGGTAGCCGATCTTCGGGGTGAAGGTTTCCCACTTGGCGATGGCCTTGGCCTTGGTTTCGTCGCTCATCCAGGTCAGGTTCTGGATGCGGTCCTTCAGAGCCGCGGCCAGGTTCTTGACCAGGTCTTCCATCTTGGCCTTGGCTTCCGGGGAGAAGGCGACCTTGACGTACATCTGGCCGAAGGCTTCGCCGGCATCGCTCTCGATGGTGCCCAGCACGCGCTTCCAGCGCGGCTTGATTTCCTTCTGGCCGTTCAGGTCGCGGCCGTAGAAGGCGTAGTTTTCCTGCACGAAGGCATCGCTCAGGTACGGGGAGGCACCGTCAACGGTGTGGAAGCGCAGGTAGGCGCGCCACACGGCCGGGTCGGTGTCGCCCAGCATCTTGCTCACTTCCTCGTGGAAGGCCGGCATGGCCAGCGAGAACTTCTCCGGTGCGGTGATGCCCTGGGCCTTGAAGAACTCGGTCCAGCTGAAGTTCGGGGTCAGCTTGTCGGCGTCGGCCATGGTGACCGGGTTGTAGTACAGCTCGACGTTGCGCGAGAGCTCGGCGCTGGACTTGGAAGCCCGGGCCAGGCGGGTCTCGAACTTGATCACTTCCTCGGCCTGCTTGGCGGCGTCGGCGGCGGCAACGCCGCTGAGCTCCAGCACCTTGGCCACGTGGGCCTTGTAGGCGTTGAGCTTGTCGGCCTTGCTGGCGTCGGTGTAGTAGGTGGTGTCCGGCAGGCCCAGGCCACCCTGGCTGGCGTAGGCCATGTTCATGGTCGAGTTCTTGAAGTCCGCTTCCGGACCGAAGCCGAACAGGAAGTTCTCGCCCTTGGCGGCGGTGCCGCGCAGGTAGTTGGCGATGGCGGCGCCGTCCTGCAGGCCGTCGATGGCGGTCAGGTCACCCTGCAGCGGGGTGATGCCCAGCGCGTTGATCTTGGCTTCGTCCATGCCCGAGGCCCAGAAGTCGCCGACGATCTTCTCGATGCCGGTGGCGTCCTTGATCGCGGCGGCCTGTTCGGCCAACTGGTGCTGCACGGCGACCGAGCGCTCGTCCAGGATGGTGAAGGCACCCCAGCTGGTGCGGTCGCCCGGAATGGCATTGGCGGTGAGCCACTTGTCATTCACGTAGCCACCGAAGTCGGTGCAGGCGTCCTTGCTGGTGTCCAGGTCGGCGGCGGTGAAGGCGTTGTAGGCCGGCAGCTTGGATTCGTCCAGCTTCAGTTCGGTGGCGGCGGCAGCGGCCGGTGCGGCGGCCGGAGCGGCCGGGGTCTCTTCTTTCTTGCAGCCGATCAGCGCGGCCGAGACGGCCAGGGACAGCAGCAGGATCTGGGGTTTGCGAACGATCACGGGATAGGCCTCCAGGCCGATTTCAGAGCACGAAATGGGCTCCGGGGCGGAGCCGACACCAGAAGATACGCCTGAAACTGTCACCGAAAGGGTGTCGAAGGTCATGCCCGCCGGGCGCAGCCACCGGTGCGCCGCAGGAGGCTGGTGGGTGCTATACAGGCGCGATGAGCCAGACATCAAGCAAGCAGTGGGATGCGATCCTGATCGGCGGCGGCCACAACGGGCTGGTGTGCGCGGCCTATCTCGCCAAGGCCGGCAAACGGGTGCTGGTGCTGGAACGGCGGGCAGTCGTCGGTGGGGCGGCGGTGACCGAGGAGTTCCATCCCGGGTTCCGCAACTCGGTGGCCTCCTATACGGTGTCGCTGCTGCAGCCGCAGGTGATCGCCGACCTGGCGCTGGAGCGTCACGGCCTGCGCGTGGTGCCCCGGCGCATCAACAACTTCCTGCCACTGCCCGATGGCCAGTACCTGCTGGCCGGCGGCGGTCGCACCCAGGCCGAAGTGGCGAAGTTCTCGGCCCGCGACGCCGAGCGGCTGCCCGACTACGAGCGTCGGCTGGAAGTGTTTGCCGACGTGCTGCGGGCGCAGGCGCTGCAGGCGCCG
The DNA here is from genome assembly GCF_052871705.1 of Stenotrophomonas sp. LARHCG68. Taxonomy (NCBI): domain Bacteria; kingdom Pseudomonadati; phylum Pseudomonadota; class Gammaproteobacteria; order Lysobacterales; family Lysobacteraceae; genus Stenotrophomonas; species Stenotrophomonas sp. LARHCG68. The sequence goes on along the minus strand of NZ_JBIXJV010000003.1, from coordinate 32,826 downwards.
CCAAACGTGGGCGAGGGCGGCTGGCTGCAGGCGCTGCCGGCGCTGTGGAAGGCCGGCAAGCTCGGCCGCCAGCTGCAGCGGCTGGACGCGGGGTTGAAACAGGAGTTGCTGGACCTGTTCACGATCTCGGCGGCGGAGTACCTGGACCGCTGGTTCGAGAGCGCGCCGATCAAGGCGCTGTTCGGCTTCGACGGCATTGTCGGCAACTACGCCAGCCCCTACTCGCCGGGCAGCGCCTACGTGCTGCTGCACCACGTGTTCGGCCAGAGCAATGGCGTCAAGGGTGCCTGGGGGCACGCGATCGGCGGCATGGGCGCGATCACCCAGGCGATGGCGCGTGCGGCGCAGGAAGCCGGCGTGCAGATCCGGACCGACTGCGGGGTGCGGAAGGTACTGGTCGAGCAGGGCCGTGCCTGCGGCGTGGTGACCAGCGCTGGGCACGTGCTGCGCGGCAGGGCGGTAGTGGCCAACGTCAACCCGAAGCTGCTGTACGAACAGTTGCTTGAACCGGCCGACGTGCCGGCCGCCACGCGCGAACGCATGCGCGGCTGGCGTTGTGGCTCGGGCACGTTCCGGATGAACGTGGCGCTGTCGCGGCTGCCCGATTTCACGGTGTTGCCGGGGCAGGGCGATCACCTCACCGCGGGCATCATCATCGCCCCGAGCCTGGACTACATGGACCGTGCTTACCTGGATGCACGCCAGCATGGATGGTCGCGTGAGCCGGTGGTGGAAATGCTGATTCCCAGCACGTTGGACGACTCGTTGGCACCGCCGGGGCAGCATGTGGCCAGCCTGTTCTGCCAGCATGTGGCACCGCAGCTGCCGGACGGGCGCAGCTGGGACGATCACCGCGACGAAGTGGCCGACCTGATGATCGCAACGGTCGACCGACAGGCGCCGGGCTTCGCCGACGCGGTGCTGGGCCGGCAGATCATGAGCCCGCTCGACCTGGAGCGGACCTTCGGCCTGGTCGGGGGCGACATCTTCCACGGCGCGCTGAGCCTCAACCAGCTGTTCAGCGCCCGCCCGATGCTGGGCCAGGCCAACTACCGGGGCGCGATCCCCGGCCTGTACCTGTGCGGGTCGGGCACGCACCCGGGCGGCGGCGTGACCGGGGCGCCGGGGCACAATGCGGCGCAGGTGATCGCGGCGGAGATCTGAAGGCGACCCGTCTGCGGCCGCCGGACCGGGCAGAAGCGCCGCGCGCCAACGAAAAAGGGAGGCGACATGACGTCGCCTCCCTCGTATTGCCACTTCAACGCAGGGATCAGAACTTGTACTGCACGCGCGCGAAGAAGGTGCGGCCGTACCAGTCGTACTGCGAGGCGTAGACCGGCACGTTGCCGTACACGGCGGCATCGGAACCCAGGCCCGAGGAGACCAGGTCCGGCGCCTTGTCGAACAGGTTGCGGACACCGAACAGGATGCCCCAGTCGCCCTGTTCATACGCCACGGAGGCGTGGTGCAGGAACTGCCAGCCGGCCTTGATGTCGCGGGTCGCGTTCTGGTAGCCGGAGTAGGTGAACGTGCGGTCGTAGTCCTTGCTGGACGTGCTGCTCACGTACTGGCCCTGGTAGCTGAACGTCCAGTCACCACGCTTCAGGCTAACGTTGCCGATACCCACGGTCTTCGGACGACCGATGTAGCCGATCTGCTCGTCGGTCGAGATGCCGCTGTTGGCGGCGGAGTCGAACAGACGGAACGAGTCCTCGATGGTGTAGGTGACCTGCGCGTCAACGGACAGCTTGCCGAACGAGAAGTCGCGATCGTAGTTCACCTGCAGGTCGTAACCGCGGGTGCGCTCGCGGTTGATGTTCACGTAGGTGCTGTAGATGTTGACGATCGAGTTCGGGGCGGATGCGTCATCCGGCGCATTACGCTCCATCTGGTCGCAGAACGAGTTCGGATAGACCGGCGAGGCGTAGCAGCTGTACACGATGTTGCGAGCGCCGAGCTGGGTGATCTCGCCACGGACGTCGTAGTCGAAGTAATCCAGTGCGACGTTCAGGTCGGCGAAGGTCGGGGTCCACACCAGGCCCAGCGTCTTGGCCTTGGAGGTCTCCGGCTTCAGCTTGCCCTTGCCGCCGCTCTCGTACACGGTCGCGCTCGAGGAGCCACCGGCATAGTCGTCCGGAATGCCCGCCGCCGCGCAGTTGGCACGGATGTACTGGTTGTTGCTGTCACCCCACAGGATGCAGGGGTCGATCAGTGCCTGCGTCTGGTAGCCGGTCTGGTCGCCCAGGTACAGCTCGTACAGGCCCGGGGCACGGTAGGAGGTGCCGATGGTGCCGCGCACACGCAGCGAGGGGATGATCTGCCAGTTCAGGCCGGCCTTCCACACGTTGTCCGAATCGGCAACCGAGTCGTACTTGAACACGCGGCCGGACAGGTTGACCGACAGCGATTCGACGGCCGGCAGCCCCTTCAGCAGCGGGATGTCGAACTCGGCGAAGGCTTCCTTGACGTTGTCGGTGCCCTTGGTTTCATTGGCCGAGCTGTAGCCCCACATCCGGCCCTGCTTGGAGAGGTCGGACGGCTGGTCGTCGATCTTGGTGTGGCGGAACTCCGCACCGAATGCACCGGCGACATTGCCGGCAGGCAGGCCGAACAGATCACCGGTGACCACCGCGTTGACGGTGGACTGTTCGTAGATCGTGCTGCCGTTGGCCCAGACGCCGATGGCATTGACCAGTTCGCCCATCCGCTCGCCGCTGAGGAAGCCGGGGTCGAAGTAGTTCACCGGGGTGGTATCGCCGCCCATCGGGTCACCCAGGTCGCCGGTACGCGCGGTGTCGATCGCAAGGTTGCCGTACTTGCCCTTGGAGCGGCTGTAGGTGCCGTTGATTTCCCAGGCCCAGCTGTCGGTGCCCTTGAACATGCCGTCGAACTTGGTGGCACCGTAGAAGTAGTCGACCTTGACCTTCTGGTCATCGACGAACGGCATGATCGGCTGGTAGTAGTCGTCGTCGCTTTCGTTGTAGACGATCGGGAAGAACTGCCGGTAGCTGTGGGCGTTGGTCTCACGGCGGTTGTACAACCACTGCGTCTTCCAGCTGAAGCTGTCGAAGCTGAAGTCGGTTGCCGCGTAGAAGCTGGCACGCTCGCGTTCGTTGATGACTTCGCCGTTCTTGAGGAAGTCGTAGTTCAGCACGTCCTCATAGGAAGCTTCAGGCGAGTTGGCATAGCTCTTGGACGGGAACGGGCGCGGCTTGTAGCCCGGGAACGGGCCAATGGTGCTGCCGTCCTTGGTCGGCACGTAGCGCACGCGCGAGTCGAACAGCTTGATGATGGTGTTGGCGTACAGGTTGCCCGCGCTGCAGCCGGCCAGGGGGGTGCCTTCCAGGATCGAGTGGTCCACGCGGTCAATGCGCTTGCCATCGGTGCCCCAGACACGGTCCTGTGCGCAGGAGAAGTAGTCACGGTCGCCGTTGGTCAGCGCGTTGAGCTTGTCCCACTGGACGCCGGCGACGATGCTGCCGTTGTCGAAGTTCCAGCCGTTGGCGATCGAGGCGGAGAACTGCTCGCCGCCGCCATGCTGCGGCACGCTCATCATGTACGTCATTTCCGGACGGTCCATGGTCTTGCGCGTGACCAGGTTCACCACGCCGGCCAGCGCGTCGGAGCCGTAGATGGAGGACGAACCATCCTTCACCAGCTCGATGCGCTGCAGGATGGCCTGCGGGATGACGTTGAGGTCGAACGAGCCGACCTGGCCGCGCGTACCGGCGGGGCCGGGGCGCTGGCCGTCGAGCAGCACCAGCGTACGGTTCGAGCCCAGGCCACGCAGCGAGACGGTCTGCACGCCGGTACCACCTTCGACGACGAAGCCGCCGAACTGGTTGTTGATCTGGGTGGAGCCGGCGGCGGCAGCCGAGGTCTGCAGGAAGCTGGCGGTATCAAATTGGCCTGCGGCCAAGCCCTTCTCGATCGAGATCACCTGCACTGGCGAGGTGGTTTCATACTCCGGGCGCTTGATCAGCGAGCCCGTGACGGTGACCGTATCGAGATCCTTGGCCTTTTCGCTTGAGGTTGCGCTTTGGCTGGTGGTTTCGGTCTTTTCGGATTGCTCCTGGGCAAAGGCCGGAACGACTTGCAGTGCTGCGACGACAGCAATTACCAAAGGCAACTGTTGCAGTCCGCGTTGGACGGACATCTTCATGCGGCTCTCTCCTGATGAAAAATGTTCAGCAAAATGTTTCGCCAGCGTTATGGGCTGGTTAAGCGAATGTAGGTTGGAGGGGTTGCGCTTGCAACGGTTTTCTGATCTCACTTCCTCTCATTCACATATATGAATTCGAGGCAATGAGGTGCCCGGTGGTCGCGGCTTTACAGGATCGGCGTGGTCGGCGGTGCTGTCCCCCGGTTTCCTCCGCGGTACCCACAACAGCCCCGATGGCCGGCCACGAGGGATCCCCCGTCCCTGGCAGTCAAAAAAAAACCGGGGAGCCTTCGCTCCCCGGTTGGGTACTTCGATACAGCCGGGGATCAGAGCCCGCCGGGGCCGCAATCGCTCTTCAGGTAATTCTCGATGAGCCCAAGGGTTTCCCGCTGCTGCCGCGGGTACCACGGCATGCTGTGCTGCTGGTCGGCGATCAGGTGGAACTGGGCCGGCACCTTGTTCTTCACCGCATCGTAGAAGCCCTGGGCGTGGAACGCCGGGGTGCGCACGTCGCGGTCACCGACAAACAGCATGACCGGGATGTTGGCATTGGCGGCGTTCTTCAGCGGGTCCATGCCCTTCACGGTCTGGCCCTGCAGGATGCGCTGCAGGCGGTTGTCGCTCCAGGACGTACCCAGGCGGCCCAGGTCGGTGACCGGCGCGCCCGCGATCGCGCACTGGAACGGCGAGTTCGGTCGGACCGTTGCGGCTGCGGCGGCAAAACCACCGTAGGAGTAGCCGAAGATGGCGATGCGGTCCTTGCCAGCGATGCCCTGTGAAACCAGGTAGGCCGCGGCATCATCGTTGTCATCGGACATCTTCTGCCCCCACTCGCGGTCGCCCGCGATCCACAGGTCGCGGCCAAGGCCGGCCGAGCCACGGTACTGCGGGCGCAGCACGGCATAGCCGCGCGAGGTCAGCAGCGGCACCCAGCCAGACACGTCCCAGCCCATGTAATCCCGTGCCCACGGGCCGCCATGGGGGTGGACGATGGCCGGTGCGGCCGGATCCCCCTGCTTCCAGCCTGCTGGAAGATCAAGGATGGCCGGGATCTGGCGGCCGTCACGCGCGGTGTAGGTGACCCAACGCTCCTCGCCGGTCCGGCCTTCGCCGACCCACGGGCGCTCGCTCCCCAGGTTCACCACGTTCTTCCTGTCGAGCAGGATATGGTGGCTGGACGGGGCATCGTTGCTGCTGGTCTTGAACAGGATGCGCGAGAAGTCGTCCGTGTAGCGCGCGATATCGATCTGCTTGTTGGGGAAGGCCTGTTTGAGGTTGTCCTGGATCGCCTTCAGGGTCGGGTCGACATAGACGGTCTGCGGTGACGGGCCGTCGATCACGAAGCCCAGCACCTGGTTGAAGTTGCTGGCCTGGGTACTGAAGATCAACCGGGCAATGGAGAACTCCGGGTTGGCCACCACGGGCTCGGCATCGAACTTCTGCTGCTTCGGGTCATACAGGTGCGCCTGCACCTTGTCCGAGAACAGGTCGGTCAAGACGTAGTACTTGCCGGTGGCGTCATCCACACCCGCCAGTTCAACCGTATGCCGGTCGGACAGCTTGGTGGTCAGCGGTCGCTGCAAGACGAACTGGCCCGAGGTCGGGTCCAGGATCAGTACCTGCTGCTCATAGTCGCTGCCTGCCGCTTCGATCTGGGACTTCGCCAGCACCTTGCCGGTGCGCGAGTCGAACAGGGCTGGCGAGGCGCGCGTACCGCCGCGGAAGAGCAGTTCGGTTTCCTTGGTCTTGAGGTTGTACAGGTAGTAGTTCGAGGTCAGGCTCAGCTCGCTGAGCTGCTGGATGACGACCCGGTCCGGGTCCAGCGGCAGCATGTTCACCAGCGATGCCGTGCCAGCGAGCTCCAGGCAGCGCTGGGTCTGCTCGCTCACGCCGAGCCTGCGGGTGTTGTCGGTGAAGGCCTCGTTGAACTCCTTCTGATCGTCACCGGTAAGGTAGGTCTTCACGACAAAGGTCTTGGTCGCGCCGGACGCGTTGCCTTCACCGCAACCGCCCAGCTGCCCGGTCCACTCCTGGCGGCCGATCACCAGAATCTTGTCCGACTTCAGGGCACCGGCGGCAATGAACTTCATGCGATCACCCGACGGCGTCACCACCTTGGGGCCGGACGAAAGCGCGCTGGTGTCCCAGGTGGCCAATGCGGTTTCTTCCGCATTCTTCGGTGAAGGCACCAGGGCGATGAGGTGCTTCCCGTCAGGACTCATCGACACCGATTGCAGTGCGGGCAGCCGCGCCAGGTCCTCGATGGCAATCGGCCCGGAAGACTCTGCGTAGCTGTTGGCTGCAGCGAGTGAAACAGCAGTGAGGAGCAAGGTACGGCCGAAAACCACGTGCATATCTCATCCTTTGGACACGTTGATTGCTTGGGTCACAAGCTTGCTGAATGGAACGACAACACGGAAAAGGTAGCAGAACCGCCACCCAGCGCGTAGTGCGGAAAGGCAGGTGCCGATCGGAAGCGGGTGGGGGATGTCATGCGGGCGAGGCGCTATAGTTGCGCCCTGTCTGAAAGGCTGAGGTTGTGGTGGGCGGTTCGATCGCATTGGGTTCATCCCACAAGGTTCAAAAGGGGCTCTCTCCCCATTCACGTATCCGCAACGTCATTGCGGTCGGGTCCGGCAAGGGCGGGGTGGGCAAGTCCACGACCGCGGTGAACCTGGCCTTGGCGCTGCACGCGCTGGGGGCGCGGGTCGGGGTGCTCGATGCCGACATCTACGGGCCGAGCGTGCCGGCCATGCTCGGCCTGAGTGGCCGTCCGGAGAGCCCGGACAACAAGACCATCGAGCCGTTGCGGGCGTTTGGCGTGGAAGCGATGTCCATCGGTTTCCTGATCGAGCCCGACTCGCCGATGATCTGGCGTGGCCCGATGGCCACCTCGGCGCTGACCCAGTTGTTCAACGACACGCTGTGGGGCGACCTGGACTTCCTGCTGATCGACCTGCCGCCGGGTACCGGTGACATCCAGCTGACGTTGTCGCAGAAGATCCCGGTGGCCGGTGCGGTGATCGTCACCACGCCGCAGGACATCGCCACGCTGGATGCGCGCAAGGCATTGAAAATGTTCGAGAAGGTCGAGGTTCCGGTGCTCGGCATCGTCGAGAACATGGCCGTGCACACCTGCAGCAACTGCGGCCACACCGAACATCTGTTCGGCGAGGGCGGCGGCCAGCGCATGGCCGAGCAGTACGGCGTGCCGTTGCTGGGCGCGTTGCCGCTGGACATCAGCATCCGCGAGCAAGGGGACGTCGGTACCCCGGTGGTGGCCGCTGCACCGGATTCCGCACCGGCCCAGGCCTACCTGGCCGCGGCTCGGCGCATGGCCGAGGAACTGGCCAAGCGCCCACGCGCCAGCATCCCGATCGTGTCTTCGTTGATCTGACCGGCTGCCGGCGTCGTCCGGCCGCTGCCCGCCGAGCCGTGGCAGCCCCGGCTCGGGCTCGGCGATACAAGGCCCCTGCGCTAGAATCGTGCCCCGACCGGCGCACCAGGCTGCGCGATCCCACGAAATCAGGACCATTGAATGAGCATCAAGAGCGACCGCTGGATCCGCCGCATGTCCGAGCAGCACGGCATGATCGAGCCGTATGAAGCCGGGCAGATCAAGCAGGTCAATGGCAGCCGCATCGTCAGCTACGGCACCTCCAGCTATGGCTACGACGTGCGTTGCTCGCGCGAGTTCAAGGTGTTCACCAACATCAACTCCACCATCGTCGACCCCAAGCACTTCGACCCGAAGAGCTTCGTCGACATCGAGGCCGACGAGTGCATCATCCCGCCGAATTCGTTCGCGCTGGCACGCACGGTGGAGTACTTCCGCATCCCGCGCGACACCCTGGTGGTCTGCCTGGGCAAGAGTACCTACGCGCGCTGCGGCATCATCGTCAACGTCACGCCGCTGGAGCCGGAATGGGAAGGCCACGTGACGCTGGAGTTCTCCAACACCACGCCGCTGCCGGCGCGTATCTATGCCAACGAAGGCGTGGCACAGATGCTGTTCTTCCAGGCCGACAAGGATGATGTCTGCGAGACCTCGTACAAGGACCGCGGCGGCAAGTACCAGGGCCAGACCGGCGTGACCTTGCCGCGCACCTGAGTCCGGCATGCGACAACGAAAAAGGGCGCGGATTCCGCGCCCTTTTTGTTTTTCGCCGGTTCTGCGGCAGGTGCGGCGGCCTTACTTGCCCCGCCCGAACAGCATGCCGATGCCCACTGCGACCAGGATGGCCGGCCACCAGGTGGCGAGCATGGAGCCGATGTTGCCGTTGATCCAGCCCAGGTTCTTGGCCAGGAAGAACAGGCCGACGATGATCAGGATCAGGGCGGCGATCAGGTTGGAGCGCATCGGCGTGCAGTGTCCGTTGGTGGTGAGGCGCCTATCGTAGCCGCTGGCGCCAGATTTCGACACGCTCGGCCAGCACGTCCGGATCGAAACGCTGGGCCTTGCCGCTGCCCCAGACCGGGCCCGGCCAGGCCGGGTCGTTCTCGTTGCGGCCCACCAGGTGCACGTGCAGCTGGCGCACGATGTTGCCCAGCGCCCCGATGTTGATCTTGCTGACGTTGGGCTTCTGCTTCAGGTGCTGGGAGATCTGGTTGATCTCGGCCAGCAGCAGGCGCTGCTGGGCGCCGTCCAGGTCGATCCATTCACTGGCCCCGGCAACGCGGGGCACCAGCACGACCCAGGGAAAGCGGTCGTCGTTCATCAGCCGGATCTGGGACAGGGGGCCATCGGCGATCAGCACGCTGTCGGTGGCAAGGCGGGAATCAAGTTCGAAATCGGACGTCACAGCTTCGGTCATCGCAGGTTCTCACTGAAGAAGGCCAAGGTGCGTTCGCGCGCCAGTTCGGCGCTGGGGGCGTGGTAGTGCATGCCGACCTCACGGTTGAAGGCGTGGTCGGCCGGGTACACATATACCGGCAATGTGGGTTGCTTTTCACGATGCGCTGCAACGGCGGCCGGCGGGATCGAGGCATCCTGCGCGCCGAAGTGGAAGATTGCCGGGGCTTTGAACGGGCTGTCCAGGAATGGCACGTTGCGCGCGCCGTAGTAACTGGCCGAGGGCAGGCCCAGCCGTTGCGCGGCCAGCATGGCAATGGTGCCGCCCCAGCAGTAGCCGACCGTGCCGACCTTGCCGTGGCGCTCCAGCTGCTGGGCGGCGGCCTGGACCACGCTGACCGCGCGGTCCACGCCCAGCGCGGTGACCAGTTCCTTGCCGCGGTTCACGCCCTCGGCGTCATAGGCCAGCTCCAGGCCCGGTTCCAGAAGGTCGAAGAAGGCCGGGGCAAGCACCGCGTAGCCCTCGGCCGCGTACTGTTCGGCGACGTGGCGAATGTGCGCGTTGGCGCCAAAGATCTCCTGGATGACGACCAGGCCGGCGCGCGGAGTGCCCGCGGGTAGCGCCTGCCAGGCGCGGACCGGGCCGAGGGCAGTGGGAAGGGTGATCCATTGGGACATGGGGGAAGCTCCAATTGAGGGGGAAGTCGGGGATGGTGCTCCCTTCTCCCGCCGGCGGGAGAAGGTGCCCCGGAGGGACGGATGATGGGGGGGCTTTGGATTCTGGGACGGGTGCTGGAGAGCGGCCCTCACCCCAACCCCTCTCCCGCGTGCGGGAGAGGGGCTTTCGCTTTCTGCGGTACGGGACGGTGGCTGCGCGGCACAGCGGGGCCATGCATGCACGGCACAGGCGGCGGCGCTCCCTTCTCCCGCCAGCGGGAGAAGGTGCCCCGAAGGGGCGGATGAGGGGCTTGTGCGTCGATCATGGTCTTGTGGGGGCGCATTAAGCCAGTTGCAGGGCAGGGCGGTGGGTGACCGGTATAATCGCCCGCTTTCCGGCCCTGTGGTCATTCCGGCCCCGGCCCCCAGAATTCCGTGAACATGTCCCAGCTGAACCCCAAAGTCGGCTTCGTCAGCCTTGGCTGCCCATAGGGCTGGGGAAATAAACTTCTACTTCAGGGCACGAAAAAGCCCAGCTGGTTGGCTGGGCTCTGTCGGTCAGGTTCCGGGCTGTTTCAGGACGCGCAGATGTCCCGAGCCCATCAGGAAGTTTCGGTACGACCGGATCGACGCCTCATATGCCGCCGCTGCCACCTCCTGGCCAGCTGCCAGCACGCCGCCCGAACAGTCCAGCACGGCCAGTTGCGCCGGCTTCCCATCGGCAGTGGTCACGCTCAGGCCTTCGTGGCTGGTCGCCGCGAAGATGACCGGCGACACCGGTGATTCGTTATCGGCCATTCGGGCTCCCTCCATACTTCTGGCGCCCGTCCTTCCAGACGCCGGTTTCGTTGTAGCGGATGTGCTGGTACTTGCCGGTCAGGCGGTGCCGGCGTTCGGTCGGCCAGCCCATCCAATTGCGGGCGGTGATCTGCCAGAGCAGGCGGTCAATGCAGGACATTTGCATGCCCCCCCACTGCATTGATGGAGGCAGCTGCTTCCAAGCACTCGGTGGCAACCTTTGCCCGGCGCCAAGCGTTCAATGTTGCTTCCATGCTGGCCCGGACGCGCCCGCAAAGAATGAGTTCATGCGCTTCCTTCACCTGAAGATGAATCTCCCGCAACTCTTCTGAGGTCACGACAAACCCGGTCTGTTCGGGCGGCCCGCCAGCGGCTTCCTCAGCCGTTTGCAGGGTGATGCGAGACGCGCGCGCCCAGCGCTCAGCGCCGTCGAGGCTGATCTCGGCGGCATCTGTCCGCCCGCAATCGAGGAAGTGAAGGGCGGACGTGAGCCCGTTGAAGGTCGGCCTGGCCAAGTCCACATCGACGTGCGAGCTGGCGTTGCGAGGCCCGAGGTCAGCCTGCGTCATTGGCGACCTCCTTCCATTGATCGATCGCTAGGTGCCACTCCGAGGGGGCGTCAGCGAGCCAAGTGCTTGGCCAGCTCGACACGTCGTAGGGCCAGTTTGGTAGCTCCAGAACTTCGTCAGGTGAATCTGCCACGCCCTCCGTCAGGCTCCGGCGCATGACACTGACTGTCAGTGCGCAGGTGCTCCAGCCTGCCAAGTGGAGCAGCTGCCGGCCCACTACTGCGTAGCGGCCATCGCGCTCCGTAGGGCGATCCATCCAGAGCCTGGTGCGAGCCTTTCGCAACGCTGCAGGCGCACCGGTTCCGATCACCATGGCGAGGAACACAGCGTCCGGGTGATTGCCAGGGCCGCGCCGGGTTGAATGCAATTGGATGACACTGCTCATTGTCCGTTCCCCAGACTCTTCCAGTTCGGGTCCGTGAGCTGATCGTGGTACTGGGGTAGGGCGGTCCTGCCGAGATGCGGACAGTCCACGATCAGGAGCTCGCCGCCGCTGCACCGCTCGCGCGACACGGTGACCTCCTCGGGCTCGTAGTTGTTTTCCATACTGCGGAACAGGTAGCGGCCTGGCTCGGTCGGACCATCCATCGCCGCCTGCCGTCATGTCGTCGCCGGCTCCCATATCCACCCCCATCCACACCATCTCGGCAGTGCCCGGGCGGTGCGACGGCAGTTCTACGGCTGCGGCTGGGCGGTGCCCGGACGGTGCTACATCGACCACCACGCCATCCTGCTTCACCAGCAGTTTCTCCAGCGCCTTGACCGCCGCCCGGACGTACTTGGGCACGGCTGCGGCTTTGGCGTGGCACTCCAGTAGGCGGGCCTTCGCCTCGGGGCTCGGCTCGGGCATGTTGAGGCCACGCAACGTCTCCTCGATCTCGTCGGGCGTTTGCCCGATCTCGCAGCGCACGTAGCCCAGCAGCCGGCGCAAGTGGTTGACCTCGGCGCGCGTGAGGTTGGGCTTCATGTGCCTGTCTCCGTCTTTGCTGCGTCGATGGCAGCATCAAGCGCCTCATACTCCGCATTGAATTCGGGACGCTGCTCGCAGGCCCACGCCAAACAGCGACGTGCACGGATAGCAGCGGCGCAGAGTTCGTGCAGTGCTACAACCAGCGGTACTGGCTTGCCATGCTTCTCGATGAAGCGATTGAGCGCGTCGTTGCCCAGTGCGCTGCGCACCGCATCGCGCTCAGCTGTGAGGCGGTCGATTGTGGATTGCGGGTGCAGCAAGCCAATGCCGTCGTGATGCCAGATCCAATCGATTCCGTAGCGGTCGCCGTGCGATTCGCATGCAACATGCGCCGCCACTGTGTGGTCAACAACTGCAGGCTTGATCTCCTTCTCGCTCACGATTCGATCTCCTCGACATAGGCGACGGCTAACAGTCCCCACAACAGGTTGTAGAGCCACGCTGCAATGGCTGCGCGCCAGCGCCGGGTGTAGGTGGCGTACTCCCAGTCGGGGAGCGGCGCCGGGCTGGCAAGGGTGCTGCCGATCATCACGCGGTACTTCATGACAGCCCCTCGCGCTCGAGTTGGTGCAGGATGTTGGCCTTCTGCTCGGCGCTCAGCGGCGCGCCGGCCACCGTGATCGAAACCGTTGGTGACGGGCGCTTCTGCATCGACTCGCGCCAGCCGGCGACGTGCGGGGCGTTGTAGTCGCGGTAGGCCATGCTGCCGCCGTCCACGACATCCCAACCCATGAGGGTGCCGCCGAAGGAATCCTCCACGTAGGGCTCGCGTCCGAAGCCGTGCCAGCGCCCGTCGCTATCCATGGCGATGAAGTGCACCCATGCCGGCAGGTCGGACCATTCGGGCGGGCGCGGCGCGCGACCGGCCGCTTCCAAGGCGTCGGCTGCGCGCTCGATCAGCTCGGCGGTGATGCGATCCTGTGCCGGCAACAGCGAGCCGGTCGGCGTGCGCAGGGTGACAGCAGCCGAGCGCAGTTCGGCAATGAGGTCGGCGTTAGTGGACATTGTTCTCTCCGTATTCGTACCACCAGCACTTCGGCTTCATGGGGCGCTTGGCGCGCTTCTTGGGCGGGAAGGGATGACCGCCGCCGACTGCCCCCTTCATCCACTTACGCAGGTCACCCAGCGATAGGGACGGGTCAAGCGAGCGCACCAGGGCATGGAGTTCGATCAGCAGGACCGTGATGGCATCCAGATGCTCTGCGGGGACGTAGCCTTCACTGTCCGCGCCAAACTCAGCTCGCAGGCGGTTGGTGAGGTTCATGGAAACGCCAGTGGACGACAGCCGAGCCAGTGCGCCTGCACGCGGCAGGGACGCCCGGAGACTTGCTATCTGCTCCCGCGCCCGGAACTCGGGCATGGGCATCAGGCGGTGGCCGTACCGGTGGGAGCGGACTAGGTGAGGAAGATCGATTCCGATGGTCATCCTGCACCCCCGGAACTGGCCCGTCTGGATTTATCGACCATTGCCGCGAGGCTGCCGAGCAGTTTGTTTTGCAGATGCAGAAGCTCCGCTACGCCATGCGCAATGTTGCCCGCATGAATGTCCTCACTCTCGATGATGGTTTCCACGATATCCGCAGCTGAAGCGATGGTTGCGGCGATTCCATTGATCGCGGTGCTGAGGTTGGCCATCTCCGATGCTTCCACGTCGGCGCTGTACCTGGTGATCGCGCTCATACAGGCCACCCCAGCTGTGCCTTGACGGCCTCCTCCCACTGGATTCCGAAGCGAGCGGCGCGGCGGATGATGAACTTGGTTGCCTGCTCGCGGCTCGGTCCCTTGTAGCCGAATGCATTGCTGCAGTCTCTGCGGATGACATAGGGGAGCGAGGCGAAGGAAAGGTCGCGCCAATGGCGGCCGCTACCGAAGAACTGCGTTTCCTTGTCGCAGCAGTCGCAAGCCACGGGGTGGGTACTGGTCGGCCTCTCGGCGGCAGTGTTGCCGGTTGCGTTCATGCGGTTGCCCCCGCAGCAGTACGAAGGGACGCAGCCATCTGCATCAGCAGGTCCAGCACCATCACGTCGTCGTAGTGGATCTCCACGTTGATGCCGGTGGTGTTGTTCGCCATCGCCTCCTGCAAGTAGCGATGGACGAAATCTCCGGCCAGCTCGGCGACGGACAACGCGAACATCGCACTGACACCTTCGGCGATCTTGAACAGATGCTTCTCATCAGTCGGGATGAAGTGGAACTCGGCGTTCGTTGTGACCTTACCTGCCATTGCGATTCCCTCCCTTCAGCTTTTCGCCGGTGCAATCGAAGCCGCGCGAGTTGAGTTCCCTGGTGACAGAAAACTTCAGGTCGAGGATGGCTTCGAGCCCGTCGGTGATATGCATAACGAGCCAGCCGGCACCGTTGTGATCGAAGTCCCCGCGAAGCCGGTCAACGCTGGAGATCAGGTCGCCGGCGTTGTGGAGTGCGCTGAGCGCAGCGTCTCGGGTGTTGTCGATGTGCTTCAGTGCGGAGAGCAGGTCTTCGGTCGTGAGCTTTCCTACGGCGCTGTACTCGGTGGTCCCGCTGCCCGTTGACGTGTGTTTGGTGAGGGATTGGACGATGCCCATCATGTTCATTCGTCACCATCCTTCACCTGGAACGAGGTTTCGATGTACTCCTCCACCTTCTTCAGCATGTCGGTTACTGCCCATGCGGAGCCGCCAATTCCTTCAGCGCCATCTGCTTGATATGCGGCCGTGTTGATGACCTGCACGATGGCCGACGCCTGCACGAGGATGGTGTGGATCTCGCGGGAGAACGCGGGCCTTCCCGGCTGGGAAGCGGCCTGCCGTACGGCGACTGGCGCTGCGTTCTCGGTGGGCTGCAGCCCTTCGAGGAGTTCCTGCAAACGGCATGCAGAGAGAAAGGTGTCGTGACCGATGGCGGGGATGGTCTTGTCGCCGGTGTCCCTCATGCCGCCAGTGCCAAGAACATCGGAAACGGCAATGATCTTGCTCACGATCTGATTGATCTCATCAATCTGATCCAGCGTGACGCCGCGCGCCGGGGATTGAGTTACAGTGTGCTTCGCCATGTGGTCACTCCTGAGTCTTGGTCGATGACGGGGAATTCGTGGCAGACGGCTGGGGCGTTGGCGCGCCCTGGCCGTCACTGTTTTTGCTGGAGCGAAAGTTCTTCTCGCGGTCGATGCTCACCGAGCGGGGAGCGAAGATGGACAAAACGGCGTGGCCGGCGTCGGCTTTGATGAGGCGGACGTTGATGTCCGGGCCGACGTGGATCGTTTCGCCGAGCGCCATCCGCAGTGAAACGGAGCCGGGGATCGGCGAAGGCGGGCGGCCATTCAGGGTTTTCCTACACATAGCTCACTGGTTCCTTGATGGTTGTTTGGGCAACAGTTGCCCACCATGCAAACGTGGGAGTTCGCATGCGTGCAATTGGGCGGAGTTAAAAATCAGTGCGTGCTTAGAGGTGAGCGGCTTTTTTGCATGCCCGGAACAGGCGTTCACGTGCGTTGCGCTCGTTGCGTTTGGCCGCACTCATCAGTGCCCATACCTCGGCAGGGATGTTGTGCATCATCCATTGCCAATCAGTTGAGTTCTTGGTGATGAATTCCAGGTTGTGCTCGCGTTTCCATTTGGCGCAAGCCTTGCCGAACTCGACGGCCGCCTTCTTCTTCGCCTCGACGGCGCTCTGGTACTCGATTGCCTTGAGCCCGATGGCACCGAGCGTTCCGACGATGGCGAGGGCCTTGGCGTTGTCGGTGGTTTTCCTGCTCATGGCTTCTTCCTTGCGGTTGGGTGGGGTGGTGGGATCAGTGCGATTCCTGCAGCACTTCCTGCAGGATCGACTCGTGATAGGCATGCACGCGGCCGAACCTGGGATCGGGAACATCGGTGATCGCTGTCCCACGCTCCTTCGACAGTGCGGCGCACCGCCGGCCCAACGTTGAAGCGGCCTTGATGTCCACCGAGACGCCGATCAGGTTGGCGTAGCCCATCACCGTGAAGTGCTTGTTCTCCGGCTGGGTGCGGGCTTCGACCACGGCCAAGTCCTCCTGCAGACGCGCAATCTCGGCGGACTGGCGTGTCTGTTCCTGCTCGATGGCATCCTGGCGAATCAACGATTCCACCAAGGCTGCGAGGCGCGGGTCTTTGATTGCAGGCTTAGCCGCGCCGTAGCTTCCTGTCTTCCGGATGGTCGGCAGCACCTCTTCGAAGACCCAGCGTTCAAAGCGCTGGGCGTCCGGGAGCTGGCTCTTCACGACGAGGCGGTAGAGATCTGGCTCGTTGATGATGACCGCCTGAGGGTCAAGGCCAGGGAGGAACGAATCGCTCCCCCCTGCTGGCTGCGCGTTCTTGCAGTGGTCTCGCACCGCTTTGCGCGGATTGGCGTAGCCAAGTGCCACCGCTACGTCTTTGGCAACGAACCAAGGTGCTCCATCAATCTCCATGGCGCGGACGGCGATGTTGTCGAACTGAAACGGAATTACGTTGTTCACGGAGCGGGTTCCTTCTGCTGGATGAGTTCTCGGCCTTGCTGCAGGAGCTTCTCCACGACATAGGACACGGAGCGGTCATCTTTTGCCGCTTCCTCGCGGAGCCATTCCTTTAGGTCGGACGGTATGTGGATGACTAGCTGCTTCTTTCTCATGACGTTGAGTTCTGTTGAGTTGAGTATTGTTGTGTTGAGTTTTGTTGTCAATAAGATTTTGGGTTTTGTTGCGTTTCGCGTACCCTTACGGCATGGCAACAAGTTCATTTGCAGACGGATTCGCTGATCGCCTACGACAGGCGCGTGAGCGTGCGGGCTTCACTCAGAGAGAGCTCGGGGCTGAAGCTGGCATCAATTACAGCCAGGTGTCCCGCTATGAGCAGGGAGTGGCATTCCCACGCCCCGGCGTGTTGCAACGTCTTGCTGACGTGCTGGCCGTTCCTGTTGAGCACCTCAGAAGCGGCGATGAGTTCGTCACACTCCCAGTAGGTGACTCCGGCCACCTGCGAGTGACGTTCACACCAGAGGCCTACCTCAAACTGAAGGCCGAGGCCGACTCTGAAGGGTTCACGGTCGAGCAGTTCGTGGTTCTGCTGGCGAAAGAGCACCTCGCGCGAGTTGCAGCCGAGGATGGTGGTGACAGTGATCAGGCTGCTTCCGAGTCTCGCTTGAGCCGAATCACCAAAGGCGACGGTAAGCGCTGACCCGCTCACTCCAAGCCTCCAGCAATCTGCAGTAGGCGGAGCGGCAGGAAGAAGATCGCTGAAGCTGCCAGGACAATCCAGCCTGTGCGCAGGATCGCGGCGTA
The DNA here is from genome assembly GCF_052871705.1 of Stenotrophomonas sp. LARHCG68. Lineage (NCBI taxonomy): Bacteria > Pseudomonadati > Pseudomonadota > Gammaproteobacteria > Lysobacterales > Lysobacteraceae > Stenotrophomonas > Stenotrophomonas sp. LARHCG68. The sequence goes on along the minus strand of NZ_JBIXJV010000003.1, from coordinate 15,621 downwards.
CGTCGAACTATCCGAGAAGTACTGGCCTTGGGTCGTTGCGACTTGGCCAAGTTGTGCTTGCTGTTCCATCTTCCTGCCCCTGCGCTGTGGATCAGCGCGATGGGGTTTTAGTCTAGGGAAGTAGACGAAAACGTCAAGAGAACTAGACTATTATTTTTCTTAACAGGTTCAGGCGTCGCTGAGGACGATCAATCGGCCCACCCGCCAATCCAGTGGACACGGCCAATGACCGTGATCGGTTCCCGCTGCGAGTCCATTGCCTTCGGCTTCTTCCAGTTGTGGTCGCCGTAAGGGTTGTCGCTTGCGAAGTAGGTGCGGCCCTCAAGCTGCATGGCGCGTTTCACGTAGTACTCAGGGTTGGCCAAGCCCTCGACCTGAATCACGTACAGCACGCCGTCCACGACGCGGGTGTCGCTGGTGTCGAACAGGATGGCATCGCCGTCCTCGATCGTCGGCTCCATGCTGTCGCCCTTGCCGTAGTAGACGGCCAAGGGGCGATTGAGGATGCCGCGACGAAGCAGGCTGGTCTTCTTGAACTTCAGGCTGTGCGTCTCCGCATACTCGACCGCCTCAGATCCGGCGGCGCCAAGGCCGACCGACTGTGAATAGCCGATTACGTCGGTGTAGTCGTCGTCGCTCACTGACACGAATTGCTTGGGCTCTATGGGACCCTTGCCGTGCTGTATCCACTCCGCGTTCACGCCGAGAATGTGACTGAGCTTTTCGAGGGTAGCCGCCCGAATCTTGTCGGCCTTGGTGGTGCCATCGAGGATGAAATAGACGCCAGCCTTGCTCAACACCTTCCGGTTGATCAGGTCGCTTGGAGTCATGCCTCGCAGTGCCAGGGCATGGCGGACGCGGTCGGCCATTGTGTCCATTGGTCTAGATTCTTTTTGGGGCGGAGAGAATAGTTTGCTTGACTATTGGTCTAGGGATCTAGACAATCATTCGCATGGACATGACAAAGACCTCTGTGAAGCTGGCCTTGGGCCTGAAGAGTGACGCCTGCTTGGCTCGCATCTTCGGGATCGGACGTTGGGCCGTTGGCCAATGGGGGGAGGACAAGCCGATCCCGCGACTCAGGCAGCTTGAACTGGCCCATAAGTTCCCCGAGCAATTCGACAGCGACGGCCGGGTCATCGCCTTTGGCGCGGACGTAGGCAGCTCGGAAGTAGGAAAGGCCGTGGCGCTGGGATCGAGCTGATCACCACGCACCGGCGGTAAGCGGTACTCACCCAACGGATTGGGTGCGAGGGCATCAAGGACGGCGACCACGCAATGCACGGTTATCCTTGGGGGTGCATGGGCGTCTGGCGCAACGCGGATCGCAATCGCGATCCATTCGTCAGATACGACGAAGCCCCGGCTGTCTTTGGCGGACAGGTGCCGAGGCTTCGTTGAGACCGAGGCCATTATGCAACGCCAAATTACCCCAGTGTCAAATCACTCCCTGCGCCAGCCGGGCCTGCGGCCCATCGCGGACGTGCTGGACGGCCTGACGCAGCAACTTCACCGAGAGCGTGAGTTCCCGCTTGTCCGGCTGGGCGAGCGCCTGGACGATGGCCGCATCGCTGTCGAGTTCTTCGACCGCGAGCGATACCCGGACGGCATGGAGCCGGAGTACGACTTCTACCTGCGCGACTTTCGACAGGCGCTCGAATGGGTGCAGCAGGTGACCCCAAAGTCCTGGATCACCAAGCGTCACATCGAGGTGTTCGTGACGCTGGTGCTGCGTGCCTTTCCGGAGGTCGTTGTCGCATGAGCCAGCATTTTTCCTGGCAGGCGGCTGTCACAAAGTCAGACCTTGCCTCATCAACGAAGCTGGTGCTGCTGGTTATTGGCACTTACATGAACCAGCACGGCGAAGGTGCGCTCCCCTCGTATAAGAGGCTGGCCTCCTATGCATCCCTCAATCGCGCGACGGTAATTCGGCACGTTGAACTTGCGGTGGAACAAGGGTGGCTAACAAGGGGTGCCGATGGTGTATCACGCGGTGACACGTGGCGAATCGCTGCAGCTGCGTGTGAGCTGGAGGCGAAGGCATGAGCATTCAAGCTATCGCTTGGGCCATCGAACAGTCGGCCGTCACTGACGCTACAGCGCAACTTGTGCTGATGTGCCTCGCCAACTATGCCGACCATGACGGCTGCGCGGCGTTCCCATCGGTCGAGCGACTCTGTAGGGACACAAGGCTTTCCCCGCGCACCGTGCGGGCGAAGCTGGGCCTGCTGGAGAAGGGCGGGCAGATCAGGCGGGGCAACCAGAAGATCGTCGCGGCCTACATCGACCGGGCTGACCGCCGACCGATCTGCTACGACATCGTGATGACGAAATCCGAGCGCGTCCATGCCGAACGGGGTGCAGGAGCTGCACGCCGCACGGGGGAACGGGGTGCAAATGACGACACCAACGGGGTGCAAATGACGACCGAACGGGGTGCAGGAGCTGCACCCAATCCGTCATATAACCATCAGGAGATCCATGGTGGCATTTCCGCTGACGCGGAATCGGTCGATAGCACCCCCGAGGTTGACGACGAAAGAACCACGCCGGAGATCATCCAGGACGTCTACAACGAGCTTCTTGGCAGCCGCCCCGGCTGCATCGCCTGTCGGGCAATGAACCCGAAGTTCGTGCGGCGCCTCCAGCAGGTGGACAAGGACGCCAAGAAGGCGTGCGCCGAGAACGAGATCGAGTACGAGCCGGAGGAGTTCTGGCGGCTGTACTTCACCGAGTGCCTGAAAGATCCGTGGATGCGCGGAGACCGGCCGAATCCCCGGAACGCGCGCTGGAAACAGTCGCTCAAGACGCTGGTGGATGACGAGCGGTTCCTCCAGATTGCCAACGTGCTGCTGGCTGCCGCAGAAGGGGAGCAGCAGGGATGAGTCGGCCCAGCTTTGACTCCGAAAGCGCAGTGCTTGCGTGCATGCTCCGCGATCGCGATGCCTACTGGGCGGCCGCGGACATCCTTGCCGCGGCTGACTTCCAGCGGGACGACAACCGCGACCTGTTCCAGGTCTTGGTTCAGGAAATTACCGACGGAAAGGCGGCGGACGCTGTCAGCATCGGCGAGACGTTCCCGCATCTGGCCATGCTCGCCATGGACATTGACGCGAACTCTGTGGGCACGGCGCGCTACATCCGAAACTATGCCGAGCATCTGTCGAGCAAGAGCTGCCTACGAAGGCTCCAGAAGGTCGGGCGCGCGATCGCGAACCTGACCACTGCCGAGGATGCGTTCGCCACCGCGCGGCGATGGCTGGCCGAGTGCGAACCACGGGTCCGCGGCGCCGGGCCTCGCCATATCTCCGAGTTCGCCAGGATGTCGCAGGAGGGCTTGATGCGTCGGTACGAGCAGGATGGCCAGATGACCGGCATCCCGACCGGCTATGAGCCGCTGGACGACCTGCTGGGTGGCTGGCAAGACACGGATCTGATCATCGTTGCGGCACGGCCAAGCGTAGGCAAGTCGGCGTTTGCAATGCAGTCGATCCTTCACGCGACCAGTCCCGAGGTGGGGCGCACCGGAATGTTTGCGTCGCTGGAAATGTCGGGCGAGCAGCTGTCAGACCGCGCCATTTCGCATCTCGGTCAGATCGACGCTGCCCACATCCGACAGCCGAAGAAGATGCAGGAAGAAGACTGGCCGCGCACTACGGACGCTTTCAAGAAGCTGACGAAACTGGGCCTGTTCGTTGACGACGCGTCCGGGCTGAATGTCGAGGCGATCTCTGCACGCGCCAGGCAGCTGAAGGCGCGTGAACCCCTGGCGCTGATCGCGATCGACTACCTGACCTACATCGATCTTCCCAAGAACGAGAACCAAGAGCAGGGCATCCAGCACGTAACCCGCAGCCTGAAGAACCTGGCCAAAGAGCTGAAGGTGCCGGTGATCCTGCTGTCGCAGCTGAACCGAGACGGCGACGACGAGCCTGACCTCAAACACCTGCGCGGCTCCGGTGCCATTGAGCAGGACGCGGACGTAGTGATCTTCCTGCATCGCCCGGACAAGAGCGACCGCGCGACGGTGAAGGCCAAGGTTGCAAAACATCGCAACGGCGCACTGGGTGAGTTCTACCTGCACGCCGACATGGCGATGCAGCGATTCACCCCGATGGAAGCCCCTCCGCCCCGACCATCTGCTGGGAGCGGAACGCTTCGAAAGGCGAGGCAATCGTCACCCCAGCCCCGGGCACAAAGGGGATTCGTGATGGGGGTGAGCGATGAAGACTGACCTGATTCCGAACGGCCCGATGGCGCTGCGGAACCTCGCGGCCAGGCTCGATGCCCAGGCAGCCCGCAGCGACGTGGTGATGAACCACGGGAGGGGACGGGCTTCTTTCGTCGGCGACGTGTACCGGACGGCGGCCAGCATTGCCCGTCAGGAAGCGTCGCAGCTGGAGAAGATGATCGCGGCATTGACCGGGGAGGGCAGCCGATGAAGCGCGAAGACTTCGATAATCTGCTCAGGCTCTGGGGCTACTACTACGGCCCCCGGCGTCAGGAACTGGAGGCCGGCGCAGGCCTCTATGGCGTGTCGAGCCTCGCGGATCTGGGACGGCCCAAGACGATCCGACAGACCACCAGCATGGACCGCGGCGGGATGACCCGTCGGCAGATGATGGGGAAGGAGGCGGGGCTTCTGGATGAGAGGGGGGTGGCCAGGGTGGTCCCGACCTGGGCCGCAGACACGGTCCGCTGTTCGGAGACTCGCACGGGTGCGGCGAAGATTCTGGCGCCGGACTTCAGCGTGCCACCCGAGGCGCAAAGGGTGGAACGCGCAGTGTTCAAGCTGAGCCGCGATGAGATGGATCTGGCTCGGGTGATGCGAACGGAGTACTGCACCTTCGGCCGGCAATCGGACAAGGCCAAGGACTTTGGCATGGAGCGAAAGGCCTACCGCGAGCGATTGGCAGAAGCGAGGGGGTGGGTTCGCCGTGATCTCGATTTCGTTTGACGGAGTGGGACCGGGAGTGTAGATTTCCGGCTAAGTTGCAACAGTTGTGACTTCAACGGCTCGCCCTCACCGGCGGGCCGTTTGCGTTTCAGGCACACCGCGAGGGCCGATGGACGAGATTTCCCGGCTGGTGGAGACCGTGTTTTCAGGCGACTGGACCGCGTACTGGCGTTCGCTCCCTGAGCGAAAGACGGTGGAGCAGGGCAACGGCCGCTGGCACACCGAATCCCGATAACCCCTTCCCGCCGCTGGCGGGCATTCAGAGATTCCCATGGCGCAGATCACCCCCCAACAAGCTGGCGGCGTGAACGTCGTGGCGTTCCTGGACATGCTGGCCTGGTCCGAAGGCACCGATAACGGCCGGCAGCCGACCCGCGACCGCGGCTATGACGTGATCGTCGGCGGGCAGCTGTTCGGCAGCTACGCTGACCACCCGCGCGTGCTGGTCGACCTGCCGAAGCTGGGCATCCAGTCCACGGCCGCGGGCCGGTACCAGCTCCTGCGCCGGTACTACGACGCCTACCGCAAGACACTCAACCTGCGCGACTTCTCGCCGTTGAGCCAGGACCTGATCGCGCTGCAGCAGATCCGGGAACGCCGGGCGTTGCCGCTGATCCAGGCCGGCAGGATCGCCGACGCCATCGCCAAGGTGCGGAACATCTGGGCCAGCCTGCCGGGTGCCGGCTACGGCCAGCACGAGCAGAAGCTGGACCGGCTTCTGGACGTTTATCGCCAGGCCGGCGGGGAGGTGTCCTGATGATCGACTCGGCGCCGGGTGCAACTGCCCCGTGGTGGGCCGCTGGTGGCCTGTTTGCCATGTGGGCGGTCCGCGAAATCTGGGGCGTCCTGAAGACGCGAAAGAAGGACCGCACCGAGACGGACGCGAACATCGACCTGTTGAATCAGCTCCGGGAAGGGCTGGCATCCATGGGCGAGCGGCTGAAGATCACGGAGGAGGGCCACCAGCAACTGCGCAAGCGACTGGAGGAGGAGATCACGTTGCGGATGCAAACCCAAGAAGAAGCCCATCGGCTTCGCATGCGGGTGCAAACGCTGGAATCAGCGATGCGCAAGGTTGGCGCGGTGATCCCGCCGGAGGCCCCGTGATCAACTTCGATCCGCTGCGCCCCTACGCAAACCTCATCCGCTGGGGCCTGATCGCGTCGCTGGCCCTGCTGTTGGTGGCGCTCGGCTACCGCTGGGGCGCTGGGCATTGGCGGGGCGAGTACACCGCGGTGGTTGCCGCACGCGCCGCCGACAACGCCGCCCATGCCGCAACCCTGCAGCGCCTGGCCGATTCCACCGCAGCCGCGGCAGCCAAGGCGCAGGCAGCTACTGAAGCGCTGGCCACCAGCCGGCGTGCCGCCGATACCCAGTACCAGGAGGCCCTGAACGATGCGAAGCGTGCCCAAACTGACCTTGCCGCTGCTCTGCGCCGTGGTGATGTCCAGCTGCAGCCACGGTGGTCCTGTCCTGCGGCCGGAGCCGACACCCGTGGTGTTGCCCCCGATGCCGGCCAAGCCGACGCCCAAGGGCGCTACGACAGCGCGGCGAGAGTTGTTGGCGCAGCCGACGCAGACGCAGCCGTGATCGACTGGCTGTGGAATGGCTGGCTGGCAGACCGACAGGCAGTGATCGCCGCGGGCTGTGCGGTCGAGGCTGAGCCGTGAGCGCGGGCAGGGTAGTGGTGCAACTGCGAGTCCGCTGGTGGCTGAAGTGGTACATCCGCTCTGTCGTCCTGTTCGCCGGCATGACCGGCCTCAAGCCCAATTGGGATCGCGTCGAGTTCTGGGTGCGCCGCGCCCTGCACTGGTGCCGGGTGCGCCCAGGCGGTGGCAGAGCATGAGGCGGGGCAAGGGCGGCGGGCATCTCGCATTGGGTCGGCTGAAGGCCGGCGAGATGAACAAGACCGAGAAGGCCTATGCCGACAGGCTGCGCGCGCTGGAATATGCCGGGCAGATCCTCTGGCACAAGTTCGAGGGCATCAAGCTGCGGCTCGCGGACAACACGTTCTACACGCCGGACTTCGCAGTGCTGGCCGCTGACGGTGTCATGGAGCTGCACGAGGTAAAGGGGTTCTGGCAGGACGATGCCAGGGCCAAGATCAAGATCGCCGCGGCGATGTATCCGTTCCGGTTCCTCGCCGTGAAGGTGAGGGCCAAGCGGGACGGCGGTGGCTGGGACGTGGAGGAGTTCTGATGGATGCCGATGGTCGAATCGCCGCATTGGTTGGGGTTGTCGAGGAGCAGGGCAGGCAGATTGGGCAGCTGGCCGCCCAGGTCGGTCTACTCGTGCAGTCGGTGGCCCAGCTCCTGGGCGAGGAAACGGGCATTCCGGTGGAGGGTGAGGGCGAGACGCCGGAGCGCGTGGATCTGGATGGACGGCCGTACTGATGCCGGTCCGTCCCCCGCAGCATCGCGCCGCCGGCTGGCGCCCCTATAAGGAACCGGCCAAGCAGGTGCAGCGCAGGCAGGCGCGACGTGCGTTGCCGACGAACTCAACGGCCTGGCGACGTATCCGTGAGGCACACCTGTCCCGCGAGCCCCTGTGTAGAGCATGCGCAAGCAACGACAGGGTGCGAGCTGCTACCGACGTGGACCACATTGACGGCGATTCGGCGAACAACGCGGACGAGAACCTCCAATCCCTGTGCCACGGCTGCCATAGCGCGAAGACAGCGCGGGAGAACGGCGGCTTTGGGCGCAATCCGTGGAACAAGCGCGAGGGAGTGTAATGTTTCACGGGCATGAAAGTTATCCACAGAAAGCTGAACGGGGAGGCGTGGGGGAGGGTAAAAGTTCGACCTGAACGCCTTCCGACACGCGCGCCCCCCTTTCTTCGCGCTTCCGCAGAATTTGATTTTCAAAAGTTATCCACAGAAACCTGAACAGCGAGGGGAGGCCGATGGCCCGTCACCGACAGCCGAGGGAGCTGGCCGAGCTGAAGGGCGCGACCAAGAAAGACCCGCAGCGCTACAAGAAGGAGGCGCCCAAGGCGGGTAAGCCCCTGGGCAAGCCGCCCTCGCACCTACCGGCCGGAGTTGCCGAGGCGTGGAAGGAGTTGGAGAAATGCGCCCTTCCGGGTGTCTTGACCATCGCCGACCGCTTCATCATGGAAGTGGCGTCATCGCTGCTTGCTGAGTTCCGATCCAAGCCCAGCGAGTTCGTCGCGGCAAAGTACTCCCACTTGATCGGCTGCCTGGCGCGCCTGGGCTTGACCCCGGCCGACCGCCAGAAGCTGGGGACCGAGAAGACCCCGGAGGGCAATCCATTCGACGAGTTCTGATCCATGACGCCGACCGAATCAGCCAAGGCCTACGCCAAAGGCGTGACGGCTGGAAAGATCATTGCCGGCGAGTACATCCGATTGGCGTGCCAGCGGTTCCTCGATGACCTGAAGCGCAAGGGGGCCGACTGGCCCTACAAGTACGACGCGGAGAAGGCGGATCGTGCGGTGCGCTTCATGGAGAAGATGCCGCACACGAAGGGCAAGTGGGCTTCGCAGAAGAAGCTGCTTGTGCTGGAGCCTTGGCAGCGGTTCATCGAGTGCAATCTGTTCGGATGGGTTCACAAGAGGACTGGGCTCAGGCGCTTCCGCCGGTCATACGAGGAGATCGCCCGCAAGAACGGCAAGTCCCTCCGTTTGGCTGCACGTGGCCTGTATCTGTTCTGCGCTGATGGCGAAGCCGGCGCCGAGGTGTACTCGGGCGCGACCAGCGAAAAGCAGGCATACGAGGTGTTCCGGCCTGCCTGGCAGATGGTGCAGAAGCTGCCGGCGCTGCGGTCTCGCTTCGGCATCGAGCAGGCAGGCAACCCCAAGAACCCCGGCCCGCTCTTTGTCATGGAGGACATGTCGAAGTTCGAGACCATGATCGGCAAGCCCGGCGACGGTTCCAGCCCCCACGCCGCGCTAGTGGATGAGTACCACGAGCACGACGACGACCACATGGTCGATGCGATGGAAACCGGCATGGGCGCACGCGAACAGCCCTTGCTCTCGATCATCACGACGGCCGGAACCAACCTGTCCGGTCCATGCTTCGAGATGCGCAGTGATGCCGTCCGCATCCTGCGTGGTGAGGTGACCGACGAGACGGTATTCGCCGCGATCTACTGCATTGATGAGGGCGATCGCTGGGACGATCCGGAGGTGCTGCGCAAGGCCAACCCGAACTATGGGGTCTCGGTATTCGAGCAGTTCCTTTTGGACATGCTCGCCAAGGCAAAGCGCTCGGCCAGCAAGCAAAGTGCCTACCGCACCAAGCACCTGAACGACTGGGTGGGCGCGAAGCTGGCATGGATGAACATGCTGGCTTGGCAGCGGCAGAAGCGCGCCTTCGACATTGACGACTTCGCTGGGTGCCCCTGCTGGATCGGCGTTGACCTTGCATCAAAGATCGACGTTGCGGCGGTCGTCCTGCTGTTCGAGCGCGACAACAGCTACTACGCGATCCCGCGGTTCTACGTTCCAGAGTCGGCCGTTGACGCGAATGAGCAGTACCAGCTGTTCGTGCTCGATGGCTTGATGGTGTCCACGCCGGGGAACATGACCGACTACGGATTCATTGAGGAGGAGCTGAAGGAACTGGCGGCTCGCGGCGTCGATGTGCGCGACATCGCATACGACCCGGCGCAGGCAACCTACCTGATGACCCGGCTTGGGCAAGAGGGCCTGCCGGTGGTGGAGATGGCACAGTCCGTGCGGAACCTTTCCGAGCCGATGAAAGAAGTGGAGGCGCTTACGTTGGCGCGACGACTCTGGCACGACGGCAACGGGGCGATGACGTGGATGGTCGGAAACGTCGTGGCGCGAGTTGATGCAAAGGAGAACGTCTACCCGCGCAAGGAGCGTGATGACAACAAGATCGACGGCGCAGTGGCGCTAATCATGGCGATGGCTCGCGCGATGCAGGTGCAGGAGCCGACGCAAATCCAACAGGGCTTCGTGGCGATGGACTAATGTTCGGACTATTCAAAACCAACCAGCGACCGGCCCCGCGGGACCGGATCGAGCCGACAATCGGCAACGTTGTGGAGGGCGAGACGGTTTCGTCGTCCAGCCTGCGCATGTACGAGATTTTCGGCAATCCAGCCACCTCGTCGGGCGCGGTCGTGAGCCCGGCCACATCCATGCGGGTTTCGGCGGTGTTCGCCTGTGTGAGCCTGATCGCGGGGGCAATCTCCCAGCTATCCCTCCCGGTGTTCGAGCGTGACGGAGAGGCCCGCATTCGCGCGGAGCATGACTATTGGTGGCTGCTGAATGAGCAGTTCTCTCCCGCATGGACCGCCGGCACCGCATGGGAATTCCTGGTCGCCCAGATGCTGCTCCGGGGAGATGGTGTCGCGTACATCACGCGCAACCGCGCAGGCCTTGCAACCGGCTTCATTCCGTGGCCCCGGGACCGGGTGATGATCCTGGAGCAGGCGAAGTCGAGCCCGCGAGAGGCGCGGCGATTGCAATACACGTTCTATGACGACGAGGGGTACTTCACTGTCGATCAGGATGACGTGCTGCACTTTCCTGGCTTCGGCTTCAACGGCACGCATGGGATGTCGGTCATCCAGTGGGGCGCCCGTAACGGCATTGGCATCGCCATCCAGGGCGACGAGCACGCCGGTAAGTTCTTTGCCGAGGGCGGGAAGCCAGAGGTGGCGATCACAACGCCGAAGGAGATGGGGCAGGGCGCGCAGGACGACTTTCGTGCTGCGTGGGTGAAGAAGTACGGCGGCGTGCAGGGCAATCGGCGGATTCCGCTGATCTTGACCGAAGGGCTCGACATCAAGGAACTGACGATGTCCGCGGTGGACCAACAGCTGTTGGAGTCCCGCCAGTGGCAGGTGATCGACATTGCCAGGGCATTCGGCGTGCCACCCCACATGATCGGTGAGACGACCAAGGCGACGAGCTTTGGCAGCGGCATCGAGAACATGGGCATTGGCTTCGTGAAGTACACCCTTGGGCCTCACCTGAAGCGGCTTCGTGATGAGCTGAACCGCAAGCTGTTCCGCACGTCGCGCTACTTCGTGGAGCACAACGTTGACAGCTTCATGGCTGGTGACTCCAAGACCCAGGGCGAGTACTTCGGAAAGGCGTTGGGTGGTCCTGGCGCACAAGGCTGGATGACCGTCAACGAAGTGCGCCGCCTGAAGAACCTGCGCCCCATCCCAGGCGGCGACGAGCTGTACCGACCGAAAGACCCGGCGCCGGCCAACAAGCCGCCCAATGACAATCAAGGAAATCCAGATGCAGACCCCGAAGCTGCTCCAGCTGGCGAAGAATAACGCCGGCAAGTCCAAGCCCGTCCGCGCCGAGTCGGACGGCAAGGAGGCCGCCATCTACCTGCACGGCGTCATCGGTGGATGGTGTGGTGACATTGACGAGACGATGTTCGCCCAGGCCATGGCCGGTATCGATGCAGACGTGATCCACCTGCGCATCGACTCGCCGGGCGGTGACGTGTTCGCAGCGCGCTCGATGATGACCGCCATTTCCCAGCACCGGGCGACGGTCATTGCCCATGTCGATGGGCTGGCGGCCTCGGCCGCGACCGGCATCTGCATGGCCTGCGATGAGGTGGAGATCACCCAGGGCGCCGGCTTCATGATCCACAACGCTTGGACCATCGCCATTGGCAACAAGGCGGACATGACCAAGACCGCTGGCCTGCTGGAGAAGATCGACGCCGGCCTGGCTGGCGACTACACCCGGCGCACGGGCCAGGACGAGGCGCAGATTGTCCAGTGGATGGACGAGGAGACGTGGTTCACCGCCGACGAAGCCAAGGAGTACGGTTTCGCTGACCGTGTGGTGGAGGTGGTCAGCAAGAGGAAGGCTGACAACAAGTGGGATCTGTCGGCCTACAGCAACACGCCGGCCGCGTTCCTGCGGCCCGAGAACAGCGCGGATGATGGCAAGGACATCGCCGCCCACAAAAGTGCACTGTCGCGCCGCCTGGCGCTTCTGGAGCGCGCCCCGGTCTAAGCGGCTCCCGCTTGCCGACAACGACGCCGCCGAAAGGCGGTTTTTTATTGCCCAAGAGGAAGAAATCACCATGCAGCTCAACATTCAGGCCGAGCGGGAGCGCCGCACCACGCTGGCAAAGGAAACCCGCAACCTGCTGGACACCAGCACCGGCAACGGCAACACCTGGACCGCCGAGGACCAGAAGAAGTACGAGGACAACGTGGCCGAGATCGAGCGCATCGATGCTGCCATCGACCGCCATCAGAAGGTCATGGACCTGACGGCTGATGAGGCGTTGCGCGAGCAGGGCATGCGCGAGCACGGCCCGGAGGCCAACGCAGGCAAGGGCAAGTCCGGCGAGCTGCGCTTGTTCGACAAGTGGGCGCGCGGCGGCGACAAGGCGCTCAGCGCCGAGGAGTGGAAGCAGGTCAACGGTGCGATGTCGGGCAATCCGGCCGTCAACCCCGAGCAGGGTGGCTACACCGTGCCCACCACGCTGGCCGAGCAGATCCTGGACGCCCTCAAGGCCTACGGTGGGATGCGTCAGGTGGCCGACGTGTTCAGCACTGCCGGTGGCGAGCCGATGCAATATCCGACCAGCGACGGCACCTCTGAAGAAGGCGAGCTGGTTGCAGAGAACCAGTCCGCCACGGACCAGGACGTGGAGTTCGGCACCAAGGGCCTGCAGGTCTACAAGTACAGCTCCAAGGTCGTGACCGTGCCGTGGGAGCTGCTGCAGGACAGCACCGCCGACATTGCCGGCTTCATCGAGAAGCGCCTGCAGACCCGCTTGGGTCGTGTCACCAACCGCCACTACACCGTGGGCAGTGGCGTGGGCCAGCCGGCGGGTGCCTTCACCTCGGCCGCTGTCGGCAAGATCGGTGCCGTTTCGGCGCTGCCGGTCATCACCTATGACGACCTGGTGGACCTGGAGCACAGCGTCGATTCGTCTTACCGCCAGCTTGCGAGCTGGATGTTCCACGACGACATGCTCAAGCTCGTGCGCAAGGTGAAGGACGACCAGGGCCGGCCGATCTTCGTGCCGGGTTATGAGCAGGGCAACCCCGGTGGTGCGCCGGACCGCCTGCTGAACCGCAACATCCAGATCAACCAGCACGCCCCGGTCCCGGCCGCCGGCGCCACTTCCATCGCGTTCGGCGACTTCAGCTACTACAAGATCCGCGACGTGCTGGGATTGACCCTGTTCCGCTTCAACGACTCGGCATATGTCAAGAAGGGGCAGGTCGGGTTCATGGCCTGGATGCGCTCCGGCGGCAACTTGATCGATGTCGGCGGTGCTGTGAAGACCTTCAAGCACGGCGCCGCGGCCTAACCGCCCGATCCCATCAACCGAGCGACGCACCGGCAAAGGGGCGTCGCTATGGAGCACGTCATGGCAAAGAACAGCAGCAAGACCCCGCCGCCGCCCGCCGATAAGGTGGAGGATGAACCGGCGCCGCCGGCCGACGCTTCTCCGGCAGCCGAAGGCGACACTCAGCCCGAGCCGTCGCAGGACGGCGACGACGACCCGTCTTCCCCCGCCTCCACGCCGCCACTCGAAGGTGAGGCCCCCGAAAGCACGCAACCCGCCACTGACCAGGGCGACGAGGGCAGCGAGGGCGACGGCAGCGGCTCGCCACCGTCCGAGCAGGCCGAGCCGGGCAAGACTGTCCCGGCGCTGGTGCTGAGTGACAACCACCTGGGCAAGGTCGGACAGGTAGTGCGGGTGCCAGCGGAGCATGCCGAGCAGCTGCGGCGCGGTGGTCTGATCGACACCCATCCGGCTGCCTTGGCAGGGAGTGGCTGATGGCTCTCCGGCTCGTCACGGCCGCCACCGAGGAAGGCGAGCCGGTTTCTGTCGCGGAGGCGAAGCGACACATGGTGGTCATCCACGATGCGGATGACTTGCTGATCGCCGGGTACATCACCGCTGCGCGCGAGGTGGTGGAACAGCAAACCGGGTATGCGCTTGCGGAGGCAACCTACGACTGGACGCCGGTGGGGTCTGACCTGTCGGAGCTGCCCATCGAGCCGGCAGCGGTTGTGAGCGGGTCGGGCGATTACCCGATCCGCATCACGACCAGGCCAGGGCCGGCGCCCGCCGCTCTCAAAGCGGCCGTGTTGCTTCTGGCTGCTGACCTCTATGCGAACCGCGAGGCGGCCACGGAGAGGCTGTCCGAGAACCCGGCCGTGGATAGGTTGACGTTCCCGTATCGGAGGTTTCGCCCATGAGGCGCGCGGGTAAGTATCGGCACCGCATCACCCTGCAGGCGTATCAGACCGTGCGTGATCCGCTCGGTGGCGACGCCAAGAAGTGGGCGGACTGGCGGCCAGGCGTGCCCGCCGAGGTCATGCCGCTGTCCGGTCGTGAGTTCGTCGCCGCGCAGGCGGAGCACGGGCAGGTGGACGCCAGGATGGAAATTCCGTATCTGCCGGGCGTCCTCCCCACGATGAGGGTGCTATTCGACGGGGCCGTATACGCCATCCGGGCGGTGCTGCCCGGTCCGACAGCGCGCCGGCACCTCACATTGATGGTGGATTCGGGGGTGTCCGATGTCTGAGCGCATTGACATCAAGGGGCTGGAGGGCCTGCTGCAATCCCTGCGTGACCTGCCCAAGGCCGTCCAGGGCAAACCGCTGCAGGCTGGCATGCGGAAGGGCGGCAACCTGATCCGCGACGAAGCGCGCCGCAGGGTGGTGCGCGCTACCGGCTTCCTCGCCACGCAGATCGTTGTGCGGCGAGCGAACGCCAAGAATCGGGCACGTGCCGGCGTAGGCCAGGGGGGCGAGTACTACACGGTCGGTGTCCGCACGGGCAGGCAGAGGAAGTACGCCAATACCAAGCGGAACCGCAGGAAGGGGCGGACGGGCAAGGCATACGAGGAAAGCGGGTGGGCCTACTACTGGCGCCACCTTGAATTCGGTACCAAGCGAATGGCGGCCAAGCCCTTCCTCACCCCTGCCGGCGAAGCAAAAGGCCCCGAGGCCGCCCAGGTCGTGATCGACACGACGTGGAAAGCCATCGACAAGTACACCAAGGAGACCGGCTGGCGATGATGGTTCCCCTGATCCAAAGCATCCTGCAGGGCTCGGACGCGGTGCGCGCGAAGCTGGGCGATCCGGTCCGGGCGTTTCCCGGTACCGCCCCCGCAGACACGCCCATGCCCTATGTCACCTGGGGAACGGTCAACGGCTCGCCGCTGGCCCAACTGTCCGACCCGCCGCCGGCCGATGGCTGGCGTGTGCGGCTCACTGTCTGGGGCGAAACGATGTCGGAAGCCAACGCGGTCGCCATGGTGATCCGCGACGAGATCGAACGGCGGGGAAGCATCGAGTCCTACAACCCGCCGCCGGACGACGACGAGACGGGAGCCTGCGGCATCTCATTCGACGCGCGCCTGCTGCAGCTGCGATAGCCCATCAAAAACGGCACCCCATCGGCCCCGCAAGGGGCTTTTTTCATGCCCGGTGACGGGCACAACACAAGGAAACCCCTATGGGACAGGTCATCAAGTCCAAGCACTCCCAGCTGTTCGTTGCCATCGCGGCAGCCGAGGTCATCAAAGTGACCCGCCTGCGCAGCGTCGGCTTCCCCGACGGCCAGGCATCGGAGATCGACATCTCCGATTACGACGACGATTGGGATCAGTTCGTTGCCGGCCGCAAGCAGACCGGTAGCACCAGCATCGAGGTCATCTACG